>CAWBOB010000002.1:0-458431 GCA_963790335.1 uncultured Actinomycetes bacterium | reverse complement strand
AGGAGCCCCTGCCCGAGGGCGACCGCATCATCTGACCCGCAGCCGGGGGGCGATCGCAGGTGGCCGGGGATCGACCAGACGAGGCTGAGACACAGCCGCAACGGCTCTTCGTGGCGGTCGAGATCCCGCTCGAGGTGGCCGACGAGATCGATGCGGTGTTGGCGCCGTGGCGACCGGCGCTCCCGGGAGTGCGGTGGGTACCGCGCGAGAACTGGCATCTGACGATGCGCTTCCTCGGATCCACGGGTCCGAGCTCCGTTCCCTGGGTGCGGGAACGCATCGCGCAGGTGGCCGAGGCGTCCACGCCGTTCGACACCTGCGTCCGTGGACTCGGCGCCTTCCCGTCGCTGCGCTGGGCTCATGTGCTCTGGGCAGGGATCGACGACGACCAGGAGCGGCTGAGGACCCTCGCCGACGCGATGCGGGAGGCTCCGTGGAGCGAGTTCCCGTCGGAGGCTCGTCCGTTCGCGCCCCACGTGACCGTTGGGCGAAGCGACAACAAGCCGCTGCCACGGCAGGCAAGTTACGACTTCGGGAGGACGCCGCTCGAGAGCGCTCGTTTCGAGGTGGATGCGCTCGTGCTGATGCGCAGCCATCTCCGTCGTCCGGCTCCGATCTACGAGCGCATCGAGGCCTTCCCGCTCGCGAGCTCCTGCCTAGTCCAGCCTGGAATAGATGCCGCTCCGAACATCCGATCTCGGGTCGCGTCCTTGTACCCGAACACCTGTTCGGATAGGGTGCGCCCGGGACCTTCCGAATGACAGGGGTGTAAGTTATGTCAGACCGGCTCGGTAGTGTGCGCCTTCCGACAGCAGATGAGTCCGCACGGCGCCTCCCCGCCGGTGGGCCCAAGGGCCTTGAGGCCAGGGAGAAGAAGGAGGCCACGGTGGACCGCGACAAGATGCTCGACGTCACGCTCCAGCAGATCGAGAAGCAGTTCGGCAAGGGCGCCGTCATGAAGCTCGGCGAGCACCCGGCGGGGGTCGGCGTCTCGGTGATCCCCACGGGGTCGCTCGCGCTCGACCTGGCGCTCGGCATCGGGGGGGTGCCCCGCGGCCGCATCATGGAAGTCTTCGGGCCCGAGGGCTCGGGCAAGACCACCGTGTGCCTGCACATCATCGCCGAGGCGCAGGCCAACGGAGGCATCGCCGCGTTCATCGACGCCGAGCACGCGCTCGACCCGACCTACGCGCGAGAGCTGGGCGTGAACATCGACGAGCTCCTCGTCTCCCAGCCCGACTCCGGTGAGCAGGCCCTCGAGATCGCCGACATGCTCGTGCGTTCGGCCGCGCTCGACCTCGTGGTCATCGACTCGGTCGCGGCGCTGGTCCCTCGCGCCGAGATCGAGGGCGAGATGGGCGACACCCACGTGGGGTTGCAGGCCCGGCTCATGAGCCAGGCGATGCGCAAGCTCTCGGGCACCCTGTCCAAGTTCGACACCACGGCCATCTTCATCAACCAGCTCCGCGAGAAGATCGGCGTGATGTTCGGCTCACCCGAGACGACCCCAGGCGGGCGGGCGCTCAAGTTCTACTCCTCGGTCCGGCTCGACGTGCGCAAGATCGAGAACCTCAAGGACGGCACCGAGGTCGTCGGCTCCCGCACGCGGGTCAAGGTCGTGAAGAACAAGGTCGCGCCGCCGTTCCGCCAGTGCGAGTTCGACATCATGTACGGCAAGGGCATCTCCAAGGAAGGTTCGCTCATCGACGTCGGCGTCGATCTCGAGATCATCAAGAAGTCGGGTGCCTGGTTCACCTACGAGGGCGAGCAGCTCGGGCAGGGTCGCGAGAACGCCCGGGCCTTCCTGGCCGAGCACATCGACGTGCGTGACGAGATCGAGCGGAAGATCCGTGAGGCGGTGGGCATCAGCGCCTTCGGCGACGAGGGTGATGAGACCCCGATCGAGATCGTCTCCGACGTGGTCCTCGAGGGCCGGTCCCCAGCAGACGAGCCCGTCGACGCCGGGGGCACCAAGACGAAGGCCAAGGCGGGTGCCGGCGGATAGCGTGCCGATGCCATCGTCCGGCGTCACGCGGCGAGGGTCGTCCCGCGCTCACACCGTCGCATCCGAAGAGCTGCCACGAGCGAGCCCTCGGTCTCCTGGCCGTGCGCCCGCGCGCCCGGCGGGAGCTCGAGCGGCGACTGCTCGCGGCCGGCTTCGAGGCCGACGAGGTCTCCGACGTGCTCGTGCGGCTCGAGCGGGTGGGCCTCATCGACGACGTGGCCTTCGCCAAGCAGCTGGCCGAGCACCAGTTCACCGCCAGGCGCGCCGGCCGGCGTGCGGTGACGAGCGCCCTGCTCGCCAAGGGCATCGAGCCCGGCTTGGCGGCGGAGGCAGCCGATGCCGCTCCCGACGACGAGCAGGACAGAGCGCTCGAGCTCGCACGCGCTCGATCCGCGAGGCTGGCCGGGGTCGAGCCCGCCAAGGCCTTCGGGCGGCTCACGTCCCTGCTGGTGCGCCGAGGCTATCCACCCGAGATCGCGCGCCATGCGGCCCGCCGGGCCCTGGCGATCGACGGGCGAGGCGACGTGTTCTAGGCCGTTCGGAACCTTGTCTCGGCGGCGGTGCGGCCGTAGCATCGTCTGCACGAGAGGAACACTTCCGACACCACGTTCAACGAACCCACCCTGTGAGCGAGCACCGTGTTGCCGAACCCGACCACCCCACGACCCCATGATCGGAGCAGGGCCGCAACGGCTGGCCCCGAGTCGATCTCGCACGTGCACACACACAGCGGCTGACCGTACGAACGCGGACCGGAGCGTCCTTCTCGCAAACGTCGTCTGACGAGGTTTGTGGAGGAGAGCCATGGTCCCAGTGTTGACGGGTATCGCCGGGCTGCTGATCGGCTTCGCCGCCGGATTCTGGTATCGGCGGTCGGTCGCGGCCACGAACGCCCAGAGCATCGAGTCGCGGGCCGAGAAGCTGCTGCTCGACGCCGAGCGCGAGGCGACGACGACGGCGGCGCGCACGCTCGCCGACGCGAAACAGGAGATCGCCACCCTGCGGCGTGAGGCCGACGATGACGTCCGGGGCCGGCGCGACGAGATCAGCCGGCAGGAAGGTCGCATGACCGAGGCGCGCGCGGAGCTTCGGACCAAGGCCGCGCGCGTCGATGACCTCGCCGCCGACCTGCAGGAGCGTGAAGAGAAGCTGACGTACGTGCGGACCCAGCTCGAGAAGGCCACCGAGCTGCACCGGGCTCAGCTCGAGAAGATCGCCGGGCTCACGTCGATGGAGGCTCGAGAGCACCTGATGGTCCAGGTGATCGACGATGCCAAGCGCGCCGCGATGAGCCAGGTGCGCGAGCTCGAGCAGCGGGCGCGAGAAGAGGGGGAGGAGCGGGCCCGGAAGATCGTGACCATCGCGATCCAGCGCGTGGCGTCCGAGCAGACCGCGGAGTCGACCGTGAGCGTGTTCGCCCTTCCGAGCGAGGACATGAAGGGGCGCATCATCGGCCGGGAGGGCCGCAACATCCGCGCCTTCGAGGCTGTGACGGGAGTCAACCTCATCATCGACGACACGCCCGAAGCCGTCGTGCTCTCGTGCTTCGACCCGGTGCGGCGTGAGGCGGCCCGCCTGACGCTCGCGAAGCTGGTCGAGGACGGCCGCATCCACCCGGCTCGCATCGAAGAGATCCATGAGCGGTCCCAGCGCGAGCTCGAAGAGCGTGTTCGCTTGGCCGGCGAGGACGCCGTCGCCGAGGTCGGCATCACCGACATCCATCCGGAGATGATCAAGCTGCTCGGCCGGTTGCAGTACCGCACGTCGTACGGGCAGAACGTGCTTCGCCATCTGGTGGAGTCGGCCCACATCGCGAGCGGCCTCGCTGCCGAGATCGGACTCGACCCCACGATCGTGAAGCGGGGGGCCTTCCTGCACGATGTGGGCAAGGCGGTGACCCATGAGGTCGAGGGGTCGCACGCGATCATCGGCGCCGAGATCGCCCGCCGCATGGGGGAGTCACCGGAGGTCGTGCACTGCATCGAATCCCATCACGGTGAGGTCGAGCAGCACACGATCGACGCGGTGCTCGCCCAGATCGCCGACGGCATCAGCGGGGGGCGTCCCGGTGCTCGGCGGGAATCGCTCGAGACCTACGTGAAGCGTCTGCAGCGGCTCGAGGAGATCTGCTCCGCGCACCCCGGCGTGGTGAAGACCTTCGCCATGCAGGCGGGTCGTGAGGTCCGGGTCATGGTCGAGCCGGCCGACGTCGACGACCTGCAGGCGCAGGTGATCGCGCGCGACATCGCCAAGCAGGTCGAGGAAGAGCTTCAGTACCCGGGGCAGATCCGCATCACGGTCGTCCGTGAGACCCGCGCCGTGGAGTTCGCCAAGTAGGTCAGCGCCACTGGTCGGTGTCGCTGCTCGTCCCCTTGCGACTCGAGGCCGCTCCGGCCAGGCGCGCGCGCAGGCTGCGCCCCGCGGCGTCCTCGTTCGCGGGCTCTTCGTCCGCCTCCGTGTCGGATGCGATCTCCTCGCCGGGCTCCTTCGGCTCGACCCCGGCACGCACGGCGGCGAGGTCGGCGTGTGCCTTGCGCGTCGCTTCCTCGGCCACGGCGACGCGATCGAGCAGCTCGGCGACTTTCTGTCGCAGCGAGTGGGACTCCTCCTCGGCCTCGACGGTCGGCGCGAGGCTCATGCGTCGCTCCTTCTCGTAGGTCAAGGCTGCCTCTGCTGCCTCCGAGGCTGCGTACGCCCGGCGTGCGCGCATCTCGGCCTGGTCGAGGCGCACCTCGAGGTCGGCGATCGTCTCGCGGAGCCCGGCGGTGTCGGCTTCGTCCTGCGACGGACCGGCAGCCGTCGGGTCGCCCTGAGGTTGGTCGGCGGCGACCGCCTGCCCTTCGCCGGCGGTGCGCGACTCCATCTCGGTGAGGCGCCCCCGGAGGGCCTCGACCTCGGTCACCGCCTGATCGCGCTCGGTGCGAAGGTTCGACATCTCCTCCGAAGCAGCTGACGCCTCGCTCGTCCTGACGTCCTCGAGCTCGCGCCGCACGGACTCGTTCTCGCTCCTGGCGGCGGCGAGCTCCCCGTTCATGCGGTCGAGCTCTGCCTGGGCGTGGGTCAGCTCGCCTTTCACCACGTCGATGTCCGACGCGCCGTCGGTCTGGCGTTCGATCTCGGATCGGAGGTCGTCGGTCCGCATGCGCAGGGCCTCGTGCGCGCTCTCCAGGTGGCTCAAGGACGCCTGTGCCGCTTGCAGTTCGCTCCCCGTCGACGCGGCCTCCTGCTCGGCGCGGGCTGCTCGGTCCTCGCTCTCAGCCGAGCGAGCAGCAGCCTCCGCCGCTACCTGCTGGGCTTCGAGGGCTGCCTGCTGCGCGTCGGCCGCTGCCTGCTGCGCCTCGGCCGCACGGCGTTCGCCATCGGTCGCGCGCTCGTCGGCATCCGCGACGGCCTGCTGCGCCTCGGCCGCACGGCGCTCGGCGTCCGCCACCGCCTGCTGGGCTTCGGCGGCTCGTTGCTGCGCCTCGGCGGCGCGCTCGTCGGCCTCCACCGCTGCCTGCTGGGCTGCGGCGGTGAGTGCCTCACGTTCGGTGAGGGCCGCGCCGGCGGCCTCGAGCTCCTGCACCATCGACTCCCGAACCTCGCCGATCCGCCGCTCGGCCTCGGCCTCGGCCTCCTGGAGGGCGTCGCTCTGCTGTTGGATCTGCGTCTCGAGGTGCGTCTCGCGCTCGGTGGCCTCGTTCCGAACGGTCTCGAGCGCGGCTTCCGCGGCCTCGACCTCCGTTCGGAGTCGAGCGATCTCTTCCTCGTGCTCTCGTGCCCTCGACTCGTGCGACTCGAGCAGGCGCGCGAGGCGCTCCTCCGCGTCGGTCGCCCGGGCCGTCTCGGCGCTCGAGTCAGCCCTGGCCTCGTCGATCAGCTCGGTCAGCTGCGCGACCTGCGACGAGAGACGGTTGGCCTCGGTCTCGAGCTCGGTGCGGGCATCCGCCAGCTCGGTGGACCGGCGTTGCTCCTTGTCGAGCGTCTCCGTGAGGGAGGCGATCTGATCCGTGAGGGGGCCCACCTGGCCGGCCTCGACCTCCAGCTCGACTACCCGGGAGCGGAGATCTCCAACGATGCCTTCGAGCTCGACCACCTGTCCGGTCAGCTCGTCCTCGCGAACCCGAGCGGTGCCGAGCTGGATGCTGAGGGTTCGGATGCGCTCTTCCAGTCGCCGCGAGCTCCCCGCGGCTGAAGCCTCGGCGTCGGACACAGCCGGAACGCCCGCTGCAACGTCGTCCGGAACGTCGACGGCCGGAACGTCGATGGCGCCCTCGAGGTCGCCGAGGGTCGGAGGAGTGGTCCCGGTCTCGGCGACGCCGTCGTTCGTGCCGTCGTCTGCGCGCCCCTCGTCCGGCTCGTTGCTGCCGTGCTCCGACCCCTTCATCTTGTCCTTCTTCCAGACCATCGTGGAGCGTCGCCTCCTCTCGGCCCAACAGCCCGCTCGCGGAAGGTGGTTCCTGCACGTGCATCGGCCCAGGAGCGCGATGCTTGAGCCCCGTTCGGGTCTGGGGGTCCGGGCCCGGGCGTGCGTTCCGCTAGGCTCGTTGGCGTGGAACGCACCTACCTGATCCGAACGTTCGGATGTCAGATGAACGACCATGACTCCGAGCGCATCGCCGGGCTGCTCGCGGCCGACGGCATGACCGCGGTCGAGGAGGTGCGCGAGGCTCGTGTCGTCGTCCTGAACACGTGCGCGATCCGCGAGAACGCCGACAACAAGCTGTACGGCAACCTCGGCCATCTCAAGCCCGTCAAGGCGGCGAACCCCCACCTGAAGATCGTCGTCGCTGGGTGCCTCGCGCAGAAGGACCAAGGAGAGATCCAGCGGCGCGCACCGTGGGTCGACGTGGTGGTCGGCACCCACGCGTTGGCGAACCTGCTCGATCTGCTCCGGCGTTCCGAGACCGACGGCCCGCAGCTCGACGTGCGGGAGTACACCGAGACCTTCCCCGGACCGTTGCCCGCCGAGCGTGCCGATGCGTTCCGGGCGTGGGTCTCGATCGCCCCGGGGTGCGACAACGCCTGCACCTTCTGCATCGTGCCGCTCGTGCGCGGCCCGCAGCGGTCGCGGCCGGTCGACGAGGTGCTCGACGAGGTGCGAGGCCTGGCCGATCGGGGGGTCGTGGAGGTCACGCTGCTCGGACAGAACGTGAACACCTACGGGCGCGATCTCACGGTGCAGGGTTCGAGCGCTCGCCCGATGTTCGCCGAGCTGCTGCGCCGGGTGGGGCAGGTCGACGGCATCAGGCGCGTTCGGTTCACGAGTCCCCACCCCCACGACTTCACGCCCGACGTGATCGAGGCGATGGTCGAGACGCCGGCGGTCTGCGAGCACATCCACTTCCCGCTGCAGTCGGGGTCCGATGAGGTGCTCAGGCGCATGCGCCGCTCCTACCGGCGGGAGCGGTACCTCGGCTGGCTCGACCGCATCCGAACGGCGATCCCCGATGTCGCGGTCTCCACCGACATCATCGTCGGGTTCCCCGGCGAGACCGAGGGCGACTTCGAGCAGACGCTCGAGGTCGTCGAGGCGGCCCGGTTCGACGGCGCCTACACGTTCCAGTACTCGCCCAGGCCGGGCACGAGCGCGGCGAGCTTCGACGAGCAGGTGCCCAAGGCCGTCGTGCAGGGCCGATTCGACCGGCTCGTCGCCCTGCAGGAACGCATCTCGGCCGAGAAGGCCGCGTCGTTGCTGGGTCACACCGTGGAGGTGCTGGTCGAGGGCGGTGACCGCAAGGGCCGGTCGACGCAGTCGCGCACGCGCACCAATCGCATCGTGCACCTCGCCGAACGGCTCGAGCCGGGCACCTTCGCGGAGGCGCGAGTCGTGGAAGCCGCCCCGCACCACCTCGTCGGTGAGCTCGTGCCGGCTCCTGCCGCGGCCTCGCTCTGAGCACCCCGCCGATGCAGGGCGCGGCACCCATGGTGGCGCTGGTGGGACCGACCGCGTCGGGCAAGACCGAGGCGGGCATCGAGCTCGCGATCGCGCTCGGAGCCGAGATCTGCTCGGTCGACTCGATGGTCGTCTACCGAGGCATGGATGTCGGCACGGCGAAGCCCACCCCGGATCAGCGAGCCCGGGTGCCGCACCATCTCCTCGACCTCGCCGCACCGAGCGAGCGGTTCTCCGTGGCGCGGTTCCGCTCGCTCGCGATGCCGACGGTCGCCGCGATCCGCGAACGTGGGGCCATCCCGATGCTCGTGGGTGGCTCCGGCCTCTACTTCCGCGCGGTCGTGGACGATCTGCGTTTCCCGGGCGGAGAACGCAGCCGTGCGCGAGGAGCTGCAGACGGAAGCCGACACGGCGGGGGTGGCCACCCTGTACCGGCGCCTCGAGTCCGTGGATCCCGTGGCGGCGAGCCGCATCGAACCGGCCAACGAGCGCCGCATCGTGCGAGCGCTCGAGGTGGCCGCGGTCACCGGCACACCGTTCAGTCGGTTCGCCGACGCGTGGCGCCGCTACGACCCAGGGCGTGTCCGGGTCGCCGGCGTCCACATGCCCGCGGCGGTGCGGGCCCGGCGTATCGCCGACCGCGTCTCGGCGATGTTCGCCGCCGGGTGGCTCGAGGAGGTCCGTGGGCTCGTCGACGCCGGATCCGGCGACTGGCTCACCTCGACGCACGCGATCGGCTACGCGGAGCTCGCGCGTCACCTCGACGGTAGGCTCTCCCTCGAGGAGGCCTGGGAGGCAACCGTGAGACGCACGAAGCACTTGGCCAGGCGGCAGATGGCGTGGTTCCGTCGCGACCCCAGGGTTCGATGGTTCGAGGCTGGCGCTGACGGAGCCCCCGCCGTGCGCGACGACATCGAGGCGTTCCTGCTGGCGGCACGGTGACCGACCCGCTGGCGTTCGCGAAGTATCAGGGGGCCGGCAACGACCTCGTCATGGTGCTGGACCTCGACGACCGAAGGCCGCTCACCCCCTCGCAGATCGCAGCCGTGTGCCATCGCAGGACCGGCGTCGGCGCCGACGGCCTGATCAGGGTGGTGCGCGGCGATCGCGACGGCGCGGACTTCGTCATGGACTACGCCAACGCCGACGGGTCCGCCGCCGAGATGTGTGGCAACGGCATCCGCTGCGTCGGGATGCTGCTGCACGATCGCGGACTGGTCGCGGGGACCGAGATCGACGTGCAGACCGCCGTCGGCACGAAGCACCTGTCACTGCATCGGGCGGACGACGGCACGGTGGGGCAGGTCACGGTCGCCATGGGAAGCCCGAACTTCACGCGCGCGGCGATCCCGATGCGGGGACCGGCCTGGGACACGTTCCTCGCCCAGCCGTTCGACATCGGCGGAGGCCTCACGCTCACCGCGTCGGCCGTGTCGATGGGCAATCCCCATCTGGTCGTGTTCATCGACGGCGACCCCGTCACCGTGCACGTCGGCCACGTCGGCCCGGCGCTCGAGCGTCACGAGCTCTTCCCCGAGGGCACGAACGTGGAGTTCGCATTCGTGCACGACGGGGTGGTGCATGCTCGCGTGTGGGAGCGGGGGAGCGGCGAGACCCTCGCGTGCGGAAGCGGAGCCTGCGCGGTCGCCGTCGCGGCGAACGAGGCCGGATTGGTGCCGTCGTCGACGGTCGTGCGGTTCCCCGGAGGGGACCTGCGGGTCGAACGTCGGGACGACGGCGAGGTGCTGCTCACGGGCGAGGCTCGTCGCGTCTTCGAAGGCGTGGTCGACCTCGAGGCGCTGGCGACGTCGTGAGCTCGTCGACGGGCGGCACCGCAACGGCCGATCGGCTGGCCAAGCGCACGCTGGCATTGGTCGACGTGTCGTCGGTGAGCGGCGACGAGACGGCGGTGCTCGACACCATCCGGCGCTCGCTGCCCCCGACCATGGAGGTGGTCGACGACAGCGACTCGGTGCTGCTCGCCGTGCCGGTGCGCCGCCGCACGTCGGCGCCGTTCGTGCTGCTCGCCGGGCACGTCGACACCGTTCCGATCGCCGGGACCCCCTCCGCACGGTTGGAGCAGGGTCGGATCGTCGGGCGCGGTGCATGCGACATGAAGGGCGGCCTCGCGGTGATGCTCGAGCTCGCGCACGATCTGCAGCGGGAGCCGAGCGATCTCGACGTGGGTCTGCTGTTCTTCGGTCGTGAGGAGCTCCCCTACGAGGAGAGCTCGCTCGGCCCCCTGTTCGGACGGTGCCCCATGGCGAGCGCGGCCGACCTCGCGATCGTGATGGAGCCCACGGCCAACGCCATCGAGGTCGGGTGCCTGGGCAACCTGAACGCCACGGTGACCGTCGCCGGACGTGCCGCGCACAGCGCGCGTCCATGGCTCGGTGACAACGCGATCCACCGGGCCATCGAGGCGCTGGCTCCGATCGCCGAGCTCCCCGTACGCGACGTGACGATCGGCGGATGGACCTTCCGCGAGGTGATGAGCGTCACGACGATCGACGGTGGTGTCGCCGCCAACGTCGTGCCCGATCGCGTGCGGGCGCGCGTGAACTTCCGGTACGCGCCCGGACACACCCGAGCCGAGGCGGAGGCCCGGCTCCACGAGCTCCTGTCGGTCGCCGACGTGAGCGTGCGGATCGACGGCAACGCTCCGCCCGGTCGGGTCGACGTGCACGGTCCGCTGGTGACGAGGCTCCGTGAGGCCGGCGATCTCACGATGGGTCCGAAGCAGGCCTGGACCCCGGTCGCGGAGTTCGCGGTCGCCGGTGTCGACGCCGTGAACTTCGGTCCGGGCGACCCGCAGTACGCTCATCGTGACGACGAACGCATCGAGGTGGCCGCGCTCGTGCGCTGCCACGAGGTCCTTCGGGCGTTCCTGGGGCTGAAGCCGGCTCCGAGCGATGACCGGCGGAAGGAGCGATCGCCGGCGTGACGCACGTGTCACCAGGCATGCGGCAGGTGCAGCCGTACCCGTTCGAGGAGCTCGATCGGAGGAAGGCGCGTGCGCTCGCGGCTGGCAGGAAGATCGTCGACCTGGGGGTCGGCGATCCGCGCGAGGTCACACCCGGGTTCATCCGTCAGGCGCTGCGCGACGCGATCGAACCCATCTCGTCGTATCCGCGCGCGGCCGGCCTCGCCGAGCTTCGGCACGCGGTGACCGGGTGGATCGCTCGCCGCTTCGGCGTCGAGCTCGACCCCGATACGCAGGTGCTGCCGCTGCTGGGGTCGAAGGAGATCGTGTTCTCGCTCGCGCAGTCCATCCTCGACCCGGCCGGCGGCAAGGACCTCGTGCTCGTCACCGCACCCGGCTACACGATCCCCGAGCGCGGGGCGCGGTTCGCGGGGGCGCAGGTGAGGCGACTCCCGTTGCTCGAGGGGAACGGCTTCCTGCCCGATCTCGACGCCGTGGAGGCTGCGACGTGGGATCGTGCCGCCATCCTGTGGTTGAACTACCCCAACAACCCGACCGGCGCGGTGGCGCCGCTGTCGTTCTACGAGCACGCCGCCGAGGTCTGCCGGCGCCACGACGTGCTGCTCGCCTCCGACGAGGCGTACAGCGAACTCTGGTTCGGGCCGGAGGCTCCTGCGTCGGCCCTGCAGGTCGGCGACCTCACCAACGTCGTCGCGATCAACACGCTCAGCAAGCGGTCGTCGATGACCGGCTATCGGAGCGGATTCGCGGCCGGTGACGCGTCGCTGATCTCCGCGCTCACGTCGTTGCGCCCGAGCGTCGGCGTCACCCCGCAGGAGTTCGTACAGCGGGCGTCGGTCAGTGCGTGGAACGACGAAGCGCACGTCGAGGAGAATCGGCGCCGATACGGGCGCAAGCGCGCGCTCTTCCTCGAGCTCTTCGAGCGGCACCGCATCCACGTCGCAGGAAGCGTCGCCACCTTCTACCTGTGGGTGGCGGTGCCCGACGGCCGTCCGTCGCTCGACTGGGCGCTCGATCTGCTCGAGCGAGCGGGGGTGATCGTCGCGCCCGGCTCGTTCTTCGGACCCGAGGGGGAAGGGTACGTTCGAGCCGCCATGGTTCCGTCGCTCGACGATTGCCGGCGCGCGGTGAGCGAGCTCGATGCGGTGCTCGACGAGGTGCGAGCGTGACCGACGTCGAAGCCGTGGCCGCCCGCGTCGACGCGAGCTGGTCGGCCGCCGAAGCCGATCCGGACGCTCCGCTCGACGAGGAAGCGATCGAGGAAGCCATCGCGATGCTCGACCGCGGGACCGTGCGCGTGGCAGAGCCCGATGGCGAGCGATGGCGCGTGCACGAGTGGGCGAAGCGTGCCGTCCTCCTGTACTTCCGGGTGCGTCGTCTCGAGGTCACCGAAGCCGGCCCGTTCGAGTACCACGACAAGCTTCCACTCAAGCGCGGCTACCAGGAGCTGCGGGTGCGGGTCGTGCCCCCGGCCACGGCACGCTACGGGGCATACCTCTCGCCGGGCGTGGTGCTGATGCCGAGCTACGTGAACATCGGAGCCTGGGTCGGCCCCGACACGATGGTCGACACGTGGGCCACGGTCGGCTCCTGCGCGCAGATCGGCGCGGGTGTGCACCTTGCCGGCGGCGCCGGCATCGGAGGGGTGCTCGAGCCGGTGCAGGCGGCGCCGGTCATCATCGGCGACGGCGCGTTCATCGGGTCACGCTGCGTGGTGGTCGAGGGCGTTCGGGTCGGGGCCCGCGCGGTGCTGGGCGCGGGGGTGCGGCTCACGGGGAACACCCCCGTGATCGACGTCACGGGCACCGAGACCGTCGAGCACCGGGGTGTCGTGCCCGACGGTGCGGTCGTCGTGCCCGGCACGCGGGATCGAGACTTCCCGGCAGGAACGTTCGGATTGCCGTGCGGCCTGATCATCGGCCACCGCACCGAGGCCACCGATGACAAGGTGGCGCTCAACGAGATGCTCCGCGACTTCGGCTCGTCGATGCAGTGAGCGATCGATGACCGAACCCACGCAGGATCGCGCCGGCCGATCGGGATCGGGCGCGCGCCAGGCCCAGGTGCTCGAATCGCCGCTCTCGGCGACCTGGCGCCCCGCGGTCCGGGAGAAGGCCGTGCTCGTCGGGGTCGGACCGGGCATCGACGAGCGCGATCTCGATGAGCTGGCAGCCCTGGCGGACTCCGCGGGCGCCGAGGCGGTCGGACGGGTGCTGCAGAGCCGGCGAGAGCCCGACCCGGCCACCTACATCGGCCGTGGCAAGCTCGACGAGGTGCACGCCGAGGTGCATCGCAGCGGCGCGGACTCCGTGATCCTGGATCACGAGCTCACGCCCGGCCAACTGCGGTCTCTCGAGGAGCGGCTCGGCGTCAAGGTCATCGACCGCACGGCGTTGATCCTGGACATCTTCGCGCTGCACGCGCGTAGCCGGGAGGGCAAGGCGCAGGTCGAGCTCGCGCAGCTGAACTACCTGCTTCCTCGGCTGCGGGGTTGGGGCGAGGCGATGAGCCGGGCCGGAGGCGGCGTCGGCACCCGGTTCGGGGGCGGCGAGACGAAGCTCGAGCTCGACCGCCAGCACATCGGGCGACGCATCGCGAAGCTCCGCCGTGAGCTCAAGGCCCTCGCTCGCACGCGCGAGACCAAGCGCTCGAGACGCCAGGGAAGTGGCGTGCCCCAGGCGGCGATCGCCGGATACACGAACTCGGGCAAGTCCACGCTCATGAACCGGCTCACCGGCGCCGACGTGATCGTGGCCGACCAGCTCTTCGCGACGCTCGACCCCACGGTGCGTCGGCTCAAGCTGCCGGCAGGAAGACGCTGCACCATCAGCGACACGGTGGGGTTCGTCAGCAAGCTTCCGCACGACCTGATCGAGGCGTTCCGCTCGACCCTCGAGGAGGTGACCCTGGCCGAGCTCGTGGTGCACGTGGCCGACGCCTCGTCGGACGAACTGGGCGAGCAGGTGGATGCGGTTCGAAGGGTGCTCGGCGAGATCGGGGCGGGCTCGATCCCCGAGGTGCTCGTGCTGAACAAGATCGATCTGCTGAGCGGGTCCGAACGGGCTCGCGTCGCCCGTCGCTATCCGGGGTCGGTGCCGGTCTCGGCACGGTCGGGGGAGGGCATCGACGGCCTGCTCGACACGCTCGAGGTGACCCTTCCGCGGCCGCCCGTGGAGGTCGAGCTGCTCGTCCCCTACGGGCGGGAAGACGTCACGGCCATGCTCTACCGCCAGGCCGAGGTCATCTCGACCACGCACGGCGAGCACGGGGCCGTCGTGTGCGCCAGGGTCGGGTTGCGGGAACTCGCGGCCGTGCGGCCGTTCGTGCGTTCGGAGCGCTCGGCCACCTGATGCTCCAGATGCGCGCGTGCGCGACGAGCGCGGGCGGGCTTACTCGGGAGCGCCCGTTCGCCACAGGGATTCGTCCGCCCACGCCCCGACGATCACACGATCGGGATCGTGCTTGCCGCGCCGGGCCATGCGGAGGGCCAGCATCTGCAGACGCACCGTGAGCGGGATCTGGGCCAGCAGCGGTGAGAGCGACGAGGGCTCTCGCAGCGCCGTGAGGCCGATGCCTTCGGCCGCGGCGGCGCTTCCGACCCCCGACACGAGCGCCTCGTCGGGAGGTGTGAGGGTCACCAGATGGTCGCGGCGGTCGAGCGGCACGGCCGAGCCGTGCAGGAGATGGTCGATGTCGTACCCCTCGGCGAGCACCCTCGCGGCCTCTCGGATCTTGAGCGCGCCCTCACGCGCCGTGATCGAGCTCGGCCCCGCCCCGGCGATCACCAGCACCCGCTCGGGCACGGGTACGTCGTCGAGGCCCGGGTCGTCGATCGCCGCCTGCACGGCGCCCGGCACGGCACCGAGCGCGGCGTCGTCGAGCGAGGCGGCCCCCAGCTCCCGTGCGATCAGCGCCAACGCGATGAGGGCCGTCGTGTAGCTCACCGTGTAGGTCTCGCTGGTCTCGGCGGCAACGGTCTCGACCGCCCGAGGGAAGTCGGTGCCGCGCTTGGTGATCGTGACCGTGTCGAGGCCTCCGGTGAAGGCCAAAGCGCGGGCGGCGAGCGCGTACGAGTCTCTCCCGTGTGGGTGATCACGATCACGCCATCCTTGGGTCCGATGACCGGCGCCTGGGTGACGAACGACATGGCCGGGACCACGGTGGCGGCGCGGCCGGCCTCCATGAGCATCGCGGCTCCCAGTTCGGCGGCGTGCAGGCTCGTACCGGTGCCGATGACCCAGAGGCGGCGCGCCCGATGCAGTCCCTCCGACGCCAGGTGCACCTGCGCGCGGACCGACGACGACGCGAGCATGCGTTCGATCTCGGCTGGTTGGGAGCGGATCTGCGTCTCGAGCGACGTGGCGCCACCGTTCGTCATCTGGCGAGCTCTCCTTGGCCGTGGGCAGCGCTCAGCCTAGCCTCGACGGAGGTGGTTCCCAACGAGCCGCTTCGAACCTTGCGTCGGGGCTGGCCGATACCGGCGATCGCCCTGTACGGTTTCAGCCGGACGGCGCCTATCGAGGGCCGTGAGTCGGAGCAAGGAGGATCTCTATGAGACAGGTGTTGCGCGTGGGTGTCGGCTTCCTGGCCGGGATCGCCACGCTGGCCGGACCCGCGGCGGTTCCGAACGCGGTCGCGGGCACCCCCACGGGGGGATGCACGATCGTGGGCACCCCCGGGCCCGACGTGCTCAACGGCACGGCGGGTCGCGACGTGATCTGCGGCCGCGGTGGCGACGACGTGCTGCGCGGGGCCGATGGCAACGACATCCTGCGCGGTGGCATCGGCAACGACCAGTTGGAAGGCGGCAACGGCGACGACCTCGTCAAGGGTGGCGGCGGCCGGGACGACCTGCTCGGCAACGACGGCAACGACCGCCTCAAGGGCGGCGCCCGTCGCGACTCCATGGCGGGCAACAAGGGCCTCGACATCGTGAGGGGCGGCGGCGGCAAGGACCTGATGGCGGGCGGCCTCGACGACGACACCATGCGAGGTGGGCAGCAGGGCGACACCATGCGTGGCTCGAAGGGTGACGACACCATCTACGGCGACCACGGCAAGGACCGGGTCTCGGCCGGCCAGGGCAACGATACGGTCGTCGGAGGACGGGACGCCGATCAGCTGCGCGGGCGCGTCGGAGACGACACGATCAACTCGGTCGACGGGCTCGGCAACGACCTCGTGCGAGGTCAGGCGGGCACCGACTCCTGCACCACCGACCCGGGCGACACGGTCGACGGCTGCGAGTAGGACCTAGAGCTTCCGCAGCACGGCAACGACCTTGCCGAGGATCCGCCCGTCGGGCATCTCGTACGGATCGAGTGCGGGGTTCTCGGGGATGAGCATGGTCCGGTCCCCGTCGTGGCCGAGGCGCTTCACGGTCGCCTCGTCCTCGGCGGGGCCGGGCAGCAAGGCGGCGACGATGTCGCCATCTCGTGCGTGATCCTGCGATCGCACCACGACGACGTCACCGTCGAAGATGCCCGCCCCGATCATCGAGTCTCCCGTCACGGTGAGGGCGAAGTGGTCGCGGTCATCGGCGTAGTCTTCGGGGACCGCGATGTGGTCGTCCACATGCTCGGCCGCGAGCACCGGCGCGCCCGCCGCGATGCGCCCGACCACGGGAACGGTCACCGACGCCGCCCGAGGCTCGGACAGGGCCATGGCGCGAGGCTTCGTCGGGTCCTTGTGCAGCATGCCCTTGCGTTCCAGGGTGGCCAGCTGGGCGTGGACGCTCGATGACGACGTGAGGCCCACGGCTTCACCGATCTCGCGGACCGTCGGAGGGTAGCCCCGTTCCCGCACGGTCTCTGCGATGAACTCCAGGATGCGACGCTGGCGGGGGGTGATCTGGGTCGTGTCAGACACGGTCGCTAGCCTCCTCGTCGATGGACGCGAGGCTAGCAGTCGAGATGGGGCGATGCAAACATACGTTCGGAACGAGGCTTGACTCCGAACGGGCGTTCGTCCACCATGCCGCCATGCATCGAACATATGTTCGCCGGCGCGTGGCGCTCGTCATCGCAGCGCTCACCCTCGCCGCGGGGCTGGGCGGTCGCGTGGCGAGCGCGCTGACACCCACTCCGACCGAAGATCCTCGGGCCGCACGAGCCTACGTGGTCCGAGACGGTGACACGCTGTGGGCGATCGCGACGATGCTGGAGCCCGAGACGGACCCACGGGTGACCGTCGACGAGATCGAACGGCTCAACGCGGGGTTGTCCGGCCCGCTGGTCGCGGGTCGAAGGCTCGTCGTGCCGGCCTCCGGGTGAACGCCGCATGACCTCACCGCGCGATGGTCGGTGCAGCTGGGCATTGACGGAGGCGACGCAGACGTCTACGGTCGCGCGGCCACTTCATCCACTACATGTTGTGGTCCACATCCGACATGAGATGCCCATGGTGCGACGCCGACGCGGACCGGGTCGTCGACTCCCGGCCCGCCGACGCCGGTGCGGCCATCCGTCGGCGGCGTGAGTGCGGCGCGTGCAGCCGCCGGTACACGACGTTCGAACGCATCGAAGACGTCGGCGTCGTGGTCGTCAAGCGTGATGGATCCAGGGAGCCGTTCGACCGGCAGAAGCTCGCCGGCAGCATCCGCAAGGCCCTGGCCGATCGGCCGGTCACCTCCACGGAGGTCGAGATCATGGTCGACCGCATCCAGTCCAGGCTCCGGCGACGAGGCCCCGAGATCGCAACGCACCTCGTCGGGCACGAAGTGCTGGCCGCTCTGCGGCGCACCGATGAGGTGGCGTACCTGCGATTCGCCTCGGTCTACAAGGAGTTCGAGGGCGTCGCGGACTTCGAGCGGGAGATGGTCTCGCTGCAGAAGAAGGCGCCTGCGAAGCGACGACGGCGCCCGAGCTGATATACTACATCTTGTGTCTTGGCAGATTTCTTGCCACATCATGTTGACTACCGATCCGCCGTCGTGCATCATCGGCCAGCCCGGAATCACACGGGTGTGGTTCTCCCCAGGTCTTCCACACACCATCCACATGGCGGGCGATCGATCGGCGAGACGAGGAGGGGTTGCCGGTGGCGACGAAGCAGGGTGACGTCGAGATCATCGAAGACGGATTGACGTTCACGCGGTACTTCACGACCGAGGGTACGCACCCGTTCGACGAGGTCGAATGGCAGACGCGCGACGCGGTCATCCCGAACTACAAGGAAGGCGGCAACGCCTTCGAGCAGCGTGACGTCGAGTTCCCGGCCTCGTGGTCGCAGAACGCCACCAACATCGTCGCCCAGAAGTACTTCCGCGGCACCCTCGGCACCCCGCAGCGCGAATCGAGCGTGCGCCAGCTCACCGGACGGGTCGTCGACACGATCACGCGGTGGGGACAGAAGAACGGCTACTTCGCGGGTGACCACGACGCCCAGGTCTTCGCGGAAGAGCTCACGCACCTGATCGTCACGCAGAAGGCCGCCTTCAACTCGCCGGTGTGGTTCAACGTCGGCGTGCCCGACACGCCGCAGCAGTGCTCCGCCTGCTTCATCCTGGCCGTCGACGACCACATGAGCTCGATCCTCAACTGGTACGTCGAGGAGGGCACGATCTTCAAGGGAGGGTCGGGGTCCGGCATCAACCTCTCCAGGATCCGGTCGTCGAAGGAGTCGCTCGCCGGTGGCGGCACCGCGAGCGGGCCGGTGAGCTTCATGCGCGGCGCCGATGCGAGCGCCGGCACGATCAAGTCCGGCGGCAAGACGCGGCGTGCGGCCAAGATGGTGATCCTGAACGTCGATCACCCCGACATCGGCGACTTCATCTGGTGCAAGGCCAAGGAAGAGCACAAGGCGCGGGCGCTTCGCGACGCCGGCTTCGACATGGACCTCGACGGCAAGGACAGCGCGTCGATCCAGTACCAGAACGCCAACAACTCCGTGCGGGTCACCGACGAGTTCATGCGGGCCTTCGAGCAGGACCAGGACTGGAAGCTGAAGGCCGTGACGACCGGCGAGACCGTCGACACCGTGCGCGCCCGTGACCTCATGCGTGAGATCGCGACCGCGGCATGGGAATGCGCCGACCCCGGCATGCAGTACGACACGACGATCAACGAGTGGCACACGTGCCCGGCGACGGGCCGCATCAACGGGTCGAACCCGTGCTCGGAGTACATGCACCTCGACAACTCGGCCTGCAACCTCGCCTCGATGAACCTCATGAAGTTCCTCGGCGACGACGGCTCGTTCGACGTGGCGAGCTTCCGCCATGCGGTCGAGGTCGTGTTCACGGCGCAGGAGATCGTGGTCGGGGAGTCGGACTATCCGACCGAGAAGATCGCCGAGAACGCGCGCGCCTTCCGGCAGCTCGGCCTCGGCTACGCCAACCTCGGTGCGGTGCTCATGGCCAGGGGTCTGCCGTACGACTCCGACGGCGGCCGGGCCTGGGCGGGCGCGATCACGGCCATCATGACCGGGCAGGCCTACCGCACCAGCGCACGCATCGCCGAGGTGATGGGGCCGTTCGACGGCTACGCGCCCAACGCCGACGCCATGCTCCGTGTGATGCGCAAGCACCGCGCCGCCGCCGACGAGATCGACGGCGAGCTGGTGCCCGAGGCGATGCTCTCCGCAGCCCGCCAGTCCTGGGACGAAGCGATCTCGCTGGGCGAGCGCCATGGTTATCGCAACGCGCAGGCGTCGGTGCTCGCGCCCACCGGCACGATCGGGCTCATGATGGACTGTGACACCACCGGCATCGAGCCCGAGCTCGCGCTCGTCAAGACGAAGAAGCTCGTCGGCGGCGGCACGATGCAGTTCGTGAACCAGACCGTGCCGCGGGCGCTCGACACGCTCGGCTACGACGCCGAGCAGGTCGCCGACATCGTCGGCTACATCGCCGAGCACAACTCCGTGCTCGACGCGCCGCACCTGAGTCCGGGCACCACGCGGTGTTCGACACGGCGATGGGCGCACAGCCCATCCATTACATGGGCCACGTGCGCATGATGGCCGCGGCGCAGCCCTTCATCTCGGGCGCGATCTCGAAGACGGTGAACATGCCCGAGGAAGCCACGATCGAAGAGGTCGAGCAGCTGTTCGTCGAGAGCTGGAAGCTGGGCCTCAAGGCCGTCGCCATCTACCGCGACAACTGCAAGGTTGCGCAGCCGTTGTCGGCCGACAGGAAGCAGGCGGCCCAGGCCACCTCGTCCGGTGATCTCGCCCACCCTGTGCGCAAGCGGCTTCCCATGTCGAGGCCCTCGACCACCACGTCGTTCCAGGTTGGCGACGCCGAGGGCTACGTCACGGCCGGCTCGTATCCCGATGACGGGCTCGGCGAGATCTTCCTGAAGACCTCGAAGCAGGGCTCCACGCTGGCCGGCGTGATGGATGCGTTCGCCATCGCCGTCTCGATCGGACTGCAGTACGGGGTGCCGCTCGAGACCTACGTCTCGAAGTTCATCAACACGAAGTTCGAGCCGAGCGGCATGACGAACGACCCCGACATCAGGTTCGCCACGTCGATGATCGACTACGTGTTCCGCCGGCTGGCCCTCGACTACCTGCCTGCCGAGACGAGGGAAGGACTCGGCATCAGATCCATCGCCGAGCGCACCGAGTCGGTCGGGGTCGAGCTCACCGCCAAGGGCGGCGAGCCGGAACCAGCTGTCGTCAGCCCGCCCGGCGCAGCCCCTCGACGTCGTGACGGGCTCGTCGGCGAAGGCCAACGACGCTCCGCTGTGCTACAGCTGCGGCTCGAAGATGCAGCCGGCCGGTTCCTGCTACGTCTGCTCGAGCTGCGGCAGCACCAGCGGCTGCTCCTAGGCTCACGCGGCGTGCGGCTCACCCCGAGGGGGCCGTGACGCCGCCGGTTCGGGTGGGATCGCCGGGCCGCCTCCGGCGTGCGATCCATGCGAACCCGGCCGCGGCCCATCCCGCGACGCCGGCGACCGCGACGACGGCGGCACCCCATGCGGCCTGCCTGGGCTCCGAGCCGTTCGGCGACCAGTCCCGTCAGCACGATCGCAGCGAGGCCGGCCGCCGGCGCCAGGCAGCTGCGGGCGAGCTGGTCGGGCGGACCCTGCGGCCCACGCCCAGCCGAGCCCCGTGACCCAGGCCACGAGCAGGATCAGCGCTGCCTTCGTCGCGAGCGAGCCCACATCGGGGGAAGAGGGGCCACGGCCTCGAGCGCACCGCTCGCGGGCGCAGGGCCCCTCACGACGGCGAACCAGTCGGTGACCTTCCATGTGGGGTGGTCACGGGCGAGCGTGCTCCAGGCCCGGTAGAACGGTCGGAGCACGATGATGGCCGGCTCCCGCTCGAGCAGCGGCTGCACGTGGGCCCACAGCTCTCGTGATGTCTCGTCGAACCCGGGCACGTCCGAGCGCAGGGTCGGCTCGCCCACGAGCAGCCGCTCCGGGTCGCCCAGGTAGACCCTGACGTCCAGGATCAGGGCCGGATCGAGCTCGGCCCGCAGGCGCCGGATCGCCGGCACGGACCCGAAGTCGCGTCCAGGGGCTCCGCCGCCCGATTCGGGCACGTCGACGACCACGACGGCCGGGCCTCCTGCGGCGTCGAGGTAGCGGGCGGCGCCTTGCAGCTGCGCGAACTGCTCGTTCGATACCGGGCTCGCTCGTGAACGCCAGGTGTCGTGGCCGACGACGACCGACCATGCGATCGCGCCCACCATGCCGGCGACGAGGAGCCCAGGCACGACTCGTGCTCGCCACGTCGCCGTTCCGCGCGCGGCCCGAGCGCCGGCGTGAACGACCGTCTCCAGCAGCGCGACCGACAGGATCGGCACCGCGAGCGCGAAGGTCAGGGCTCGCTGCACCGGCACGTCGAGGCCGGCCGCGAACGCGACCGCCCCGAGCGCGGGTACCGAGGCCCACGGAACGAGCAGCCAGAGCGAGGACCGGCCGCGCGCACGGGTACCGAGCGCTGCGATCCCGGCCACCGCCGTGACCGCTGGGATGGGGAAGCGGTAGCGCGGCACCTGGCGTTCGATGTTGCCCGTGATGCCCTCGTGCGTCAGTCCGAGCGGGGTCCGCAGCGGCCCGAGACCCGCGAGCGCACCGACCGCCACGAGGAGGCCGCCGCCGGTCGTGACCGCGCTCGACACCGCCGGCAGGCTCCGCCAGCGTTCGCCGGCCCGGAGCTCGCTCAGCGAGCGCGCCACCGAGCCGATCGTGACCATGCGAGCAGCAGCGTGAAGGCGGTCGCGAACTGCCAGTGCACGACGAAGGCGGCCCCGAGCAGCAGCATCGCGCACGGGTAGACGCGGCGGTCGGCCGCGGCGGCGACCACGCAGGCGCCGGCGCCGAGCAGCAACGGCATCACGAGCAGCTGGTCGAAGTAGCCGTTGGCGGTGAGGGCGATCTGCACCGATGCTCCCACCCCGACGAGGTACGCCGGCAGCGCCCACCCGGCGCGAGCGCATCGCCGCGCGCGCGAAACCGGCCGCGGCGAGTCCGATGACCACCGCCAGGAGCGCGGGCAACAGGTACACGAGCTCTCGCGGCTCGGCGATGCCGGTCGCGCTCGCGACCGCACCCGCGATCGGAAGCCCGGGCCGATCCGCGTTCGTGTTCAGCGCCTGCGCACGTGCATCCACCGAAGGCAGTGCGGCGAGCCCCGCGTGCGTGACCACCTCGATGCGCCATGGTGGTGTGCGGTGTCGCTTCCGGCCGGCGCCGTCGCGTCCGGGTCGTGATAGCGCTCGAGGAACACCCAGCCCACCACCGCCGACGCGACGAGCATGCCGAGCGCCAGTACCACCCCGGCTACGGCGAGCGCCCGGCTCCGAGGGTTCCCGGGCGCGGCCGTCGTGTCAGGGCCGCCCGCTCCGCGCATGCGGGCCCATTCTTGCACAGGCTCCATGAGCGCCCGCCTCGGGTTCGGCGGCATCGTCGCGACGGGGCGGAGCGCCCGGTAGCCTGTCACCCGCATGAGCGACCAGGAAGCCCGTCTGCAAGGCCTGCATCACGTGCAGCTCGCCATGCCCCCCGGCGAGGAGGAAGCCGCCGTACGGTTCTACGGGGCGATCCTCGGACTGACCCAGGTGCCCAAACCTCCCGAGCTCGCGCCGCGCGGCGGCGTGTGGTTCCGTGAGGAAGGACTCGAGGTGCATCTGGGGATCGAGGAACCGTTCACGCCGGCGGCGAAGGCGCATCCGGCGTTCCTGGTTCGCGATCTGGAGACGCTGCGTGAGCGGATCGAGTCTGCTGGGTATCGCGTGACCGATGACGTGCCTCTCGAGGGCTACCACCGCTGTCACGTGCGCGATCCGTTCGGCAACCGTATCGAGCTGGTGGAGCCGAAGGCATGATGCCGCTCCCGTTCAAGCGCCTCGATCCCGAGGCAGCGCTGCCGATCGCCCAGCATGCCGGCGATGCAGGTCTCGACCTCTGCGCGAACGCTGATGTCGAGGTGCTCCCCGGCGAGCGCGCGATGATCCCCACCGGTATCGCGGTCGCGATCCCCGAGGGGCACGCGGGGCTGGTGCTGCCGCGCTCGGGCCTCGCGTCGAAACGCGGCCTGACGCTCGCGAACTCGCCCGGCCTCATCGACGCCGGCTACCGCGGAGAGCTGATCGTGGCGGCGGTCAATCTCGACCGCGCCGAGGCCGTGAAGGTCGTGCGCGGGGATCGCATCGCCCAGCTCGTGGTGGTTGCCCTTCCTGCGGTCGAGCCGACGTGGGTGAGCGAGCTTCCCGCCACCGAGCGCGGAGAGGACGGGTTCGGCTCGACCGACCGTGCATGATCGTCCGGCTCGAACAGCCATCGGATCGGGAAGCCTCGCTCGAGGTCGAGCGCGCGGCCTTCGGGCAACCCCTCGAGGCCCGGATCGCCGAGACCGTGCGGGACGAGCCCGGCTCCTTCGCGCTCGTGGCCGACGACGAAAGCGAGATCGTCGGACATGTCCAGATGAGCCGGGCATGGGTCGGGGAGACCGCGTTCTGGCGCTCGGCCCGATCGGCGTGAGACCGGATCGCCGACGCCGGGGGATCGGCTCCTCCCTCGTTCGCGCTGCGCTCGACGAGGCGAGACGTCGCAACGAGCCCGCCGTCATCCTGCTCGGCGATCCTGCGTACTACGGGCGATTCGGGTTCGAGCCCGCGGCACGGTACGGGCTGGGCAATCCGTTCGCCGGTACGCAGCGCCGACGGTTTCGTCGATCGAGGAGAGTGACTTCCAGTTCGTGGTGCTCGACGAGGGCATGCGGGGCATCTCCGGGGTGACGTTCGCTGGCACGCGGCGTTCGGTTGAAGGACGCTTGGGCCGCGGTTAGCATGGTCGCCACCACGCGGACGTGGCTCAGTTGGTAGAGCACCACCTTGCCAAGGTGGGGGTCGCGGGTTCGAATCCCGTCGTCCGCTCCGGTTCAACGGCCGCCCGAGGGCGGCCGTTGCGTGCGTCGCACCTTCGCCGGGCCATGAATGCGGGTCGCGTAGACTGCCGCGGCACCGTGACCGCGGCGGGGTGGCCGAGTGGTTAGGCAGAGGCCTGCAAAGCCTCGTACACCGGTTCGATTCCGGTCCCCGCCTCGATCTTCCCGGGTACCATCGGGGGGACCAGGGCGCTTAGCTCAGGGGGAGAGCGCTTCCTTGACACGGAAGAGGTCAGAGGTTCAAATCCTCTAGCGCCCACGAGAGAACCTGCAGGTCAGACGGGGTGTCCCATCCCTCAAAGGGAGTGCTGGAACCGTCACGGCCACGTTTCGGTCAACACGGCCAACGCGAGGCAGGACCTGAATTCGTCCCGCACACAACCCCCCAACTTGCACGCTCGGGGTGTCTCGAGGGTTCATACAACGAGATGACCGAACCGATCATCGCCACCGACGCGGCCCTCGACGAGCTCGAGGCGTCCCGCACCTTCGAGGCCCTCTACCTGGCCGAGGCTCGGACGCTGTTCCGTCGGCTGTGGCTCGTTACCGGGAACCGCGCCGAGGCGGAGGAGCTGATGCAGGACGCGTTCCTCAGGGCTCGCATGCCACGCGAGAAGCTCCGGCGGGCGACGTCACGGTTTCGCAACGTCTCCAGGGCGTCGGCTCGTGTGTGGTGCGCAGGGGGACCTGTAGGATGCCGACAAGGAGCTGACTGGGAACACCGGAGGCTCTCGTGGCTGACCAGTGATCCTGGAGGCTGACCACATCCGTTCGGCGCGCCGGATCGCGCCCGTGATCAGGGGGTCAGTCTCATGTTCCTCTTCCTGGCCTGTTGTTCCGTCGCCTTGCTGATCGGCGGCGGCACCTATCTCTCGATCGTCCGTCCGTTGGTCCGGTCAGAGGCACGCGCCCTGAGCGAGGCTCTGATGCTGGAGGTCTGGTGGTCAACTCCGGCCGCACGCGGTGGCCTGCAGGGGTCGGCGCCGGTCGACGTCGGGGCAGGAACGTCGATGCGATGCATCCAGATTCGCCGCGAGTCTGCCGATAGTGAACGTGAAGCGCCACAGAGGGAGGGGTAGCTGATGGATGACTTCTTGCTGATCCGGTTCGCCTTGGACAACGTGCGTCCGCTCAGCCTCGGGCAGGACGCTCACGCCGCGTTCGACCGGGTGCTCAGGGGTGACGCCGTGGGTGACCCAGATGGTCGCGACGGACGGAGCTACGCCCGCTTGCGCGGCGGTCGGGTGGCCGGAGCACCTCGCGGGGTCGCGACCGGTGCCCGCGTCACGTCGCAGCGCCCGGCGCGGCTTCGGCTCGCCGGCGGACAGCAGGACTCTTCGCTGGACAGAGCCTCACTGTTCCTTAAGCAGAAGGAAGCTGCCGCCTCCGTCTGACGCGAGGGTCTCGCCGCCCCTCAACGCCGCTGTTCCGGAGCAGCCTGCCTAGGACGGGCTGGGTTCAGGCGGCGGCGGTGGAGGCGGTGGAGACTCGGTGTCGCTCGGCGACGGAGGGGGAGGCTCCGTCGGTGGGGGAGGCTCCGTCGGCGGCGGGTCCGTGGGCGAGGTCGGCGGGTCCGTAGGCGGCGGGTCCGTGGGCGAGGTCGGCGGGTCCGTAGGCGGCGGGTCCGTGGGCGAGGTCGGTGGATCCGTGGGCGGAGGCTCCGTCGGCGGCGGGTCAGTGGGCTCTGTGGGCGGCGGCGTCGAACCTGGGTTTCCCGGCGCGGGTTCCGCGGGTGGCTCCGATGCGTCGGGCGAGCCGGAGAACGTGGCCGTGGCTCCTCCGTCCGGCGCAAGCGTGGACCCGGTCTGGTTTCCGGCGGAGCCACCGATCTCGTCCGTCGGCCTGTCACCGGCGGCCGGAGGATCGACGACGAACCCCTCGTCGAGCGTGCTCGTGGAACCGAGCAGCGCCTGGGTGAGTCCACCATAGGCGGAGCGGACGCCGAGCTGTGGATGGGCGAGCAACAGCCCGAGCAGCAGACCGGGCACGGCCACCAGGCTCGCGCCGAGCCACCGCTTCATGGTCCGGGTCGCGGGCTTCATGACCAGATACCCACAGGCGAGGGCAAGCCCCGCCCCCGCTGCCGTGAGCAGCACGTTCACGAAGTCGGTCAGCTCTCGATCGCCCATGTCGTCACCCGAACCCTACCGCAGGGACCGCTCAGATGCCCTATCTGAAAGCCGGAAGATGCGCTGTGGAAAACCCGTCCGAGGTTGAGTCTTGACACATCCCGTTCGAGGGTGTTGCCTCACGCGGATGGATGGCTCGGACCCATGATCTCGAAGGTGCGCCGACGTCCGGCGGGCCTTGCCTCGTCGCTCGCCCTGGCTTGCCTGATCGTCGCAACGATCCAGGCGACCCCGTCGACGGCGGCACCCGTGTTCTCCGACGGGTTCGAGACCGGGAACCTGTCCGCGTGGAGCACATCGGCGAACTTCACGGCGCAGTCGACCTCGGTCCGGAGCGGGTCGTGGGCGGGCCGCGCCCGTTCCAGTGGGACGGCGTCACACGTCGGACGCACGTTCGCGGCCCGCTCGGAACTGTGGTCGACGGTGTGGTTCAGGGTGAGCACGCGCTCCTCGGCCGTGTGGCTCACGTCGCTGCGGAAGGCGAGCGGCGGCGGGATCCTGCTGATCGGCATCAACAAGAACGGCCTGCTCATCGCCCGGAACAACGTCACCAAGGTCACGTACGTGAGCAGCGTGACGGTGGCGCACGGCGTCTGGCACCGGGTCGACGTGCATCTCCAGGTGGGAACCGGAGGCCGGTTCGACGTCTCGCTCGACGCCGCGCCGGTCGCCGCACTCAGCCGCTCGAACGGCCTCGGCGCGTCGGCGATCACACAGATCAAGCTCGGCGACACGTCGACCGGGCGCAGCTTCGATGTGTCGTTCGACGACGTCTCCGTCGCGACGGACCCGGGATCGTCCGATACCACGGACCCATCGCGTCCGATGAACCTCGTCGCGGACCTCGAGGACGAGCTCAACGTGCGTCTCACGTGGGACGCCTCGACCGATGACACGGGGGTGACGGGCTACACGATCCGTCGCTCCACCGATGGCTCGAGCTATACGGTGGCCGGGTCGTCGGTCACCACCTCGTACCTCGACGCGGACCTGGAGGCGTCGACGACGTACTGGTGGATCGTCGAGGCGAACGACGCGTCGGGGAACGTCTCGGAGCCAAGTGTGGCGGCGACCCAGACCACGGGCTCGGTCGATCCTGGTGCCCAGGTGGGCCGATGGAGCGCACCGATCCATGTCGGCGTCGTCGGGGTGCACGCGGCCATGCTGTTCACGGGCAAGGTCCTGTTGTTCTACGAGACCGGCGGCACGGTTGGCACCATGGCTCGGCTCTGGGATCCCGTCACCGGCGTGGTCCACGACGTCAGCGTCCCGGTCGGTCAGCAGCACAACCTCTTCTGCTCGGGTCATTCCATGCGGCCGAACGGTGACGTGCTCGTGACCGGCGGCACCATCTGGGGAGGGTCGATCCCGAACGGCACCGAACAGACCGCGTTCTTCGACCCGGTCTCCGAGTCGTGGCGGATCGGGCCGCCGATGGCGTCGAGGCGGTGGTATCCGTCGGACGTCACGCTTCCCGATGGTGACGCGCTCGTATTCAGCGGCCGGGTGAGCACCGGTGCGCTCGCCGAGACCGTGGAGCGATACGACGAGCAGACCGAACGGTTCTCCACCCTCCCCAGCTCGGCGACGCTCGCGATGCAGCTCTACCCGCGCATGTTCGTGATGAGCGACGGACGGATCGCCCGGGTCGGGCCCGAGGCGAAGACGCTCTACTTCGATCCGAGCACCGACACGTGGTCCGACGGGCCCACCATGCTCGCGGGCTCCCGGCCCCGAGGAAGTGCCGTCATGCTGGCCGACGGGCGGCGGGTGCTGGCGATCGGGGGCGCGGTGAGCACGGTGACCTCACCGACCACCGAGATCGCCGATCTCCGCGCCGGACGTCCGGCGTGGGTGTACTCGGGCTCGATGGTCGAGCCTCGACGGAACCTGAACGCGGTGCTGCTTCCCGACGGGACGGTCTTGGCGGTCGGCGGCAACCGCGGCACCGCCAACTACGACGACCCCGTGCTCGCCGCGGAGCTCTATGACCCGGCCTCCGGCACGTGGACCGAGATGGCGGCGCAGCAGGCCCCGAGGGCCTACCATTCCACCGCGCTGCTGCTTCCTGACGGCCGCGTGCTCTCCGCGGGCCAGACCAACGGCACGATGCAGACGACGATCGAGATCTACTCGCCGCCCTACCTGTTCGCGGGATCCCGGCCCGTGATCCGCTCGGCGCCGGGAGCGATCGGCTACTCGGGAACGTTCTCGGTCGAGACCGACCGGCCCGCCGACATCGCGGAGGTGGTGCTCGTGCGGCCCAGCACGGTCACCCACGGGGTCAACTTCGACCAACGGTCGGTGTCGCTACCGTCGTCCGCCGGTGCGACGGCCCTCGAGGTCGGGGCGCCACCCTCGCCCACCCACGCGCCGCCCGGTTGGTACATGATGTTCCTCGTCGACGACGAGGGCGTGCCCTCGGTCGCGAGCTGGGTGCGCGTCGCCTGAGGGCGACCGAAGCCGGGAAGGGAGGGGACGAGCGTGATCGAGCCTGAGCGTCTGCGAACCCTGCCGCTGTTCGGCGACCTCGACGCCCACGATCTCGCCCAGGTGGCGAGGTGGGTCGACGAGGTCCGCGCGCAGCCCGGGACGCTCCTGTTCGAGCAGGGCTCGATGCCCTACGAGTTGTTCGTGATCGAGCACGGGTCCGCCGACGTGGTGCGCGACGGGGAGCCGATCGCGACGCTGGGCGCGGGTGACGTGGTCGGCGAGATCGCCGTGCTCGGACAGCAACGTCGCATGGCATCCGTGATCGCCACGACCGAGCTGCTGGCGCTCGCGCTTCCTGTCGAGGGGCTGCAATCGCTCGCTGCTGAGATGCCTGAGCTCGGCGAGGAGCTCCGCTCGCTCATGGACCAGCGACGCATGCAGAACGAGCGGTAGCGGGCTGGATCCCGCCTTGCGGTCGTTGTGCCATCGTGCAAGACTCCGAGGATCGAGATGGCGTCCGGACCACGGTCCGGACCGACGGCGGCACGACGCGGGCACGTGCCGCCGTCCCTTTTCCTCGGCGCCGGTCCGGTCGCCCCCCGTTCCGATCGCTCGACGCGACTGCTCGACCGGCGCGAGCACGGGCTTTGATATCGTGACCGTTCGCCGGGCGCGTAGCTCAGCGGGAGAGCGCTCGCCTCACACGCGAGAGGTCGCAGGTTCAAAACCTGCCGCGCCCACCGGTGGTTCCGCGGCCGAGGCATCGATCCGGGAACGCCAGTCGGCCGTCAACGCCGTGCACCGAACCGCAACTGAGGGGGGAACTCGACGATGGCGACCGCGATGGAACACGGCTTCGAGACGATGGCCGCACGCGCGGACGGCCTGCGCAAGGTCTACGGCTCAGGCGACGCTGCCGTCGAGGCGCTGCGCGGCGTGACGATCGGGTTCGCCCGCGGAGCCTTCACCGCGATCATGGGACCGTCGGGCTCGGGCAAGTCGACGCTCCTGCACTGTCTGGCCGGCCTCGACGTGCCGACTTCCGGATCGGTCTGGATCGGCGACGTCGACCTCACCTCGCTGGGCGAGAAGCAGCTGACGGCGCTGCGCCGTGACAAGGTCGGGTTCGTCTTCCAGACGTTCAACCTCGTGCCGACGCTGACGGCGGCTGAGAACATCACCCTGCCGCTCGATATCGCCGGTCGCGACGTGGACCGATCGTGGTACGACCAGGTGGTCGACACGATCGGTCTGCGCGATCGGCTCGGCCACCGTCCGAGCGAGCTCTCGGGCGGTCAGCAGCAGCGGGTCGCCGGCGCCCGCGCGCTGGTGAGCAGGCCCGAGATCGTCTTCGCCGACGAGCCCACGGGCAATCTCGACTCGCGCTCGGGTGCGGAGCTGCTGAGCTTCCTGCGCGACGCGGTCACGACGCATGGGCAAACGATCCTGATGGTGACCCACGATGCCGGCGCGGCGAGCTACGCCGACCGGGTCGTGTTCCTCGCCGATGGGCTCGTGGTCGACGAGATGGCCGACCCCACGGCTGCCGGGGTGCTCGATCGACTGAAGTCGCTGGAGGCATAGGTCTCCATGTGGCGCGCGACGTTCAAGAGCCTGCTCGCGAAGAAGCTTCGCCTCGCGCTGACGGCGCTGTCGGTCGTGCTCGGGGTCGGATTCGTCGCCGGCACCTACGTGCTCACCGACACGATGAACTCGGCGTTCGAGGAGCTGTTCGCTCAGACGTCGGCCGCGTCCGACGTCGTGGTGCGGTCGGCCACCGCGTTCGACCCCGAGCAGGCAGGTCCCGGAGGCGGCGGCGGGGAGGAGCGCACACCGCTCGACGAGAGCCTGCTCACGACGGTCGAGTCGGTCGAGGGCGTGGCCGTGGTGGCGGGTGATGTGCAAGGCGTCGCGCAGATGGTCGATCCGGCCACCGACGAGGTGATCGGAGGTGTGGGGCCACCCACGATCGGGACCAACTGGAACGAGCTGGCTGATCAGATCCTCGAGATCCGAGACGGAGCTCCTCCGACGGGTCCCGACGAGGTGGTGGTCGACGCGGCGACCGCACGGCTGGCGAGTCTCGCCGTGGGTGACGAGATCCAGATCCTGTTCGAAGGCGGACCGGGCCGGTTCACGATCGTGGGTGTCGCGGGATTCGGGGACGCCGACAACCTCGGAGGCGCCACCTTGGCGGTGTTCGAGACCGAGACCGCGCAACGCGTGCTGGGCAAGGACGGCGTCTTCGATGCGCTCAGCGTGGTCGGCGACGAAGCGGTCGCCGCCAGCGAGCTGAGAGCATCGGTTGCGGCCGTGCTGCCCGACGGCGTGGAAGCGGTCACGTCGACATCGGTCGCCGACGAGGCGACCCGGAACCTGCAGGAGGATCTCGGGTTCTTCCGCACGGCGCTGTTGGTGTTCGCCGCCGTGGCGCTGTTCGTCGGGTCCTTCATCATCTTCAACACGTTCTCGATCATCGTCGCCCAGCGCACCCGCGAGCTCGCCCTGCTGCGGGCGCTCGGGGCATCGAGGCGCCAGGTGATCACCTCGGTGGTCCTCGAGGCGCTGGTGGTCGGGCTCGTCGCCTCGGGCCTCGGCATCCTCGCCGGCATCGGCATCGCGGTCGGGCTCCAAGGGCTGCTCGGCGCGTTCAACATCGACCTTCCGAGCACCTCGCTGCAGCTCCTTCCGCGCACGATCGTGGCGTCGGTGCTGGTCGGCGTCGTGGTGACGGTGGCTGCTTCGATCCTGCCGGCTCGACACGCGGGATCGGTGGCTCCGGTGCAGGCGCTTCGAGAGGTGGCCGACGGGGGCAGGGCGCGAGAGCTCGCCGGTCGCAGGCTCGTCGTCGCGCTCGGCGTCGCCGCCGTCGGGGTCGGCCTGCTGTTGTACGGCCTCTTCGGCGCAGAGTCGAACGCCGTCTACTCGGTCGGTGCGGGCGCCGCCGTCACCTTCGTCGGCGTCGCGATGCTGTCGCCGCTCGTGGCCCGCCCGATCGTCGGCGTGCTCGGCGCCCCCCTGCGACGGTTGTCGATCCAGGGGCGGCTCGGACGTGAGAACGCGATGCGGAGTCCCCGCAGGACGGCGTCGACCGCCGCGGCGCTGATGATCGGGCTCGGGCTCGTGGCGATGGTGGCGATCCTCGCCTCGTCACTCAAGTCGTCGTTCACGGCCGCTCTCACCGACACCTTGAAGGCCGACTTCACCCTGTCGACGAGCTCCTTCACCGCGTTCAGCCCGGAGGCGGCTGAGCGGGTCGCTGCGCTGCCCGAGGTCGAGGCCGTGTCGGCGTTCCGCCAGAACGGGTTCAAGGTCGAGGGCGCGACCTCGTTCCTCACCGCCGTCGACCCGGCGACCGTGGAGCGCGTTGCGACCCTGGAGGTCTCCGAGGGCTCCGTCGCGGCGCTCGCCGAACGCGACTCGGTGCTCGTGCATCGCGACGTGGCGGCCGAGAACGGGCTGGCGCTCGGAGACGAGCTGGCGGCTTCCTTCGCCTCGACCGGGGACGCACCCCTCACGATCGTGGGCATCTACGACGAGAACCGCCTGGCCGGGGACTACGTGGTCTCGCTGGCCACCTACGAAGAGCGCTACGTGGAGCAACTCGATGCGTTCGTGCTCGTCAAGGGGTCGCAGGGCATCGCGCTCGGCGAGGTGGAGGCAGCGGTGCGGACCGCGGTCGAGGATCTGCCCAACGTGCAGGTGCAGGATCAGGCGGCGTTCCGCGAGCAGCAGGCGGGGTTCATCGACCAGCTGCTCGGACTCATCACCGCCCTGCTGCTCATGTCGATCGGCATCGCCGGCGTCGGCATCATCAACACGCTGGGGCTCTCCATCTACGAGCGCACGAGGGAGCTCGGGTTGTTGCGCGCGGTGGGCATGAGTCGCCGGCAGGTCTCCCGCATGGTGCGCTGGGAGGCGATCCTCATCGCCGTGTTCGGTGCCGTGCTCGGGCTGGCGATCGGCATCGCGTTCGGATGGGCGCTGCAGCAGGCCTTGAAGTCCGAAGGGGTGAGCGAGTTCACGATCCCGGTCGGTCAGCTCGTGGCCTACGTGGTCGTCGCGGCCCTCATCGGCGTCGTGGCTGCGATCTGGCCCGCGCGCCGTGCCGCGAAGCTCAACGTGCTGCAGGCGATCGCGTACGAGTAGCGCCGAAGCGGGTGGCTATCATGCCCGCATGCCGACCCTGACCATCGCCGGAGGCGCGCGCGTCGAGTTGCCCGAGGGTGAGCCGATCGGCAGCGTGCTGCCCAAAGGCACGATCGCGGCGCGCGTCGACGGCGAGCTCCGAGACCTCGCGTTCGTGCCCGAGGGCGACGCGGTCGTCGAGCCGATCGATCCGGCGTCCGATGATCGGGCTGCACGTGCTGCGTCACTCGACCGCGCACGTGCTCGCGCAGGCGGTCTGCGATCTCTACCCGGGAGCGTCGTACGCGATCGGGCCGGCCGTGGACGACGGCTTCTACTACGACTTCGACATCCCCGAGACCGTGCACGCCTCGGATCTCGCTGCGATCGAGCGGCGCATGCGCCAGATCGTGAAGCGGAACCAGCGATTCGTGCGCGAGGAGGTCCCGCGCGATGCGGCGATGGATCGCCTGCACGACCAGCCGTTCAAGCTCGAGATCATCGAGGGCATCGGCAGCGACTCCGACGAGGACGCTGCATCGCAGGCATCGGCCGGCGACGTCGTGTCGCTCTACTCCAACGACGGCTGGACGGACCTGTGCATGGGGCCGCACGTGCCGCACACGGGCATGCTGGGAGCCTTCAAGCTCACGAACGTGGCCGGCGCGTACTGGCGGGGCGACGAGCAGAACCCTCAGCTCACGCGCATCTACGGCACCGCATGGGCCAGCCGTGACGACCTCGATGCGTACCTGCACCGTCTCGAAGAGGCCGAGCGACGCGATCACCGCAGGCTCGGCCACGAACTCGACCTGTTCTCGTTCCCCGAGGAGATCGGGTCGGGCCTCGCGGTGTTCCACCCGAAGGGCGGGCTCGTGCGCCGCCTCATGGAGGACTACTCGCGTCGACGCCACGAGGAAGCCGGCTACGAGTTCGTCTACACGCCGCACATCACGAAGGCCGAGCTGTTCGAGATCAGCGGGCACCTGTCGTGGTTCGCCGACGGCATGTTCCCCCCGATGGAGCTCGACGGGGGTACCCGGTACTACCTGAAGCCCATGAACTGCCCTATGCACATCCTGATCTTCAAGAGCCGAACACGCAGCTACCGCGAGTTGCCGCTGCGGCTCTTCGAGTTCGGAACGGTCTATCGGTACGAGCTCTCGGGCGTGGTGCACGGGCTCACGCGGGTCCGCGGGCTCACGATGGACGACGCGCACATCTTCACGACCCACGAGCAGCTCGGCGACGAGCTGCGGTCGGTGCTCACGTTCGTGCTCGACCTGCTGCGCGACTACGGGCTCGACGAGTTCTACATGGAACTGTCGACGCGACCCGAGGACAAGGCGATCGGGTCGGTCGAGGAGTGGGACGAGGCGACCGAGGCGCTGCGCCTCGCGGCAGAGGCGATGGATGTCCCACTCGTGATGGATGAGGGCGGGGGCGCGTTCTACGGCCCCAAGATCAGCGTGCAGGCGCGCGATGCGATCGGCCGCACATGGCAGATGTCGACGATCCAGGTGGACTTCCAGATGCCTCAGCGATTCGATATGGAGTATTCGGGCGACGACAACGAGCGGCACCGGCCGGTCATGGTGCATCGGGCGCTCTTCGGGTCGGTGGAGCGCTTCTTCGCGGTGCTCACCGAGCACTACGCGGGGGCGTTCCCGCTGTGGCTCGCACCCGAGCAGCTGCGGCTCGTGCCGGTCGCCGACCGCCACGTGGCGCATTGCGAGGAGCTCGCCGCCAAGGCCTCGTCTGCGGGACTGCGCGCGGTCGTCGACGACGCCAAGGAGAGCGTGGGCAAGAAGATCCGCGCGGCGCAGCTCGCGAAAGCCCCCTACACGCTCGTCGTCGGCGACGACGAGGCGGGGTCCGACGCCTACACGGTGCGCGACCGGTCGGGCACGGAGACGCCCGGCGTGCCCTTCGGCCGGCTCGTCGACGCGCTCGCCGACGAGGCGTCGAGCCGCTCGCTCGCGCAGACCGACTTCGCCCGGCGGAGCTGAGGCCATCGTGGACCATCTGTGGAGTCCATGGCGCATGCAGTACATCGAGACGGCCCGCGACGAGTTCGAAGGAGACGGGGGATGCGTGTTCTGCGCGGTTCCCGATCGTGAGCCCGAACGGGTGCTCGTTCGCGGAGAGCTGGCGTACGTGGTGCTGAACAAGTTCCCGTACAACCCGGGTCACCTGCTCGTGGTGCCGCTCCGTCACGCCGGCGACATCGAGGAGCTGACCGATATGGAGAGTGGCGAGCTGCATGCATTGCTGCGCCGTTCGATCCGCGCGCTCCGCGAGGAGTCGGAGCCGCACGGGTTCAACGTGGGCCTCAACCTCGGCTCGATCGCGGGGGCGGGCATCCCCGGCCACCTGCACTGGCACGTCGTGCCGAGGTGGGGCGGCGACACGAACTTCATGCCGGTCGTCGGCCAGGTCCGCGTCCTGCCGGAGCTGCTCGCCGACACCGCCCGCCGTCTCGCGCCGAGGTTCGCCGATGCCGATGCGTGACGAAGGGTTCCTCGATCTCGCCGACGGTGGCCGGCTTGCACTACGAGGTCGCGGGGGCCGGAGCGGCGGTGACCCTGCTGCATCCGGGTCTGTGGGACATGCGGACGTGGGATCCGCAGTTCGAGCCGCTGGCCGAGCGGTACCGGGTCCTGCGCTACGACATGCGCGGCTACGGGGCGTCGTCGAGACCGGACGGCTCGGCGTACTCGCACGTGCGCGACCTCGAAGCCGTGCTCGACCGCCTCGGCATCGAGCGCACCGCGCTCGTCGGGTGCTCGATGGGCGGCGCGCTCGCCATCGACGCCACCCTGACCATGCCCGAGCGGGTCTGGGCGCTCGTGCCGGTCGCGCCGGGGCTCGGAGGGTTCGTGGAAACCGAGGACGAGGCGGCGTGGTGGGACGAGCGGAGCGAGCCGATCGAGGCCGCGATGGAAGCCGGCGACCTCGAGCGGGCGCAGGACCTCTCCCTCGGCATCTGGGCTCCGCTCGGCGTCGACGATGAGGCGGGCGCCCGCATCAAGCAGATCGCGCGTGACAACATCCACGAGCTCACGATGGACGAGTCGGGCGCGGAGCAGCTCGATCCGCCGGCCGCCATGCGACTGGCTGAGATCGACGTGCCGACCCTGGTGATCGAGGCACGCCACGACCCAGCCGACATGCGCCGGGCCTCGCAGTTCATCGCACGCGAGGTGCTCGACGGGCGGCTCGTCACGATCGAGGCCGACCACGTCGTGAACCTGCGCCACCCGGGGGCGTTCGACGATGCCGTGCTGCCGTTCCTCGAGGAGATGGCTCCGCGCTGAACGGCCCGATCGGGGCGATGCGCTACCTGCGCTGGGCTTCCTCGCGCGCTGCCTGGGATGCCTCGATCACCTTCTGGGCGAGGTGCTGCGGCATCTCCTCGTAGTGGGAGAACGTGGCCGTGTAGGCGCCACGGCCGCCGGTCATGGACCGCAGGTCGATCACGTAGCGGGCGACCTCGGCCTGCGGCACCTGGGCGTTGATGCGCTGCTTGCCCCCGCCCAGCTGTTCCATGCCGGCGATCTTGCCCCGCTTCGAGTTGAGGTCGCCCATGATGTCGCCCGTGTAGGCCTCGGGCACGATGACCTCGAGGTCGACGATCGGTTCCAGCAGGGCGACGCCCGCCCGATCCACCGCATCCTTCAGCGCCATCGATCCGGCGATCTGGAACGCCATGTCGGAGGAGTCGACCGGGTGGAACTTGCCGTCGACCAGCGTGACCTTGAGGTCCACCATGGGATTGCCGCTGATGACCCCCTCGGACATCGTCTTCACGATGCCCTTCTCGATCGAGGGGATGAACTGGTGGGGGATCGCCCCGCCGAAGATCTTGTCCTCGTAGACGAAGCCCTCGCCGTGCGCGAGCGGCTCGATCTCGATGTTGCAGACGGCGTACTGGCCGTGACCGCCCGTCTGCTTCACGTGCCGGCCGAGCCCCGCCGCGCCGGTCCGGATCGTCTCCCGGTACGCGATCTTGGCGGGAGCGGTCGTGACCTCGACGCCGAACTTGCGCTTGAGTCGCTCGACCATCACCTCGAGGTGGGCCTCGCCCATGCCGTGCATCACGGTCTCGTGGGTCTCCTCGTTGCGTGAGACGCGCAAGGTCGGGTCCTCCTCACGCAGGCGTGAGAGCCCCGTGGCGAGCTTGTTCTCGTCACCCTTGGTCTTCGGGGCGATCGCGTAGGCGAGCAGCGGCTCGGGCAGACCGATGGCAGGCACCTGCACGGGCGCGTCCTTGGTCGAGAGCGTGTCGCCGGTGTGGGCCTGCTGGAGCTTGGCGACCGCTCCGATGTCGCCCGCCGCGACGTGCGATACCGACTCGTGCTCCTTGCCGACGAGCGTGAAGAGCTGACCCACGCGTTCGTCGATCGACTGCGTCGCGTTGTGCACCGTGGAGTCGGGCCTGATCGTGCCGCTGAAGACCCGGAACATCGTGATGTGTCCCACGAAGGGGTCGGACAACGTCTTGAAGACGAAGGCCGCCAGGGGCGCGGCCGGGTCGCAGGTCCGCTCGCTCTCCTGCCCGTCCTTGCCGAGCACCGTCATCGGTGGCCGGTCGAGCGGGGATGGGAACTCTTCGACGATGAAGTCGAGGAGACGGTCGATGCCGATCGCTTTGGCCGCCGAGCCGACGATCACCGGCGCGAGCCTGGCGTTGGCGAACCCGAGCTTGGCGCCGCTCACGATGTGCTCCTCGGGAAGCGTTCCCTGCTCGAGGTACTCCTCGATCAGCGCGTCGTCGGACTCCGCCACGGCCTCGATGAGCTTCTCCCTCGCGGGATCGGCCATGCGATGGATCTCGTCGGGCCACTCCGACTCCTCGGCGCGAGGTCCCGACGGATACAGGTCGGCCTTCTCGTGCAGCAGGTCGGCGATGCCCTCGAACTCGTGCTCGGACCCGATCGGCAGCTCGAACGGCGCGACCTGGTTGCCGAACGACGAGACGAGCTGATCGAGCGTCGCCTGGAAGTCGGACCGTTCCCGGTCCAGCTTGTTCACGAAGACCGCACGAGGAAGCCCGGCCTCGACCGCGAGCTCCCACGCCACCTCGGTCTGCACCTCGACCCCGTCTATCGCCGAGACCACCACGATCACCGCATCCGCCGCGCGGATCGCCGAGCGCATGTCACCGATGAAGTCCGCGTATCCCGGCGCGTCGAGCACGTTGATCTTGACCCCGTCCCACTCGATGGGAGCCATGGTGAGCGAGACGGAGATGCTCTTGCGCTGCTCGTCGGGATCGTGGTCGCTCACCGTGTTGCCGTCCTCGACCGTGCCCATGCGCGTGATCGCTCCCGAGGTGAACAGCATCGCCTCGAGCAACGTGGTCTTGCCGGACCCTCCGTGCCCGACCAGCAGGACGTTGCGGATGTCCTTCGCGTCGTAGGTCTTCAACGCGCGCTCCTCCTGTTCAGCGACGGGCGGCGGTCGGGGCGTGAGGGTCCGGGCATCCTATCGGAGGGGGGAGTTGCTACGCTCGCCCGACTGCGCTCATGGTTCGGTTCGAACGACAGCCGCCGGGCACCGCCATCACCCGCTCGACACTGTCGGTGGGTGCGCTGCTCGCCGCCTCGGCGGCATGGCTGGTGGTCGCCGAGGAGCCCCGGCCGGCTGCCCTCGCGGCGCTCGCGGCTGGGGTGCTGCTGCTCGTCGGCGGGCATCGCGCGAACCACGGCGCCGGAGGTCCGTCCGACCGCATGCTCGACGAGCTGCTCGACCGGGTGTGGGACGGCGCGGTGCTGGGCACGATCGCATGGGTCGCGCACGGCGACGAGCCCGGTGTCAGCCTCGCGGCCCTCGCCGCCCTCTGCCTCAGCGCGCTGTCGGCGTACGTGCGCGCTCGGGGGGCGTCGCTCGCCTACAGCGTGGAGGAGAGCCATCTCACCCGCGGCGTGCGCTACGGCCTCGTGGTCGCGGGGCTCTTCCTCGGTGCGGCGTGGGCGTTGTGGCTGGCTGCGGCCGTGTCGGGGCTCGCGGTGGTGGTGCGCACGTCGCAGGTCGCGCGCGAGGAACGGTCGTCGTCGATCGCCCGGCAGGGACCACGATGACGACGCGGGGGCACGACGAGACGCGTCCGGGAGACGGTGGCCTTCCACCTGTACCGATCGACCGCATGGCTCGCCCGCACCCTGCCCGAGGGGCCGGGCCGTCGAACCTTCCGGCGCGCCGGCCTCCTCGCGTTCGAGCTCGCACCCGGCGCACGAGCGGTGGTGGCCCGCAACCTCTCGCAGGTGCTCGGACGGGCGCCCGCGGACCCGGTGGTGCGCGCAGCGACCCGCGAGGCGTTCGCTTCCTACGCCAGGTACTGGTTCGATTCCTTCCGCTTCGCGGTCGAGTCACCGCAGGCCGTGGCGCGACGATTCGAAGCGGTCGGGGCCGATCACCTCTGGCAGGCGCTCGGGGGCGGCCGCGGCGCGATCGTCGCGCTGCCGCACATCGGCAACTGGGACGCCGCCGGTCCCTGGCTGCGGGCGCAGGGTCGCCCGCTCATCGCGGTGGCGGAGCAGCTGCGCCCGCCGCGGCTGTACGACCTGTTCGTCGAGCATCGAACGTCGATCGGCGTGGAGGTGGTAGGGCTCGGCCACGCCGGTGTCGGGCGGAAGCTCGCCTCGCGGCTGGAGGCGGGCTCGATCGTGGCGCTCGTCGCCGACCGCGATCTCACCGGCAAGGGCGTCGAGGTCACGATGTTCGGGCGCTCGCGGCGGCTGCCGGCCGGCCCTGCGTTGCTATCGCTCACGACCGGGGCTCCGCTGCTCGTGACGCCGGTCTTCCAGACGGACGGTGGATGGCGCTGCGTCATGACGCCGCCGCTCACGATCGATCCGAGCGGCGATCGGCGCGCCGACGTGCGGGCGTTGACCCAGCGCATGGCCGACGAGTTCGAGCGGTCGATCGCGGCGGCGCCGACGGATTGGCACATGTTCCAGCCGGCGTGGCAGGACTGACGACGTGCGCGTCGCGCTCGTGTGCCCCTACGACGTCGATGCTCCCGGCGGCGTGCAGGTACACGTCGCCGACCTCGCCGCGCAGCTCCAGGAGCGGGGGCATGTCGCCGCGGTGTTCGGGCCGGGCGCGGGTGGGCTCGGCAGGAGCGTGCGCATCGCCTACCGAGGCACGGTCGCACCCATCGCACCGTGGCCCGCCGTGCGCCGCGCCCGGCGGGCGCTGCAAGGCTTCGGTCCGGACGTCGTGCACGTGCACGAGCCGTTCACCCCGAGCGCGTCGATGTGGGCGACACTCGCAGCGACCGTGCCGGTGGTGGCGACCTTCCACGCGTGGCTCGACCGCTCCATGCTCTACCGGCTGGCGGGCCCGATGCTGGCTCCCGTGCGCCGCCGGCTCGCCGCCACGATCGCCGTCTCCCGGGCTGCAGCCTCGTTCGTCCAGGAAGCCGTGCCCGGGCTCGAGCCCCAGATCATCCCCAACGGCATCTCGGTGGTTCGCTTCGCCGACGCCGTCCCGCTCGCCTGGCCGCCGGGGCGCCGCATCGCGTGGACGCACCGCCTCGACCGGCAGAAGGGCTTCCCCGTGATGGTCGAGGCCTTCCGATCGCTCGCCGCCGACCGCGACGACCTGTGGCTCACCGTGTGCGGCGATGGTGCCGATCGCGACGCCGTCGACGATCTGCCGTCCGGTGTGCGCGAGCGCGTCGTGCTCCTCGGGCGTCTCACGCATGCGAAGGTGCCGTTCGTGCTGGCGGGCGCCGACGTCGCGGTCGCCGCCGCGACCGGGCAGGAGAGCTTCGGCATCGCGCTGGTCGAGGCGATGGCGGCCGGTGTGCCGGTCGTCGCCACCGACATCGACGGGTACCGGGAGGTCGCGACCCACCGGATCGATGCGCTCGTGGTGCCGCCCGGGGACCCCGACGCCCTCGCGGGTTCGATCGGAGAGGTGCTCGACACGCCGGGGCTCGCCTCGAGGCTCGTCGAGGGGGGCCGGAGCCGCGCCGCCGCGTTCGACTGGTCGCAGGTCGCCGAGCGCATCGAGTCCGTGTACCGGTCGGCGCACGGCCGGGCCTCGCTACGATAGGCCCCGCATGTCACCCGTCATCTGGATCGCGCTCGGGCTCGCCGTCGCCGTGCTCGTCACGTTCGTCTGGCTGTACAACCGCCTCGTGCGCCTGCGCACGCGTGCCGATGACGGCTGGGCCACGATCGACGTGCAGCTCCGCCGCCGGTACGACCTCATCCCGAACCTGGTCGAGACCGTGAAGGGGTACGCCACGCACGAACGGGAGTTGTTCGAACGGGTCACCGAGGCACGCACGACGGCGATCGCCGCCGGGGGCGTCGCCGATCAGGCGAGCGCCGAGAACGCCGTGACCGCAGGGCTCGCGAAGCTGATGGCGGTCGTCGAGGCCTATCCGCAGCTCGAGGCCGACGCGCAGTTCCTGGCGCTGCAGGAAGAGCTCGTCGGCACGGAGTCGAAGATCGCCTACGCGCGCCAGTTCTACAACGATCAGGTGCGGCTGCTGAACACCGCGATCGGGACCTTCCCGTCGAACCTCGTCGCGCGGGCGTTCGGCTTCGCAGAACGCGCGTTCTTCGACATCGACGATCCGGTCGGCGCCCCGGTCGCGGTCGATCTGGGCCGGGGCGAGTAGATGCACGAACAGATCGCCTCGAACAAGCGGAAGTCGGTGCTGCTCGTCATCGGAGCGTTCGTCTTCTTCGGTGGCGTCGGCGCGGCGATCGGCTACATCTTCGGCACCGGGCATCACGGGCCTCGTGATCGCGCTCGTCGTCGCGACCGTGCTCTCGGTCAGCTCGTACCTCTACGGCGACAAGCTCGTGCTGGCATCGTCGCGCGCCCGCGAGGTGACCGCGCAGGACCGAGCCTCGCCTACACAACCTGGTCGAGGGGCTCGCGATCGCGGCGGGCATCCCCAAGCCGCGTATCTACGTCGTGCCCGAGCAGGCGCCGAATGCGTTCGCGACCGGGCGTGACCCCGAGCATGCGTCGATCGCGGTGACCGAGGGACTGCTCGCGATCATGGACCGCGTGGAGCTCGAGGGCGTGATCGGGCACGAGCTGGCGCATGTGGTCGACCGCGACATGCTGCTCGGCACGATCGTGGCGACCCTCGTCGGGGCCGTCGTGCTCATGGCGGAGTTCCTCATGCGCTCGTGGTTCTGGGGCGGGCTCGGCGGGAGGCGTGGGAACGACAGCAACGGTGGTCCTGCGACGTTGGTGCTGTTCGCCGTCGGGTTCGCGCTCATGGTGCTGGCGCCGATCGCGGGGCAGATCATCAAGAGCGCCGTCTCGCGCAACCGGGAGTTCCTGGCCGACGCCCAAGGCGCGATGCTGACGCGCTATCCGCCCGGGCTCGCCTCGGCCCTGCGCAAGATCGGCGCCTCGCCGACCGCGATGCATTCGGCCAACAACGCCACGGCGCACCTGTGGATATCGCAGCCTTCGCGGATCGAAGGGGCGAAGATGGGAACGCTCGAGAAGATCTTCGCGACGCACCCCCCGATCGCGGAGCGCATCGCGCGCCTCGGGGACATGTGAGCGCGGATGTGACGTTCGTGTCGAAGTCGTCCGAGGTGTTTGGAAGCCTCCTGTCCCGGGTCTAGCATCGCTGCGCCGGTCCGACGGACCGTGCTCACATCGTCGACATCGCTCGACCCATCAGACCGTCTCCCAGGAGGTCCCCTCACCGTGGCTCTCACTTCACGAGGCAAGGCCGTCGTCGCAGGTGGCGCGGTCGTCGCCGTGCTCGGCGGCGGCATTGGCGCGCTGGCCCTCTCGGGCAACGCGCCCGACGTCGCTGAGATCGTGGATGCCGTCGTTCCCGGAGACTCGGTGCAGCCGTGCCCGCTGACGGGCGAGACGCTTCCCGGCGACGCGGCCCCGCCCGACCGGCCCGTGCTCGCGGTCAAGGTCGAGAACACACCCGACGCACAGCCGCTCGCTGGCCTCGAGGGCGCCGACGTCGTCTACGAAGAGGTCGTGGAAGGCGGCATCACCCGCTTCGTCGTGCTCTTCCACTGCGACGACGCCGCCCGCATCGGTCCGGTCCGCAGCATCCGCTCGACCGATCCGGGCATCCTGACCCCGTTCAGCGAACATCCACTGCTCGCGTTCAGCGGCGGATCCAAGGGCGTGCGCACCATCGTCGAGGACGCCGGCATGACGACGCTGGACGAGGACAGCGCGACCAAGGCGTTCGAGCGCGACGAGGACCGCGTCGTGCCGCACAACCTGTTCACCGCGACCAAGCCGCTGTGGGCCAAGGGGCTGAAGCGCGCCGACGGTGAGCCCGCTCCCGAGTCGGCGTTCACCTACGACGACGAGGTACCGACGCCGAGCAAGAAGGCCCGCAGTGCCACGGTGGTCTTCTCGAGCCTCGCGACCGCCGAATGGCGCTGGGCAAAGGGCCATTGGGTGCGCTACTTCGAGGGTTCCCCGATGCTCCTCGAGAACGGCGAGCCCATCACCACCGACAACGTCGTGATCCAGGTCGTGAAGACGACCGAGAGCGAGTTCCAGGACGTCTCCGGGTACCCCTCGCCCGGAGGTCGACCTCACCGGCTCGGGCAAGGCCTGGGTGCTCCGCGACGGCAAGCTGATCGTCGGCACGTGGGAGCGCTCCGACGAGGCGGCGTTCACGACGTTCGTCACGAAGTCGGGCGATGAGATCGCCTTGAAGCCGGGCACCACCTACGTCGAGCTCGCCCCCAAGGGCATGTTCGACGCGCAGATCTCGTTCGGCTGAGGCGCGACGCGCGAGTCAGCGTGTCAGCTGTCAGCGTGTCAGCGCTCGAGCATGGCGCGGAAGAGGGCATGGCCCTCGGCGAGTTCGCGCGGCGAGATCCGGCGGCGCACGCGTTCCGCCACCTGGGCCTTGGCCGCCTCCCTCGATGCCGACGGGCGAGGGATCACCGCCTCGAGCCGAGCACCTGATCCTTCCCGCGATCGGTAGTCCCGCTCGATCTCGCCGTCGATGCGAGCCACGTTGCCGGCGGTGTGCTCGAAGAGACCGAACGACGTGCCGAACCGATCGTTGAGGCGCCCGATCGCGGCTCCGAAGTCCGTGGTCACCTCGTCGAACGCGGCGGTCACGAACGCACCGCGAAGCGGCAGCAGCGGCCGGTAGAAGCGCACGTACCCACGCATCGCCGCCCGCACGCTCAGGTCGGGGTTGCGGATCACGTGCGAGACGACCGCATCGACCGGCTCGCGCACGAGCACCATCGTGGGCAGGGCGCGCCTCGCCGCTTCCATGACCTGGGCCGGCATGTGCGTGTGATGGGCGATGGTGGTCGGGTTCGGCTCCTGAGCGAGCCGGAAAGCCGCGACGGCGAACGACGACGCGCTCCGCGGGAAGGCCTCGATCACGACCTCGGTGCGGTCGTCGATGAGCTCTCCGTGCCCGCGCAGGCGCTGGATGGGCACCGCGATCATCGGGAAGCGGGCGACCGACGTCTTCGCGTCGTACAGGGCGTCTGCGGCGAGCCGGCGGAGCATCTCGCGCGACCCTAGCAACTCCGATCGGGGCGCAGGCACGGCCGTCGGCGATGCTGCCTGCGGCGGCGCCCGAGGTACACTCGGACGGTCGGTCCCGGTCCCCGAGGGACCCCGATCAGGAGGCGATACCCGTGCAGCGCGAGACCGGCACCTTCACCGTGAAGTCCGGCCTGGCCGAGATGCTCAAGGGCGGCGTGATCATGGACGTCACGACCGCCGAGCAGGCGAAGATCGCCGAGGACGCCGGCGCGTGCGCCGTCATGGCCCTCGAGCGCGTGCCCGCCGACATCCGGCGCGACGGTGGCGTCGCCCGCATGGCCGACGCCACCAAGGTCGAGGAGATCCAGCACGCGGTCACGATCCCGGTCATGGCCAAGGCACGCATCGGTCACTTCGTCGAGGCGCAGATCCTGCAGTCGCTCGGCGTCGACTACATCGACGAGTCCGAGGTGCTGACGCCCGCCGACGAGGAGTTCCACATCGACAAGTGGGCGTTCACGGTGCCGTTCGTCTGCGGCGCCCGCAACCTGGGAGAGGCGCTGCGGCGCATCGCCGAGGGTGCGGCCATGATCCGCACGAAGGGCGAGGCCGGCACCGGCAACGTGGTGGAAGCCGTGCGCCACGAGCGTCAGATCCTGCGTGACATCGCCGAGGTCACGACGCTTCGCCCCGAGCAGTACGTGACCAAGGCCAAGGACCTCGGCGCGCCCGTCGAGCTCGTGCGCATGGTCGCCGAGCAGGGCACGCTTCCCGTCGTGAACTTCTCGGCCGGCGGCATCGCGACGCCCGCCGACGCGGCGCTCATGATGCAGCTCGGTGTCGACGGCGTCTTCGTGGGATCGGGCATCTTCAAGAGCCAGGACCCGGCCACGATGGCCAGGGCGATCGTCGAGGCGACCACGAACTTCGAGAACGCCGACGTGCTGGCCAAGCTCTCGCACGGTCTCGGCGACCCGATGGCGGGGCTCGAGATCGACTCCCTCGAGACGCGCCTGCAGGATCGCGGCTGGTAGCGCGCGGCCCGGGAGTGACCGACGTGAAGGCGGGCGTGCTCGCGCTGCAGGGAGACTTCCGCGAGCACGGCCGGGCGCTGACCGACGCCGGGGCGACCCCGGTCGAGGTGCGCAACGCCGCTCAGCTCGCCGACGTCGACTGCCTGGTCATCCCGGGCGGTGAATCCACCACGATCGGCAAGCTCGCGAAGGCCTACGACCTGGTCGAGCCCGTGCGCGAGCGGGTCGCCGAGGGCATGCCGGTCCTCGGCACGTGCGCCGGCATGATCGTGCTCGCCGAGCGTGTGCTCGGCGGCCAGCCGCTGTTCGCGGTCATGGACATCGGCGTCGAGCGCAACGCCTACGGACGTCAGGTCGAGTCGTTCGAGACCGACGTCGACGTCGAGGGCATCGACCACCCCGTGCGCGGCGTCTTCATCAGGGCGCCGCGCATCACCGACATCGGCGAGCGCGTGCGCGTGCTCGCCACGCACGAGGGCGACCCGGTCGTGCTCGAACAGGGGAACCTGCTCGTATCATCGTTCCATCCTGAGCTCGTCGGCGAGACCGGGCTGCACCGCTACCTGCTCGCCAAGCTCTGAGGCGTCGGGAGGGAGTCGAACCATGTCCGGCCATTCGAAGTGGGCCACGATCAAGCGGAAGAAGGCCGCGAACGACTCGAAGCGGTCGAACCAGTACGCGAAGCTGCTCCGCGCCGTCGAAGTGGCAGCCCGTGAAGGCGGCAGCGGCGACGTCGCCGCCAACATGACCCTCGCCTCGGCGGTGGAGAAGGCCAAGGGCTTCTCGGTGCCGACCGACAACATCGAGCGTGCCATCAAGCGGGGCACCGGCGCCGACGACGGTGGGGCGCGCTACGACGAGATCAGCTACGAGGGATACGCGCCGGGGGGCATCGCGCTGTTCGTCGAGGCCCTCACCGACAACCGCAACCGCACCGCCCAGGAGGTGCGCCACGCGTTCACGCGCAACGGCGGCAACCTCGGTGAGACCGGCTCGACCGCCTTCATGTTCACGCGCAAGGGCGTCGTCGTGGTCGAGAAGGCGGTGGCCCCCGACGAGGAGCGGCTGCTCGAGATCGTGCTGGACGCGGGCGCCGAGGATCTGCGCGACTCCGAGAGCTCGTGGGAGATCGTGAGCGACCCGGCCGCGTTCAAGCAGGTGCGCGATGCCCTGGAAGCCGTCGGGGTCGAGGTGTTCTCCGCCGAGATCTCGATGATGCCGCAGACCACGATCCCGGTCGACGGCGGCGAGGCGAAGCAGGTGCTGAACCTGATCGAGGCGCTCGAGGACCTCGACGACGTGCAGAGCGTCTACGCGAACTTCGACATCCCCGAAGAGGTCATGGCCTCGTTGTGACCCGAGGGCGGTCGGAGCCGTTCATGGATCCGACCGAGGCTCGGCGGCTCGTTGCAGCCGGCTACGATCTCATCGCCGAGCGATACCGCGACTGGACGAAACCACACGACGGAACCCGGGCGTGGTTCCTCGAAGAGATCGTCGCTCGCGTTCCGCGTGGCTCGGACGTCATGGAGATCGGACATGGATCGGGAGGACGTGTCACCGAAGCACTCGTCGATCGGTATCGCTATGGCGGATACGATCTCTCGCCCGCTCAGGTGGTGCTCGCTCGTCAGCGTGTGCCACACGGGGACTTCCGCGTCGCGGATCTCGTGACCCTGGAACTCCCGGATGGATCCTGCGATGCGGTCATCGCGGCGTACGTGATGGGTCACGTTCCCGTCCGTGACCGGGAAGACGTCTTCGGGCGCATCCGGCGGTGGCTCCGCCCCGGCGGTTGGTTCTGCGCTGCCTTCCCGACCGGCGATCGACCGGGAGAAGACATCGAGCCGAGCTGGCTCGGTGCGCCGATGTTCTTCGCGTCGATGCCGTGGGAGCGGGAATCGCGTCTGCTGGGCGACGCTGGATTCCGCATCGACCGGGCCGTCGTGATCACCGATGACGAGGACGGGCGGCCGGTGGGGTTCCGATGGGTGTTTGCCCAGCGAGACCGGTCACCGTAAGCTGCGCGAACAGATGTTCGATTCGTGCGTGCTCGGGATCGATCCTGGCGTGGCCAAGCTCGGCCTCGCCGCCGTCGCTCGCGACGGGCGGCGTCCGATCCTGATCTGGGCCGATGTGCTCGCGACCGCCGCCGGCACGCCTGAGGCGGACCGGCTCAAGGCGCTCGCCGATGCCGTACGCGATGCGATCTCGACGCACCGGCCGACGAGCGTTGCGGTGGAGCGTGTCGCGTTCAACCGGAACGCCGTGAGCGCGCTCACGGTGGCGCGTGCCACCGGCGCGATCATGGTCGCCGCCGCCGAGGCCGGCCTCGCCGTCGAGGAGTACAGCCCCACCGAGGTCAAGAGCGCGGTGACGGGTGCGGGCAACGCCGACAAGCGTCAGGTGCGCGATGCGCTCGAGCGGGTGCACGGCTTCCGCGGCCTGCCCTCGAGCCCCGACGCGGTCGATGCCGCAGCGGTCGCGCTCACGCACCTGAGCGGGGCCCCACTGCGAGCGGCGGCACGCGCAGGAGCCGCGCGATGATCTCGTTCCTCGAGGGCGAGGTCGTCGAGAAGGGCGCGACCCGCGTGGTGCTCGCGGTGGGCGGCGTCGGCTACGACGTCTCGGTCCCGACCTCGGTGGTGAGCCGGCTCCCGGGCGTCGGCAGGAGCGCCCGGGTGCACACCCGCATGGTCGTGCGCGACGACTCGATGACCCTCTACGGCTTCTCCACGACCGACGAGCGCGAGCTCTTCGATCTGCTCACCGGGGTGACGGGGGTCGGCCCGAAGGTCGGCCTGTCGTTCCTGTCGGCGATGAGCGCCGACGCGCTCCGGCGAGCCGTGATCGCCGGTGATGCCGACGCGCTCACGATCGTTCCCGGGGTCGGCAAGAAGGTCGCGCAGCGCGTCGTCGTCGACCTGCGCGACCGGCTCGGCGGCGAGGCCGGGCTGCCGAGCGAGGGCGGCCCGATCGTCGACGTGCGCGACGCCCTCGTCTCGCTCGGTCTCACGCCGCAGGAAGCCGCGGAGGCGACCCGCGACGTCGACGACGCCGGGCCGCGAGGTCGACGAGATGCTGCGTGAAGCCCTGCAGAAGGTGGGTCGCTGACGTGGACGACGACCGGCTCATCGAGGCGGCGGTCGTCGATCCGGAGGATCGCGAGTTCGACGTCGCGTTGCGGCCCACGACCCTCACGGAGTTCGTCGGCCAGGAACGGGTCAAGGAACAGCTCCACCTGCTGATCGACGGTGCGCGTCGGCGCGACGAACCCGTCGACCACCTGCTCTTCAGCGGGCCGCCGGGGCTCGGCAAGACCACGCTCGCACAGATCGTCGCGCACGAGATGGGGGCCGGCTTCCAACCGACGAGCGGACCGGCGCTCGATCGCCCGAGCGATCTCGCCGCGATCCTCACGAACCTCGGCGACGGCGACGTGCTCTTCGTCGACGAGATCCACCGCATGCCGCGCCCCGTCGAGGAGGTGTTGTACCCCGCGCTCGAGGACTTCGTGCTCGACGTCGTGCTGGGCAAGGGCCCGACGGCGCGCTCCATCAGGCTCGAGCTGCCGAGGTTCACGATGGTCGCCGCCACGACGCGGCCGGGGCGCATCACGCTTCCCCTCCGGGAGCGGTTCGGGTTCTCGCCGCGGCTCGACTACTACCCGGTCGACGATCTCTCGCGCATCGTCGGACGCTCCGCGGGCATCCTCGAGGTGCGTCTCGACGAGCCGGGTGCCGCCGAGATCGCGAGGCGCTCCCGCGGCACGCCTCGCATCGCCAACCGGCTGCTCCGCAGGGTGCGCGACTTCGCCGAGGTGCGCCGTGACGGGGCGATCACGGCCGAGGTCGCGCGGGCGGGCCTCGAGGTATTCGAGGTCGACGAGGAAGGGCTCGATCGCCTCGACCACGCGATCCTGCGGGCGATCGTGCAGCGGTTCGGCGGGGGACCGGTCGGGCTCTCCACGCTGGCCGCGTCGGTCGGCGAGGAACCCGACACCGTCGAGGACGTCGTCGAGCCCTACCTGCTGCAGCTCGGGTTCCTCCATCGGACCCCGCGGGGTCGGGTCGCGACCGAGCGGGCCTATGGCCACCTCGGCGCGCAGCGCGAGGGCACCCTGCCCCTTTCGGACGGTCCCGGGCGGTAGACTCGCCCCTCGGCGCAGGTTCGCGCCACGGCAACCTCAGGCAGACCACCAACGGAAAGGTTCACCATGTTCGAGCTCCTGGCACAGGACTCCCAGGGCGGGAGCAGCCTCGTCGCCTTCCTGCCCCTCCTCCTGATGGGTGGGGTCTTCTACTTCTTGCTCATCCGACCGCAGCAACGGCGTGCGCGCGCCCAGCAAGCGTTGCTTCGCAGTGTCGAGGTCGGCGACGAGATCGTGACGACCGCCGGGGTCTTCGGCACGATCGTCGCGATCGACGACGAGACCGACGTGGTCACGGTCGAGATCGCTCCGGGCACGCAGATCCGCATGGTGCGCGCGGGCATCGGGCGGATCGTAGGTGACGAGGACGAGGTCGAGGCGCTCGAGGGCGACGAGCGCGACACCGAGGTGCCCGACGGTCAGGACGGGCCGTTCCAGCAGACGTGACCGATCCCGTCGTCCCGCCGGACGAGCCGCCCGTGCAGACACCGGTCGAGACGCTGGCCGACACGACGGGCGCATCGACCGTGGTCGCGAGCGACACCACCCCTGAGCCGGCGCCGCTTCCCGTCGATCCGTCGCTGCCCGCGGGCGACGTCGCGACCGTCAGCCTCGAGGACGTGCAGGCCAACGAGGAGCTCTCGCGGTTCATCGCCTCGGCCGACCGCGTGATGGACGCGATGGGGTTCACCGAGCATGGCTTCCGCCACGCGAACCTGGTGGCCCGCATCGCCTTCCAGGTGCTGTCGAGGCTCGGGTACGGGGAGCGCGATGCGACGCTCGCGTGCGTGGCGGGCTACCTGCACGACGTGGGCAACGCCCTCGCGCGCGACGCGCACGGGCAGACGGGCGCGATCCTCGTGCACCAGGCGCTGCACGACACCGTGGCGCCGGCCGACCTCATGCCGATCATCGCCGCGATCGCGAACCACGAGGAGACCGAGGGCACCGCCGTCTCACCGGTGTCGGCCGCGGTGATCCTGGCGGACAAGTCCGACGTGCATCGCAGCCGGGTGCGCACCACCGGCCAGATCGACCTCGACATCCACGACCGCGTGAACTACGCCGTGGAGCAGTCGTTCCTTCGGGTAGACTCCGCCGCCCGAACCGTCAGCCTCGAGCTGACGATCGACACGGGCATCAGCCAGGTCATGGAGTACTTCGAGATCTTCCTCGGGCGCATGCAGCTCTGCCGCGTGGCCGCCGAGCACCTCGACGCCCGGTTCCGTCTCGTGGTGAACGGAGCGGAGCTGGCGTGAGGCGCACCCGCGGCCTGTGGGCCTCGATCGTCTTCGTGCTCGCGCTCGTGCTCGCGTCCATCGTCGCGTTCGCGACCGGCGCGATGCGGCCGATCCTCGGCCTCGACCTCGAAGGCGGCGTCTCGGTCACGCTCTCGGCACCCGACGGCACCGCCGAGGACGTGATGGAGCAGGCCCGCACGAACATCGCCAACCGGGTCGATGCCTTCGGCGTCGGCGAACCCGACATCGTCGTGTCGGGATCGACGATCGAGGTGCAGATCCCCGGCCTCGGCCAAGGAACGATCGAGCGACGGGCCGAGGCGCGGTCGTGCCTCGTCGGGCCAGACGACGAGAACTACGGGTGCGCCGACGACGAGCAGGCGGCCACCGACGCCCTCGGCGAGCTCACGGTCGTTCCCCAGGTGGCCGAGGCGTGCCTGGTCGATCCGGCCGGCGCCGAGGTGGAGTGCTTCCCGACGCAGGAGATCGCGAAGCTCGCGAAGCGCGCCATCACCGTGGCGCCCGAGACGCCCCCTTCGCCGACCTCGTCCGACTCGCCGTCGCCCGGCACCCCCGACGGGAGCGCGACCGAACGGTTCTGCCTCGTCGGCACCACGGGCGAGCAGTTAGATTGCTTCGCCTCACGCAAGGAAGCCGAAGCGGCGCGCGGCGACCTCGCGGTCGAGGTGACGCGGCAGACGTTCTGTGTCACCGACGAAGCCGCGACCGAGGAGCAGCCCGACGCCTCACCGTCGGCCACACCGACACCGTCGGCCTCAGCGAGCGCACCGGCGAGCCCGACGGCATCGCCTACACCGGAACCGACCGTGTTCTCGAGCCTGTCGCTGGGGGCGAACGACCTTCCGTGTGGATCCGAGACCGAGGCCGCGGCGACGGCGGCCCTCCGCGACGTGCGGGTGCGCTCGGTCGACACGCTCTTCTGCGTCATCAGCTCGGCCGACGAGAACCTCGGGTGCTTCATCGACGAGGCGTCGGCCGAGGAGCGTCTGCGCTCGACCGGACAGCAGCGACTGCTCGACGTGATCGGACAGACCGCGCGTCTCGAGGAGCGTCCGGTGCTCGCGGTCGTTCCCCCTGAAGATCCGGCGTATGCCGCGACGCCCGTGACCTGTCCGACCGACGCCGAGCGCGAGCGGAAGCCCTGCTCGTTCCCGGCCCTCCAAGACCAGGAGGTCGTGTACGAGGACGAGACGGGCAACCGCTTCCGCCTGGCGCCGTCGGTCATCGGGGGAGGCGACATCGCCGAGGCCAACGCGGTGCTCGGCGGGGCGACGGGATCAGAGTGGACCGTGTCGTTCCAGCTGACCGACGCGGCGTCGGGCCGGTTCGCCGACGCGACCACCGCGGCGATCACGCTGCCGCCGCCACAGAACCAGATCGCGATCGTCGTGGACCGCGTCGTCATCTCCTCACCGACGGTGCAGGGAGCGATCACGGGTGGAACCGGCGAGATCACCGGCGGGTTCACCGAGCCGGAGGCCCGCGACCTCGCGACCGTGCTGAACGCGGGCGCGCTGCCCGTCGAGCTCACGCGCCAACAGGTGCAGACCGTGAGCCCGACCCTCGGCCAGGAGTCGTTGCGACAGGGCATCGTGGCCGGCGTGGGGGGTCTGCTGCTGCTCTTCCTGTACCTGCTCTTCTACTACCGGCTGCTCGGCATCGTCGCGTGGTTCGGCATGTCGATCTGGGCGGTGCTCGCGCTGTCGCTGATCTCGCTCGCCGGCCTGCAGTTCGGCTATGCGCTCACCCTCGCCGGCGTGGCGGGACTGGTCATCTCGCTCGGCGTGACCGCCGACTCCTACATCGTCTTCTTCGAGCGGCTGAAGGACGAGGTGCGTGGGGGCAAGAGCGCTCGCGCCGCCGTACAGCCTGCGTTCGCGCGGTCGTACAAGACGATCATCGCCGCCGACGTGGTCGCCGGCATCGCTGCGGTCGCGCTCTACCTCACCGCGGTGAGCTCGGTGCGGGGGTTCGCGCTGACCCTGGGCGTGGCGACCCTGCTCGACCTGTTCGTCGTGTACTTCTTCAAGCGGCCGACCGTCTTCCTGCTGGCGCGCAACGCCCGGCTCGTCTCGCTCAAGGGATTCGGGCTCGCCGCGGGGGTCGCGGGTGACATGCCGGCCGACGAGCACCCGCGGGGGAGCAGAACGTGACGGCCCTGCATGATGTGCTCGAGACCTACCGGGGTCACACGATCCCGCACTTCCGGTTCGTGGAACGGCGCAACCTCTGGTTCGCGTTCTCCGGCGTGCTGATCGCCCTATCGCTCGTCGGTCTCGGCGTGCGGCAGCTCAACTACTCGATCGACTTCGACGGTGGGGCCCGGTTGCTCTACCCGCTCGCGACCGAGGTCACGGTCGACGAGATCTCGGCGGTGCTCGCCGACGCCGGGCGCGAGGGGGCCGAGGTGCAGATCGTGAGCGGTGATCAGGTCGCGATCCGCACGGAATCGTTCGCGCGCACGGGCGAAGGCGCCGAGCTGCTGGCCGCGCTGGCGGAGCAGGCCGGCATCGATCCGACCGATGTCAGCGTCGAGGACATCGGCCCCACGTTCGGCGCCGAGGTGCGGCGCCAGGCCCTGACGGGGCTCGTCATCGTGCTGGCGGCCATCACCCTGTACATCTCGTTCCGGTTCGAGCCGAAGATGGCGCTCGGCGCCATGGTGGCGCTCGTGCACGACGTGGTCATCACGGCGGGCATCTACGCGCTCGTCGGGCGTGAGGTCACCCCCGAGACCGTCATCGCGATCCTCACGATCCTGGGGTTCTCGCTCTACGACACCGTGGTGATCTACGACAAGATCAAGGAGAACACCGAGTCGAGCGTGCTCGTCACCCGCCTCGGCTACGTGGGGGTCGTGGATCGTTCGCTGAACCAGGTGCTGATGCGATCGGTGAACACCTCGCTCGTCGTGCTGCTGCCGATCCTGTCGCTGCTGCTGGTCGGCGGCGACACCCTCAAGGACTTCGCCTTCGCGATGTTCGTGGGCGTCGCGATCGGGGCGTACTCGTCGGTCTTCCTCGCGGCGCCGTTGCTCGCGGTGCTGAAGATGCGGGAGCCTCGCTACCAGCAGATGGAAGCGCGCCGGATCGCCAGGGATCGGGGCACGATCGCACCGCCCTCGGAGACCGCGCCCCCGGCTGAGACGGCCACGACGACGACGGCCGCGGCCGCACGAACGTCCGATGCGGCGGCAACGGCGGCGACGGCGCGCGCGGGTTCGCGGCCGCGTCCGAAGAGCAAGCGGCGGCCACCCGCGAAACGCAAGCGCAGGTAGCGAACGGGCGGCCGGCGGAGAGCACCACACGGAGCCATCGAGGAGCGCGAACCCATGGATATCGAACAGATCAAGGGCCTGATCCGCGACGTTCCCGACTTCCCCGAGCCGGGCATCGTGTTCAAGGACATCACGCCGGTCCTCGCCCACCCGATCGCGTTCTCGACCATCACCGATCTCATGGTCGTGCGCTTCGGCCGGGGCAACGTCGACAAGGTCGTGGGCATCGAGGCGCGAGGCTTCATCATCGCCTCACCGGTGGCGTACCACTTCGGCGCGGGCTTCGTGCCGATCCGCAAGCAGGGCAAGCTTCCTTCGGAGACGGTCGCCGAGGACTACGAGCTCGAGTACGGCACCGCCACGCTCGAGTTGCACGTCGACGGCATCAACCCCGGCGAGCGCGTGCTGATCGTCGACGACGTGCTCGCGACCGGCGGCACGGCCCGCGCGGCCGCCTCGCTCGTGCAGCACGTGGGGGGCAAGGTCTGCGGCATCGCGACCGTGATCGAGCTCGACTTCCTTCGCGGACGCGAGCGGCTCGTCGATCACGAGCTGTACACGCTGATCCACTACTGAGGGCGTCCGCCCGCAGCCCCTACACTTGGGGCGCGAGGAGGCGCGGTGGACAGCAGGGAAGAGCTCGGCCTCGATCATCAGGAGGAGACGCCGCAGCGACGCGGTAGCCGCCTTCCGAACCTGCCGCGCCCCCGGCTGCGTCGGGGCGAGGGCGCCGCGCCGTCACCGATCGACGTCGTCGTCAAGAAGGTCCGCGCCTACAACCCCAGGGCCGATACGCGCGAGATCGTTCGCGCCTACGCGTTCGCGGAAGCCTCGCACGAGGGCCAGCTCCGCAAGTCCGGCGAGGATTTCATCACCCACCCCGTCGCGGTCGCGAGCATCCTCGCGGATCTGCGGCTCGACACCACGACCCTCGAGGCCGCGCTCCTCCATGACACCGTGGAGGACACCGAGGTCACCATGGCCGACATCGAGACGGGGTTCGGGCCCGAGGTGGCCCGCATCGTCGACGGCCTGACGAAGCTCGAGCGCTACGAGTTCCACTCCCGTGAGCAGGAGCAAGCGGAGAACGTGCGCAAGATGATCGTCGCGATGGCGGGCGACATCCGGGTGCTGCTGATCAAGCTCGCCGACCGGCTGCACAACATGCGCACGCTCTCGGTGTTGCCCGAGCACAAGCAGCGGCGCATCGCGACCGAGACCCTCGAGATCTACGCGCCGCTCGCACACCGGCTCGGTGTGCAGGAGATCAAGTGGGAGCTCGAGGATCTCTCCTTCCGCACGCTGCACCCCGGCCCGTACCGCGAGATCTCGAGCCTCGTGGCGGCTCGACGCGGCGAGCGAACCGCGCTTGATCGAGCAGGTCACGAGCGATGCGCGCGCCAAGCTCAAGGAGCTCGGCGTCAAGGCGGAGGTCGAGGGCCGCCCGAAGCATCTGTACTCCGTCTACGAGAAGATGGTGATCCGGGGCAAGGAGTTCAACGAGATCTACGACCTCGTCGGGGTGCGCATCCTCGTCGAGTCGCTCCGCGACACCTACGCCGCCCTCGGATGCGTGCATGCCCTCTGGAAGCCGATCCCCGGTCGCTTCAAGGACTACGTCGCGATGCCCAAGTCGAACATGTACCAGTCGCTGCACACCACGGTGGTCGGGCCCGGGAGGCAAGCCGCTCGAGATCCAGATCCGCACCCGCGACATGCATCGCACCGCCAAGTACGGCATCGCCGCCCATTGGCGCTACAAGGAAGGTGGCAAGCAGGCCAAGGAAGCATCGGCCGAGGCGGCGTGGCTGGGGCAGATGATGGATTGGCTGAAGGACATGGCCGATCCCCGCGAGTTCATGGACTCGCTCCGCATCGACCTCTACGGCGGCCAGGTCTTCGTGTTCACCCCCAAGGGCGACGTGGTGAACCTTCCCGCCGGTGCGACGCCCGTGGACTTCGCGTACTCGATCCACACCGACGTCGGACACCGCACGATCGGCGCCAAGGTAGGGGGCAAGCTCGTGCCCCTGGACTACGAACTGCGAACGGGCGACACGGTCGAGATCCTCACGTCGCGCGCGCAGGGCGAAGGTCCCTCGCAGGACTGGCTGCAGTTCGTGAAGACGCCGCGGGCTCGATCCAAGATCCGTCAGTGGTTCTCGCGGGGCCGGCGTGAGGACGCCCTCGAGCACGGCCGCGACTCCGTGACCCGATCGCTGCGCAAGCAGAACCTTCCGATCAAGCGGCTGGCGACGACCGAATCGCTCACGACCGTCGCGAGCGAGCTGAAGTACCCGAACCTCGAGGCGCTCTACGTGGCCGTCGGGGAGGGCCACGTCTCTCCCCAGTCGATCGTGGCCCGGGTCTCCCGTCTGGTGCTCGGCGAGAGCGACGAGGAAGACGTCGTCGCCGACGTGCCGCTCGCTCGCCCGGTGCGCCTCGGCGGGGTCCGCGACACCGCGTCGGGCGTCGTCGTGCATGGTCTGCCCGACGTGTGGGTCCGGCTCAGCCGGTGCTGCACGCCGGTGCCGGGCGACGAGATCCTCGGGTTCGTGACGAAGGGACAGGGCGTGAGCGTGCATCGCACCGACTGCCCCAACGTGACTTCGCTCCGCCGCCAGCCCGACCGGCTGATCGACGTCACCTGGGCCGAGGGCAAGCCGACCTCGTTCGTGGTCGCGATCCAGGTCGAGGCGCTCGATCGCACCCGGCTCCTGTCCGACGTGGCCACGATGCTCTCCGACGGCCACGTCAACATCCTGTCGGCGAGCTCGACCACCGGGAAGGACCGCATCACCCGGTTGCGCTTCTCGTTCGAGCTCGCCGACATCGCCCATCTGTCGAGCGTGCTCGCGTCGGTGAAGCGCGTGGAGAGCGTGTACGACGCCTATCGGGTCGTGCCCAGCTGAGCCATCGATGCGCGTCGTGGTGCAGCGGGTCTCGCGTGCGTCGGTGAGTGTTGGGGGGTCGCGCATCGCCGCGATCGGCCGAGGATTCCTGGCTCTGGCCGGCGTCGGGCACGGCGATGCCGCTCACGACGCCGACCGGCTCGCCGACAAGATCGCCACGCTGCGGGTCTTCGCCGACGAGGCGGGCAAGATGAACCTCGCGCTGGCCGATGTGGGGGGCGAGGTGCTCGTGGTCTCGCAGTTCACCCTCTACGCCGACCTGCGCAAGGGCCGGCGCCCGTCGTGGACCGCCGCGGCCGATCCGGCCGAAGCGTCGCTGCTCGTCGAGGCGCTGGCGGCCGGCCTGGAGCGTCACGGGCTCGCCGTCGGCCGCGGTGTGTTCGGTGCCGACATGCAGGTCGAGCTCGTCAACGACGGCCCCGTCACCCTGCTCCTCGACACCGCGACGCTGTAGCGTCCGACTCGTGCGGAGCCGTGCCGGGCGCGACGAGGGCGTCCGCTAGCATGAGCGGCCTGATGTGGCTCGACGTCTTCAACGCGAACGCGTACGGCACGAACTGCTGGCTGCTGTCGTCCGACGCGAGCGACGAAGCGGTCGTCGTGGACCCCGGGTTCGCGCCCGACGCCGTGCACGCCATGCTCGGCGCGGCGGGCAAGATGCCCGTCGCGGTCCTCGCGACCCACGCCCATCTCGATCACGCCGGCGAAGCGGGCGAGTTCGCCGGCGAGATGCCGGTCTACGTGCACGAGGCCGACGCCGTCGCGTTCACCGACGAGCCCGCCTGGCGGGCCGGGTTCGACAACCCGCTCGCTCCGGTGAAGGACCTGCGAACGCTCGCCGACGGCGAGGTGCTGCGCCTCGCCGGGCTCGAGATCGCCGTGATGCACACGCCGGGCCATACCCCTGGGCACTGCGCGTTCGGGGTCGACGCCGACGTCGCGTTCTGCTCCGGCGACCTCGTCTTCGCGGGCTCGATCGGACGCTCCGACTTCGACAACTCCGACCCGGCGGCGATGCAGCAGAGCCTGCGCAGGTTCCTCACGCTCGACGACGCCGTGCCGGTGCTGCCCGGTCACGGACCACGAGACGACGGTGGGCCGGGAGCGTGCGTCGAACCCGTTCCTGCGGGAGCTCGTCTGATGGAGCTCGCGCCCCCCCGGGGCACGCAGGACCTGCTGCCCGACCGCGCCGACGCGATGCTCGGCCTCTACGACGAGGCCCACCGCCTCGCCCGACTGTACGGCTACCGGTACGTCGAGACCCCCACCTTCGAGCAGACCGAGCTCTTCGCGCGAACGTCGGGAGAGACATCCGACGTCGTCACGAAGGAGATGTACACCTTCGAGGACAAGGGCGGACGTTCGGTCACGCTCAGGCCCGAGAGCACGGCGGGCGTCGTGCGCGCCTACCTCGCCCACGCGCAGTCGCTGCCCAATCCGTTCAAGGGCTATTACGTCGCCTCGGAGTTCCGCCACGGACGGCCGCAGGCCGGCCGCATGCGCGAGTTCCGTCAGTTCGGCGTCGAGGTGATCGGCACCGGCGCTCCCGGCGCCGACGTGGAGGTGATCGAGATGGGCGAACGGTTCCTCGGCGGGCCGTGGGCTCGCCGACGTGACCCTGCACCTCAACTCGATCGGCGACGAAGCGTGCCGTCCCGCCTACCGCGACGAGCTCGTCGCGTACTTCCAACCGTTCCGCGACCGGCTCGACGCCGACTGCCGTGAGCGGCTCGATCGCAATCCGCTGCGCGTGTTCGACTGCAAGGTCGACGGCGAGCGCGACTTCGTGCGGGCGGCGCCCGACGATCGCCGACCGTCTCTGTGATCCGTGCGCGGAGCACTTCGCCGCCGTTCGCGACGGGCTCGACGGGCGGGCGTCGACTACGTGCTCGACCCTCGCCTGGTGCGCGGCCTCGACTACTACACGCGCACGGCGTTCGAATGGATCTCGGGCGTGCTCGCGGCGAACAAGGCCGGCACGGTGAACGCCGGGGGTCGCTACGACGGTCTCGCCGAGGCGCTCGGAGGGCCGTCGACGCCGGGTGTGGGGTTCGCGCTGGGTCTGGACCGGGTGCTGCTCGCCATGGAAGCCGAAGGCGTCGCGCTTCCGCCCGCCCGCACGCCGACGGGGTTCGTGGTCGCGATCGGGGAAGGGGCGGGACCGGCCGGCTCGTCGCTCGTCGACGAGTTGCGCTCGGCCGGCATCGCCGCGGCCCACGCGCTCGAGGAACGGCCGCTCAAGGCGCAGCTCAAGATGGCGGACCGCGCCGGCGCGAGCTTCACGGCGATCGTGGGGGAGCGGGAAGCCGCCGACGGCGTGGTCACGCTGCGCCGGCTCGCCGACGGCATGCAGCAGCAGGTGCCCCGGGACGACGTCGTCCGATGGCTGTCGAGGCTCGACGATCCCGTCGACGGAACGGACGGGCCGGCGTGAGCCGACGAAGCATCGCCGCTGCAGACCTCCATGCGCACGCACGCCTGCGGCGAGCTCCGGCTCGACCACGCGGGCGACGAGGTCTCACTCTGCGGATGGGTCGCCCATCGCCGCGATCACGGCGGCGTGACGTTCATCGACCTGCGGGACCGCCACGGCGCCGTGCAGGTCGTGTTCCACCCGCAGAGCGCGGCCGAGGCACACGCGGCGGCGCAGCGCCTCGGCGCCGAGGACGTGGTCCGCGTGACGGGCTCGGTCGGGCGCGCCCCGAGGGCATGACCAACGCCGACCTGGGGACCGGGGAGATCGAGGTGGCGGCCTCGACGCTCGAGGTGCTGAACGCGTCGCGAGACGCCGCCCTTCCCGATCGAGGATCGCATCGAGGCGGGCGAGGATCTTCGGCTGCGCTACCGCTACCTGGATCTGCGTCGTCCGGAGATGACGAAGGTGCTCGCGATGCGGGCGCGGATCGTGCGGCTCATGCGGGAGCACCTCGACGCGCAGGGATTCGTCGAGGTCGAGACCCCGATGCTCACGCGCTCGACGCCCGAGGGGTCCCGCGACTTCCTCGTGCCGAGTCGCCTGTGGCCGGGGACCTTCTACGCGCTGCCGCAGTCGCCCCAGCAGCTCAAGCAGCTGCTCATGGTGGGCGGGCAGGACCGCTACTACCAGATCGTGCGGTGCCTGCGCGATGAAGCGTCGCGCGCCGACCGTGGGTTCGAGTTCACCCAGCTCGACGTGGAGATGTCGTTCGTCACCGAGCAGGACCTGATCGATCTGATCGAGCCGCTGTACGCGCGCATCGTGGGCGAGGTGGCCGGCGCCGAGGTGACCACGCCGTTCCCGCAGCTCACGTACGACGAGATGATGGCGCGGTTCGGTTCGGACAAGCCGGATCTGCGGTACGGCATGGAGCTCGCCGACCTCGCTGCGGTGTTCGCCGATGACCGGATTCAACGCGTTCGCGTCGGTGCTCGCGAGCGGCGGCGTGATCAAGGCGCTCGCCGCGCCCGGCGCCGCATCGTTCTCACGCAAGGAGCTCGACCGCCTGATCGACGACGCCAAGGGGCGCGGTGCCGCCGGCCTCGTCTGGATGGCCGTCGAGGCCGGACGGCGTCGTGCGCTCGCCGGTCGAGAAGTTCCTCTCGCCCGACGAGCTCGCCCAGGTGGTGAGCCTGACGGGCGCCGCCGAGGGCGACCTCGTCTGCATCGTCGCCGACCGCGGGGACAGGGCCAACGTCGCGCTCGACGGCCTTCGGCGTGACCTCGCCGCGACACTCGATCTGATCCCCGCCGGTGCCTGGAGCTTCTGTTGGATGGTCGAGCCGCCGCTGTTCGAGTACAGCGACGACGAGGAGCGCTGGGTCTCGGTGCATCATCCGTTCACCGCGCCCGCCTCCGAGGACCTCGCGCCCGAGACCGCGAAGGCTCGCGCCTACGACCTCGTGCTGAACGGCTTCGAGGTCGGGGGCGGCAGCATCCGCATGCACGATGCGCAGACGCAGCGTGCGGTCTTCGAGTCGCTCGGCCTCGCCCACGACGAGATCGAGGAGCAGTTCGGGCATCTGCTGCGGGCGCTCACGCTCGGCGCGCCGCCCCACGGCGGCATCGCGATGGGGGTCGACCGCCTCGTGATGCTCATGGCCGGCAAGGACGCGATCCGTGACGTCATCGCCTTCCCGAAGTCGCAGTCGGGCACCGATCCGCTGACCGGCGCGCCGGCTCCCGTCGACGAGAAGCAGCTGCAGGAGCTCGGGCTCAGCGCTCGCGCACTCCCCGAATCCGGGCCCCTCCGAAGGCTGACATGACCGACGCGCCGCTCGCGGCTCGTATGCGCCCGGCGTCGTTCGAGGAGTTCGTCGGTCAGGGGCACCTCGTCGGCGAGGGCAGGGCGCTCACGCGCATCCTGTCGAAGGGCTCCTTGCCTTCCATCATCGTGTGGGGGCCCGCGGGCACGGGCAAGACCACGCTCGCGCACCTGCTCGCCGACGCGGTCGGCGCCGACCTCATGCGCCTGTCGGCCGTGAGCTCGGGCGTGGCCGACGCTCGCAAGATCATGGAAGCCGCGCGCGGCGGGCTCTTCCGCACCGTGCTCTTCGTCGACGAGGTGCATCGGTGGTCGAAGGCTCAGCAGGACGTGTTGCTGCCCGCGGTCGAGGAAGGCACCGTGACGCTCATCGGGGCCACCACCGAGAACCCGTACTTCTCGCTGAACACGCCGCTGCTCTCACGATGCCTGCTGCTGCGGCTCGAGCCGCTCGAGGACGACGCGGTCACGACGTTGCTGCGCCGGGCGCTCGGCGACGAGGGGCGTGGCCTGGGTCGCACGGGGCTCGCGATCGCCGACGACGCGCTCGAGCACCTCGTCACGATCGCCGGCGGCGACGCCCGCATGGCGCTCACGGGACTGGAGGCCGCCGCCGACGCCGCCCAGGCCGCCGGTGATGGTGAGATCACGCGCGAGGTCGTCGCCGATGCTGTACAGCGAAGGGCCATCGTCTACGACCGTCAGGGAGACGCGCACTACGACGTCATCAGCGCGTTCATCAAGTCGATCCGCGGCTCGGATCCCGATGCCGCCCTGTTCTGGCTCGCCCGCATGATCGAGGCGGGGGAGGATCCGCGGTTCATCGCCCGGCGACTCATCGTGCACGCGAGCGAGGACATCGGCATGGCGGACTCCGACGCCCTGGCCGTCGCCGTCGCCGCCGCGCACGCGGTCGAGCACGTCGGGCTTCCCGAGGTGCGGCTGAACCTCGCGCACGCGACCATCTACCTCGCGACCGCGCCGAAGTCGAACAGCGTGTATACGGCGATCGGCGCCGCCTTCGAGGATGCGGCCGCATCGGACCCCGTGCCGCTGCATCTGCGGGACGCGAGCTATCGGGGCGCGAAGCAGCTCGGCCACGGGAAGGGCTACCGGTACCCTCACGACTTCCCGGGCCACGCCGTCGACCAGGAGTACCGGCCGGCGAGCGTGTCGGGCCGGCGCTACTACGAGCCGTCGGGGCAAGGCGACGATGTCGCGCGCGAGCCCGGCACGGCGGCTCCCCGGATCGACGACGAGCCCTGACCCGTCAGCCGGGCCGGCCTCGAGAACGGGTCGGGTAGGCTAAGCGCCCAGCCCGACCGGACCCCGACGACGACCCATGGGAGGCTCGACCATGACGCTCCTCGCCCTCACCGCCGGCGACACCGCCCTCATCATCCTGGCGGCGTTCTGGGGGCTGCTCGTGCTCGCCCTGTGCGTGGTGCTGCTGAACACCTTCCGCGTGCTCGAGAGCACCAAGATGACGATCGACACCATGCGCGAGGAAGCCGTTCCGCTGCTGCGGGAGGTGAAGGGCTCGGTGGAGCGCACCAACCGCGAGCTCGACCGCGTCGACACGATGCTCGTGAGCGCCACCGACATCGTCGCCCGGGTCGAGAAGCTCTCCGGGCTCGTCGAGCAGGCCGCGGCGAGCCCACTCGTCAAGGTGATCGGGCTCGGTGCGGGCGTGAAGACGGGCTTCGCGAAGATGCGCGGCCGCAAGAAGTGAAGCGGGGCTTCTGGGTCGCGCTCGGGCTCGGAGCGGGTGCGACCGGGGCGGTCCTCGCGAGCCGATGGGCGCGCAAGCAGGCCCGAGCGCGTTGCCCCGGCCACCATCGCCCGCGAGGCCAAGGGAGGCGTGCTCGACTTCTCCAAGCTCGTATCGGAGTCGATCCAGGAAGGCAAGCGAGCCATGGAGGAGCGCGAAGCGGAGCTGCGACGCGACGACCCGTAGTTAGACTCCCGCGATGCAGGGCACCGAGATCCGCGAGACCTTCCTGTCGTTCTTCGCCGAACGCGGGCACACCCGGGTGCGCTCCTCATCGCTGATCCCGCCCCCCGAGTCGGGATTGCTCCTCACGAACGCCGGCATGAATCAGTTCATCCCGTACTTCCTCGGCCAGAGCGAGGCGCCGTACCCGAGAGCGGTCACGACGCAGAAGGTGATGCGCACCAACGACATCGAGAACGTCGGCAACGATGCGCGTCACCTCACCTTCTTCGAGATGCTGGGGAACTTCTCGTTCGCCGACTACTTCAAGGCCGATGCGATCACGTGGGCGCACGAGCTCGCTCACCGAGCGCTACGGCATCGACCACGACCGCCTCTGGGTGACGATCTACGAGACCGACGAGGAGGCCGCCGGAGCGTGGGTCGATCTCGCCGGCCTGGCTCCCGAGCGGCTCGTTCGCCGCGGCAAGCTCGACGCCGAGGGTGAGCTCGCGAACTACTGGCACACGCACGCCGCCGGTCCGGCGGGGCCGTGCTCGGAGATCTTCGTCGACCGGGGACCGAGCGTACGGTCCCGACGGTGGTCCCGATGTCGACGAAGAGCGGTTCATGGAGATCTGGAACCTCGTCTTCATCCAGGAACAGATCGACGGCGAGGGCACCGTGCTCGCCCCCTTGCCCGGGAAGAACGTCGACACCGGCTCGTGCCTCGAACGCGTCGCGACGATCCTGCAGGGCGTCGACAACGTGTTCGAGACCGACCTCTTCCTGCCGATCCTCGAGGTCGTCGAGGGTCTGTCGGGGCACCGCCACGGTGCCGATGCGCGCAACGACGTGTCCCTGAAGATCGTCGCAGAGCACGCGCGCGCCACCGCGTTCCTGATCGCCGACGGCGTGCAGCCTTCCAACGAAGGGCGCGGGTACATCCTGCGACGCATGCTCCGCCGCGCGGTGTCACACGCGCGTCGGCTCGGGGTGCAGGGCACCGTGCTCGACCCGGTGATCACCGCGGTCGTCGACGGCTTCGGTGACGCCTTCCCCGAGCTCCGCGAGAACGAGGCGTTCGTGCGGCAGGTCGCGACGTCCGAAGAGGAGCGCTTCACGACGACGCTCGGCCGGGGTCTGGTGCTGTTCGAGGAAGCCACGGGGCGCGCCGAGGCCGGCCGGGTCACCGGGTCCCGATGCGTTCAAGCTCTCCGACACGTTCGGGTTCCCGATCGAGCTGACGGTCGAGCTCGCCGCCGAGGCGGGGCTCGCGGTCGACGAGCAGGGCTTCGCCGAGCTCCTCGAGGAGCAGCGCGCACGCGCCCGCGCCGCCGCCAAGAAGGTGGAGATCGGGCTCGATGCCGGCGCGGTGCCCGCCGAGCGAGTTCGTGGGATACGCCCGGGACTGAGGCCGAGTCGCCGATCGCGATGCTGCTCGACGCCGGCCACGGTGTGCTCGACGCCGCCCAGGAAGGCGACGAGGTCTCGATCGTGCTCGAACGCACCCCGTTCTACGCGGAATCCGGCGGGCAGGTGGGCGATCAGGGGGAGATCCGCACCCCGACCGGCACGGTGCGGGTGCGCGACGCGCAGTGGGCCGGTCCGGCATCGATCGTGCACATCGGCACCGTGACCTCCGGCGAGGTGCGGCCCGGCCAAGACGCGATCGCCGAGATCGACCGGCAGCGCCGCGAGTCGACCGCTCGGGCCCATACCTCGACCCACGTCGTGCACTGGACCCTCAAGCACATGCTCGGCGAGCACGCGCGCCAGGCCGGATCGCTCGTGGCGCCCGGGCGGCTCCGGTTCGACTTCCCGCACCCGTCGTCGGTGCCGGTCGAGACCCTGGAGCAGGCCGAGCTCGAGGCGAACCGGCTGCTCGCACGCGACGACGCACCGAACATCTTCGAGACCTCGATGGCCGAGGCGAAGGCGTTGGGCGCCACGATGCTGTTCGACGAGAAGTACGGCGACGTGGTCCGCGTGGTCGAGATCGGCGACTACTCGCGCGAGCTCTGCGGTGGCACGCACGTCGAGCGCACCGGGCGCATCGGGGTGCTCCGCATCCTGCACGAGGGGTCGATCGGGGCCGGCATGCGCCGTGTCGAGGCGCTCGTCGGACCCGACGCGCTCCGCGAGATCAATGCCGAGCGGGAGCTGCTTCGAGGCCTGGTCGCCGCGCTCGGCAGCAAGGATCCGACCGCAGCCCTGGAGCACGCCCGGCGGGTCGTCGACGAGAACAAGCGACTGAAGAACGAGCTCGGCCGGCTCGGTCAGCAGCAGTCCGCCGGGCGGGTCGACGAGCTCGTCGCGGCGGCCGTGAGCGTCGACGGCGTGCGGCTCGTGCACACGGTGACCGACGCGGACGCCGACACCCTGCGCGAGCTCGCCCAGAAGGCGCTCGGCAAGCTCGGCGGCCAGGCAGCCGTCGTGCTCGGCTCCGCCGCGGGTGGCAAGGCGCTCCTGGTCGCCGCGTGCTCAGCGCCGCTGGCCGACCGCGGGGTCACGGCCCCGGCGCTCCTCGAGCAGGCCGCCGAGGTCATCGGCGGGGGCGCGGGGGGCAAGCCCGGCCTCGGGTTCGCCGGCGGCAAGCGAGCCGAGGCCGTCGTGCCCGCGGTCGAGAGCATCCCTGCGCGGCTGCAGGAGCTCCTCGCCGGACACTAGTATGGATCGGACTACCGGCGACGCTCCGGCAGGAAGGGTCCTCGGTCTCGATCTCGGTGCGGCGCGCATCGGCGTCGCCGTCTCCGATGACGACCGGCGCGTCGCGGTTCCGCACGGCACGATCCGCGTCGGCCGGCCGCCGGGCGAGCTGCATGCGGTGGCCGCGCTGGTGCTCGAGCTCGGTGTGACCGTCGTCGTCGTGGGGCACCCGCGTTCGATGTCGGGCGCGTCGGGCGCCCAGGCCCAGCAGGCCGAGGCGTTCGCCGAGGCCCTGCGTGCGGTGCTCGACGTGCCCGTCGAGCTCCAGGACGAGCGGCTGAGCACCGCACAGGCCGAACGAACCCTTCGCGCTGCCGGCGTCACAGGGCGACGGCGGCGCGACGTCGTCGACGAGAGCGCGGCCGCCGTCATCCTCGGCGCATGGCTCGACGCCCGAGCCAACCGGTGACCGGTATCCTCAACGAACCGATGCAGACCACCACGCCGCGCCGTGCGGACCGCCAGGTGCACCGGGACCGTCCGCGTCGGATCTCGCTGCTGCTGCTGTTCCTGGTGATGGGCGGACTCGTGGCCGCCCTCGTCATGGCCAGCCGCTACTACGAGCGCTGTCAGGGCTCCGCCGACGGGCCGCGACGCGACGTCGCGTTCAAGGTCGCCGACGGCGCGACCGCCGAGCAGGTCGTCGACGGGCTCGCCGACCGGGGCGTGATCCCGTGCGGCGGCTTCCTCGGCAACCTGCTGATGCGGGGCACGGGCAAGTCGGCGGAGCTCCGCGCCGGCACGTACTCCCTCACGACGGGCATGACCCTCGACGCGGCGGTGAAGGTGCTCACGACGCCACCGAAGCAGATCCCCACGGCCGAGCTGCTCATCCCCCCGGGATACCGGATGACCCAGATCGCCGATGCGATCGAGACCTCCCTCGACATCCCCGCCGAGGCCGTGCTCGAGCGCATCACCCGGGGACGGTTCGATCGCCCGGCGGCGCTTCCCGCCAAGGCACCGCTCGAAGGGTTCCTGTGGCCCGAGACCTACGACATCCCCACCCGCGATCACGCCGAGGCCGTGATCCAGCGGTTGCTGGACCAGTTCACGGCAGAGACGGAAGGGCTCGCGTGGGAGAACGCCGAGGCGCTCGGCGTGACGCCCTACGAGGTCGTCGTGATCGCGTCGATGATCGAGAAGGAAGCGGCGGTTCAGCGCGACCGCCCGCTCATCGCCGGTGTCATCTACAACCGGCTGCGAGAGGGCATGACCTTGGGCATCGACGCCACGCTGCTCTACGACGATCCGACGCCCGACGGGGAGCTCTCCACCGCCGATCTCGAGACCGACGGTCCGTACAACACGCGCATGCGCACGGGCCTGCCGCCGACGCCGATCGCGAGCCCCTACCTCTGGTCGCTGCGGGCCGCGCTCGAGCCCGCCGACACGCCGTACTTCTACTACGTGCTCTGCGACGACGACGGTGGGCACCGGTTCGCGGTGACCTACGACGAGCACCTCGCCAACGTCGATCGCCTCGTCTCTGATGGTGGCCTCTGACGACCCGCTCGCCGCCCGGCGCGTCGGCGGTGCGACCCACGTCGCGGGCGTCATCGGATGGCCGGTCGAGCACAGCCTCTCCCCGCAGATCCACAACGCGGCCTTCGCCGCGCTCGGCCTCGACTGGACCTACGTGCCGCTGCCGGTCGCGCCGGGTGCGATGCGAGCGGCGGCCGATGGTCTCGTCGCCCTCGGGTTCCGAGGAGCCAACGTCACGATGCCGCACAAGACGGACGCGGCCGAGCTCGCCGACGAGCTCTCCGACGAGGCGTCGCGCCTGCGAGCGGTCAACACGTTCGTGGTGCAGGGACGACCGGCTGACCGGCCACAACACCGACGTGGCGGGGTTCGATCGCTTCCTGCGGCGCGATGCGGGCTTCGAGCCACAGGGCCGCTCCGCGCTCGTCTACGGCGCCGGGGGAGCGGCCAGGGCCGTCGCGCTCGCGCTCGCGCTCGCCGGGCTCGGCGACCCTCACCGTGGCGGTGCGCGATCCGTCACGGGCCGGCGATGTGGAGGCGGCCGTCGACGGGGCGGGGGTGCAGGTCGCGCGCGCATCGTTCGGTGAGGTCGCGGGGCGGCGGGCCGACCTGGTCGTGAACGCCACGCCGCTCGGCGCCGACGGCCGCGGCTCCCCGCCGCTTCCGTCGCTCGGACCGGGGGTGGTCGTGGTCGACCTCCTCTACCGCCCCGCACAAACGCCATTGCAGCTCGAGGCGCGTGCGGCCGGGGCGGAAGCCTTCGGCGGCCTCGGCCTGCTGTTGCACCAGGCGGCCCTCTCGTTCGAGCTCTGGACGGGCACCCCGGCGCCCCTCGACGTGATGTCGGCAGCCGCGCTCGGCGTGCTCGCCGAATCCGCCTGAGGCGCGCAGGCCGGCCGGCTGTCCCTCAAGCGGCCTGCGCGGCGGGTCGATGCTGCACGGGAGATGGACGACTACTCCGCGCTCGCACAGCGGATCACGGTGAGCGTGAACGGGGTATCGAGCGTCCTCATCCTGTCGCGGGACGGGCTCGTGCTCGGTGCCTCTCCGAACGAGGACGAGAGCCTCGCCAAGCCGGCATGGCTCAGGTTCATCTCACTCGGAGAGCCCGAGCGGGGCTTCATCGAGTTCGCCGACCAGGTCTGGGCATACGTGCGGCGAGGTCCGTACGCAGCGTTCGCGATGGCCGAAGCGGGCACACGCCCCGGTGTGCTCGTCGATCAGATGGAACAGCTGCTGCTCGTCGTCGAGGAAGGGCGGGCTCGACGCGACACGATGCGCGTACCGGACGCGACCGCCGCCCCCTCGGGCAAGCCGAGGACCTCGCTGCATCCTGGATCCGGCAAGCCTGCGGCCGCCGAGCCCGCCGAGCCCGCCGAGCCCGCCGAGGTCGCCGCGCAGGCTTCGCCGCCTGCCGGGTCGGCGCCCGACCGGAGAGGGTTCTCGCAGATCCCGCAAGGATCGGCGCCGAAGGCCGGACCCAGCCCGCCGGCTGCCGAGCTGGCCGAGCTGACCGAGCTGGCGAGGGCTGAGCCGGCGACGGATGCCTCCTCCACCTCCGACGAGCGCATGGCCAGCCCGTCGGCGGACCCGCAGGAGAGCCCGCATGACCCGTCCGGGGACGACTCCGAGGTCGACCCGATCCTGCTGGCCAAAGAGTTCTCGGGATTGCTTCAGCTCGACTCTGACGATGACGAATGAAGTCCTGAGGCCGGGCTCGCACCGGGCCTGAACGTCGCGCTACGCAAGGACGGCCATGACGACGGTCAAGCGGAAGTCGAAGCAGCTCGGCCAGATCCTGATCGAGCTGCAGATGATCACGCCCGAGCAGCTGGAGACGGCGCTCGAGGAGCACAAGCGCACGCCGAAGTCCCTCGGCCGCGTGCTCATCGACATGGGCATGATCAAGGAAGGCGACCTGGTGCGTGCCCTCGCCGAGCAGGTCGGACTCGAGTTCGTCGATCTGTCCGAGTACCCGGTCGACGCGACGGCGACCACGCTGCTGCCCGAAGCGTTGGCCAGGCGCTACCGTGCGATCCCGATCGGGGAGCGTGACGGCAAGCTGCTCGTGGCGATGTCGGACCCCGCCAACGTCTACGCGCTCGACGACATCCGCACGATCACGAACCGCGACGTGCAACCGCTGGTGGCGACCGCAGCCGACGTCGAGCGCGCGATCCAGAAGTACGCAGGTCTCGACAACCAGGTCGAAGCGTTGGCGAGCGTGGCAGCCGACTCCGCCGACACCGAAGAGCAACAGATGGAGGCGGCCCTCGAGGACGCCCCGATCGTCAAGCTCGTGAACGCGATCATGACCCAAGCCGTCGGTGACCGCGCGTCCGACGTGCACATCGAGCCGGCCGAGAAGAACGTGCGCATCCGCTTCCGCGTCGACGGGGTGTTGCACGAGCCGATGCCGCCGGCGCCGAAGAACATCCAAGGTGGGTTGATCTCGCGCCTCAAGGTCATGGCCGAGCTGAACATCGCCGAGAAGCGCGTGCCGCAGGACGGCCGCATCTCGATGAAGGTCGGTGGCAAGCAGCTCGACCTGCGGCTGGCGAGCCTTCCGACGGTGCACGGCGAGAAGATCGTCATCCGCATCCTGGACAAGTCGCAGGCCTTGCTGAGGCTCGAGGATCTCGGCTTCCTCGAGGACCCGTACAAGCGGTTCGCGCAGTCGTTCCGCAAGCCGTACGGCGCGATCCTCGTCACCGGACCCACGGGCTCGGGCAAGTCGACCACGATGTACTCGACCCTCAACATCCTGAACGAGGAAGACAAGAACATCATCACGGTCGAGGACCCGGTCGAGTACCGGCTCGCCGGCGTGAACCAGATGCAGGTGAACCCGAAGGCCGGGCTCACGTTCGCGAGCGCCCTGCGGTCGATCCTTCGAGCCGACCCCGACATCGTGCTGATCGGTGAGATCCGTGACCGCGAGACCGCGATGATCGCCGTCGAAGCGGCGCTCACCGGGCACCTCGTGCTCTCGTCGCTGCACACCAACGACGCTCCGAGCGCGCTCACGCGCCTCACCGAGATGGACGTCGAGACCTTCCTGGTGGCCTCGGCGATCGACTCGATCGTCGCGCAGCGGCTCGCGCGCAAGCTCTGTGAGCGTTGCAAGGTCGCCTACCGCCCCGACGAGCCCGAGCTGATGGCGGCCGGGTACCCCGAGTGGCTCTGGCCGGAGATCACCGAGATCTTCAGGCCTCAGGGGTGCGCAGCCTGCGGGAACACCGGGTTCCGCGGCCGCATGGGGCTGTACGAGGTCATGCCCATCACCGAGGAGATCGAGCGACTCACGATCGAGCGGGCGTCGTCGGAGTCGATCAAGACCGTCGCCGTGCAGCAGGGCATGGTCACGCTGCGCGAGGACGGCCTCGAGAAGGTCCGCATGGGGAACACATCGATCGAGGAAGTCGCGAGGGTGGTGAAGTGACGTGAGCATGGTGCAGGAAGAGGCAGACGTCCAGGTACCGATCCCGGAGCTGCTGGGCGCGCTGCTCGACCACGAAGGCTCGGACCTGCACCTGACGGCCGGCGCGCCGCCGGTGGTCAGGGTGCACGGCGAACTCGAGCGCATCGAGGGCTACCCGGCGCTCTCGCCTCGGGCCCTGCAGGGCATGATCTACGCGATCCTGCCGCAGAAGCTGCGGGAACGGTTCGAGCAGGAGCTCGAGCTCGACATGTCGTACTCGCTGCCCGGCCGGGCCCGGTTCCGCGTCAACGTCTACATGCAGCGCGACGCGATCGGGGCCGCCTTCCGCGTGATCCCCTTCGAGATCAAGGCGATCGAGGACCTCGGGCTGCCGTCGGTCGTGGCCGACCTCGCGCGGTTCCAGCGTGGGTTCGTGGTCGTGACCGGTCCGACCGGCTCGGGCAAGTCGACCACGCTCGCCTCGATGGTCGACGTCGTCAACACCGAGCGCAAGGGCCACATCATGACGGTCGAGGATCCGATCGAGTTCCTGCACAAGCACAAGAGCTGCATCGTGAACCAGCGTGAGGTCGGCGCCGACACGCACGGGTTCGCGAGCGCGCTCAAGCACGTGCTGCGGCAGGACCCCGACGTGATCCTGGTCGGTGAGATGCGTGACCTCGAGACGATCTCGACGGCCATCACCGCGGCCGAGACCGGCCACCTCGTGTTCGCCACGCTGCACACCCAGGATGCGCCGCAGACGATCGACCGCATCATCGACGTGTTCCCGCCCCACCAGCAGCAGCAGGTGCGCGTGCAGCTCGCGACGACGTTGATGGGTGTGGTGACCCAGCAGCTGATCCCGACCCAGGACGGCAAGGGACGGGTGGCCGCCATCGAGGTGCTCGTGACGACGCCCGCGATCCGGAACCTGGTGCGTGAGGGCAAGGTGCACCAGATCTACTCGGCGATGCAGGCCGGTGGGCGCTTCGGCATGCAGACGATGGACATGTCGCTCGCCCAGCACGTGAAGGCGGGCCACATCAGCCAGCAGCTCGCCTTCGAGCGCTGCCACGAGCCCGAGGAGCTGCAGCGGCTGATGGGCGGCGCGCTCGGCGCCGGTCCGGTCGACCCCGGCGGCGCCATCGACATGGGCGGCGGCATGGGCGGCGGCGGCATGGTCATGGGCGGGATGTAGCGCATGTCTCAGACCTTCCAGTACAAGGTCCGCGACAAGGCGGGGAACACGGTCACCGGCACGCTGGTGGCCGACAGCGAGCTGCTCGTGCTGCAACGGTTGCGCGAGCTCGGCTACACGCCGCTCGAGGTGGGCAAGGAGAAGAAGGGCCTCAACTTCGAGATCAACCTCAAGAAGGCCAAGGTCAAGCTGAAGGACCTCTCGGTCTTCTCCCGGCAGTTCGCCACGATGATCAACTCCGGGCTGCCGATCCTGCGGGCGATGTCGATCCTCGCCGAGCAGACCGAGAACAAGCTGCTCGGCGAGACCCTCTCGACGTGCCGCACCGACGTCGAGCAGGGCGCCTCGCTCTCGGGGGCGTTCAGCAAGCACCCCAAAGTCTTCAACGACCTGTACGTCTCGATGGTGAAGTCGGGTGAGATGGGTGGGTCGCTCGACACGACCTTGCTCAAGCTCGCCGCCATGCTCGAGCGCGAGGTGCACCTGCGCGGCAAGATCAAGTCGGCCATGACCTACCCGATCGCGGTCGTCGCCCTCGTCTTCCTGATCATGTCGGCGATGCTGCTGTTCGTCGTGCCGCAGTTCGAGGGCATCTACGGCCAGCTGGGCGGCACGCTGCCCATGCCGACCCGCGTGCTGCTCATGATGAGCGACGCGTTCAAGAGCTACTGGTACATGGTCGTCGGCTTCGATGCTTCCTCCTGCGGTTCTTGATCAGGCGGTACAAGGCAACCGAGAACGGCCGGCTGCAGCTCGACCGACTCAAGCTGCGGGTGCCGGTCTTCGGGTCGCTCTTCCACAAGACCGCCCTGTCGCGGTTCTCCAGCACGCTCGCGATGCTGCTGTCGGCCGGTGTGCCGATCCTGCAGGCGTTCGACATCGTCACCGACACGGTCAACAACAAGGTCGTGTCCGGGGCCGTGAGCGACGTGCAGTCGAGCGTGCGCGAGGGTGAGTCCATCGCCAAGCCACTCGCGAAGCACGCGGTGTTCCCGCCCATGGTCGTGCAGATGATCGCCGTGGGTGAGGAGACCGGTCAGGTCGACACGATGCTCGACAAGGTCGCGCAGTTCTACGACCAGGAGATCGAGGCCGCGGTCGACGCGCTCACGTCGCTCATCGAGCCGCTGCTGATCGCGATCATCGGCGCGTGCGTCGGTGGCGCCGTCATCGCGCTCTACATGCCGATGTTCGGCATCATCTCCGAGATCAAGTAGCGCCCAGCCTCGAGCCCCGGCCGCTCGCTACCCGTTCGCTGGTAGGTCCCGACGGAGGACGGCGAAATTCAGCCCTCCGCCGGCTTCAGGTCGCGGCCGACAACGACCGACAACGTCACGGAACGCGCGCCATCAGGGCGCGCACGTCACAAGGAAAGGAGTTGACAGCTCATGCTCAAGCGCTTGATGAAGCGCGCAGATGAGGAGCAGGGATTCACCCTCATCGAGCTGATGGTGGTCGTTCTGATCATCGGCATCCTGATCGCCATCGCGCTGCCGACGTTCCTCGGTGCCCGTGAGCGGGCGCAGAACCGCGCGGCTCAGTCGAGCCTTCGCAACGCTCTGGCCGCAGCCAAGGTGCACGTACACCGACAACGAGCGACCTACGTCAGGTTCACGACGGCGGTGGCGGACGCGATCGAGCCGTCCGGCACATGGACAGCCGCCAGTGACCGCCGACGCGGGCACGCCGCCACCAGGTCGACATCGCGGCCAGCGACCGTGACCTGGTACGGACGCAGAGCGCGTCGGCGCGGCTTCGATGTCCGAGTCGGGCACGTGCTACTGGATCACCGAGGTATCGAGACCGGTGCGGGCATTCACCGCGGCACGTCTACGGCAGCACCACGACTGCCGCGACGCGACGCCAATGCGCTGCAGCGCCACGGAGCTGGTAAGCACAGTCGAGCGCATAGCAGCACCAGTAAAGGGCGGCCCGCGGGCCGCCCTTCCTGTTCTCCCTCGGCCGGCCAACGAGCCGTTCGGCGGCTCAAGGGCATCCCCGAACCTGCCGACGTTCATAGGGCACAGCTGTCGCCGTTCTGCCCACGTGAAAGGTGTCGATGACTCGACGCATGCTGACCGCACGGCTCCGCGCACGCATGCGCGGAGAGCGGGGCTTCACCATCGTCGAGACGATGGTGGCCATCACCGTCATCTTCGGCTCGCTCACCGCGCTCGCCTACACGGCCACGATCGGCTTCCGCTACATCGCGTTCGGCCGGGATCGCACGCAGGCGACCGGCTACGCCAACGAGATCATGGAGGGCATCCGAGCGCTCCCGTACTCGGCCATCACCAAGGGGCTCAACACCTCGGAGTACACCTCGGACCCCAACATCGAGTCCTGCTCCGGCGACTACCGGCTCTTCACCTGCTCCGGGGAGAAGCTGGTCGGCCAGACCTTCTCGGGCGGCTACAGCGAGGACTGGCTCGTGCCGCACACGGGATCGTTCACGACCGACAACGGGCTGGACCTCTGACGTGGGCGACGTACGTCACGAACAACGACGTGACGGCGAACCCGTACTCGGTGACCGTGCAGGTGTCGTGGGCGGGAGGCGGCGCCATCTCGACCGGCACGAACAACCTCGTGCGGGTGCAGACGTCGGTCTGGTCGCCGACCGGGTGCGTGAGCTCGACGACGCATCCGTTCGCCGCACCCTGCCAGCCGTTCTTCTACGGGCAGGCGCTCCTTCCCACGTCGAGCGTCACGATCGAACCGGGCGGCGCCGGCGCGTTCCACGCGGGAGCCGTCGACATCGAGGAGGGATCCGTGGTGCTCCCCGGCGGGGAAGCCGCCATGCAGCAGGAGCAGGTCGTCGATCTCGACGCGAGCTCGACGACGTCGTTCGTCGAGGTCATCGACTCGTCGGGACGGAGCGACGCCGGGTTGGCCGAGACCCTGTGGGCCGCCGACTCCGATCCCGGCACGGCCTCGACGGCGACGGCCGGGGGATCGGCGACGGCGGGAACCGGCGGCTACCTGGAGCGCCTGCAGCCCGACGCGGGAGGCGAGATCGGCGCGAAGCTCGACCGTCCCCGCGGGAGACTCGGCGGTAGCCGGGCTGTCGACGGCGGCGAAGCTCACCGACGCGTCGGCATGCCCCCCCACCGGGACACGCGAGACCGACAGCCTCGCGTGTACCGGCGTCGAGACGACGCCTGGCGGTGTCACGACGATCGTGGCCCCGCTGAGCCACGCGCTCGCCGCGCTCGGGCCGGCCACGATCGTGCGGATCGCGGCGCCCTCGGCGAGCGCGAAGGCCACCGTCGAGCGCGACATCGTCGGCGACCGCAGGTGACGACGGGCTCGTCGACTCGCAGGTCACCCGAACCGTGGGCACCATCCAGATCGGCGGGTTCCCGACGGCGGGCATGACCGCGCCCGCGGGCATGTCGACGACGAACACCCTCGACACCAACTACTGCATGCGCATCACGGGCTACGTCGACACGGCGCGTGCGATCGCCGGCGAGCGCACGGCGACCGCACCCTCCGCATCGGTCAGCGCCGGCACCTTCCACTACTACAGCGCCGGCGCCTACCTCAACAAGGGCGTGACCGACGCGACCCTCAGCTCGCTCGCGGTGACCTGCAACCCCGCCTCGCAGGTCGTGTCCGGCAAGACCGTCGAGTGGGACGTGTGGGTGACGGCGAGCGAGATCACGCCTGCTGCGGCGACGACGAGCTCGACGAACAGCCCGACGAACGCGCAGATCAAGCTGGAGACCGAAGGGCGCGTGACCCCGATCGCCCTCACCGTGCACTACCGCCTGCTGGTGAACGGCGTCGAAGAGGTCAACGTGATCGTGACGGTCGACCTCGGTGAGCTCGTCGCGGCCAGCTCCTACGAGCCGCCGCCGGAGTTCGGCATATGACAGGCCGAGGGCTCTCTCTCTCCGCTCGCCTCCGGCGGGACGACGGCATCACACTCGCCGAACTCGTGATCGCCATGGCGATCCTGTCGGTCGTCATGCTCGTGTTCACGAGCACGCTCGCCAGCATGCAGCGGGCGATCGTCGAGCAGGACGTTCGCTCGCAGCTCGGTGACAGCGCCCGCATCATGCTGCAGTCGATCGACCGACAGGTGCGGTCCGGCAACCTGCTGTACGACCCGTCGGCCGAGGCTGGGCACCGTGGATCCCTTCGGCGTGATCGCATCCGGCTACCTGTTCCGTGTCTACACCCAGGCGCAGTTCGGCGGGGACGAGGACCCGCGCTGCGCCGCGTGGTTCGTCGATGACGAACGGCGTCTGCTGTATCGGCACTGGCCCCCCCTCGATGCAGGCGGCGGCGACCGACTGGCAGGTCATCGCGACCGGCATCGTCAACCGCGACGAAGGCGAAGAGCCGTTCGTGCTCGATGCCACCGGCCGCACGCTGTCGGTCGCTTCCGCGTGAACCCTGACCCCGAGCATCAGCCTGAGGCCACCCAGACCTTCACCGCGGCTCTGACCGGCAGGAACACAGCGTTCGGATACCCCTCGAACCTGTGTCAGGACCTGCCGAGCCGACATGTGAACGGAGACCACCGATGATCACCAACCTGAACCGCTACCTGCGCCGGCAGGACGGCGTCGCGATGGTCGTGTCGCTGATGGTCGCTTTCGTCGTACTGATGCTCTCGACGATCGTGGTGGCGCAGTCCCTGCACTGCCTCGATGCGAGCGGGTACGACCGGCAGCGCCTCCTCTCGGTCAACGCCGCCGAGTCCGGCACGAACCACTGGTACCAGTACCTGCAGACGACGCCGATCGTGGGCATGAGCTGCGCCACGAAGATCGAGGACATCGATACGGGCCCCGCGGTGGCCACCTTCGAGGCGTCGGCGATCTTCTACGCAGCCGACGGCGCGACCGTGATGCCGTGCGCGTCGTTCTCGGACACCACGTTCCCGAGCTTCGCGCTGATCAGCTCGACCGGCACGGTCAGCGGCGACACGCCCCGCACCATCGAGACGCTGATGCGTCTCACGCCGAACTACGGTGGCTTCGGCGCCGCGATCCTGGCCGTGAACGCCACCGGATTCACGAACAACTTCGACGTCTACGGCGCCAACGGCAACGACGGCGACGTCTACGTGCTCAACGGCGACCTGACCATCACGAGCACGCCGAACATCCGGGGCAACATCTACGTGCCGCAGGGCGGCGCCTCGATCTCGAACAACTCCACGATCTGGGGGAACCTCTGGGTGCGCGACAACGTCACGGTCTCGAACCCTGCGATCGTCAAGGGCAGCGTGCTCTCGCAGCTCGGCACGATCGGTGGCTCGCCGGGCGGTCTGATCGAAGGCGCCGCGGCGGCGGCCGGGGCCATCACTCAGTCGGGCGGGCTCACGATCAACGGCACGGTCAGTGCGTTCACCGAGGTGCCCACGGTGCCGACCCAGACCTTCCCGCAGATCTCGTACGTTGCGGCCAACTGGACGGGGAGTGGCTACACGATCATCGGCGACTCGATCTACGACGATGCGTCGCCGGCCACCAACGACTGCCAGGAGGCCTACAACTGGATCAAGAACACCTGGCCGGGGAGCGCCTACACCAACGTGGCCGTGCGCATCGCGCCAGTGGCGGCCTGCCTCTTCACACCGGGTAACAACGACACGATCTCGGTCAAGGGCAACCTCGCGGTCATCAGCGACTGGGGGTTCAACTTCGGGAACCGCCAGAACTGGAACGGCACCGCGGGAGCGGTCAAGCACCTGCACTTCGTCAGCACCTGGCAGACCACCGCCTGCACGGTCAACGACAACATCACGGTGGGCAACAACACCAACTTCAACAGCCAGGTCGACGTGTTCTTCTACACGCCCTGCACGGCGACGATGTCGAACACGAACGCGTTCGCCGGACAGGTCATGGCGACCAACGTGTCGATCTCCAACAACTTCAAGCTCACGTACAAGCCCGTCCTCGTTCCCGGGATCACGGGCATCACGGGGTTCAAGCAGGACATCGCCTACATCCACGAGGCGTGAGCTTCACGGGTCTGCGAGCACGGGCGGGATAGGGTCGTCCGCGATGGATGACGCGTGGGTGCGCGCTCTCGTGGCCGTGCCGTTCGGCCTGGCGATCGGGAGCTTCATGACGGTCGTCGCGTCGCGGGTGCCCGCGGGCGAGAGCGTGCTCCGGCCCCGTTCGCGATGCCCGAGCTGCGAGGCCGAGATCCGGAACCGTGACAACGTGCCCGTCGTCTCGTACCTGCTGCTTCGGGGGCGATGCCGATCGTGCGGCGTCCGCATCCCCGCCCGGTATCCGCTGCTGGAGCTCGCGACGGCCGTGCTCGTGGTGACCGGCGCCGCCGCCTACGACCGTGTCTGGGTCGCGATCATGATCGCAGCGTTCCTCTCGCTCATGCCGGTGATCGCGTGGATCGACATCGAGCGGCGCATCATCCCCAACCGCATCACGTACCCGGCGTTCGTCGGGTTCGCCATCTTCGTGGTCCTCGCCCGTCTCGCCGACGGCGGCACCGATCCGGTGCGCGGGCTCATCGGCGCCCTGCTGTACGGCGGCGTGCTGTTCGTGGTCGCGGTGATCTCGCGAGGTATGGGCATGGGCGACGTCAAGCTGGCGCTCGTCATCGGCGTGGTGCTCGGATCGATCGGACTGGCCTGGGTCGGCGTCGCTGCAGCCGCGGCCGTGCTCTTCGGGGGCGTGGGAGGCATCGTGGCCCTGATGATCGGCCGCGACCGCAAGTCGATGATCCCCTTCGGCCCGTACATGGCCGCGGGTGCGATCGTGGCCTCGTTCTGGGGCGCCTCGATCGCCGACTGGTACCTCGGCGCCTTCACCGCCACGATCTGACAGGGCCCTCCACGACGCCCTGGCCCCGGTCGAACACACGTTCAGAAGCACGTGGCGCAGATGTTTGACTTGCTCTGTGGCCTGATGTTTCGTGAGCAGGCTCAACAGCACTCCTGTGTTCTGGTGTGACACATGTGACCCGTGTGACGCATGTGACGGACGTGACTCACGTGACGGAGGGAGCGGCATGGCCGATGCGCAACCGTTCGTGACCGGGGGACTGCTCACGGTTGCGGAGGTCGCCCTGACCATGCGCGTGTCGAACATGACCGTGTACCGGCTGATCAAGAGCGGCGAGCTGCCTGCCGTGCGGGTGGGCAAGGGCTACCGCATCAGAGGGTCCGAGCTGCAGCGCTTCCTCGAGGACCGCTCGGTTCGCGTGGAGGAAGCCTAGGTGGCCAAGGGACGCATCGGGCTCGATATCGGCTCGACCGCCGTGCGCGCGGCCGAGCTCGACGGCGGCGATCCGCCGACCGTCGTCAAGGCTGCCCAGGTGCCGCTTCCGGGGGGGGCGGTCGAGAACGGGGAGGTCAAGGACCCCACTCTCGTCACCCAGGCGCTCCGCGAGCTGTGGGAACGCGGCGGCTTCAAGGCTAGGCGGGTCTTCATGGGGGTGGGCAACCAGCGCGTGGTCGTGCGGGAGATCGCCCTGCCGTACCTGCCGGACAAGGAGCTCCGCGCCTCGCTCGGCTTCCAGGTGCAGGAGTTCATCCCGATGGCCGTCGACGAGGCGGTGCTCGACTACGACCCGATCGGCGAGTTCGAGCAGGACGACCGGCGCATGCTGCGCATGCTGCTCGTCGCCGCCCAACGGCAGATGGTCGACATCTCGATCTCGGCCGCGACCGCGGCGAAGCTCGAGCCCGTCGGTCTCGACCTGGTGCCCTTCGCGCTGGTGCGGGCGGTCGGCACCACCGGCGTCGGCATGGACCTCGAGGAGGAGGGCGACGAGGCCATCATCGACATCGGCGCCCACGTCACGAACATCGTCGTGCACGCCCGAGGCACGGTTCGCTTCGTGCGCATCCTGCCCTCGGGAGGGCGCGACGTGACCCTCGCGATCATGCGCGGCATCGGGGTCGCCGACGAGGTGGCCGAGCGGCTCAAGCGGGGGGAGGCGGTCAACCTCGACGCCCTTGCGGACCCTCAGGCCAGCCCGAGCACCGATGGTGACGGTCAGCGGGAGCCACCGGCCGGAGTGCGTGCCCGATCCCACGGATGGCGAGTTCGGCGGCGGTGTCGAAGGGGGGGCGAGGCGTCCCGACGTGAGCCGGGTCCGCGAGATCACGATGGAGCGCGGCGCGAGCTTCGTCGACGAGGTGCGGTCCTCGCTCGAGTTCTACACCGCGCAGGCGCAGGGGGCACGCATCTCCCGGGTGCTGGTCACAGGCGGAGGATCCAAGCTCGACGGGTTCCTCGACCTGTTGCGCCAGCGCATCCCCGTCGAGGTGCGGGCGGGTCGGGTCTTCCTGAACGCGCGCCCGCAGCTCTCGCTCGGTGAGGAAGCCCTCGCCGAGGCCGAGCCGGTACTGGCGGTCGCGGTCGGGCTCGCGATCCCCGGGAGGGACACGTGAGCCAGGTCAACCTCCTTCCCCCCGATATCCTGCAGGCGCAGCGATACCGGCGCACCACATCCCTCGTGATCCTCGGCGGCATCGTGCTGCTCGTGCTCGTGTTCGGCTTCTACCTGTTGCAGGCCAACAGGCTGGGCAGCGTGAACGACGAGGTGGAAGCGCAGAACGCCACGAACGCGTCGCTGCAGGCCGACATCGCCGAGAAGCAGAAGTTCGCAGACCTGCAAGCCAAGGCGCAGGAGAAGCAGCAGCTCCTCGCGGCCGCCTACGCCGGCGAGACGTCGTTCTCGGGACTGCTGATGGACTTCTCCCGGGTGATCCCGCCCGACGCCTTCGTCGACACCCTCGCCCTGCAGGTATCGGAGCCCACGGCGTCGGTCGACGGCCAGGTCAGACGGTCAGACCGCAGGTCTGGTCGGAACGATCACCGGGAGCGGCACGGCCGAGACCATCGATTCCATCTCGGTATTCCTCACGCGACTCGAGCAGGTCGAGGGCTGGGTCAACCCGTGGATCGCCACCGTCAGCGAGAACCAGGAGCTCGGCGCCTTCGATTTCTCGCTGAGCATCGACCTGACCGACGACGTGCTCACCGACCGAGGCAAGGGAGCGGAACCCGATGTTGCGGGGTAGTCGGGGACCGATCATCGCCGGGGCGGGTGCCCTGGCGCTCGCGGCGGTCCTGGTCTTCTTCCTCGTGCTGCCCAAGATGAACGAGGTTTCGAGCGCGAACGCGGACCTGGACGCCGCACGAGGGCAGCAGAGCACGTTGGAGTCACAGCTGGCGGCCCTTGAGCAGGCCGAGGCTGCAGCGCCCGAGGCCAGGGCCGCCATCCAGGAGGTCGAGCGGCGTATCCCGCCGACCGTCGACGAGTCGGGCCTGCTGCTGTTGCTCAGGAACGCCGCCCTTGGAGCCGGCGTGGAGGTGCCGGAGCGCGCTTTCGGCACCCCTGCCCTCGACGAGGCGTCGGGGCTGTCCACGATCCCGCTGGCCATGACCGTCAACGGCACGTACTTCCAGCTGGCGGAGTTCCTGTACACGATCGAGACGCTGCCGAGGGTGGCGAAATCGTTGACGGTCTCGCTGTCCGGTGGTGACGCTTCCGACACCCCCACGACCGTCCTCAACCTGCTGCAGATGCAGCTGAGCGTCGTGCTGTACACGAGCGACCAGAGCGCCGGACCGGGCTCCGAGCCGGGGCCGACGACCGACGCCGCCGGAGTGGGAGGCGCCTGACGTGCCGCTGACCCCTCGCGACAAGCGCACGCTGATGGTCGGCGGCGGCATCCTGGCCGTGCTCCTCGTGGGCTTCATGGTCATGAACCTCCTGACGGGAGGCGGGGGCGACGAGGCCTTCCCGTCGTTGCCGCCGATCACGGTCGACCCGGACCCGAACGCCCCGGGACAGGCGACGACCTCACCGACCGTCGGGGTGAGCCCGATCCCGGTGTTCACGGGCCGAGACCCCTTCTCGGTGCCCCCCGGCCTCACGACGGCGATCGTCCCGACCTCGGGAACGGACCCGACCAACGGGTCCACCGACCTCCACCGCACTCCACGACCACCACGACCACGACCACGACCAGACCGGCGCGGGACCGACGGACCCGGGCGGGAACTCGAGCGACGACGTCGGAGGCAAGACCGTCGTGCTGCTGTCGGTCTACAACCAGGGCGGTGAGCCGATGGTGCAGGTGGAGGTGGACGGAAGGGTCTTCAACGACATCGGCATCGGCGACACGTTCGATAACGGCCGGTACGAGCTCCGCTCGATCTCCGGCGACTGCGCGACGTTCCTCTACGGCGACGAGTCGTTCACGCTCTGCGCCCTGTCGGACAAGTAGCGAACCGACGCCGGCTCCGGCGGCCCGCCCACGGGGGGAGCGGTCGCCGGCCCGCGGGGGCGGCCTTCGGCCGCCCCCGCCTCACCCTCGGCGATCCTCCAGTGCGGCAGACGCCCGGCAGGGCGGTGCAACCCGTTCCCTATGATGGGCGCATGCTCCGCATGCTCACCGCCGGCGAATCCCACGGCAAGGCGCTCGTCGCGGTGCTCGAGGGGCTTCCTGCGGGGGTCGCGGTCGACCCCGACGCCCTCGCGCATCAGCTGGCCCGTCGCCGCCACGGCCACGGGCGCGGGGGCCGTCAGCGGTTCGAGTCGGATCGGTTCGAGATCGTCGCCGGTGTGCGCCACGGCCGCACGATGGGCTCGCCGATCGCGGTCACGATCCCGAACCTCGAGTTCGACGACAAGTACGCCGAGCTCATGTCGGCCACGGGTGCGATCGAGCCCGGCTCGAAGCTCACCAGACCGCGCCCCGGCCACGCAGACCTCGCCGGGGTGCAGAAGTACGGGTTCGACGACGTGCGCAACGTGCTCGAGCGCGCGAGCGCGCGCGAGACCGCAGCGCGAACGACGGCGGGCACGTTCTGCCGATGGTTCCTCGCCGAGCTCGGTCTCGAGGTGGTCTCGCACGTCGTGCGCATCGGGTCCGTGAAAGCTCCGGCGCGAGCGCGCGTTCCCGGTCCGGCCGATCTTGCCTTGATCGACCGTTCCCCGGTGCGCTGCTTCGACGCCGGGGCGACGAAGGCGATGGTCGCCGAGATCGATCGGCTGCGGAAGGCTCGCGACACCGTCGGTGGGGTCTTCGAGGTGCTGGCCTACGGGGCGCCGCCCGGGCTCGGTTCGTACGTGCACTTCGATCGCAAGCTCGACGGCCGGCTCGCGCGAGCGTTGATGAGCATCCAGTCGGTCAAGGGCGTCGAGATCGGCGACGGGTTCGCGACCGCGGCGCGACCTGGGTCCACGGCGCACGACGAGATCGTGGTCCGCGAGGGCCGGGCGGCTCGCGCGACGGCCCGGGCCGGAGGCATCGAGGGCGGCATGAGCACGGGCGAGACGATCAGGGTTCGGGCGGCGATGAAGCCGTTCTCGACCGTGCCCGCGCCGCTCGCGACGGTCGACATCGCGACCGGCGAGCCCGCCGTCGCGATCAAACAGCGCACCGACGTCTGCGCGGTGCCGGCCGGCGGGGTGGTGGGGGAGGCGGTCGTGGCGTTCGAGCTCGCCGACGCGATGCTCGAGAAGTTCGGTGGCGATTCCCTGGAGGAGACCCGCGGCAACTTGGTGCGCTACCGAGAAGGTCTCGCGGTGTGATCGTCTACCTGGTGGGCATGCCGGGAGCGGGCAAGACCGTGGTGGGGCGCGAGCTCGCGGGCCGGCTCGGCGTGCCCTTCGTCGACCTCGACGCCGAGATCGAGCGCGAGCAGGGACGCGCCATCACCGACATCTTCGCCGCCGAGGGCGAGGCGGGGTTCCGGGCGCTCGAGGCGGCCGCCCTCGTGAAGGCCGGGTCGCACGATCCATCGGTCGTCTCGTGCGGCGGCGGCGTGGTGCTCGAACCCGCCAACCGCATCACGCTGCGCAACACCGGCTCGGTGGTCTATCTCGATGTGGGCCTCGATCGACTCCGCGAACGGGTGCGCCCCGCCGAAGACCGGCCGCTCATCCGCGCCGAAGGCGATCTCGAGCGGCTGCTCGCGGAGCGCGGCCCGCTCTACCGCGAGTTCGCGGCCCACGTCGTCGACGCGTCCGGCCCGCCGGACGAGGTCGCCGACGCGATCGTCGAGGAGTTGCGTTGGTCCGTGTGACCGTGCCGATCGCCGGGCGTGCCTACGACGTGGTGATCGGCCAGGGCGTGCTCGATGCAGCCGCCCAGCACCTGCCGGCGCTGCCGGGGGCGACCCGGGCCTTCGTGGTCGCCGACGCGGGCGTCGCGCATCGATGGTTCGAGCGACTCGCGACCGCACTCGCCGGATGCGAGCTCGCGAGCGTGCTGCTCACGGTGCCGGAGGGTGAGCACGCGAAGTCCCTCGCGGTCTACGGCACGCTGCTGCACCAGCTCGCCATGCAGGAAGCTCACCGAGATGACGTCGTCGTGGCGCTGGGTGGCGGCGCGGTCGGCGACCTCGCCGGCTTCGTGGCCTCGACCTACATGCGGGGCGTGCCGTTCGTGCAGGTACCGACGACCCTCACGGCCCAGGTCGATGCCGCGATCGGAGGGAAGACGGCCGTCAACCTGCCCGAGGGGAAGAACCTCGTGGGCACGTTCTCCCAGCCCCGCGGGGTGCTCGCCGACGTCGAGCCGCTCGCCTCGCTCGATGAGCGCGACTTCCGGTCGGGACTCGCCGAGGTGGCCAAGTACGCCCTGACCCTCGATCTCGATCTGCTCACCACCCTGGAATCCGACCCGGCGCCGGTGCTCCGGCGGGATCCCGAGGCGCTCGAAGCCTTGGTCGCGCGGTGCGTCGCCGCCAAGGCGCGCACGGTCGCCGACGACGAGCGCGACGCCGGAACGAGGCTGTTCCTGAACTACGGACACACGCTCGGGCATGCGCTCGAGCGCCTCGACGCGTTCGCCGGCCGCACGCACGGCGAGGCGATCGCGATCGGCATGATGTTCGCGGCGCGCCTTGCGGAGGCGCGCGGTCTCGCCGCCTCGGGATTGGCGGCGCGGACCGCCCGGCTGCTCAGCTCACTCGGGCTCGAGCCGGGCGGGCCGATCCCGCCCGCCGGCGACCTGCTCGCGGCGTTCCGCATGGACAAGAAGTTCCATGGTGGGGTTCGATTCGTGTTGCTCCGCGACGTGGGTGAGCCGGTGGTGGTCGATGACGTATCCGAGGCCGAGCTGCGAGCCACGATGCGGGAGATGGGGGCGAGCGTATGAAGGTGCTGTTCCTGTTCGGACCGAACCTCGGTGCGCTCGGGCGCCGTGACCCCGAGACGTACGGATCCCAGACGCTCGACGAGATCATGCACGAGGTCGGCGAGCGCGCGTCGGCGCTCGGTCACGAAACCTCGTGGCGCCAGTCCGACCATGAGGGCGACCTCGTCGGGTGGCTCCTCGCCGCCTCGGGTGAGGGCGATGACGCGATCGTCGTGAATCCCGGCGCGCTCTCGCACTACTCCTACGCCCTTCGCGATGCGATCGAGGCCTGCGGTCTGCCGGTCATCGAGGTGCACATGAGCCACATCGCGGCTCGGGAGGAATTCCGCCGCCATTCGGTCGTCTCCGAGGTCTGCCGGGCGACCATCACCGGTCTCGGGGCCGGTGGCTATCATCTCGCGCTGGAGGCGATGCCGTGGATCACCACATGAGACGAAGTGCCCTCGCGGAACGGTTGGCCGGCCTCGAGGTCGACGCGTTGCTCGTGACCGGGCTGACGAACGTTCGGTACCTGACCGGGTTCACGGGTTCCAACGGTCAGATGCTGGTGACTCGTGCGGCCGGATCCGCCGCCGGCGGTGGGGGCGTGTTCTTCACCGACGGCCGGTACACCGAGCAGTCGCGCCACGAGGTTCCCGACATGGAGCGGGTGACCTACTCGGGGGCGTTCGGCGACGCGCTCGGAGCGCAGGTCTCGCAACTCGGCGTCGAGCGGCTCGGCTTCGAGGCCGAGCACCTGACGGTACGGGCGTACGAGCGCCTCTCCGCGAGGCTCGGCGACGGTATCGAGCTGATGGCGTGCGACGACGAGGTCGAGCATCTGCGGTGGGTCAAGGACGACGAAGAGCTCGAGTTGCTGAACAGCGCCCAGGCCGTGACCGACCAGGCCTTCGACGACGTGCTGGACACGCTCGCGGTGGGCGTGACCGAGCTGCAGGTCGCGCGCCGACTCGAGGACCTGCTCCGGCGTGACGGAGCCGACGGCATCTCGTTCGGGTCGATCGTGGCCTTCGGCGAGCACGCCGCCGAGCCTCACCACGAGCCCACCCATCGTCCGCTCGAGGAAGGCGACGTCATCACGATGGACTTCGGAGCCCTCTACGGCGGCTACCACGCCGACATGACGCGCACCGTCGCGTTCGGCCAGCCGGCCGCTGAGCTCCGCAAGATCCATGACACGGTTCGCGAGGCGCAGCAGGCCGGCATCGATGCCGTGCGTGAGGGCGTCACCGGTGCCGAGGTCGATGCGGCCGCCCGCGGCGTGATCGAGGGCGCGGGCTACGGTGAGCGGTTCAGCCACGGGCTGGGCCACGGGGTCGGGCTCGACATCCACGAGGGGCCGAGGCTCGGGCGCGAGTTCACGACGCACACCCTTGCCTCGCGCGCGGTCGTCACCGTCGAACCCGGCATCTACGTTCCGGGGCTCGGCGGGGCTCGCATCGAGGACATGGTGGAGGTCACTCCCGACGGCTGCCGTGTGCTCGGCACCGCCACGCGCGAGCTGATCGAGCTGTGAGCGTCTCCACGAACGACTTCAAGAACGGCATGACCCTCGAGCTCGACGGGGTGCTCTTCCAGATCATCGAGTTCCAGCACGTGAAGCCCGGCAAGGGCGGAGCGTTCGTGCGATCGAAGCTGAGGAACGTGAAGACCGGCGCGGTGCTCGAGCGCACCTTCAACGCCGGGGTCAAGGTGGGGCTCGCGATCGTCGAGCGGCGCGACTTCCAGTACCTGTACCCCGACGGCGGCGACTACGTCTTCATGGACCTCGACAGCTACGAGCAGCTGCACGTGCCGGGGGCCATCATGGGCGGCGCGTCCGACTACCTCACCGAGGGGGGCACGGCCCAGATCGCGACCCACGAGGGCGTGCCGATCTCGGTGGACCTTCCGGCGTCGCTCGTCCTCACCATCACGAGGTGCGATCCGGGCGCGAAGGGCGACACGCGCACGGGAGCGATGAAGCCCGCGACCCTCGAGACCGGCGTGGTCGTGAACGTGCCGCTGTTCGTCGAGGAAGGCGAGAAGATCAAGGTCGACACGCGCAGCGGTGAGTACATGGAACGCGTGAAGGTCTGAACCGCGAGCATCGTGACGGGCTCGTGACCACCCGCCGCGAGGCCAGGCGTCTCGCGATCGACATCCTCTACCAGGCCGACGTGACCGGGGGGGATCCCACGGGTGTGCTCGAGTCCTGGGAGGAAGCCGGCCGCGACGTGCCCGCGTTCGCGCGTTCGCTGGTCGAGGGGGTCGACCGGAACGGACCGGCGATCGACCTGCTGCTCGAGGAGCACGCCCGCAGCTGGACCGTGGCGCGCATGGCCGCGCTCGATCGCACCATCCTGCGGGTCGCGATCGAGGAGCTGCGCTACCGAGACGAGGTGCCCGACTCGGTCGCGATCAGCGAGGCGGTCGAAGCCGCCGGGGAACTGTCCTCCGACGAATCGAAGGCGTTCGTCAACGGCATCCTCGGCTCGATCGCCCGGAGCTGACGGGCGTCAGACCTGCGTCGGTGGCGGGTCGGTCGGCTCGGCCGGCTGCGGCGCGGGTGTCGGGGCTGCCGCCGGGGGAGCGACCACCGGCGGTTGCGGCGCGGGCGTCGGCGTCGGTGAGGACGCTTCGATCTCGTCGCCTTCCTTGAGGCCCTTCTTGAACTCGCCCGACGAGCGGCCGAGGTTCCGCGCGATCTCGGGGAGCTTCGTCGCGCCGAAGATCACGGCGATCGCAACGATGCCCACGATGACCCACTCGTTCATGCGGTTGCCACTTCCTTCCGATGTTGGGAACCGAGCCCGGGGAACGGGCGGCTCGGCCCATTCTACGCCCGGGCTCCTCCCATGGCTACGGAAGCAACGAGTCGCCCCGCCCGGTCGTTGTCCCGGTGCGCCGAAGGCGGGTATGCTCGAGCGACGGCACCTTCCCCCTTTAAGTCCGGTCCTGCGAGGCCGGGAAGGGAGCACCCGAACATGACGCAGCACATCGGTCGCGCCTCCTCGCCTGCCCGAGGGGGCGTTCGCGTATGAGCGCTCGGGGCGAGCTGCTCGACGCCGACGACATCCGCCGGGCGCTCACGCGCATCGCACACGAGATCATCGAGCGCGACAAGGGATCGGCCGGGCTCGTGCTCGTCGGCATCGCGAACCGCGGCGACCACCTCGCGCGACGGCTCGCCGACGAGATCGAGCGCATCGAGGGCTCGCGCGTGCCGGTCGGGGTGCTCGACATCACGTTCTACCGCGACGACATCGGGCTGCGTGCCGAGGCGCCGCAGGTGCAGGAGACGCGCATCGACACCGACATCACGGGGCGCACGGTCGTGCTCGTCGACGACGTGCTGTTCACGGGCCGCACGATCCGGGCGGCCATGGACGCACTGACCGACTTCGGGCGCCCGGCGCGCATCCGACTCGCGGTGCTCGTGGACCGCGGTCATCGCGAGCTGCCCATCAGGGCCGACTTCGTGGGCAAGAACCTGCCTACCCGGCGCGCGGACGACGTGCGCGTGCGCGTGCGCGAGCTCGACGGTGACGACGCCGTGCTCGTCGGCGAGTCGCCGCCCACGGCCGTCCCGCTCGAGGAGGTGGACGCGTGAACCGGCACGTGCTCTCGATGCACGACCTGTCGGCCGACGACGTCGTGCGGGTGCTCGACACCGCGGAGAGCTTCCGCGAGGTGGGCTCGCGCGTCATCAAGAAGGTACCCGCGCTCCGAGGCCGCACCGTGGTGAACCTCTTCCTCGAGGACTCCACGCGCACGCGCATCTCGTTCGAGCTCGCGGCCAAGCGCCTGTCGGCCGACGTGATCAACTTCTCCTCGAGCGGTTCGAGCGTCGCCAAGGGCGAGAGCCTGAAGGACACGGCCCTGACGCTGCAGGCCATGGGCGCCGATGCGATCGTCATCCGCCACTCATCGAGCGGCTCGCCGTTGCAGCTCACGAGGTGGGTCGACGGGCACGTGCTGAACGCCGGCGACGGCACGCACGAGCATCCGACGCAGGCCTTGCTCGACCTCTACACGATGCGCGAGAAGCTCGGCCGTCTCGAGGGGCTGCGGGTCGCGATCGTCGGCGACGTGCTGCATTCCAGGGTGGCGCGCTCGCTGAGCTTCGGTCTGGTGAAGATGGGCGCCGAGGTCACGCTGATCGGGCCGCCCACGCTGATCCCTCCCGATGCCCCGTCGTGGGGCGTGCAGGTGAGCTACGACGTCGACGGGGTCATCCCGAAGCTCGACGTCTGCTACATGCTGCGGGTGCAGCGGGAACGACAGCGCCTCGAGTACTTCCCGAGCGTGCGCGAGTACAACCGGCTGTTCGGTCTCACGGCGGCGCGCGCCGCGGTGCTTCCCCATGGCGCGCTGATCATGCATCCCGGCCCGATGAACCGCGGGGTCGAGATCGACTCCGACGTGACCGACCTGCCGGGCGCCGTCATCGAGGAACAGGTCACGAACGGCATCGCCGTGCGCATGTCGCTGCTCTACCTGCTGCTTGGCGGCGGTGGCGTGCCCGCCCTCGATCCGCAGCGTGACGCCGAGGTGGCCCGTGCCTGAGCGGGAGCCCGGTGCCTCAGTGCTGCTCCGCGGCGCGAGGGTGGTGGATCCGGCCTCCGAGCGCGACGGCGTGGCCGACGTGCTGGTCGTGGGGGACCGGGTCGAGGCGATCGGCCCCGGCCTCGAGGCTAGCGGCGCCGAGGTGCTCGACTGCGCGGGTCTCGTGCTCGCCCCGGGGCTCGTGGACCTGCATACGCACCTGCGGGAGCCCGGCGCCGAGCACAAGGAGACGATCGCCACGGGCACCAAGGCCGCGGCGACGGGAGGTTTCACGGCCGTCTCGTCGATGGCCAACACCGATCCCGTCACCGATCACGCGGGCATCGTCGCGGAGATCCGCGACAAGGCCGCGGAGGCCGGTCTCGCCGACGTGTATCCGGTGGGGGCGGTCACGAAGGACCTCGCTGGTGAGTCGATGGCCGAGCTCGGCGAGATGGTCGAGGCGGGCGTGCGCGTGTTCAGCGACGACGGCAACTGCGTGCCCACCGCTCGCACCCTGCGGAACGCCCTCGTCTACGCCAAGGCGTTCACCGCCGAGGTCGTGATCGCCGACCACTGCGAGGACCCGTCGCTCGTGGCAGGCGGACATATGCACGAGGGCGTGCACGCTTCCTCGCTCGGACTCGCGGGGCGCCCGGCCGAGGCCGAGGAGATCGCCGTGGCTCGTGACCTCGCGATCGCGCACGCGACGGGCGGGCGCATCCACATCTGCCACGTGTCGAGCGCGCGATCGGTCGAGCTCATCAGGAGGGCCAAGGCCGACGGCGTGCGGGTCACGGCCGAGGTCACCCCTCATCACCTGGTCTTCACCGACGACGCCCTGCTCGGCTACGACACGAACTTCAAGGTGAACCCGCCGCTCCGATCCGTCGAGGATCGCGACGCGCTGCGGGCGGGCGTTGCCGACGGCACGATCGATGTGATCGCGACCGACCACGCACCCCACGCGGTCGAGGAGAAGGAATCGGAGTTCGATCGGGCTCCTCCGGGCACGATCGGCCTGGAGACCGCGCTCGCGGTCGTGCTGACCCACCTGGTGGAGCCGGGCAGCATCGGCCTCGCTCGGGCGATCCAGGCGATGTCGGTGACGCCTGCGCGCATCCTCGGTGCGACCGGGCACGGCGGGCCGATCGAGCCCGGGCGTCCGGCGAACCTGGTGGTCTTCGACCCGGCGGAGCGATGGGTGGTCGAGCCGCCCTTCGCGTCGAAGGCGCGCAACTGCGCCTTCACGGGTGTCGAGCTCACCGGCCGGGTCCGCCACACGATGTTGCGTGGCGCGTTCACCCTCACCGAGACCAAGGTGAACGCCTAGCATGGCCGCTAGTCTCGCACAGACTACCTCGAGACGCGGACCCGCCGCCCTGATGGTGCTCGAGGACGGGAGCGTCTTCGCCGGCACCGCGTTCGGCGCTCGGAGCGAGACCTTCGGCGAAGCGGTCTTCAACACCGGCATGTGCGGGTACCAGGAGGTGCTGAGCGACCCGTCGTACGCCGGACAGATCGTGGTGATGACCTCGCCCCATCAGGGCAACTACGGCATGAACCACGACGATCCGGAGTCTCACGCGATCCGGGTGGCCGGGTTCGCGGTGCGTCAGGCTTCCCGGCGGGCCTCGTCGTGGCGATCTGAGGCCACCCTCGGCGAGGCACTCGAGGCCTCGGGTGTGACCGGCATCGAGGGCATCGACACCCGCCGGCTCACCCGCACGCTGCGCGAACGAGGGTCGATGCGCGCCGCGATCTCTGCGACCGATCCCGACGCAGGCTCGCTGCTCGAACGCATCCGGTCGTCGCCCCGCATGCACGGCGCCGACCTCGCGCGATCGGTGAGCGCGACCGAGCCGTACGAGGCGGCCGACCTCGTGGGGGCGGCGAGCGGCGACCTCGGGCGAGTGTTCCGCGTCGCCGCGTACGACTTCGGCATGAAGCGCACCATCCTGCGGCGGTTGGCCGCAGCAGGCATCGAGGCGACCGTGGTGCCGGCCGACACCACGCCACATGCGATCGCGGCCGGCGGCTACGACGGGGTGTTCCTCTCGAACGGGCCCGGCGACCCCGCCGCGACCACGTACGGGGTGGAGGCGGCCCGGGCGCTACTGGGCGAGGTGCCGGTCTTCGGCATCTGCCTCGGGCACCAGCTGCTCGCGCTCGCGCTCGGCGGACGCACCTTCAAGATGCCGTTCGGTCACCGGGGGGTGAACCAGCCGGTCAAGAACCTCGACACCGGCATGGTCGAGATCACGAGCCACAACCACGGGTTCGCCGTCGACCCCGATGGGTGGACGCGCGACGGCGACGGTCTCGCCAGGTCCGATCGCGGCCGGGTGGCCCTCACGCACTGGAACCTGAACGACGGCACGCTCGAGGGGCTCCGGTGCCTCGACGTGCCCGCGTTCGGCGTGCAGTACCACCCGGAGGCGGCGCCGGGGCCCCACGACTCGCGCTACCTCTTCGACCACTTCCGCGCGCTGATGATGATGGGGGTACGGGGGGCTCACGGACCGAGGCGACGCCGAGCGATCGCCCCCCGGAGCGCTAGATGCCCAGGCGTACCGACATCGGCTCGATCCTCGTCGTCGGTTCCGGACCGATCGTGATCGGGCAGGCGTGCGAGTTCGACTACTCGGGAACCCAGGCGTGCAAGGCGCTGCGCAGCGAAGGCTTCCGCGTGACCCTGGTGAACTCGAACCCGGCCACGATCATGACCGACCCCCAGTTCGCCGACCGCACCTACATCGAGCCGCTCACGCCCGATTCCGTGCTCGCGATCTGTGAGCGGGAGCGTCCGGATGCCCTGCTTCCCACGCTGGGTGGCCAGACGGCCCTGAACGTCGCGGTGGCGCTCGCCGAGTCCGGCGATCTCGACCGGCTCGGCATCGAGCTCATCGGGGCATCGCTCGACGCGATCCACCGAGCGGAAGATCGCAGCGGCTTCAAGGACGCGATGGTCAAGGCGGGTCTCGACGTGCCGCAGGCGGGCATCGCCACGACGGTCGACGAAGCGCTCGCGCTCGGCGAGTCGATCGGGTACCCGCTCATCGTGAGGGCGTCGTTCACGATGGGAGGTGGCGGCAGCGGCTTCGCCACCGATGGACCGTCGCTCGAGGCCCTCGCGACCCGCGCGCTCGAGATCTCGCCCGTCTCGGAGATCCTGGTCGAGGAATCGATCGCCGGCTGGAAGGAGTTCGAGCTCGAGGTCATGCGCGATGCCGACGACAACGGTGTCGTCGTCTGCTCGATCGAGAACGTCGACCCCATGGGTGTGCACACGGGCGACTCCATCACCGTGGCGCCGCAGCAGACGCTCAGCGACCGCGAGTACCAGCAGATGCGCGATGCGGCGCTGCATGTGCTGCGCGTGATCGGTGTCGAGACCGGCGGATCCAACGTGCAGTTCGCGGTCGACCCGGCCACCGGGCGCCAGGTGCTGATCGAGATGAACCCCCGTGTCTCGCGCTCCAGCGCGCTCGCCTCGAAGGCGACCGGGTTCCCGATCGCGAAGATCGCGGCGCTGCTCGCGGTGGGCTACCGCCTCGACGAGATCACGAACGACATCACCGGCGAGACGCCCGCATCGTTCGAGCCGACGCTCGACTACGTCGTGGTGAAGGTGCCGCGGTTCGCGTTCGAGAAGTTCCCCGAGGCCGATCCGGTGCTCACGTCGACGATGAAGTCGGTCGGCGAGGTCATGGCGATCGGCCGCACCTTCGCCGAGGCGCTCGGCAAGGCCTGGCGGGGCTTGGAGAAGGCGGGCTTCGACCCACCCGGTGACTCTTCCGGCGATATGGCCGGGGAGGTGGCCGCGATGTTGCCGGCGGTGTGCCGGTCCTGAACCTGCTCGCGGCGACCGGGGTCGCGGCCGAGGGCAGGCTGCAGGCCGTGGAACGCGCGCTCGCGGCGGGCCACCCGGTCGACGAGATCGCCGCGGTGAGCGGCATCGACCCGTGGTTCGTCGATCAGATCGCGCAGGTCGCGGAAGAGGCTGCGGCGCTGGGCGGCCGGGCGCCGTCGACATGGACCGGGCCGGACCTCGCCGCCGCCAAGCGGCTGGGCCTGTCCGATGCCCGCCTCGCGCAGCTCGCCGGTGTCACCGAGGCGCAGATCCGCGCCCTCCGCGACGAGCTCGGCGTGCTGCCGGTCTTCAAGACCGTCGACACGTGCGCCGGCGAGTTCCCTGCGCGCACGCCCTACCACTTCTCGACCTACGAGCAGGAGAGCGAGGTCGAGCCCGCCGACCGGCCGAGGGTGGTGATCCTCGGCTCGGGGCCGAACCGCATCGGGCAGGGCATCGAGTTCGACTACGCGTGTGTGCACGCCGCCTACGCGCTGGAAGAAGCGGGGTTCGAGTCGGTGATGGTGAACTCGAACCCCGAGACGGTCTCGACCGACTACGACACGTCGAGCCGGCTGTACTTCGAGCCGCTCTCGCCCGAAGACGTCATCGCCGTGTGCCGTGCCGAGCGCCCCGTCGGCGTCATCGCCCAGCTCGGCGGCCAGACCCCGCTCGGCCTGGCACGCGTGCTGGCCGATGAGGGGTTCCCGGTGCTCGGCACCTCGCCCGACTCGATCGATCTGGCAGAGGATCGAGGCATGTTCGCGGCGATCCTCGCCGAGCTCGAGATCGCGGCTCCGCCCCACGGGCAGGCTCGCACGATCGAGGAAGCCCGCAGGATCGCCGCCCGCATCGGCTACCCCGTGGTCGTTCGGCCGTCCTACGTGCTGGGGGGGCGAGCCATGGAGATCGTGTACGACGCCGACGAGCTCGAGATCTTCGTGCGCACCGCCGCCGAGGCCTCGCCCGATCACCCCGTGCACGTCGATCGCTTCCTCGAGGGGGCGATCGAGGTCGACGTCGACGCGGTGGTCGACGCCTCGGGCGGCGTGTTCATCGGCGCGGTGATGGAGCACATCGAGGAAGCCGGTGTGCACTCGGGCGATTCCAGCTGCCAGATCCCCCCGGCGACGCTGAGCGATGAGGAGCTCGACGAGATCGAGGACATCACGCGGCGGCTCGCTCGGCGTCTCGGCGTGATCGGACTGCTCAACCTGCAGCTCGCCGTGAAGGACGAGCGCATCTGGGTGATCGAGGCCAATCCGCGCTCGTCGAGGACGGTGCCGTTCGTCTCGAAGGTCGTGGGGGTCTCGCTCGCACGCATCGCGACCCTCGTGCTCACCGGCCGGAGCCTCGCCGATCTTGCCGCCGAGGGGGTGCTCCCCGACGATCCGCGGCATTACCGGCACCTCTCGCACACGAGCGTCAAGGCGGCGGTGCTTCCGTTCGGACGCTTCCCGGGCGTCGACACCGTGCTCGGCCCCGAGATGAAGTCGACGGGCGAGGTGATGGGGGTCGATGCCGACTCGGGCATGGCGCTCGCCAAGGCGATGGTCGCTGCCGGCCACGCGCTTCCCGTCCGGGGCACGGTGTTCGTGAGCGTCGCCAACCGCGACAAGCGTGCGATCGTCTTCCCAGCCAAGCGGCTGGCCGATCTCGGGTTCCGCCTGGTCGCGACCGGGGGCACGGCGGGCGTGCTGCGTCGGGCCGGCATCGCCGTCGAACGCGTGGCCAAGGTGAGCGAGGGCCCCGACAACGTCGAGGCGATGATCCGGGACGGGCGCGTCGATCTCGTCATCAACACGCCGTTCGGACGGGGTGCACGCACCGACGGGTACTTCATCAGGACGGCCGCGGCGAGCGCGGGCGTCCCGTGCATCACCACGCTGCCGGGCGTCTTCGCGGCGGTGCGAGGCGTCGAGGCATTGCTCGGTACGCCATCGGAGCCGCGATCGATCCAGGAGTACCATGCCGAGGCGATGGCCGAACCGGCGCAGGCGCGTCTCACGTTCGAACAGGCGGCGGTGGCCACGGGCGCAGGGGATCCCCCGGCGTGAAGCGGGTCCGCGCCGAGGTCCTGTCGACGAGGAAGCTCGGGGCCTACCACTCGGTGACGCTCGTCGCTCCCGAGATCGCCGAGCGCGCCCGGCCGGGGCAGTTCCTGGCGGTCAAGATGCCTGAAGGCCGAGAGTTCCTGCTGCGCAGGCACTTCGCGATCCATCAGGCGTCGAGACGGGGCGGATGGGCCGGCACCCTCGAGTTCGTGGTCGACCAGCAAGGCCCAGGCAGCGAATGGCTCGCCTCGGTCACGGCGCACGAGTTCCTAGACGTGATCGGCCCCTTGGGCACGCCGTTCTCGTATCCGAAGCGGCACACCAACTGCCTGTTGGTGGCGGAAGGTCACGGCGCGGCCTCGTTGTACTTCCTCGCGCAAGAGCTGCTGGCGCGCCACAAGCGCATCGACATGATCGTCGGCGCGAGCACATGGGAGCACGTGCTGAAGCCGATCGAGGCCAAGCGGTTGTCGCAGACCGTGTCCATCGTCACGGCCGACGGCACCCTCGGCGAGCGGGGTGACGTCGTCGGCGCGCTGGCGGAGATGGCCGAGGCGACCGGCACCGAGGTGCTCTACGCGGCTGCGCCGTCGGCGACCCTGGCCAAGGTCGCCGGCTTCTGCAAGGAGCGGGGCATCCCCTCGCAGGTCGCGGTCGAAGAGCGCATGGCGTGCGGGATGGGGTTGTGCCAGTCGTGCGTGATCCCCGTCGCCCGCAAGGACGGAAGCGGGTACGACCATCTGCGGTCGTGCGTGGACGGCCCGGTGTTCAACCCGGCACGCGTCCTGTGGGACCGGTGGCTCTCCGATGCCCCGACGATGCTTCCCACGCCGCCCGAAGGGCTGCCGGTGGTGCGATCGTGGCCGGGGTGAGGCGCACCCTCTCGGTCGACCTGCGTGGCATCGTGATCCGCACCCCGGTGATGATCGCGGCCGGTTGCGCGGGCACCGGAAGCGAGCTGAGCGGGCTCGTCGACCTCGCCAAGGTGGGCGCCATCGTGAGCCGCACGATCACGCTGGAGCCGGAGCGTGGCTCGCCCACCCCCAGGCTGGCCGAGTCGGCGTCGGGCGTGGTCTGGTCGACGGGACTGCAGAACCCCGGCGTCGACGCCTTCATCGCCGATGAGCTTCCCCGTCTCGCGGCGCACGCGCAGGTCGTCGTCTCGATCGCCGGTGCGAGCGTCGAGGAGTACGTGCGGTTGACCGGTGCGCTGCAGGGGCGCCCCGACGTCTGCGCGATCGAGGTGTACCTGTCGGGCCCCGACGCCGAGCTCGGCCGGGCCATGCTCGGTGTCCATGCCGATCGCGCCGCCGAGATCGCGGGCGCCGTCGCGCGCATGTCGCTCGTTCCCGTATTCGCCAAGCTGCCCGCGCACGCGTCGGAGCTGCCGGAGATCGCGCGAGCGGTCGTGCGAGCCGGGGTCACGGGCGTCACGATCGGGGGGTCCCATCCGGCCCTCGACGTGCGCGCCGATCGCCTGCGACCCGGGCTGGGTGCCGTGACCGGATGGCTGAGCGGCCCGGCCGTGCTGCCGCTGACCCTGCGCGCGGTCTTCGACGTCGCCCGGGCGGTGCCCGACACCCCGGTGATCGCCGTCGGAGGTGTGCGATCGGGTGAGGACGCGGTGGGGGCGTTCCTCGCGGGTGCGTGGGCCGTGCAGGTCGGCACCGGCGTGCTCATCGATCCGGAGACCCCCGTGACCATCGCCCACGGCGTCGCGAGCTACCTCAAGGCCAAGGGACTGACGTCGCCCGCGGACCTGCGCGCCCGCCTTCGGGTGCCCGAGGCGTTCGGCTCGATGCCCGAGCAGAGCGAGGGGCCGTGATCCCACGTCCGCCGAACCCGTTGGTGATCGCCCTCGATGTCAGCGACCTCGCCGAGGCCGAGCGGCTGGCACTCGCTCTCGCGCCCCACGCGGGCATGCTGAAGGTCGGACTCGAGCTCTGCTGGGCGCAGGGACCCGACATCGTCGGACGCGTCGGCGCCCACGCGCCGGTGTTCGTCGACGCCAAGCTGCACGACATCCCGAACACCGTAGAGCGGGCAGCGGCCAACATCGCACGGCTCGGTGTCGCGATGCTGAACGTGCATGCCCTCGGCGGCGACGCCATGATGCGGGCCGCGCTCGAGGGAGCCGCACGCGGGGCCGACCGGGGCGGCCACGAGATGCCCGCGGTCATCGCCGTCACGGTCCTCTCGTCGATGGCCGGCGAGGAGCTCGCCTCGCCCACCTCGCTCGCCTTCGAAGCACGGGAAGCCGGCCTCGACGGCGTCGTGGTCTCGGGCCACGACGTCCGTGCCGTCCGAGAGGTATGCGGTGACGATTTCTGTCTCGTCGTGCCCGGCATCCGTCCCGCCGGTGCCAACGGCGACGACCAGGTTCGCGTGCTGACCCCGTCCGCCGCGCTCGAGGCGGGCGCCGACTACCTCGTGGTGGGCCGTCCGATCACGGAAGCGGCCGACCCCGCCGCGGTCGCCAAGGGCATCGCGCTCGGCTCGCGCTGACGCCGGCTCGACCCCCGCCGAACGCGGGAAACCCGCAGGTCGACGGGCACATCCTGCGTTGTGGGCGTTCGAGGGCCACGCGTATACTCGCCGGGTTCTCGCCCGGGTGCACGACGACCCCTACCTCTTCCACTCGACGAAGGAGCGCATGATGGCTCTACCGCAGCTGACCCCCGAACAACGCGCCGACGCCCTGCAGAAGGCGGCGATCGCCCGCAAGGCGCGCGCGGAGCTGAAGGGCGAGCTCAAGTCCGGGAAGCTCTCGCTGCAGCAGGTGCTCCAGCGTGACGACGACACCGTCGGCAAGATGAAGGTCTCGGTCGTCCTGGGTTCCCTGCCGGGCGTCGGCAAGGTCCGCGCCGCCAAGATCATGGAAGAGCTCGACATCAGCGCGACGCGCCGGGTGCGCGGTCTGGGCGCGAAGCAGCGAGAGCAGCTGCTCGCCAAGTTCGCGAAGTAGCCTCCCCGCCTTGGCCGCTCCTCCCGAGGCCGGTCCGAGCACAGACGGTCCGAGTACCGACGAGCGGCGGGGCCTCCTGTTCGTCATCGCCGGCCCCTCGGGCGTCGGCAAGGGAACGCTGGTCCGGTCGGTTCGTGCGCGCGTACCCGACCGGTTCGTGCTGTCGGTGAGCGCGACGACCCGGCCTCCCAGGGCGGGCGAGGCCGACGGCGTCGACTACCTCTTCGTCGATGACGCGGGGTTCGATCGCATGGTCGACGAGGGCGAGATGCTCGAGTGGGCGGAGGTCTTCCACGGCCATCGGTACGGAACGCCCGCCGGCCCGGTCGAGCTGCACCGTGAGGCCGGTCGCGACGTGGTGCTCGAGATCGATGTCGAGGGCGCTCGATGGGTACGCGAGCGGGTGCCCGACGCGGTGATGATCCTGCTGGAGCCGCCGTCGCGCGGCGAGCTCGAACGACGGTTGCGATCGCGGGGTACCGACTCCGACGAGGGCATCGCCGAGCGCCTCGCCAAGGCGGACTGGGAGCTCGCACAGCGAGACCTGTTCGATCACCGGGTCGTGAACGACGATCTCGAGGGAGCGTCGGTGCAGGTCGCTGCTATCATCGAGGCCTCGCGCGCCCGGTCCGAGGCCATCGACACGTCCGATCCTCGACCGGCCGCGCACGACCCAACGGAGGAACCTTCCGCATGATCGAACCCAAGATCGACGACCTGCTCGCCGCCGTCGACTCCAAGTACTCGCTCGTGATCCTGTCGGCCAAGCGCGCCCGCGAGATCAACAGCTACTACAACCAGCTCGGCGAGGGCCGCGGCGAGTTCGTGCCGCCCCTCGTCGAGAGCGGCTTCAGCAACAAGCCGCTCTCCATCGCCCTCGAGGAGATCGCCGAGGGCAAGGTGGGCTACGAACGTCACGAGGAACCCGCCGAGGCCGAGTAGCCATGCCGTCGCGCCGCGTGCTGCTCGGTGTGACCGGCGGCATCGCGGCGTACAAGGCGGCCCACCTCGCCCGTCTGCTCACCGCAGACGACATGCAGGTCACCGCGATCATGACCGAGGCGGCCACGCGGTTCGTCGGCGCCGACACGTTCGCCGCACTCACGGGCCGTCCCGTGCACACGTCGCTGTGGGAGCGGCCTGGTGAGGTCCTGCACGTGCGGCTCGCCCACGAAGCGGAGCTCGTCGTCGTCGCCCCGGCGACGGCGAACCTGCTCGCCAAGCTCGCCTCCGGGCTTGCCGACGACCTGCTGAGCTCGACCTTGCTCGAGTTCAGGGGGCCGGTGCTGGTCGCCCCGGCGATGCATACCGGCATGTGGGAGCACCCGGCCACCCGAGCCACGGTGGCGACGCTGCGCGAGCGTGGCGTGCGCTTCGTCGGTCCGGCGACGGGTCCGCTCGCGCACGGCGACGAGGGCGTGGGGCGCATGGCCGAGCCCGATGACATCGCCGACGCGGTCCGGGCGGCCCTCACGGCGGGCGGAGCCGCCGGCCGTGGCAGCCTCGACGGGCGCATCGTCGTGGTCACCGCGGGCCCCACCCACGAAGCGATCGACCCGGTGCGGTTCATCGGCAACCACTCGAGCGGCACGATGGGCATCGCGATCGCCCACGAGGCGGCACGCCGCGGCGCCGACGTGCGATTGGTGCTCGGGCCCGCGACGGCCTCCCCGCCCCCCGGGCTCGCGGTCACGGCCGTCACCACCGCCGAGCAGATGCGCTCGGCGGTGCTCGCCGAGGCCGCGCACGCCGACGTGATCGTGATGGCGGCGGCGGTGGCCGATTTCCGTCCGAAGCGAGCCGCGACGAGCAAGCTCAAGAAGCACGAGGGTGCGCCCGATCTCGTGCTGGAGCCGACCCCCGACATCCTGCGCGAGCTCGGTGAGACCCGGCGACCGGGTCAGGTGCTGGTCGGGTTCGCCGCCGAGACCACCGACATCGAGGCTGCCGGACGCGCCAAGCTCGAACGCAAAGGGGTCGACCTGCTGATCGCCAACGAGGTGGGGAAACCGGGCACGGGGTTCGGCTCGGAGCGCAACCACGCCGCCATCCTCGACACCGCGGGCGACGACGTGGCCATCCGAGAGTGGGCCAAGACCGACCTCGCGGCGGCGCTGGTGGACCGCATCGTTGCACACCTGCCCCCGCTCGCAACCGAGGGTTCCGACCCCCGGCCGAGCGGGTCCTGACGAGCGTCGGACGCGGGGGCTAGACTCCGCCCATCATGAGCCAGCCCTCGTTGTTCTCGTCGGAATCCGTCACCGAGGGTCACCCCGACAAGCTCGCCGACCAGATCTCCGACTCCATCCTCGACGCGTTCCTGGCCGAGGATCCGCAGAGTCGGGTCGCCTGCGAGACGCTCGTCACGACCGGGCTGGTCTTCGTCAGCGGCGAGATCACGCTCGCCGATGGCTGGGTCGACGTGCCTTCGATCGTGCGCGACACGATCACCGACGTTGGCTACACCGACGCCAGGTTCGGCCTCGACGGAGAGACCTGCGGCGTGATGACGGCGATCCAGGAGCAGTCTCCCGATATCGCTCGCGGGGTCGACGACGCGCTCGAGCATCGGGCCGAACACTCCGGCGATCCGCTCGATCAGCTCGGCGCCGGCGACCAGGGCATGATGTTCGGCTTCGCATGTCGCGAGACCGACGAGCTCATGCCGCTGCCCATCGCGCTCGCGCATCGTCTGTCCAAGCGTCTCGCCGACGTGCGCAAGGCCGGCGTCGTTCCCTACCTGCGGCCCGACGGCAAGAGCCAGGTGTCGATCGAGTACGACGGAGCTCGCCCGGTTCGCGTCGACACCGTGCTGATCAGCGCGCAGCACCGCGAGGAGGTCGACGTCGACACGCTGCTGAAGCCCGACATCGAGGCCGAGGTGATCGACCCCGTGCTCCGCGAGTTCCCCGAGCTCGACGCCGCCGGGGTGCGGGTCCTCGTCAACCCCACCGGGCGATTCGAGATCGGAGGGCCCAAGGCCGACACGGGGCTGACGGGTCGGAAGATCATCGTCGACACCTATGGCGGCTACGCGCCGCACGGCGGGGGCGCCTTCAGCGGCAAGGATCCCACGAAGGTCGATCGGTCGGGGGCCTACATGGCGCGCTTCGTCGCGAAGAACGTCGTCGCGGCCGGGCTCGCCGAGCGGGCGCTCCTGCAGATCGCCTACGCGATCGGCACGGCGCATCCGGTGAGCCTCATGCTCGACACCTTCGGCACCGAGCAGGCCGACCCGGAGCGGATGCGAGCGGCGATCTGGGAGGTCTTCGATCTCCGGCCGGCGGCCATCATCCGCGATCTCGACCTGGCTCGCCCGATCTACCGTGAGACCGCGGCTTACGGCCATTTCGGTCGCAAGGAGTTCCCCTGGGAGGGGACCGACCGCGCCGACGATCTCCGCGCCGCTGTCGGCTAGGGCGTACGCGCCGCCGCCCGCCACGATGGCGAGCCCGCCGACCGAGCCACTGCGCGGTCCGGTGTCGATCTGCGTCGACCGTCCCCTGCTGAGTCTCGATCGCCCGTTCACCTACGAGCTCGACGACGAGCTCGGCGCCGGGGTCGGGTCGCTCGTGAAGGTTCCGTTCCACGGCCGGTCGGTGCGCGCGTGGATCCTCGGGCCGACCGACGACGTGCCGGCGCGGGTGCTCGCCGTTCGCTCCGTCGTCTCGCCGGTCCGTTGGTTCGACGAGGCCGGCCTCGAGCTCTGCCGATGGGTGAGCGAGCGCTACGTCGCTCCGTTGGCCGCGGTGCTCGCTCGGGCGACGCCTCCACGGGTCGCGGGTGAGGAGGGTCCGGAGCGTGCGGCCGGCTTCCGCGAGGTACGCCCGCCGCCGGTCGTCGAGTCCGTGCTCGATCGGCACCGCAACGGGAACGACCTGCTCCACGACATCGGGCAGGGAAGCGGCGGTGCCTGGGCCCTGCGGCCCGTGCCCGAGCACGAGGCCGCGGCGACCGTCGAGGCGGTCGCCGCGTGCGTCGCGTCGGGGCGCCGGGCGCTCGTCGTCGTGCCCGAGGCGGCTCCGGTGCCGGCCACGGCGCTCGCGGTCGCTGCCGCGTTCGGCGACCGTGCGGCCCTGCTGCTGGGTGGGTCCAAGCGCGCCCGCGTCCGCATGTGGCTCGACGCGCAGGCGGGCCGATACGACGTGGTCGTCGGCACGCGGCCGAGCGTGTTCACGCCGATGCCCGATCTCGGTCTCATCGTGGTCTCGCGGGAGTCGCACGCTGCGTTGCGCGAGGAGCGCGCGCCGTACTACCACGCGCGCGATGTGGCGTTGGCGCGCGCCGCGATCGAGCCTGCCACCGTCGTGCTGAGCGCGCTCGCGCCCTCGTCGGAGACCGCGGCGCTCTCGCTCCCGACCGTGTCGCCGCAGCGGCGCAGCTGGGTGCCGGTGGAGATCGTCGCCCCGGGCCCCGAGGGGCGCGCTCCGAGGCTCGTGCGAGCGCTCGGCGCCACGTCGCGCGCTTTCGTGTTCTCACCCCTTCCCGGCTACGGCATCGCCGCCTTGTGCCGCGCGTGCGGCCATCCCGCGGCATGCGCCTCGTGCGGCGGAGCGCTGCGGTCGACCGAGGGCGTGGTGCGGTGCGTGGTGTGCGAGGCACCAGGGCGATGCCGGGCGTGCGGCGCGAGCGAGTTCGGCCTGCGGCGCGGCGGGCGGGAGCGGGTGCAGGAATGGGTGTCGCGCGTCGCGCACGCCCGGGTGCAGAGGCTGGCACCCGGTGACCCGCCGAGGCTGCCGGGCGACGGCGAGGTGCTGATCGGAGGTCCGGACGACGTGCACGAGCTCGGCGCCGGCGGACTCGATCTCGTGGCGATCCTCGATGCCGATCTCGCCGGCCGCCGCCCCGGGCTCACCGCGCGCGAGCGCGCCTTCACGACCTGGACCGAGGTGGTCGCCTGGGCTCGCCCGGGTGGTCGCGCGATCGTGCAGTCCCTGCACGCCAACGACGCGGCGGTGCAGTCGCTGGTGCAGGGCGACCCTGCGAGGTTCCATCGCGAGGAACGTCGACGGCGCGCCGAGGCGGGCTTCCCGGTGGGCTCCGCGGTGTTCCGCGTCGCCGGCGGTGCCGATCTCGAGCACGAGCTCGGCGCGCTCGACCCGATCACGATGCTCGTCTCGTCGGACGAGGGACAGACGATATGCTTGCTCGCGCTCGAGCCGCGTGCCGTGCCGGCGTTCGGGCGGGCGGCGCGCGAGCTCGCCCGTCGCGACGTCGTGACCCGGGTCGAGGCGGAACCGCACCTGTAGCGCCGGCCACATGACCCGAGACCTTGGAGCGCCCGACCCGTGATCATGCGCATCCGTACCCTGGGCGAGCCCGTGCTGCGTGAGCCCGCCGCACCTGTGGTCGAGCTTCGATCGACGCCTCCGCACCCTCCGCGACGACATGGTGGCCACGATGTACGACGCGCCGGGTGTCGGGCTCGCCGGCCCGCAGGTGGGGGTCTCGCGCAGGATCTTCGTCTTCGACGACGGGCAGACCGGCCCGTCGTTCATGGCGAATCCGGTGCTCGTCGACGCCGAGGGCGAGATCGTCGAGGAGGAAGGCTGCCTGTCCATCCCCGGGCCATACCACGAGACGACCCGCTTCGCGATCGTCACGTGTCGCGGACAGGATCTGGACGGCGAGCCGTTCGAGATCACCGGCGAGGGTCTGCTCGCGCGCATCCTGCAACACGAGACCGATCACCTCGACGGCACGCTCTACATCGACCGGCTCGACGAGGAAGGCCGTCGCTCGGTCATGGCCCAGCTCCGGCGCATCGAGCTCGGCCTCGAGGAACCGCCCTCGCGCGGTGCGGAACGTCCGGATGCACGGTGACCGCGCTGCGCGCGGTCTTCCTCGGCAACCACCCGTGGTCGGTGCCGACCCTCGACGACCTCGCGGAGGCTCCCGACGTGCAGGTCGCCTCGGTGATCACCAACCCGGCCCGCCCTGCCGGCCGCGGCGCGCGGCGCCGGCCGACCGCCGTGGCCGAGGCCGCGGTGCGTCTGCACCTCGACGTGCTCGAGGTCGAAGGCGTGCGGGAAGGCGACAGGCCGTGAGGCGATCGAGCGCTTGCGTCCCGACGTGCTCGTGATCGTCGCGTACGGGCACATCCTGCCGGCCGACGTCCTGGCGATCCCGAGGCTCGGAAGCGTGAACCTGCACTTCTCGCTGCTCCCCAGGTGGCGTGGGGCCGCGCCCGTGCAACGGGCGATCCTCGAGGGCGACGACGGGACCGGTGTGAGCGTGATGCTCCTCGACGAGGGGCTCGACACCGGGCCGGTGCTCGCGACTCGGGCCGAGCCGATCCGCGACGACGACGATGCAGGAAGCCTGGGCGCGCGTCTCGCCGAGCTGGGTGGTCCCATGGTGACCGCCTGCCTCTCCGAGCTGGGAGCGGGGACCGCCGCTCCGACCGCGCAACCTGGAGCCGGCGTCACCTACGCCGCCAAGCTCGCTGCAGCGGAACGCGCGATCGAGTGGCGCGAGCCGGCCGACCGCATCGTGCGGCGGGTGCGGGCGTTCGCTCCGGCGCCCGGCGCGACGACGACGTTCCGCGGCGCCGCGCTCAAGATCCTCCGGGCTCAGGTACGACCCGCCCTGCCGGGCGGGGAGCCCGGCGGTCGTCTCGAGCCGGGCATGCTGGCGGTCGCGGCCGACGGCACACCGACGGTGCACGCGCACGACGGTTCAGACCGGGTGGCGCTGCTCGAGGTCTCCCAGGCCGGGCGGGCTCGCATGTCCGGCGCCGACTGGGCTCGCGGGGCGCGCCTCGAGCGCGGGGATCGGCTCACGTGAAACAGACCGCGCGAACGGTGGCGCTCGAGGCGATCCGCCGCGTGACCGACGAGGGTGGCTACTCGACGATCGTGATCCCGGGTGCGCTCGGCCGCTCTCGCTTGGACGAGCGCGACCGCGCGTTCGCGACCGATCTCGCGTTCGGCACGATCAGGCGTCTGCCCGCCATCGACTGGGCGCTCGACGGCGTCGCGAGCCGTCCGGTGGCCCGCATGTCACCCAGCGCTCGCACCGTGCTTCGGATGGGGGCGTATCAGGTGCTGTTCACCGACATCCCGCCACACGCCGCGGTGGGCGAGACCGTCGGTCTCGCGCGCGACCGTGAACGGGGGTTCGTCAACGCCGTGCTCCGCCGCTTGGCCTCGGAGCCGCCGTCGTGGCCCGGGCAGGCCGATGCGGCGGGGCTCGCGGTGCACACGGGTCTGTCCACCTGGGCGGTGCGCGAGCTCGAGCGCCTGCTCCCGCGCGAACAGGTGGGGCCCGCGGCCGCGGCGTTGGCGAGCCGCGCGAGCCTGTGCCTGCGCACGAACACGTCGGCGATCACGCCTGAGGCGTTCGAGCGGGCGCTCCGCGACGACGGTCACGAGCCGCGGCCCTCGTCGCTCGATCCTTCCTGCTTCCTGATCGACGGGGGAGACCCCTCCCGGCTCCCCGGCTTCGATCGGGGCTGGTTCGCGGTGCAGGACGAGGCCTCGGCGTTCGTGGTTCGAGCGCTCGACCCGCAACCGGGAGATCGCGTGCTGGACGCGTGCGCGGCGCCCGGCGGCAAGGCCGTCTACGCGGCATCACGGGTCGGACCCGGGGGCCTCGTCGTGGCGGCCGACCTGCACCCCGGTCGGGCCGGGATGATCGTGCGCACGACCCGCCGGCTGGGGGTGCCCGCGCTCGTGCTCGCCCAGGACGCCACCGCCCCGGCCCTCCAGGCTTCCTTCGACCGGATCCTCGTCGATGCTCCATGCTCCGGGCTCGGCTCGGCTCGGCGGCGTCCGGAGCTGCTCTGGCGCACCAAGCAGGAAACACTGAGCAGGCTCGCTCGCACCCAGGTCGCCATCGTGTCGGCGGTGGCGCCGATGCTCGCGCCGGGCGGGCGCCTCATCTACTCGGTCTGTACCTTCCCGCGCGCTGAGACCGATGCGGTGGCCGATGCGATCGTGCGCCACGCCCCCGACCTGCAGCCTGCGAGCATCGCCGGTCCCGACGGCCCGGCCGATCGCATCCGCCTGTGGCCGCACCGTCATGGCAGCGACGGCATGTTCGTCGCGGCCTTCGCGAGAACCGGCTGAGGCGGCCGGTACGATGGGCCGGTGGGCAAGCTTGCCGCGTCGATCCTGTCAGCAGACCTCGCGAACCTGGCCGATCAGGTCAAGCTCGTGCATGGCCATGCCGACATCATCCACATCGACATCATGGACGGGCATTTCGTACCACCCATCGCACTGGGCACGGTGGTGGTCGCTTCACTTCGGCCATACACCGATCTCACCATGCACGGACACCTCATGGTCGACGCACCCGCCCGGTACTTCGACGAGCTCGCCGATGCTGGGCTCGACGTCGTCTCGTTCCATCATGAGGCGGTCTCCGACCCACTGACGACGATCGATGAGGCCCGTGGTGCCGGGCTCGGCGTCGGCGTGACCCTGAACATGCAGACCCCGGTCGACGCGGTCTTCCCGTACCTCGATCGGGTCGACGATGTCATGCTCATGAGCATCGAGCCCGGGTGGAGCGGGCAGACGCTCGACAAGGGTGTCTACCCGCGCATCGAATCGGTCCGCGCCGAGGTGGATCGCCACGGGCTGCCGGTGGACGTCGAGATCGACGGCGGCGTCAAGGTCGACAACGCCAAGCGAGCCGTCGAGGCGGGGGCGAGCGTGCTGATCAGCGCGAGCGGCGTCTTCCGGGGCCGACGATCCGACCGAGCGTGCACGGGCGCTGAAGGCCATCGCGGTCGGAGAGGACGCCTAGATGGCCGAGTCGATCCTCGTCGTCGACGACGATCCCGACATCGCGAGGTTCGTCGAGGTCAACCTGCGCTCGGCAGGCTACGACGTGGCCGTCGCGACCGACGGCGAGGCCGCTCTGGATCGTGCCGGCGCCATGCGGCCCGATCTGGTGCTGCTCGACGTGATGATGCCTCGCCTCGACGGGTTCGAGGTGGCCCAGCGGCTGCGCAAGAACCCGCAGACGGCGAACACCAGCATCATCATGCTCACGGCCAAGGCGCTCTCGGCCGACAAGGTGACCGGTCTGCAGTCGGGTGCCGACGACTACATCATCAAGCCGTTCGATCCGATCGAGCTGCTCGCTCGCGTCAAGGGCACGCTCCGGCGAGCCAAGGAGATGCGGAACCTCTCCCCGCTCACCGGCCTGCCCGGCAACATCCGCATCCAGGACGAGGTCGAGCGACAGGTCCGCGAGGAACGCGCGTTCGCGGTGCTGTACTGCGATCTCGACAACTTCAAGGCGTACAACGATCAGAAGGGCTTCGTGCGCGGGGACCGTCTGATCCAGGCGACGGCGCGCATCATCCAGGATGCCGTGGTCGGTCACGACGGTGCGCACGGGTTCGTGGGTCACGTCGGCGGCGACGACTTCGTGGTGGTGGTGAGCCCCGAGGTGGCCGAAGCCACCGCCAAGGCGATCTGCGACGCCTTCGACGCCGCGCGCTCGGAGTTCTACGAGCCCGAGGACCTCGAGCGCGGCTTCGTGCGCATCGAGGATCGGAAAGGCGTGCTGCAGGACATCCCGTTGGTGCGCATCTCCGTCGGGATCGCGTCGAGCGCCCGCCGGCCGTTCGCCCACTACGGCGAAGCCGTCTCCGTCGCGACGGAGATGAAGCAGTTCGCCAAGCGGGAGGCGGGCTCTTCGTACGCGATCGACCAGCGCACGATGTGAGCCCGGTGCGGTCGCGCACTTCTCCCTCTCGCCCGACATCCGTATACTCGGTGCGATAGCTCGTTTCCGGGGCGGGGCGTGATTCCCCACCGGCGGTGAGAGTCCGCGAGCCCACGGCAGCCGGCCGTGGGTCGATCCGGTGAGATTCCGGAACCGACCGTGACAGTCGGGATGGGAGGAGACGGGCACACGGCTCGGCCGTGCCGTGAGCGCGTCCTGCCTGCCGTGCGCCTGCCGTGCCCACCCGCCTCGGTCGGAGGAGGCACGTGGTGGCGGGGACCGACGAGACGCACATGCGCAGGCGCGCTCGATCTCGCGCGTCGAGGGTGGGGTGCGGTGTCGCCCAACCCCATGGTCGGGGCCGTGGTGCTCCGCGATCGACGAGGTCCTGGGCGAGGGCTGGTACCGCGGTCCGAAGGGCGAGCCCCACGCCGAGATCCATGCCCTCCGGCAGGCCGGTGATGCGGCTCGTGGGTCGACCCTCGTGTGCACCCTCGAGCCGTGTGACCACCAGGCGAGCACCCCGCCGTGCACCCAGCGCCCTGATCCAGGCGGCGATCGCTCGTGTCGTGGTCGCGACGCGCGATCCCAATCCGATGGTCGATGGCCGCGGGATCGAGCGGTTGCGGCGCGCCGGTATCGAGGTCGAGACCGGGGTGCTCGAGCACGAGGCGATCGAGCTCAACGTGGCGTTCGAGCGTCACGCGCGGACCGGGCGCCCGTTCGTCGTGCTCAAGATGGCATCGAGCCTCGACGGGAAGACGGCGGCCCGTGACGGTTCCTCCCGGTGGATCACCGGCGAGGCCGCCCGTGCCGATGTGCACCGGCTTCGCGCGTGGTCCGACGCGATCGTCGTGGGCTCGTCCACGGCGATCGCCGACGACCCGCAGCTCACCGTCCGCGGGTCCTGATGCCGGCATCGGCGCGCCCGCCGCTTCGGGTCGTCGTCGACTCCTCGGGCAGTGTGCCTGCCACGCTCCATCTGTTCGACGACGCTGCCGCCACGCTCGTCGCGACCACCGATCGCGCGCCGGGCGCCCGCATCGAGGAGTGGACCGCTACCGGAGCGCAGGTGGCGCTCCTCGATCGCGACGCCGACGGCCGTGTCTGCTCGACGTCGCTCGCCGAGGAGCTCGGCAAGCGCGACGTGCAGGGCCTGGTGTTCGAGGGCGGGCCGACCCTCGCCTGGAGCGCGGTGCGCGAGGGGCTCATCGATCGCATCGTCTGCTACCTCGCGCCCCTGCTCGTCGGCGGCGTCGACGGCTCCGACCGCGCTGGCGGGATCGGGGTTCGCGCCCGATCGGTGACGCGCTTCGTCTGGGGCCGTTCACGGTGGAGACCCTCGATCCGGACCTGAAGGTGGTGGCCGATGTTCACGGGCATCGTTGAGGAGCTCGGTGCCGTGCGCAGCCTCGACTGCCACGCGCCTGGTCGTCGTCGTGCGGCGTCGTGACCGACGACAGCACCGTCGGTGCGTCGGTCGCGGTCAACGGCGTCTGCCTGACCGTGGTCGAGCGCTCCGAGGACTCGCTCGCATTCGATCTGTCCGTCGGAGACCGCCGCCCGAACGAGCCTGCGCCGGCTCGCGACCGGCGCGCCGGTCAACCTCGAACGGCCTCTCACCCTCGCGGCGCGCCTCGGTGGGCACGTCGTGCAGGGCCACGTCGACGGTGTCGGTGAGATCGCAGCGGCCCAGCCCGACGACGACGGCGGCGTGAGGATCCGTCTCGCCGTGCCGGCCGCGTTGCTGCGCTACGTGGTCGAGAAGGGCTCGATCACGGTCGACGGCGTGAGCCTGACGGTCGCCGAGCTCCACGACGACGGTGTGACGATAGCCCTGATCCCTCACACGCTCGCCGCGACCACGCTGGGAGCGTCCGCTCCTGGCGATCCCGTGAACCTCGAGGTCGACATGATCGCGAGATACATCGAACGAGCGCTCGAGCGCTCGAAGGAGAGACGACCGTGATGGATGAGCATGTGACCGACGTCGACGAGGTTCCGCAGGAGGTCTTCGCCACCATCGAGGAGGCGGTGGAGGACATCCGGCAGGGCCGCATCGTGATCGTGGTCGATGACGCCGACCGTGAGAACGAGGGCGATCTGATCATGGCGGCTGAGAAGGCCACCCCCGAGTCGATCGCGTTCATCGTTCGCCATTCGAGCGGTGTCATCTGCATGCCGGTGCTCGGCGATCGCTTGGACGAGCTCGACATCCCGTTGATGGTGGCGGCGAACACCGACCTTCGGCGAACGGCGTTCACGGTCTCGATCGACGCGAGACGAGGCGTGAGCACCGGGCATCTCGGCTGCCGATCGCGCGGCGACCATCCGTGCCATCGTCGATCCCGCCACCGGCCCGGAGGATCTCTCCCGCCCGGGTCACATCTTCCCGCTGCGCTACCGCGAGGGCGGGGTGCTCAAGCGCGCCGGGCACACCGAGGCGTCCGTGGATCTCGCGCGCCTCGCGGGCCTGTACCCGGCGGGTGTGCTCTGCGAGAAGGTCAACGACGACGGCACGATGTCGAGGCTGCCCGATCTCGTGCGCTTCGGGCGAGCGCACGGGCTGAAGATCATCTCCATCGCCGATCTGATCGAGTATCGGCGCCATCGCGAGGTGCTGGTCGAGCGGGTCGCCGAAGCGACGATCCCGACCCCGTTCGGCGAGTTCCGGTCCTACGCCTACGAGAGCCTCGTCGACGGTCGAACGCACGTCGCGCTCGTCAAGGGTGAGATCGGCGACGGCCGCGGCGTGCTGACCCGCGTGCACTCCGAATGCCTCACCGGAGACGTGTTCGGATCGAGGCGATGCGACTGCGGGGAACAGCTCGAGCGGGCCATGGAGATGATCGGGCAGGAAGGTCGCGGCATCGTGCTCTACGTACGTGGACACGAAGGCCGCGCGATCGGGCTCACGCACAAGCTCCGCGCCTACGAGCTGCAGGATCAGGGCCGCGATACGGTCGAGGCGAACCTCGAGCTCGGGTTCGGGGCCGACCAGCGCGAGTACGGGATCGGTGCGCAGATCCTCGTCGACCTCGGGGTCACCACGATGCGCCTGCTGACGAACAACCCCGACAAGCGCGCCGGCCTCGAGGGGTACGGGCTCGCCATCGACGATCGGCTCCCACTGATGACCGATCCCACGGAGGAGAACATCGGCTACCTGCGCACCAAGCAGGAGAAGATGGGCCACCTGCTCGACGTGGCGCAGGCGGAGTCCGAGGGCGCCGAGGCCCGCGCGTGACCACGTTCACCGGCCGGCTCGACGGGTCGAACCGGCGGGTGGCCATCGTGGCGGCGCGGTTCAACTCGATCGTCACCGGGAAGCTGGTCGAGGGAGCGAACGCGGCGCTCTCGAAGCATGGATGACCGACGACGACGTCGACCTCGCCTGGGTGCCCGGGGCGTTCGAGATCCCCGTCGTGGCGGCGCGGATGGCGCGTTCGGGGCGCTACGACGCGGTGATCTGCCTCGGTGCGGTGATCCGTGGCGACACCGCACACTTCGAGCTCGTGGCAGGCGAGGCCGCCCGCGGGATCGCCCGGGTCGCCCTCGAGACCGGCGTGCCCGTGATCTTCGAGGTGCTCGCCACCGACAACCTCGCCCAGGCGGAATCGCGAGCGGGCGGCGAGCACGGCAACAAGGGATGGGAGGCGGCGGAGGCTGCGCTCGAAACCGCGTCGCTCGTCGACCAGCTTCCCGGCGACGGTCCATCTGCGAGATGATGCGCCTCTGCCCGGCCGCGATACCGCGGCCGACCGCGCGGCCTCGATGGAGGTGCCGTACATGCTGGTCGACAAGCCCTGGGGCAAGGTGGCCACGTACTCGCTGAATCAGCCCTCGTCGGTGCGGGTCATCACCGTCGAGCCGGAGCAGGAGACGAGCGTGCACTACCACCGCATGCGCGACGAGATGTGGGTGGTGCTCGACCCCGGGCTCACGATCGAGATCGGCAATCGGGTCGTGGCGGCCCAGCCGGGCGAGGAGTTCATGATCCCCGCCGAGGAGACCCATCGCATCAGGTGTGACGGCGCCGCGCGGGGCAGGATCCTGGAGATCGCGTACGGCTACACGACCGAGGACGACACGCAGCGGCTCGAGGACGCGTACGGACGTCCGCTCGAGCCCGACTGGTGAGCGCGTCGTCGACATGGTCCGCGCCAGGGCCCTATACTCGTCGCCCAGAAGTGCACGCACGTGTGTTCGTCTTGCACCGGGCCTTCCCGGTGCATGTTCGTCTGTAGGAGGTGATGCGGGGTCTCCACCGATCCGCGAATCAACGACCGGATCCGCTCTCCCCAGGTCCGTCTGGTGGGGGCCGATGGCGAGCAGATCGGGGTGATCGACACCCGTGAGGCGCTGCGCCGGGCCCAGGAGCTCGATCTCGACCTCGTCGAGGTGGCGCCGCAGGCAGCACCGCCGGTATGCCGCATCATGGACTACGGCAAGTTCAAGTACGAGCGCGATCTCCGCCAGAAGGAAGCCCGTCGAAAGCAGTCCCGTAGCGGCCTCAAGGAGATCAAGTTCCGCCCGAAGATCGACCCGCACGACTACGCCACCAAGAAGGGGCACGTCGAGCGATTCCTCAAGGGCGGCAACAAGGTCAAGGTGACGATCATGTTCCGCGGGCGTGAGATGGCGCACACGCAGCTGGGCCGAAAGATCCTCGACCGGCTCGTGGGCGACCTCGGCGAAGCGATCGTCGTTGAGTCGATGCCCAAGCAGGAAGGGCGCAACATGATCATGGTGATCTCGCCGAACAAGACCTACCAGGAGGCGCAGGCGCGGGCGGCCGCGAAGGCCGAAGCGGAGGCGGCTCGATCGGCGACCGTCGAGCCGGCACCACCCGATGTGCCCGACGCCGCACCGGTGGCAGAGACCGAAGGATAGACGTCATGCCGAAGATGAAGAGCCACAGCGCGACCAGGAAACGGTTCCGCGTCACGCGCAAGGGCAAGGTGCTCCACCGCAAGGCGACCGGCAACCACATGCTCACGAAGAAGAGCGGCGGCCGGCGTCGCCGGGTCGAGGGGATGTCGGAGGTCACCGCCGAGAAGGCGAAGATCAGACGACTGCTCGGAAAGGTCTGAATCATGGCACGAGTGAAGCGAGCCGTTCACGCCCACAAGAAGCGCCGCGCCGTGCTGGAGCAGGCCAAGGGCTACACGGGTACGCGGCGCAAGCGGTACCGCGCCGCCAAAGAGCAGGTCATGCACTCCGGCATGTACGCCTACCGCGACCGCCGGGACCGCAAGGCCCAGTTCCGGCGTCTCTGGATCGCTCGCATCAACGCCGCCGTTCGACCGCACGGCATGTCCTACTCACGGTTCATGAACGGACTGAAGGTCGCCGGCATCGAACTCGACCGCAAGATCCTCGCCGACCTCGCGGTCAACGATCCCGCGGCGTTCGCGGCGCTCGTCGAGCAGGCGAAGGCGGCCTCCGCAGCGGCCTGAGTCCGCGTCGCCGCGGGGGGATCCGTGCTCACGTCTCCCCGCAATCCCAGGGTCGCGAGCGCGGCGAGGCTCCGCAAGCGCGCCTTCCGCGAGCACGATCGGCGCTTCCTGCTCGAAGGTGCTCAGGTGGTGCAGGAGGCCCTGCAGGCCGGCCGGCTCGAGGTGCTGTTCACCGACGCCGACCCGGAACCGCTCGCGGTGCGCGCACGACGGTCCGGCGTCGAGACCTTCCATGTGACCGCCGACGTGGTGCGCCATCTCACGTCGACCGTCACCCCGCAGGCGCTCGTCGGTGTCGCCGCCTTCCTCGACGTGGCGCTCGTCGATGTACTCGAGATAGCGTTCGGGCAGGCCGCTCAACCGGAGGCATGCCTCGCCCTCCTGCACCAGGTCCGCGATCCGGGCAACGCGGGCACCGTGCTGCGCTCGGCCGACGCGGCCGGCGTCGAGGCCGTCGTGTTCTCGGACACCTCCGTCGACATCTACAACCCCAAGGTGGTCCGGGCCTCAGCGGGCTCCATCTTCCACCTGCCGGTCGTGCGAGGCGCCCAGACCCTGGAGGTGATCGAACGCGCGCGGGCTGCCGGGGCGCGCGTGCTCGCGATGGCGGGTGAGGGCGAGGCCGACCTCTACCGCACCGATCTCTCGGGACCCGTGGTCTTCGTGTTCGGCAACGAGGCGCGACGGACTACCGAGCGAGGTGCTGGCCGCCGCCGATGCGCGCGTGCGGGTCCCGCAATCCGAGCGGGCCGAGTCGCTCAACCTCGCCGCCGCCGCCGCGGTGTGTCTGTTCGAGTGGAAGCGTCGTCGCTCGCAGGCCCCGGACACCCTGGAGAACATCATCGGGGCCGCGGCCCACGACATCCGGTCCCCGCTCACGGCGATGAAGGGCTTCGGGTACGCGCTGGAGCGACGGTGGGACGCCATGACCGAGGAGCAACGGGCCCTGATGCTCCAAGGCATCGTGCACGACGCCGATCGCATGGACACGGTGCTCCGCCAGCTCGTCGACGCGGCCCGGGTGATCGCCGGCACCCTCGAGGTCTACCGGGAGCAGGTGGACGTGGGTGCCTTGGTTGCCGGCCTCATCCGGTCGCAGGAGCGCGACCCCGATCACCCACCTCTGACATGGATGGGTGGCGACCTGACCGTGTTCACCGACCCGGTGCGACTCAAGACGACCCTGCTGGCCTTCTGCGAGTCCCTGGTCTGGTGGGGGAGCGGTGGGTCGATCACGATCGCAGCAGGCGTGGGCAACGGCATCTTCACGCTGCGAGCGTCGCGAACGGCGAGCGATCTCGCGCCCCATGACGTGGAGGCACTGTTCACGCCGCGCAAGCCCGGGGAGGGCGCCGGCAGCAAGATCGGTCTGTTCGTCGCTCGCGGTGTCGCCCAGGCACAAGGTGGTCGATGCTGGGGCACGATCGCCGCGGGATCGCTCACCTTCCATCTGGAGCTGCCGGCGGGTCCGAACACCCGGCACGCATGACGTCCGGCGCTCGCGGGTCGGCCGGGCGCGGCCGGTAGACTCGGGCCCCTGATGGACCCCGACGAGATGCTCGGCTCCCTCGACGAGGAGCGCGACCGCGGCCTGGCGATGTTCCGAGCGGCTTCGACCCTCGACGAGCTCGAGGCCGCTCAGACCGAGATCATGGGCCGGAAGTCGCGCTTCGGCCTCATCCAGAAGACGCTCGGTTCGCTCACGCCCGAGGACCGCAAGCGCGTCGGCCGAGCCGCCAACGACGCGCGCGCGGCGCTGCAGGCCGGGCTCGGCGACCGGCGGGAAGCCCTCGAGCGCGAGGCCGAGGACGCCCTGCTCGAAGCCGATCGCCTCGACATGACCCTCCCCGGGCGCACGCCCGCGATCGGATCTCTCCACCCGCTCACGATCGTCGAGCGAGAGGCGGTCGGGGTGTTCACGAGCCTCGGTTTCCGGGTGGCCGAGGGGCCCGAGGTGGAAGACGACTGGCACAACTTCCAGGCCCTGAACATCGCGCCCGACCATCCGGCGAGAACGATGAAGGACTCCCTGTACGTGAGCGTGCCGGGTCATCCCGAGTTGCTGCTGCGCACCGAGACGTCGGCCGTCCAGATCCGGACGATGCAGGCCCAGCCGCCGCCTGCCTTCGTGGTGGCGCCCGGGCGCGTGTACCGCCGGGAGACGTCGGATCCGACGCACCTGCCGGTCTTCCATCAGATCGAGGGGCTGGCCGTCGACGAGGGCATCACGTTCGCCGACCTCAAGGGCACGTTGGAGATCTTCGCCAAGGCCATGTTCGGCGAACGTCGCCGCATCCGGCTCGGTCCGGCCTACTTCCCGTTCGTGGAACCCGGGTGTGAGGTCGGTGTGTCGTGCTTCCGCTGTGACGGTGCGGGGTGCCGTGTGTGCGGAACCGGATGGATCGAGCTGCTGGGCGCGGGCATGGTGCACCCGGCCGTGCTCGAGAACTGCGGGTACGACCCCGAGCGGTATACGGGTTTCGCGTTCGGACTCGGCATCGAACGGGTCGCGATCCTCCGATACGAGATCCCCGACATCCGCATGCTCGTCGACGGCGACGTCCGATTCCTCGAGCAGTTCCAGGGGGTCGCGTGAAGATCGTCTGGTCGTGGCTCCGTGAGCTGTGCCCGACCGAGCACTCGGCGAGCGAGCTCGCGGAGCGCCTCACGTTGCAGGGGGTGAAGGTCGAGCACGTCGAGCGACCGTGGAGCGGTGTGCAGGGTGTCGTCGTCGCGAGGGTCGTGAAGATCGAAGACCATCCGAACTCCCAGAAGCTGACGGTCGTCACGGTCGATGACGGGGCCGGGCAGCACGTCGTCTGCGCGGGTGTTCGCAACTTCCAGGAAGCCGACATGGTGCCGTGGGCACGTCCGGGATCACGCGTGCCCGCGCTCCCCGAGCCGCTCGCCGCCCGCGACCTCGGAGGCGTCGTCTCCAACGGCATGCTCTGCTCGGCGCGAGAGCTGGCCATCGCCGATCTGCACGAGGGCATCCTCGTGCTCAACGGCGAGCCGGCCTCCGCGGGCGACGATGTCGTGGCCGCGCTCGGTCTCGACGACGAGGTGCTCGACATCGAGGTGGAGCCGAACCGGCCCGACCTGTTGAGCGTGCTGGGGGTGGCCCGCGAGGTCTCGGTGCTGACGGGCACGCCGCTCTCGCAGCCGGTGCTCGAGCTCGACGAGACCGACGACACCGCGGGGTCGGCGGCGACGGTGCGTGTCGATGCGATCGACGGGTGCCCCCGCTACGTCGCGCGCGTCGTCACGGGGCTCAGCGGTGGCGCGACCCCCGTCAGGGCCCAGGCCCGGCTGACGGCGAGCGGCATGCGGCCCGTGTCTCCGATCGTCGACGCCACGAACTACGCGATGCTCGAGCTCGGCCAGCCGCTGCACGCGTTCGATCTGCGACGCCTCGAGGGCCCGGGCATCGTGGTGCGCCGGGCCGCCGGAGGCGAGTCCGTGCGCACGCTCGACGGGGTCGATCGAGCCATGACCTCGGGCGATCTGCTCATCTGCGACGTCGAGCGTCCCGTGGCGATCGCGGGCATCATGGGAGGGGCGACCTCCGAGGTCGCCGACGACACCGTCGACGTGCTGCTCGAATCAGCGTCGTTCACCCGGTCGGGCATCCTGTCGACCGCCCGCCGCTTGGGACTGCACACCGAGGCGTCTCACAGGTTCGAGCGGGGCAGCGACCCCGAGGCCCTCGAAGCCGGAGCGGCTCGAGGTGCGCAGCTCATGGCGGCATGGGCCGGCGGCTCGATCGCCCGAGGCATCGTCGCCGACGGCGACACCCCGCCACGCCGATGGATCTCCATGCGCCCGGCGCGGGCCTCCTCACTGCTGGCTTACGAGGTCGCGGCGGCCGATGCGCACGAGGTCTTCGACCGGCTCCGCATGGTGCATCGCCCTTCAACGGCGGGTCCGCGAGCGAGCCCGCGCTCGAGGTCGAGGTGCCCGGGTACCGCGTCGACATCGAGCGCGAGGTCGACCTCATCGAGGAGGTCGCGCGCCTCCTCGGGTACGACCGGGTCGGATCGCACGTGCCGGCGACGGGGCAGGCCGGGGGAGCGCCACCCGCCTATCGGTTCCGTGGACGGGCGATCGACGCGATGGTTCGGTCTGGACTCCGCGAAGCGCGGCTGCTCACGTTCGCCTCGCGCGGGGACCTGGACTGGAGTCCCGGCGTCGAGCCCGTGCCGGTCACGAATCCCCTCCAGGCCGACGAGGGTCACCTGCGCACCCGGCTGCTTCCCGGGCTCGCGCACGCGGTCGCTCGCAACCTTGCCCACGGGGTGCGCACCGTCGCGATCTTCGAGGCCGGCACCGTGTTCCGTCTCGACGCCGATGCCGTGGTGGAGCGGCAGCACCTCGCCTTCGCACTCGCGGGTCAGGCCGAGGAAGGGTGGCATGGCGATCCTCGCGCCTTCGACGCCTTCGACGCCACCGGTGTGCTCGCGGCGACGATGGCCGAGCTCGGCATCGCGTCGTGGACGCTGGGAGGGCCCGTCGGCGATCCGTTCCATCCAGGTCGATCCGCCGAGGTGCTGGCCGGTGAGATGTCGGTCGGCGTCGTCGGTGAGGTGCACCCGCGGGTCGCACGGTCGGTCGAGATCGAGGGCCGTGTCGCGGTCGGTGAGCTGGAGCTCGACGCCCTGATGTCGGCGACCACGCCCACGCACGCGGTGCGCGACGTGCCGCGCTTCCCTCCGGTCCGGCGCGATCTCGCGTTCGTCGTCGCCGACGACGTCGCCGCCGCCCTCGTGCAGGCCGCGATCGAGGACGCCGCCGGAGACATGCTCGGGAGCTGTGTGCTGTTCGACGTCTTCCGCGGAGCCCCGCTCGCGCCCGGTACGAAGAGCCTGGCGTTCGCGGTGGACATCCGCGCAGGCGATCGCACGCTGACCCGGGAGGAGAGCGACACGGTCGTCGAGGCGATCGTGGAGCGTCTGGAGCGTGAGCTCGACGCCCGGCTCAGAGCCGGCTGACGCTCCGCATGGCTGCGAGCAGCGGATCGGGAACCCCGACGCGTGGTGAGCGCTCGATTGGTGCGCTCGCCGGGGTTGCCGATAGACTCCGCGCCGTGGACGGGGCGTACCTCTCGGTCGACGACCTGGGCGTGAAGGAGCTCGGTGAGCTGCTCGATCTCGCCGCCGACGTGAAGGAGCGTCCCGACGCGTTCGCGGGCACCCTCGCCGGACGGTCGGTCGCCTTGATCTTCGAGAAGCCCAGCACCAGGACCCGCGTCTCGTTCGAGGTCGGGGTCTCTCAGCTCGGGGCGACGTCGATCGTGCTGTCCTCGACGGAGCTTCAGCTGGGTCGGGGCGAGACGATCGAAGACACCGGCCGGGTGCTCTCGCGCTACGTCGATGCGATCGTGCTCCGCACCTTCGAGCAGGAACGCCTCGAGGTGCTCGCAGCCGCTGCGGACGTGCCCGTCGTCAACGCGCTCTCCGACTTCGAGCACCCATGTCAGGCGCTGGCCGATCTGCTCACGCTGCGCGAACGGCTCGGTACGCTCGCCGGACGCACGCTCACCTACCTCGGTGACGGGAACAACGTCGCCCATTCCCTGCTGCTCGCCGGAGCGAAGGCCGGCATGCAGGTGCGGGTCGCCGCTCCGCCCGGCTTCGAGCCGATCCCGCAGGTCGTCAAGCGGGCGACGGAGATCGCCCTGGAGACCGGCGGGGGGGTCGAGGTCACGAACGACCCGGGCGATGCGGTGGTCGGTGCCGACGCGCTCTACACCGATGTCTGGGCGAGCATGGGGCAGGAGGCGGAGGCCGATGAACGCATGCTGGTCTTCACCTCGTTCCAGGTGACCCAAGCGATGGTGGATCGCGCGGCCGACGATGTGGTCGTGCTGCACTGCCTGCCCGCTCACCGCGGTCAGGAGATCGCCGCCGAGGTGATCGACGGACCACGGGCTGCCGTGTGGGACCAGGCCGAGAACCGCCTGCACACGCAGAAGGCGTTGTTGTTGCGCCTGCTCGGCGCCGCCTGAGGCTGCGGTGCCGAGGTCCAACGATCAGGTCGAACGCGCCCTCCAGGAGTATGCCGATCTGCTCTCGATCGTGAGCGGCGACCCGTACAAGCCGAGGGCCTACGAGAAGGCCGCGCGGGCGGTGGGGGGATATCCGGACGATCTCGCCTCCCTCGACGAGCGCGGCGTGCGCGGGATCCCCGGCGTCGGGAAGTCGATCGCCGCGAAGGTGTCGGAGTACCTGCAGACAGGCAGCTTCGCCGAGCTCGATGCCCTCAGAGCCCAGGTGCCGGCCGGCGTTCGCGAGATGACGGCGATCGCTGGCTTCGGCCCCAAGAAGGCCATGGCGGTCCATCAGGAGCTCGGCATCGGTGGTGTCGACGAGCTGCTGGGAGCGGCGGAGCGCGGTGAGTTGGCAGGGCTGAAGGGCTTCTCGCGGACCACGGAGCGCAACGTCATCGACGGGGTCCGGCGGCTCCGTTCGCACACGGGCAGGGTTCTGGTGAACGTGGCGCTCGAGGCCGCCCACGAACTGCTCGACCATCTGGCAGCGGTGCCCGGCGTTCGTCGCGTGGCCTACGCGGGATCGCTCCGCCGCATGGCGGAGACGGTCGGTGACGTCGATCTGTTGGTCGCGAGCGACCGCCCGGAGGCGGTGATGGATGCCTTCGTCGCCTGGCATCCGGTCGATCGGGTCATCGCCAAGGGTGAGACCAAGTCGTCGATCGTGACCGGCCGCGGACTCCAGATCGACCTGCGGGTCATCGACCGCGCCGCGTGGGGGGCCGCGATGATCTATTTCACCGGCTCCAAGGCGCACAACATCCGCATCAGGGAGATGGCCGTGCGCGCGGGGCTCAAGCTCAACGAGTACGGGCTCTTCCGGGCCAAGACGGGGAAGCTCCTCGCGGCCGAGACCGAGGCAGAGGTGTACGAGCGGCTCGGTCTTCCGTTCATCGAGCCCACGCTCCGGGAGGACCGGGGTGAGATCGAGTCCGCCTTGGCGGGAACGCTCCCCGACGTGATCGCCCTCAGGCAGGTCCGGGGGGACCTGCACACCCACACCGATCTCACCGACGGGCTGGCGCCGCTCGAGCGCATGCTCGAGGCGGCCGCCGCTCGACGCTACATCTACTACGCGGTCACCGATCACGCCCCGAACCTGTTCATGCAGCGCATGACCGACGAGAAGATGCTGGCTCAGCGGGCGCAGCTGCGGGACCTGCAGGACCGCTTCCCAACGATGCGGCTGCTGCACGGCACCGAGCTCAACATCGACCCCGACGGCGGCGTCGACTGGGACGAGCCGTTCCTGGAGGGCTTCGACCTCACGGTGGCGTCGGTGCATTCCCACTTCGGCCAGTCGAAGAGCGCCATGACACGGCGCGTGATCAGGGCGATCGAACACCCGAACGTGAACATCATCGGACACCTCACCACCCGCAAGATCGGCGCGCGCGACCCGGTCGACCTCGACCTCGAGGCCGTCTTCGAGGCGGCGGCGCGTACCGGCACGGCGCTCGAGATCAACGCCTACCCCGACCGGCTCGATCTGCGTGACGAGCACGTGCTGTGGGCGCGCCGCCACGGGGTGAAGTTCGCGATCGATACCGATTCGCATGCCGTCGGGCACCTCGACATGATGCGGTTCGGCGTCGCGACCGCTCAACGGGGGTGGCTCACGAAGGACGATGTCATCAATGCGTGGCCGATCACCAAGCTCCAACGCTTCCTGCGCAAGGGTCGCACCTGAGCCGCCGCCGTCTGCCGAGGTCGTTCTTCGAGCGTTCCGCGGTCGACGTCGCCCCCGACCTGCTCGGACGGATGCTCGTGCGCCGGCTGCCCGACGGCTCACGCCTCTCGGGCAGGATCGTGGAGACCGAGGCCTACGAGCCGGGGGACCCGGCGAGTCACGGATTCCGTGGCATGACACGGCGCAACGCCGTCATGTTCGGCCCCCCGGGGCGTCTCTACGTGTACTTCACCTACGGCAACCACCACATGCTCAACGTGGTGACGCGTCGAGACGGTGAGGGCAGCGCCGTGCTGCTGCGGTCGGTCGAGCCGATCGAGGGGCTCGCGGCGATGGCCGAGGCACGCAGACGCGAGCGCCCGCTCGATCTCTGCTCGGGTCCCGGGAAGCTCGCGCAAGCGCTCTCGGTGACGCTCGCGCTCGACGGAGCCGACCTGATGCTGGGTGATGAGATCTGGCTCGAGGGGGGCACACCCACCGACCCCGGCTCGGTGGGGACCTCACCCCGGGTCGGTGTCAGCGTCGGCCTCGACCTGCGATGGCGCTCCTTCGTTGCGGGAGATCCGTTCGTCAGCCGCGGGCGCCCGGGACCACCGGCACGGCGGGCACGGCACCGTCCGACGCCAGTCCGCCGGTCTTCGACACGGTGACGGTGACGGTGCTCGTCTGCGTCTCCGCCGTGCCGGCCGAGGGGGACTGGTAGATGACGACACCCGGCGGCTGCGTCGAGGGCTCGGCGCGGACCTCTACGTAGAAGCCCGCATCTTCGAGCGCGACGACCGCCGACGCCTCGTCGAGCCCGATCACCGATGGCACGGCAACCGACTGCACGTCGCTCGGGGTGGAGCACGTCTCGGTCGGCTCCGTGCCTTGGATGAACTGCAGCGCGTCGATGTTCTGCGGCAGGGTGTAGGCATTGGGCAGGCACGGCGTCGACTGGGTGACGTCCACCGAGACCGACACGTAGCCGACATCGGGGCTCGGGAAGTCGCGAACGGGCAGATCGCGAGCCGCGCGCTGCATGAACAACCGCCAGATCTGCGCCGGCCAGGTGCCACCGAAGACCGAGATGCGGGTACGAGGAGGCTCCATCGGGATCTGTCCCTCGTGGAAACCGACCCAGACCGCAGCGGTGAGCTGCGGGATCGCACCGACGAACCAGGCGTTGGTCAACGTCTCGGCGGTGCCCGTCTTGCCGATCTGCGGACGTCCGAGGATCGCGGAGCGCCCGGTGCCGTAGCTGACGACATCCTGCAAGATGCCGTTCGCGACCGCAGCCACCTTCGGGTCGACGACCTGCGTGAGCACGGGCTCGGCCTGCCAGAGCGTGTGACCCTGCGGATCCACGACGCTCACCACCGGCAGGGGGTCGACCTGGGCGCCTCCCGTGGCGAACGTGCCGTAGGCGCTCGCCATCTCGAGCGTGTTGGACTCGTTGGTCCCGAGCACGGCGGACAGGTAGGGCGACAGGGGGGTGCTCGGCTCGCTCACCCTCGGGCAGCAGCGCATGCCCATGCGCTCGGCGGTCTCGACGACGTCGGCGGCGCCGAGTTGCTCGATCAGCTGCGCGTACACGGTGTTCACCGAGTTCACGGTCGCGCTCGCGAGCGTCATCGAGCCGTATCCACTTCCTTCCGCGTTGGTCACGTGCCAGAGCTCGCCGTCTTCCATCGGCAGATCGATCGAGGCGGGCGCAGCGAAGATCGTCGATGGGCTCACACCCTGCTCGAGCGCCGTGACGAGCGCATACGGCTTGAACGCGGACCCCGTCTGGCGGCCCAGCCCTCCCTTGCCCGTCGCGAGGTTCACCCGTCCACCGTCGGCGTCTCGCCAGTAGTCGATGTCGTCGCCGCCCACCATCGCTCGAACGAAGCCGGTGCGGGGATCGATCACGGTCATCGCCGCGTCGGGATCCGTCGGCGACGAAAGCAGGCTGCCCACGGCGTCCTCTGCGTAGCTCTGCAGCGAAGGATCGAGCGTGGTCGTGATCTGCAGCCCGCCGGTGAACAACAGCTTGTACCGATCCTGCCGCGTCTGCCCGAACGCCCGGTTGGCCAGGAACCAGTCCTTGAAGTAGTCGACGAAGTACGGGAAGGGATAGCGCCCGGTCTGCTCCCCCCGCTTGAGCACGATCGGGTCGGCCAGGGCCGCGCGGTAGGCGCGCGCTCCGATCATGCGCTGGGCACGCATGGCGCGCAGCACGACGTTGCGCCGGCCGTAGGCGCTCTCGGGATGCACGAAGGGGTCGAAGTGGTTGGGCGCCGCGATCAGGCTCGCCAACAGAGCCGACTGCGCGAGGGTGAGATCCGAGGCATCGGTGGAGAAGTACGTCTGAGCTCCTGACTGCGCGCCATAGGCGCCCTGACCCAGGTACACCGTGTTCAGGTACCGGGTGAGGATCCGCTCCTTCGAGAGCCTGTTCTCGAGCTGCCAGGCGAGCGATGCCTCGTCGATCTTGCGCCCGAAGGTCTCCGCGTCGCCCACGTAGAGGTTCTTCACGAGCTGCTGGGTGATCGTCGATCCGCCCTCGACGACCCTTCCCTCGCGCGCGTTCATCGCAGCCGCGCGCGCGATCGCCCGCAGGTCGACGCCGTGATGCACGTAGAAGCGGCTGTCCTCGATCGCCACAGCCGCGTCGCGAAGGTATCGCGACATCTGCCCCTCGGTGAGTACCACCCTGTTCTCGGCGGCGTGGAGCTCGGTGATCAACGATCCGTCGGCAGCATGGAGGAACGACGTCTGCGCGAGCGGCAGGGGATCGTAGGTCTCGAGACGTGCAAGGTCACAGCTCGTGGCCGCGATCGCGGCGACGAGCAGCATCGAGCCGAGCGAGGGGAAGCGCCGACGGCGGTGCATCGCCGGGTGAGTGTATGCCGCGATCGCGGTCCACCGGTGGAACCGAGCCTCGTGTCCACTGGTAGCATCCGCGCGCGATGGCTCGCGACCACGGCGCCGACCCGCTCTCACTGCGCAGCGGCGCCGCCGACCTCGTGCCTCAGGGGGGCCTTGAGGCCAAGCTCGCGCTCGGACGTCCTCTCCGCGTCAAGCTGGGGGTCGACCCTAGTCGCCCCGACCTCACCCTGGGGCACACGGTCGTGCTCCGAAAGCTGCGGCAGTTCCAGGACGCGGGACATGTGGCGATCCTCATCATCGGTGACTTCACCGCCCGCATCGGGGACCCGTCGGGCCGGTCCGAGACGCGACCCATGCTGACCGAGGACGAGGTTGCCGCGAACGCCGCCACCTACCTGGAGCAAGCCGGGGCCGTCATCGACGTGGAGCGAGCGGAGATCCGCCGGAACGCGGAGTGGAGTGCCTCGATGGACATGGGTGAACTCCTGCGCCTGGCGTCGGTCGCCACCGTCGCCCAGATGCTCGAGCGCGAGGACTTCCGCGACCGGTACCGCGCGGCCAAGCCGATCAGCGTCGTCGAGTTCCTCTATCCCCTGTTCCAGGGATACGACTCCGTCGCGATCGAGGCGGACGTCGAGCTCGGCGGCACGGATCAGACCTTCAACCTGCTCATGGGCAGAGAGGTGCAGAAAGCCTACGGCCGCCCTCCACAGGTCGTGCTCACGATGCCACTGCTCGAAGGCCTCGACGGGGTCCGCAAGATGTCGAAGTCGCTGGACAACTGGGTCGGCGTGACCGAGCCGCCCGAGGACCAGTTCGGCAAGCTCATGTCGATCCCCGACGGGCTCATCGTTCGATACCTGCGGCTGTGCACCCCCCTCGGAGCCGACGATGTCGACGAGATCGAGCGCGGACTCGCGGCCGCGACGCTGCACCCGAACGAACAGAAGCGTCGCATGGCCCGATCGATCGTGGACCTCTACCACGGTGCAGGGGCGGGCGGCCGAGCCGAGGCCGCGTTCGATCTCGTGCACAAGCAGCACGACGCCCCGGCCGACATGCCTGAGGTGGCCGTTCAGCCCTCCTGGGCCGCTCCGAGTGGCCTGATCTGGCTGCCTCGGCTGCTGATCGAGGTGGGCTTCAGCGCCACCAACGGCGAGGCGAGGCGTGCCGTGCGCTCGGGCGGCGTTCGGCTCGATGGCGAGACGCTCAACGACCCCGATGCCGAGTTCGAGGCAAAGGCCTTGCACGGGACGGTGCTCTCGTTCGGCAGGCGGCGGTTCGTGCGACTGACGCCGCCGTCGGGTTGACGGTGCCTGCCCGGCTGTTACCATGTGCGGTCGGCGCCGAAGCTCCTGCGCGTGGCAGTGCCACGCTCGGGTTGCATGCCCGCCGATCTCGCACCTTGAGAACTGAACAGTGTGATGAGAAGCCAGTGCCTTTACCCGTCAGGGCTCGACGGGAGCGGTTCGCCGTTCCGGGAGAGCTTCCTGATGGTTGTACTGGATCCGTCCGGTTCCGACCGGACGGGGCCAGATCACGAAGGCCGGCCTCGAGCAGTGCCTGCTCATGGTCGGCCGAGCTCCAACACCAGATAGCCAACCCCTCAGCCTTCGGGCGAGGGATGTCACTATCTCTACGGAGAGTTTGATCCTGGCTCAGGACGAACGCTGGCGGCGTGCTTAACACATGCAAGTCGAACGGTGAACCGGGCTTCGGCCCGGGGATCAGTGGCGAACGGGTGCGTAACACGTGGGCAACCTGCCCCAGACTCTGGGATAACTCCGGGAAACCGGGGCTAATACCGGATACTCCGATCGAACCGCATGACTCGATCGGGAAAGCTCCGACGGTCTGGGATGGGCCCGCGGCCTATCAGCTTGTTGGTGGGGTAACGGCCTACCAAGGCGACGACGGGTAGCTGGTCTGAGAGGACGACCAGCCACACTGGAACTGAGATACGGTCCAGACTCCTACGGGAGGCAGCAGTGGGGAATCTTGCACAATGGGCGGAAGCCTGATGCAGCGACGCCGCGTGGGGGACGAATGCCTTCGGGTTGTAAACCCCTTTCGGCAGGGAAGAAGCGAAAGTGACGGTACCTGCAGAAGAAGCTCCGGCTAACTACGTGCCAGCAGCCGCGGTAAGACGTAGGGAGCGAGCGTTGTCCGGATTCATTGGGCGTAAAGCGCGCGTAGGCGGTTTGGCAAGTCGGATGTGAAATCCCGAGGCTCAACCTCGGGACTGCATCCGATACTGCCCGACTAGAGGTAGGTAGGGGAGATCGGAATTCCTGGTGTAGCGGTGAAATGCGCAGATATCAGGAGGAACACCGGTGGCGAAGGCGGATCTCTGGGCCTTACCTGACGCTGAGGCGCGAAAGCTAGGGGAGCGAACAGGATTAGATACCCTGGTAGTCCTAGCCGTAAACGTTGGGTGCTAGGTGTGGGCGGATATCGACCCCGTCCGTGCCGAAGCTAACGCATTAAGCACCCCGCCTGGGGAGTACGGCCGCAAGGCTAAAACTCAAAGGAATTGACGGGGCCCCGCACAAGCGGCGGAGCATGCGGCTTAATTCGATGCGACGCGAAGAACCTTACCTGGGTTTGACATGCAGGGTGAAACCCGTGAAAGCGGGCGCTCTTCGGAGCCTGCACAGGTGGTGCATGGCTGTCGTCAGCTCGTGCCGTGAGGTGTTGCCTTAAGTGGCGCAACGAGCGCAACCCCTGTCCTTAGTTGCCAGCGGATCATGCCGGGAACTCTAGGGAGACTGCCGGTGCCAAACCGGAGGAAGGTGGGGATGACGTCAAGTCAGCATGCCCCTTATACCCAGGGCTGCACGCATGCTACAATGCGCGATACAGAGGGCTGCGATCCCGTAAGGGGGAGCGAATCCCAAAAAGTCGCGCTCAGTTCGGATCGAGGTCTGCAACCCGACCTCGTGAAGCCGGAGTCGCTAGTAATCGCAGATCAGCACTGCTGCGGTGAATACGTTCCCGGGGCTTGTACACACCGCCCGTCACACCACGAAAGTGGGCAACACCCGAAGCCGGTGGCCTAACCCTTGTGGAGGGAGCCGTCGAAGGTGGGGCTCGCGATTGGGGTGAAGTCGTAACAAGGTAGCCGTAGCGGAAGCTGCGGCTGGATCACCTCCTTTCTAAGGAGCCTTTGGCATACCGGTGTCAGCGGGAGACCGTCCCGTTGGCTGCGATCCGGAAGACTCCAGGTCGATGCACTGGCTCCCGCCGGCGATGTCGGCATCCTTCATCTGCTAGTACGCCTGTTGCGGAATCACGCAGCAGGAGTGGAACGCGATCACGAGGATGTGTGGGTCGACGGCGGGCACACTGTTCAGCTTTGAGGGTGCGAGCCCTCGAGCACCTTGAGAACTCGATAGCGAGCGCGAGCATCTATGAAGTCAAGTTATGAAGGGCTTACGGTGGATGCCTTGGCGCCAGGAGCCGATGAAGGACGCGTCTGGCTGCGAAAAGCTGCGGGGAGCTGCCGAGAGAGCTTTGATCCGCAGATGTCCGAATGGGGAAACCCGGCTGGGGTCATGCCCAGTCACCCATGCCTGAACACATAGGGCATGCGGAGGGAACCGCCCGAAGTGAAACATCTCAGTAGGGCGAGGAATGGAAAGCAAACGCGACTCCCCTAGTAGCGGCGAGCGAACGGGGAAGAGCCTAAACCGATCAGGTGTCATAGACCGATGTCGTTGCCTGGTCGGGGTCGTGGGATCCGCACGGACCTGCATCGGAGGGTCCAAGGAGTGACAAAGCAGGCACGTAGTCGAAGGCTATGGAAAGGGCCGTCACAGAAGGTAACAACCCTGTAGACGAAACGTGACCTGCCTCCTCGCGGCGATCCCGAGTAGCACCGGACCCCGGAAATCCGGTGTGAATCTGGGGGGACCACCCCCTAAGGCTAAGCACTCCCTGGCGACCGATAGTGAACCAGTACCGTGAGGGAAAGGTGAAAAGCACCCCGGGAGGGGAGTGAAATAGTACCTGAAACCGTGAGCCTACAAGCAGTCGGAGCTCGGCGACTGGGCAACCAGTGCTGAGTGACGGCGTGCCTTTTGAAGAATGAGCCGGCGAGTTAGCGGTATGCGGCGAGGTTAACCGTTCTCGGGAAGCCGAAGCGAAAGCGAGTCCGAACAAGGCGAAGAGTCGCATGCCCTAGACCCGAAGCCGAGTGATCTACCCATGGGCAGGTTGAAGCGAGGGTAAGACCTCGTGGAGGACCGAACCCACCAGGGTTGAAAACCTGGGGGATGACCTGTGGGTAGGGGTGAAAGGCCAATCAAACTCGGTGATAGCTGGTTCTCCCCGAAATGCCTTTAGGGGCAGCCTCGGGCGTTCTGTTGCGGAGGTAGAGCACTGATTGGGCTAGGGGGCCTACAAGCTTACCGAACTCAGTCAAACTCCGAATGCCGCAACACCAGAGCCCGGGAGTGAGGGCGCGGGGGCTAAGCTCCGTGTCCGAGAGGGAAACAACCCAGATCGCCAGCTAAGGCCCCTAATTCCATGCTCAGTGGGTAAGGATGTGGGAGTGCACAGACAACCAGGAGGTTGGCTTAGAAGCAGCCACCCTTGAAAGAGTGCGTAATAGCTCACTGGTCAAGTGTTCCTGCGCCGACGATGTAACGGGGCTCAAGCATGGAGCCGAAGCTGCGGGATCCTTCATGATGGCTCGGCCCTGGCGGGAGGCCGCCCGGGTCCAGGCCGAAGGATCGGTAGGGGAGCGTTCCCATGCGAGTGAAGCGGCGGGGTAACCCAGCCGTGGATGCGTGGGAAGTGAGAATGCCGGCATGAGTAGCGAAAGACGGGGGAGGAGCCCGTCCGCCGAATGCCCAAGGGTTCCTGGGGAAGGTTCATCCGCCCAGGGTTAGTCGGGACCTAAGCCGAGGTCGAGAGACGTAGGCGATGGACGACTGGTTGATATTCCAGTACCACCTCATCCGCGCCCAGGCCGAATCCGAGTCGCTAAGGGAACCCCTTCGGGGGCTACCGACCCACTCGGTACTAGGCCAGCGAAGGGGGGACGCAGGAGGGTAGCTCGACCCAGGCGTTGGTTGTCCTGGGGCAAGTGTGTAGGGGGATCTCCCAGGCAAATCCGGGAGGTCACGTACCCTGAGGCACGATGCCGAACCGTTCTAGGTGAAGCGAGTGATCCCATGCTGCCGAGAAAATCCTCTAGCGAGCTGATGAGGTGCCCGTACCCCAAACCGACACAGGTGGGCACGTAGAGGATACGAAGGCGATCGAGAGAACCCTGGTTAAGGAACTCGGCAAATTCCATCCGTAACTTCGGGATAAGGATGACCCCGCTAGGGTGAGCGGCTTCGCGCCGTGAGTCCGAAGGGGTGGCACAAACCAGGCCCAAGCGACTGTTTACTAAAAACACAGGTCCGTGCAAAGTCGCAAGACGACGTATACGGACTGACGCCTGCCCGGTGCTGGAACGTCAAGGGGAGGGGTTAGATCCTTCGGGATCGACGCTCCGAACCTAAGCGCCAGTAAACGGCGGCCGTAACTATAACGGTCCTAAGGTAGCGAAATTCCTTGTCGGGTAAGTTCCGACCTGCACGAATGGCGTAACGACTTGGGCACTGTCTCAACCAGGGACTCGGCGAAATTGCAATACGAGTAAAGATGCTCGTTACCCGCAGCAGGACGGAAAGACCCCGGGACCTTTACTGCAGCTTGATGTTGGGGTTTGGCATGTGTTGCGTAGGATAGGTGGGAGGCTGTGAAGCGTGGCTTTCGGGTCGCGTGGAGCCATCCTTGAAATACCACCCTTCACTCGTTGAGCCTCTAACCCAGGCCCGTGATCCGGGTCGGGGACAGCGTCTGGTGGGCAGTTTAACTGGGGCGGTTGCCTCCCAAAAGGTAACGGAGGCGCCCAAAGGTTCCCTCAGTCTGGTTGGCAATCAGACGTCGAGTGCAAGGGCACAAGGGAGCTTGACTGTGAGACCGACGGGTCGAGCAGGAGCGAAAGCTGGGCCTAGTGATCCGACGACTCCGTGTGGAAGGGTCGTCGCTAAACGGCTAAAAGGTACCCCGGGGATAACAGGCTGATCCTGCCCAAGAGTCCATATCGACGGCAGGGTTTGGCACCTCGATGTCGGCTCGTCTCATCCTGGGGCTGGAGCAGGTCCCAAGGGTCGGGCTGTTCGCCCGTTAAAGAGGCACGCGAGCTGGGTTTAGAACGTCGTGAGACAGTTCGGTCCCTATCCGCTGTGGGCGTAAGAGATCTGAGAGGAGCTACCCCTAGTACGAGAGGACCGGGGTGGACGAACCTCTGGTGTGCCAGTTGTCGCGCCAGCGGCACGGCTGGTTGGCCACGTTCGGGATGGATAAGCGCTGAAAGCATCTAAGTGCGAAGCCGGCCTCGAGATGAGATCTCTCACCGGGTCAACCGGGTAAGGCCCCTGGCAGACCACCAGGTTGATAGGCCGGAAGTGGAAGCACGGCAACGTGCGGAGCTGACCGGTACTAATAGGCCGAGGGCTTGATTTCTTGCTCGCGCTCGCTATCGCAGTTCCCGAGCTCTGCTCGAGGGACGCATCCTCACGTCGTCTCGCGTGATCCACCCGGATCGCACGAGAACCACCGTTTCGGTGGCCACAGCGGAGGGGAAACACCCGGTCCCATCCCGAACCCGGAAGTGAAGCCCTCCAGCGCCGATGGTACTGCCAGGGAGACTTGGTGGGAGAGTAGGTCGCCGCCGGAGCATCTTCGGACACGAGCCGCCTCCGGGCGGCTCGTTCCGTGTGGCGTGTCGATCGTGGCGTCGCTACCCTCAGTCGTCGCTACCCGCACTGGAGAAGGGTCCGCTCCCATGCCGAAGGCACTCGCTCCGCGTCCCGGTGGCCCCGGCCGGAACCGTCCGCGGCCGGCCGCGCAGTCCGGGCTTCCTCGCGACGTGATGGAGGAGCTGCAACGGGTGACCAAGCCCACGCAGCTGCGCGACGCGGCGTCGCGGCTCGCACGAGCCGTGCACCTGCTCGAGCGGGGAGACGCGCAGGGCGCTGCCACCGAGGGGTCGAAGGCGAAGGCCTTGTCGTCTCGATCGGGAGCCGTGCGCGAGGTCCTCGGGCTTGCGCTCTACGGACAGGGCCGGTGGCACGATTCGCTCACCGAGCTCAAGGCGTACCGCCGATTCAGCGGCCGGGCCGATCAGAACCATGTGATCGCCGACTGTCTACGAGCGCTGGGCAGGCCGGATGAAGCCGTGCCGCTGGCCGAGGAAGCGTTGCGGGCCAAGGTGTCCCCGGAGGTCAAGGCCGAAGCCGTGATCGTTGCCGCATCGGCGCTCGCCGACCAGCGGCGGTTCGCCGAGGCGCTCGCCTTCCTCGGCAGAGCGAAGACCGATCAGCGTGTGGCCGAGCCCTACACACTGCGGCTCTGGTACGTGCGGGGCGACATCCTGGCCAAGGCTGGACGGCGTGACGAGGCCGCCGAGGCCTTCCGCATGGTGATGCGCCACGATGCGAGCGCGTTCGACACGGCCGAGCGCCTCGCAGAGCTCGGCTAGCTGGTTAGCCGTTCGCTCCCGAGAGCTCGCGCTCCCAGCGCTTGCGCCAGTAGCGCGCGAGCCCGGCAGCGTTCATGCCGATCGAGCCGAGGGCATCGTAGCGGGCCATGTCGATCGGCTTCCCGCTCGTCTGCAGGAACTCCTCGGCGGCGAGGTCGGCGAGTCCTGCAGCCAGCGACCGGGTATCCACGTCGGGGTCTGCCTCGAGCCGGCGGCGGACGGCGGAGGACCACGATCGGATCTGGGCGGCGGCCATGTCGCAGGACTCGGTCACGCCGGGCGTCGGACCGAAGTGCGAGGTCAACAGCGCCGAGGGGTTGCGTGAGCGGATCCGCTCGATGCTCGCGAGGGCCATCTCGACCTCGACCTCCGGCGGCGGCAGTGCAGGACGGTAGGCGGGGCCCCACGGCAGGTGGGAGCCGATGCTCTCCCCGGTGAACATCGCACCGCTGCCCGTGTGGTGCAGCGCGACGTGGTGGGAAGCGTGGCCGGGCGTGTGCAGCACCGAGAGTTCGGCGCTGCCGATCGGGATGGTGTCGCCGTCGGTCACGGCTCGGAGGCGGTCCGTAGCGACGGGAAGGGTCTCGCCGAAGAAGGAGCGCATGCGGTCGGTGCCGTACGTGCGAGCGGTGCTCGAGACGAGCCGCGCGGGATCGACGAGGTGCGGAGCCCCGCGCTCGTGCACCCAGACGGTCGCATCGACGAACCAACGAACCAGCGCCCCGCACGCTCCGGCGTGGTCGAGATGGATGTGCGTGACCACGATGTGGGCGAGATCGCGCTCACCCACGCCGAGGTCGTGCAGCGCGTCGAGCACCAGGCCGACATCTGCGCCGGGCCCCGCCTCGACGAGACACGGCTCCTCGCCCTCCAGCAGGAACACCGCATTGAGCTCGGGCTCGCCGGTCATGCGGGTGTCGATCATGCGCACGCCCTCGGCCACGGTGCTGATCACGGGACGGCGCTCCTCGTTGGTCATTCGGGCAGTCTCGCATGAGGGCGTGTCGGTGCTCGCTGATAGCGTGCTTCCTCTCGGAACGTTGACCCCAACCCCTCGAAGGAGCGACGACCAGCACAGACCCAACACGAGGAGGAGCCATGATGACCGTGAACGTCGTCGTGCTCGCAGGCACCGTCTCCGCGGAACCGGTCCAGCGCCGGATGCCGTCGGGTGACGAGGTCACCGAGATCCGACTTTCCGTTCCCGAAGCGGGCAGACGCCTCCTCCCCCTCCCGATCGCGGCCTGGCATGCAACGGTGGGCGCGGGCGTGCTCGACGGCATCGCCAAAGGTGATCGGCTGCTGGTTCACGGTCAGCTCGTGCGCCGCTTCTACCGCAGCGGCGCCGGCGCCAGGAGCCTGACCGAGGTCGTTGCGAGCGGTATCAAGAAGCTCGATCCCGCTCATCCGCGACCCGGTCCGTCCCACGACGCCGAGGGGCAGATGCCGAGCGCCGCCCCATCGGGCGGGGGTCGAGGGGCATCATGACCATGCCGGTGCGTGGCTTCGGCCAGAAGTACGTGGACTTCGGCGGAAGCCTCAGGCCTCCCTCGACCACGGCCCTGATCCGACCCGGCGTGGTAGGCGGCAGCAGGAAGGCCGCCACCGCGGATCCGCTCCGCACGGCGTCATCGGCATCCGACGCCTCGGCGACGTATCGAAGGGCGGAGCCCGCATCCATACGGTCGAGCACTTCGGCATGCAGCGCGCGCACGGTGGGCGGAGGACCGTCGAGGGCGCGCACCGTGTAGGCGACCGCGCCGTCGGGGCTGCGCGTGATGGTAGCGAACGTGCGATCGTCATCGGCGAGCGCGTCGAGGGCTTCGGCGAGACCTGCCGCCGGTCTCCCGGCGGCCGGTGGCGGCTTGCCCGCGATCTGGATCCGATGGAAGGGCGCCACGGGGGGACCGTCGGGCGACGAGCCCACGACGAGCGTCATCACGCCATCCCAGAGGCCCTGTCCATCGATGGCTCGACGCTCCCTTCGGTAGCGCAGTGCTGTGGTGTACCGGTGATGACCGTCGGCGATGAGCAGGCGCTCGTGCTCCAGTCGGTCGAACTCGAGGCCCGCGGCCCCGGCCGCATCGACCGGCCACGAGCGGTGGCGCACCCCTTGCTCGTCGACGAGATCGAAGGGAGCCGGGTCGGCGGCGACGGCGCGGACGAACGCGTCGATGCGACCGTCGTCGGAGTCGACCATGCCGTAGACGGGCGACAGGTGCGTTCCGATCGCTCGCAGCAGCTCGAGGCGATCGTGCACGGGGCCTTCGCGCACCGCTTCGTGCGGCACGACGGAGCCGCCCCAGTCCTCGAGTTGCATCGCACAGATGACGCCTCGGACCACCTGGGACCCGAGCCGCGGATCGGGCGAACCGCCCTGCCCGGGCGAAGCCTCTCCCGGCCTCGATCCGTCCGGCGGCGACATCTCGTAGGCGTAGACGCACGGCACACCCGACCGTCGAAGCACGCCCTGAGCCATCCACTCGTCGATCACGCTCGCTGCCCCCGCGTACCGATCCTCGATGTGCGCTGGATCGTCCGGCCCGTGGGCGAGGTCGAGGTGGACGACGCTGAACGGGCTCGATCGCATGTAGTCCAGCCGCCCGCGGTCGCTGATAACGTCGTACGGAGGCGCGGTCACGCTCTCGAGCGGACCCGAGACCGCAGGGTCGTAGACGAGGCCGTCGAACGGGAAAAGGCGAGGCACGCACCTTGTATAGCAGCACCGTGCACAGCAGGACCGCGGTCCGGACCGTGCCCTCCGAGCGCCCTCATCCATGATCGTCGACCGCTACGACGCCTTCCTGTTCGACCTCGACGGGGTGCTGTACCGGGGCACCGAACCGGTCCCTCGGGCCGCGGAGTCGCTCACGCGGCTTCGCGCCCTCGGCAAGGGCATCGCGTTCGTCACCAACAACTCCGGACGCACGCCCGGCGCCGTGGCCGAGCATCTGCGGTCGGTCGGGGTGCACGCAGATGCCGACGAGGTCGAGACCTCGGCCCTCACCACGGCCACGCTGCTCGCCGAGCGCGGGATCGCCCGTGCCTTCGTCGTAGGGGAAGCAGGACTGATCGACGCTCTGACCGTCGCCGGGGTCCAGGTGCTCGACGGTGAGCCCGACATCGCGGACGCGGTGGTGGTCGGCTGGGACCGAACAGCGGATTACGCGAAGCTCCGCACGGCATCGGTGCTGGTGCAACGGGGCGCCGCGCTGATCGCGACGAATCCCGACGGCTCGTACCCGGCGGCCGACGGGACCAGGTGGCCGGGGGCAGGCGCGCTGCTCGCCGCGATCGAGACGACGACGGAGCTGCGCGGGGAGGTCGTCGGCAAGCCGCACCCGCCCCTGCTCCTGGCCGCCCTCGAGCGGGCGGGCGGGGGCCGGCCGCTGCTCGTCGGCGACCGCCTCGACACCGACATCGCGGGGGCCGCCGGCCTCGGGTGGGACTCGATGCTCGTGTTGACCGGCATCGCCGGCCGCGAGGACGCCGAGGCCTCGAGCGCGCACCCGACCTATGTGGCCGACGATCTTGGCGCGCTCTTCGAGGGGCCGTGACGACCGGTCCGCGAGACGGGCGGCACGCGACCCGAGGGTATGCTGGCACGACATCCATCGATGCCGAAAGGACCCTTCCATGATCCTCGACGACCTCAGGAAGACGCTGGAAGCCGCCATCGGAACCCTCACGCCGACCAGGGCCCAGCAGATCGCCAAGGATGCTCTGGAACCGGGCGCCGCGAAGGAGCAGGTGGCGAAGACCGCGGCCGACCTGCTCGAGTGGTCGCAGGCGAGCCGCGAGCGCCTCTCCGCGTTCGTGCGGCGGGAGATCTCCGACCAGCTGACGTCGGTGGGCGGCGTTGCGACGCAGGCCGAGCTCAACGCCCTGAAGAAGCGGGTCCGAGACCTGGAGCGAGCGAGCAGCAAAGCATCGGCACGATCGTCTTCCCCCCGCTCGAAGACGAAGGGCTCCCAGGCGGCGCGCACGTCGAAGCCGGCGACCGCGAGGACGTCGGCCACATCGAAGAGGCGGTCCACGACCAAGGCCTCGGCCGGCTCGCGGTCGGCCGCCCGAGCGCCACGCGGGTCGGCGTCGTCCTCAGGGTGAGCCGGACCCCGGCACCGTGACCCGGCGCCGACTCGACGCGGAGCTCGTCCGCCGAGGGCTGTCGCCGTCGCGGGCGGAGGCTCGCTCGGCGGTGCTGTCCGGTCTCGTGCGCATCGCCGGTGCGCCGGCGAGCAAGGTCGAGACGCTGGTCTCCGACGATGTGCCCGTCGAGATGGCAACCCCTCCAGGGCGCTTCGTCTCGCGGGGTGGCGACAAGCTCGACGCCGCGATGGAACGGTTCGGGCTCGACGCCTCGGGTCGATCGTGCCTCGACGCCGGCGCGTCGACCGGAGGATTCACCGATCGCCTGCTGCACGGGGGCGCGCAGCACGTGGTCGCCGTCGACGTGGGGTACGGCCAGCTGGCGTGGCGGCTGCGACGCGATCCACGGGTCACGATCTTCGATCGGACCAACGTCCGAGAGCTCACCGTCTCCTCCCTCCCGTACCGCCCCGATCTCGTCGTCGCAGATCTCTCGTTCATCTCCCTGCGGTCGGTGCTCGCGCCCCTGTCGGGCTTGGCTGCCGAGGAGTCGGACGCCGTGCTCCTCGTGAAGCCGCAGTTCGAGGCCGATCGTGCCCAGGTCGCCCGCGGCGGGGTCGTTCGGGACCCCGGTGTGTGGGCATCGGTGATCGATGCGGTGATCCGGGCTTCCGCTGATGCCGGTCTCGCCCCCCATGGGCTCATGGCCTCACCGGTGCGGGGCCGGGCGGGCAACGTGGAGTTCCTGCTGTGGGCGCGGCGAGGGGCCGATGCCCTCGATGTCGACGTCGATGCCGCGATCGCCGAGGGGCGGAACCTGGCGGCGCCGGGATGAGCCGGGTCGGCGTGGTCATGCATCCGGGCCGGCCGGCTGCGGTCGAAGCGGCTCGCGCCCTCGTCGACTCGCTCTCGCGCGAGGGAGTCGACGACCACGATCCTGGCCGACGACGGCGACGCGCCGGAGCTGCGGAACGATCTCGACCTGGTCGTGAGCGTCGGTGGCGACGGCACGTTCCTGCGGGCGGCATACGCTGCCTCGCATGCCGGCTGCCCGGTGCTCGGTGTGAAGGTCGGCCGGATGGGCTTCCTGACCGAAGTGGAGCCGGGCGATGCGCTGCCCCTCGTGCGGGCGGTGCTCGAGGGCAGGGCACGGGTCGAGGAACGGCTCGCGCTGACGGCCGAGCCGGTCTCCGGGAGCATCGTTCGCCCCGCAGTGGGGCCTGAACGAGGTCATGGTCGAGAAGCAGGTGCGCCATCGATTGGTGCGCCTGGCGGTGCACGTCGACGGGGACTACGTCACCACGTTCTCGGCCGACGGTGTCATCGTGGCATCGCCCACCGGCTCCACGGCGTACTCCTTCTCGGCCCGAGGACCGATCGTGACCCCGGGAGTGGCCTCGCTCGTGCTCACGCCGATCGCCGCCCACATGGTGTTCGATCGATCGTTCGTGCTGGGGGCGACGAGCCACGTGCAACTGGAGGTCATGGGCGAGGAGAGCGGGGTGCTCTCGGCCGACGGGCGGCGCAGCATCGAGCTTCCGGTCGGATCGATCGTGCGGATCAGGGCCTCCGCCCGTCCTGCCCGGCTCGTTCGACGCGACGACGCCCCGGGGTTCCTCTCGCTCGTCCGAGGAAAGTTCGGACTTCCCGGCGAGGTGGGTGAGCGCCCGACGACGGAGCGCTCCGATGTCGGCGACGACGGCTAACATCCGCGCGTGTTGCGTGAGCTGCACATCTCGGGCCTCGGGGTCATCGACGACCTCGATCTGACGCTGCACCCGGGACTGAACGTCCTCACGGGCGAGACGGGTGCGGGCAAGACGATGATCACGGTGGGTCTCGCGCTTGCGCTCGGAGCCCGCGCGAGCGCGATACTGGTGCGCGACGGCGCGAGCGCCGCAAGGGTGCAGGCGCTCTTCGAGGTCGGAGCCGACCCGCCGGAGCCCATCGGACGGCTGGGCCGACGACGGCGAGCTCCTGCTCGCGAGGACGATCCCCGTCGAGGGCCGGGGTTCCGCTCGGGTCGGGGGGCAACTGGCCACGTCGTCGGTGCTCGGCTCGCTCGCCGGCTCGCTCGTCGAGGTGCACGGTCAGCATCAGACGCAGCGCCTGCTCGAACCGTCGTACCAGACCGCGTTCCTCGATCGGTCTGCGGGAGAGGCCCACCTGGTCGCGGTGGCGGCATATCGCGAGGCCTACGACGAGCTCAGCCATGTCCATGCCGATCTCGAGCGGCTCCGAGCGGCGTCGCGAGATCGCGAGCGTGAGCTCGACCTCATCGCCTATCAGGTGCGCGAGATCGAGACCGTGATGCCCGAGGCAGGGGAATCCGAACGGCTCGCCGCCGAGGAGGCCCGGCTCGGTCACGTCGAGCGGCTGCTCGAGCTCGGTGCGGCCGCCGAGACGGCTCTCGACGGCGACGACGGCGGAGCCAACGCCGAGATGGCACGGGGGACTCGGGTACTGGAATCGGCCGGGTCGCTCGACCCGATGGCGAGCGAGCTCGCCGCGCGAAGCGCCGCGCTCGCAGCAGAGGTATCGGAGCTCGCGCGCGATCTCCGCGCGTACCGCGAATCGCTCGCAGCCGATCCCGAGCGCCTGCAGATCGTCCGGGAGCGGCTGGGCCTGCTGAAGGGTCTGCAGCGCAAGTATGGCGAGACCGATACCGAGGTGCTGGGATTCATGCACCAGGCGTCGGCGAGGCTCGTCGAGCTCGCCGGCGCCGACGACCGCCTCCACGAGCTCAACGACACCGCCGGCGAGCTCGAGGCCCGGATGGCGGAACGTGCGACCGTGGTCAGTGCCGGTCGACGCCGCGCGGCGGGCAGGCTCGGCGACGCCATCGCCGCCGAGCTCGACGAGCTCGGCATGCCGGGAGCGAGGGTCGAGGCTGCCCTCGAGCCCCTGGCCTCGCCCGGCCCCCAGGGGGCGGAGCGGGTCGAGCTGCGCTTCGCCTCGGGGCCCGAGGTGTCTCCGACGCCCCTGTCGAAGACCGCCTCGGGTGGGGAGCTGTCGCGCACGATGCTCGCGTGCCGCAGCGTGCTGGCCGACATCGACGACGTGCCGACCCTCGTCTTCGACGAGGTCGACGCCGGCATCGGGGGCCGGGCCGGGCTGGCGGTCGGTCGCCGGCTCGCCCGTCTCGCGCGCAACCGGCAGGTGCTCGTGGTCACGCACCTTCCCCAGATCGCATGCTTCGCCGACCGCCACGTGCGGGTGACCAAGCACGGCGGCACGGCGGCCGCCGAGGTGCTCGACGACGAGCGGCGCGTGGCCGAGCTCTCGCGCATGCTGGCGGGGCTCGACGAGAGCGCCTCGGCCGTCTCCCATGCCGAAGAACTGCTCGCGCAGGCGGCTGGCATGAAAGTCGGGTGACCTCTGCTAGAGTCGGGTTCCGTGGTCAGGGAGCAGTCGAAGTACATCTTCGTCACGGGCGGTGTCGCCTCCGGTCTCGGCAAGGGCATCACCTCCGCCTCCCTCGGCCGGCTCTTCTCCTCCCGGGGCGTCAAGGTCGCGGTCCAGAAGCTCGACCCCTACATCAACGTCGATCCGGGCACCATGAACCCGTTCGAGCACGGTGAGGTGTTCGTGCTCGACGACGGCGCCGAGACCGACCTCGATCTCGGGCACTACGAGCGGTTCATCGACATCGACCTGCACCGTGGTGCGAACCACACGACCGGGGCCATCTACTCGGCGGTGATCGCCAAGGAGCGACGGGGCGACTACCTCGGCAAGACCGTGCAGGTGATCCCGCACATCACCGACGAGATCAAGGAACGCATCCTGGCGCTCGCCGACGCCGAGGACGCCGACCTGGTGCTGGTTGAGATCGGCGGCACGGTCGGCGACATCGAGTCGTTGCCGTTCCTCGAGGCGATCCGGCAGCTGCGCAACGAGATCGGGCGAGACCGCTGCGCGTTCGTCCACGTCTCGCTGATGCCCTTCATCGGCCCGAGCGGCGAGCTCAAGACCAAACCCACCCAGCACTCCGTGAAGGAGCTCCGCTCGCTCGGCATCCAGCCGGACGCGATCGTGTGCCGTTCCGATCGGCCGATCGGGCGCAACCTGAAGGAGAAGATCTCGCTGCTCTGCGACGTGCCGATCAGCGGCGTCATCAGCGCCCCCGACGCCTCGTCGATCTACGAGGTGCCGATGGTGCTGCACCGGGAGGGCCTCGACACCGAGCTCGCGCGCCACCTCCGCATCGACGCTGAGCCCGATCTCTCCGAGTGGGAAGCGCTCATCGAGCGAATCCACGCCGCGACCGAGCCGGTCACGATCGCCGTCGTGGGCAAGTACGTCACCCTGCGCGACGCCTACCTCTCGGTCATGGAAGCCCTCTACCACGGGGGGTTCCATCACGGCTCCGAGGTCCAGATCAGGTGGGTGGCATCCGACGATCTCGGGGGTCAGGCAACCGAGCAGGCGCTCAGCGACGTGCACGGCGTGCTGATCCCCGGTGGGTTCGGCATCAGGGGCGTCGAGGGCAAGATCGCGGCGGTGCGGTACGCGCGAGAGCGCGGGGTGCCGTTCCTCGGCATCTGCCTCGGTCTCCAGTGCGCCGTCGTCGAGTTCGCTCGCAACGTCCTGGGTCTCGACGGCGCCAACTCCAGCGAGTTCGACCCCGCGACGTCGCATGCCGTCATCGACCTGCTTCCCGAGCAGAAGGACGTGACGGACCTCGGGGGATCGATGCGACTCGGTGCCCAGCCCTGCCATATCGTTCCGGGAACCCGAGCCGCCCAGGCCTACGGCACACCCGTCGTCTACGAGCGGCACCGCCACCGATGGGAGGTCAACCCCGCCTACCACGCGCAGCTCGAGGCGCACGGACTCGTGCTCTCGGGAACCTCCCACGACGGGCGGCTCACCGAGATCGTCGAGCTGCCCGACCATCCCTTCTTCGTCGCGGCGCAGTTCCACCCCGAGCTCCGGTCACGGCCGACCAGGCCGCACCCGCTCTTCCGCGATCTGGTCGGCGCCGCGCAAGAGTACCGGCGAGCACAGGCCCGACGCGCGCTGACGGCCACCGGGTAGCGCTCGGTGCGCGAGCCGCTGTCGGAGCGGACGGTCTATCGAGGGTCGTTCGTGCGCGTCGATCTCGAGGACTGGGCGAGCCTCGGCGCCTGGGAGATCGTGCGGCGCTACGACGCCGCGGCCGTGCTGGCGGTGACCCCCGACGACCGGGTGGTGCTGGTGCGTCAGTTCCGCCCGGCGGTCCGCCAGGTCGTCACGGAGACGCCGGCCGGCATCCTCGACGTCGAGGGTGAGGATGCGCTCACCGCCGCCGCACGGGAGCTGTTCGAGGAAACGGGCTACCGGCACACGGCCATCGAGTTCCTCGGCGGGATCTACCCGACGGTCGGTTCGAGCGACGAGTACGTGCACCTGTTCTGGGCACGGACCGAGGCCGAGCCGACGGGGCCCGTGGAGCCAGGGATCGAGCTCGTGCTCGAGCCGCTGGAGCGCATGGTCGCCGCAGCCAGGTCGGGCCGGGTCCGCGACGCGAAGACCGCGATCGCACTGCTCATGGCGGCAGGCCGACCCCCGCTGCCCGCATCGTAGGTCGTCGAGTCGAGCGCGCGACGTCGCAGGGTTGAGTACGCTTGCGACCGAGGACAGGTGGGCGTCGCACGCGCGGCGCCTGGGCCGGTCGGCGAGGAGGCACCCGGGCGTGGACGTCGGCATCCCGAAGGAAGTCAAGGACAACGAGTTCCGGGTAGCTGCCACCCCGGAGGGGGTCCGGGAGCTCACCCGGACCGGCCATCGCGTGTTCGTGCAGGCCTCCGCTGGAGTTGGATCCGCGATCACCGACGACGCGTTCGCGGCCGCCGGCGCCGAGGTGCTGCCCGATGCCGACGCGGTCTTCGCCGCTGCCGAGATGATCGTGAAGGTGAAGGAGCCGCAGCCCGAGGAGTACGAGCGGTTCCGAACGGGGCAGGTGCTCTTCACGTACCTGCATCTCGCGGCCGACGAGGGACTCACGCGGTTCCTCGCCGAACGCGAGGTCACGTCGGTCGCCTACGAGACCGTGCAGACCGCCGACGGGCGCCTGCCGTTGCTCGCGCCGATGTCCGAGATCGCCGGGCGCATGGCGCCGCAAGAGGGCGCCGGGGCGCTCGAGCGCCCCCGTGGCGGCCGAGGCGTGCTGATGGGTGGCTCGTCGGGGGTGGCGCCGGCGAGGGTCGTGGTGCTCGGCGCGGGCATGGCCGGGGCCAACGCGGCGCAGATCGCGGCAGGCATGGAAGCCGACGTCGCGGTGGTGGACCGCAACGTCGATCGCCTGCGCGAGATCGATCGCATCTGGCACGGCCGCATCGAGACCGTGATGAGCTCCGCCCTCGCCATCGAAGAGCTGGTGCTCGGTGCCGACATGGTGGTCGGCGCGGTGCTCGTGCCCGGCGCGAAGGCGCCACACCTCGTCACCGCCGACATGGTGGCGGCGATGCGTCCGGGGTCGGTGCTCGTCGACATCTCCATCGATCAGGGTGGCTGTTTCGAGACGTCGCACGTCACCACCCACTCCGATCCGACCTATCTGGTCGACGATGTCGTGCACTACTGCGTCGGGAACATGCCCGGCGCCGTGCCTCGCACCTCGACGTACGCGCTCACGAACGTGACGCTCCCGTACCTCGCCGAGATCGCGGACCGGGGTCTCGACGACGCGATCCGTTCCGACCCCGCCCTGGCGCTCGGCGTGAACGTGCACTCGGGCCTCGTCACGAACGACGGCGTGGCGGCAGCCCACGGCATGGAGTCCACCCCACTGGGCTCTGTGATCGATGGGGCCGGCGTGCGGTGAGGCGCGGCCGTGACCCCCATCGAGACGTGCGTCGGGCGCTACCTCGACCACCTGGCGGTCGAGCGGGGTCTGTCCGCCCACACGCTCGACGCGTACCGCCGTGATCTCGGGCGCTACGTGGCGTTCCTGCGCTCGCGAAGCACGATCGACCCGAGCGATATCGATGATGGCCTCGTCCGATCGTTCGTCGCCTCGGTCAGCGCGTCGACCCACGGTCCGGACGAGCGTCCGTACCGAGCGACCTCGGTCGCACGCACGTTGTCGTCGATCCGATCATTCCATCGGTTCCTCGTGCGTGAAGGCGTGACGGACCGAGATCCTGCCCGCGGCGTGTCGCAGCCGAAGCTGCCGAGGACCGCTCCCGCACCCACTCACCGTCGATGAGATCGGGCGGCTGCTGGACGCCCCCGACGGGGCCACGCCGGCCGGCCAACGCGATCGAGCCATCCTGGAGCTCCTGTACGGATCCGGGCTGCGCGTCTCGGAGCTGACCGGGCTGGACGTCGATGACCTCGATCTCGACGCGGGAACGGTCCGCGTGCTGGGCAAGGGGGGCAAGGAGCGTGAGGTCCCGGTCGGCCGGTACGGACGAGATGCGGTCGAGACCTACCTCGTGCGGGCACGGCCGGCGTTCGCGCGGGGTCGAGGACGGGGAGCGCTGTTCCTGAACCAGCGCGGAGGACGTCTCTCCCGCCAGAGCTGCGATCGCATGCTGCGGGCGGCCGCGCGGGCGGCAGGCATCGACCGTGCCGTCTCGCTCCACACCCTGCGCCACTCGTACGCGACGCACCTGCTCGAAGGTGGTGCCGATGTGCGGGTGGTGCAGGAGCTCCTCGGGCACGCGAGCGTGGCGACGACCCAGATCTACACGCTCGTCACCCGGGAGCATCTGCGCGAGGTCTACTACACGTCGCATCCGCGAGCCCGGCGTCCGCCGGCCGGCGGACGCACGCGACGGGAGGCGCAGGGTGGATGACGCGACGACCCGGCGGCGCGAAGCGTTGACCGGGCAGCGGATGCATCTGCGGGCCGAGATCGCATCGCAGGGCGCCGACCCCGACTCCGACGAGGTGACGTTCGTCGACGACGCCGGGTTCGCCGACCGCTCGCACAACACCGAGGAACGGTCGCGCATGCTCTCGGTCACCGCCGCCCTCCGTTCCAACCTCCGTGACGTCGAGCGGGCACTCGCGAAGATCGGAACCGAGCGATACGGGGTCTGCGAGCGCTGCCGAGGTGCGATCGCCCCCGATCGACTCGACGCTCTGCCGTGGGCGCTGCTCTGCATCCGGTGCAAGCAGGAGGGAACCCGGTGATGCGCGCGGCGGGGGCCGCATCGCCGGGCCGGGCGGTTCCGCGGGTGCTCGTCGTCGTCTGTGACTCGTGGGGGGTCGGAGGGGCTCCCGACGCAGCTGCCTACGGCGACGAAGGGTCCAACACGCTCGGGAACACCGCTCGAGCGGTAGGAGGCTTCGATGTCCCGGCGCTCGAGGGGCTCGGCCTGGGATTCCTCACCGAGATCGAAGGGGTCGAGGCCCGGGCCGATCCGGGTACGGCGCACGGCTGGGCGGTCGAGCGCTCCGCCGGCAAGGACACGACCACGGGGCACTGGGAGATGATGGGCATCGTGCTCGACGAGCCCTTCCCCCTCTACCCTGCGGGATTCCCGCCGGAGATCGTGGAACCGTTCGAACGCGCGATCGGTCGCACGATCATCGGGAACGAGCCGGCATCGGGCACGGAGATCCTCGAAGCCCTCGGGGCGGAGCATCTCGAGACCGGCAGCCCCATCGTCTACACGAGCGGGGACTCCGTGTTCCAGGTCGCCTGCCACACACGCATCGTGCCGCTCGAACAGCTCTACGCCTGGTGCCGGATCGCCCGCACCCTGCTGGTGGGCCCCCACCGGGTCGGGCGGGTGATCGCGAGACCGTTCGAAGGCGAGCCGGGTGCGTTCGTCCGCAGCCCCGAGCGCAGGGACTTCTCGGTGCCACCCCCCGCGCCGACGGTGCTCGACGCGCTCCATGACGCCGGCGTCTCGGTGTACGGCGTCGGCAAGATCCGTGACATCTTCGACGGTCACGGCCTCACCGACGCCGTCTACTCCGATTCCAACGACCACGGCATCGATCTGACCCTCGAGTATCTGAGCCGCCCGGGACCGTCGTTCGTGTTCACGAACCTCGTGGACTTCGACTCCAAGTACGGCCATCGCAACGATCCGCGCGGCTATGCGCGCGCCGTCGAGGCGTTCGACCGGCGACTGCCCGAGGTGATCGGCGCGCTCGATGGAGGCGTGCTGTGTATCACCGGCGACCACGGGTGCGACCCGACGACGCCTCCGACCGACCATTCACGCGAGCGCACACCGCTGCTCGTGGCGGGGCTTCCCGACGGTGCGGAAGCCCGCCAGATCGGTGTCCGCGACGGATTCGGCGATCTCGGCCGCACGGTATGTGCTCTCCTTCAGGTCGACGTAGAGGGTTTGGCAGGCCGATCGTTCGTCGACCGTTTGGGCTTCCGCGTGAGCATCGTGGCGATGGAGGCTCGGCGTCGACCCGACCCTCGCCTCATGCGGTGGGGAACCTCGGTGGGGACGCTCCGCATGAACCTCAGTGACCCCCGATCGATCGTGGCTGCCAAGCGTGATGGAGCGACGCTGGACGCGCGGGAGGTCGAGGGTCTCGTCGAGGGCTATACGACGGGAACCGTCGGCGACGCGCTCATGGCGGCGTTCCTCATGGCGTGCCTGATCCGCGGACTCAACGAGGAGGAGACCCTCGCTCTCACCCGGGCGTTGATCGCCTCGGGGGACACCGTCTCGTTCGCCGACCTCGGCCTGCCCGCCGTGGACAAGCACTCGACCGGAGGGGTCGCCGACGGCGTCACGCTGCTGTTCGCCCCGATCGCCGCCTCGATGGGCATGGCCGTCGCGAAGCTCTCGGGGCGTGGGCTCGGCCACACAGGTGGCACGCTGGACAAGCTCGAGGCGATCCCGGGTTGCCGGACCGACCTCGACCCGGAGCGGATGCGGCGGCAGGTCGCCGAGGTCGGGTGCGCGGTGGCCGCCCAATCGCCGCGGCTGGTTCCCGCCGATGGAGCGTTGTACGCCTTGCGGGACGCCACCGCCACGGTTCCCTCGGTGCCGCTGATCGCAGCCAGCGTGATGTCGAAGAAGCTCGCCGTGCAGACGGACCTCATCGTGCTCGACGTGAAAGCCGGCTCGGGTGCCTTCATGAAGACGACGACAGATGCCGAGACGCTGGGGCGCGCGTGTCTGCAGCTGGCCCGGGGTTGGGATCGCACGGCGAGGGTCGCCGTCACCGACATGAGCCAGCCCCTGGGTGACGCCGTCGGCAATGCGCTCGACGTCGCCGAGGCGGTCGCCGTGTTGCGGGGCGAGCATCGAGGCCGGTTGCGTGAGCTGGCCGTCGCCTTCGCGGCCCGGGCCGCGTCGGTGACCACGGGGGTGGAGCTGACGGCCGCGATCGCCAACGCCGAGCGGGCGCTCGACGATGGCTCGGCACTCGAACGTTTCCGAGCGATGGTGCAGGCCCAGGGCGGCGACCCCAGGGTGGCCGACGAGCCTGCCGGCGTGCTGCCGGCCGCGCCGGTCGTGGTGCCCATCGAGGCCGCTCGTGATGGCACCGTCGCATCGATGCGCACCGACGAGATCGGGCTCGCGAGCGGTGCGCTCGGAGCCGGACGCGCGCGCAAGGGCGACCCGATCGACCCCGCGGTGGGTATCGTGGTGCGCTGCAAGATCGGTGACGTGCTCGGAAGGGGAGCGTCGATCGGCGAGGTGCACGCGCGCGACGACGACGCTGCCCGCCGGGCCGTCGACCGGGTGCTCGATGCGATCGTGCTGCGCGACGGGGAGGTCGACCCCCCGCCACTCGTGCACACCTGGTTGGAATGAGGAGCGGAGGGCATGGGCAACTTCACCGGGCTGGGGTTCCGACTCGCCGTGTTCATGCTGGTCTCCCTCGCGATCGGGCTCGCAGCGAGGGAGCTCGCCAGGGCGTGGGCCGCATCCAGGATGCACGATCCGACCCCACGCCTGTGGGGCCGGCTGACGGTCAACCCGAAGGCCTGGTTCGAGCCGTTCGGGAGTGGGCTCGTGCCCGTGCTGATCGCGATCCTCTGGTCGGTGCAGGTCCTCGTGATCCCCGCCGCCTACGCGAAGCCTGCGCCGGTCGATCCGAGCTACCTGCGCCGGACCCGGGACCTCGTGCTCGTCTCGCTCGCCGGTCCCGTCGCGAACCTCGCACTCGCCTTCCTCGCCGGCCTGGTGGCGCGCATCGCCGGCCTGCCGCTCGAGGTGTACCGGGTGGCCGTGGTGTTCGCGTTCACGAACGCAGCACTCGTCGTCTTCCACCTGCTGCCCATCCCGGGTCTCGACGGGGCCCGCATCGTGGGCCTGCTGCTGCCCCCGCACCCGCGTGAGGTGTACCGCAACGCCGACAAGTACCTGCCGCTGTTCGTGCTCGTGGCACTGTTCGTCTTCTCGACCCTGATCCTCGGGTTCCTCACGACCCTCACCGGCGCGATCTGCAACGCGGCGACCGGCGTCGACTGCCAGCGGTTGATGTCGTTCCCGGGTTGATGCCCCGCGCGGGTCGATCGTGCAGCTCGACCAGTGCTCGGGCAACGCCCGTTCGATCTCCCGTGGCCCTCTCGACCCCGCGCTATCATCGCCTCCATCGACCAGCACGGCTCCTCTCCGACGACGTCCGGTGCGCGATCGCGCGTGCTGACCGGCTACCGCCCGACGGGACCGCTGCACGTCGGGCATTGGGCCGGCAACATCGAGAACATGCTCGCCCTGCAGGAGGATCCGGCGCGCGAGTGCTTCTTCTTCATCGCCGACTGGCACATGCTGACCACGCACTACGACCGCACCGACGAGCTGCCCGGCTTCACGCGTGAACTCACGCTCGACTGGCTCGCGGCCGGCATCGATCCCGGTCGAGCCACGATCTACCGCCAGTCCGACATCCCCGAGGTAGCCGAGATGGCCCTGCTGCTCGGCATGATCACCCCGCTCGGGTGGCTCGAGCGGGTGCCCTCGTTCAAGGAGCGGCTGCGCGACCACGCCGAGCGTGACATCGCGAACTTCGGGCTGCTCGGCTACCCGGTGCTCCAGACCGTCGACATCACGATCGTCGGCGGCGAGTTGGTGCCGGTGGGTGAGGATCAGGTCGCGCACCTCGAGATCAGTCGCGAGATCGTGCGCCGGTTCAACCGCCTCTACGGCGACGTCCTGGTCGAACCCCAGCCGCTGCTGTCCGAGACTCCGCTGATCCCTGGGTCCGACGGCAGGAAGATGTCGAAGTCGCTCGACAACGCGATCTGGGTACGCGACGAGCCCGACGCGATCCGCGCCAGCGTGCGGTCGTTCGTGACCGATCCGCAGAAGGTACGCCGGGGCGACCCCGGTCGTCCCGAGATCTGCCCGGTCTTCGCGCTCCATCGCCGCTTCTCGCCCGAGCGCGTCGGTGAGGTCGAGGCCGGCTGCCGCTCGGGGTCGCTCGGATGCGTCGACTGTAAAACGCTGCTCGCAGACCACCTCATCGAGCGGTTCCGTCCGTACCGCGAGCGCAGGGCGGAGCTCGCCGACGATCCCGGCCTCGTCGACCGGGTGCTCGCCGAGGGCGCCGAGCGGGCCAGGCCCGTCGCGAGCGCCACGCTCGGCGCGGTGCGCAAGGCGATGCATCTGTCGTGAGCGCCACCGCCGGCGAGTTCGCGGTCGAGCTGCCGGTGTTCACCGGCCCGTTCCGGCTGCTCGCCGACCTGATCCTCGAGCAGAAGGTCGACGTCTGCGACATCGCCGTGGCGTCGGTCACCGACAGCTACGTCGAGCACTCGCGGCACGCCGAGCGCTGGAACATCGAGGAAGCGACGTGGTTCCTCGCCATCTGCGCGGTGCTCCTCGAGCTGAAGGTGTCGCGGCTGACCCCGAAGCGAACCGACCTCGATGACGACGACCTGCTCGAGCGTTCGCCCGACATCGCGTACGCGCGATCGTTGGAGCTCGCGGCCTTCCGCCGCGTGGCGGTGGAGATCGCCCGCCGTCTCGAGGACGAAGCGGGGTTCTTCGCGCGTGACGTCGGCCCGGGGCCCGAACACGCCCACCTCTACCCGGATCCGATGCAGCACCTGCAGCCTCGGCAGCTCGCGGCCCTCGCCGCAGCCCTGCTGCGCCCGCCTCCCACCCTCGACCTTTCCCACGTGACCCCGGTCCGATACACGGTCGCCGATGCCATGACGACCCTCGAAGACCGGATCTCCATGGTCGGCGCGGGAGCGACCTTCCGCGAATTGGTCGCCGACTGTGACGAACGCATCCACGTCGTCGTGCGGTTCCTGGCGATCCTCGAGCTCTACCGTGAAGGGAAGGTCGAGCTGACCCAGGCGGCCACGTTCGGCGACATCGAGGTCGCATGGCGAGCATGAGCCTGCCGTGAGCGACGACGACGCGATCCGCACGCTCGAGGCGTTGTTCTTCGTCTCCGACGAGCCCCTCGCTCCCTCGGTGCTCGCCCAGGCGCTCGAGGTCGACCGCAGAACCGCCGAAGCGCTCTGTGATCGCCTGCAGCGCGACCTCGACGACCGGAGATCGGGGCTGGTGCTGCGCAACGTGGCTGGAGGGTGGCGGCTCTACACGCATCCCGACACGGCCCCGGTCGTGGAGCAGTTCGTCCTGTCCTCGAGACAGTCGCGGCTCACGAAGGCTGCGCTCGAGACCCTGTCCATCGTCGCCTACAAGCAGCCGGTCACGCGGCATCAGGTGAGCGGCATCCGCGGGGTCAACTCCGACGGAGTGCTTCGGGCGCTCGCCGATCGCGGCCTCATCGAGGAATCCGGACGCGAGGAGGCGCCGGGACGCCCCGTGCTCTACGCCACCACGCCGGGTTTCCTCGAGCGGCTCGGACTCCCATCCTTGGCGTCGCTCCCATCGCTGGCGCCGCTGCTGGACCCCGTGACCGATGCCGACCAGCCAGCCGACGGCGCGCAGACGGCCGAACGACCCGCGACCGACCCCGAGGAGTGACCGCGGCCGTGACCGAGGAACGGTTGCAGAAGGCGCTCGCGCGGGCAGGGTTCGGTTCGAGGCGTGCCTGCGAGCAGCTGATCGTCGATGCGAGGGTGACCCTCGACGGCGCGATCGCCACCATCGGCGACAAGGTCGAGCTCGGGCGCTCGACCGTGACGGTCGACGGCGTCGAGGTCGACCTCGACCCGAGCCTTCGGTACTACGCGCTGCACAAGCCCGCAGGGGTCGTCACCACGATGCGCGATCCGCAGGGGCGGCTCGACATCCAGCATCTCCTTCCGACCGAGGGGCCGCGGGTCTTCCCGGTAGGCCGGCTCGATCGCGATTCCGAAGGGCTGTTGCTGCTCACGAACGACGGAGCGCTCGCGAACCGGCTGATGCACCCGAGTCACGGCGTCGAGAAGGAGTACCTCGCCGAGGTCGACGGCCATCCCACGGCGAAGCAGCTCGCCCGGGTGCGCTCGGGCGTCGACCTGGAAGATGGACCGGCGCACGCGGTGAGGGCGCGCGTCGTCGGTTCATCTGCGGGGCGGGGAGCGATCCGGTTGGTCATGACCGAGGGCCGCAAGCGCGAGGTGCGCCGTCTCCTCGCGGCGGTGGGCCTGCCCGTCACACGGCTCGTGCGCCTGCGCGTGGGACCGGTCGGTCTCGAGGGCCTCGCTCCCGGCGAGCTCCGCCTGCTCGACCGCGAGGAGATCCAGGCGCTCGCCGCCGAGGGTGTTCCCGGGCGGTAGCCTGTGGTCGCCCGCCCGGGGCGTGCGTCGCCGGCGCGGCACCCTTCGAGGAGGATCATGACCGTTCGGGCAGCCCGTGGTGCGATCAAGGTGGAGCGGGACACGCCGTCGTGCGTGCTCGGTGCGACCGAGCGCCTCGTGCGAACGATGCTCGATCGCTACGAGGCCGGCGGCGAGCAGCTCATCAGCGTGCTGTTCACCGTCACCGATGACATCGTGTCGGTCTTCCCCGCCGAGGCGGCTCGCCGCATGGGGCTTGGCGACGTGCCGCTCATGTGTGCGCGGGAGATCCCGGTCGTCGGGTCGATGCCGAGGGTGGTCAGGGTGCTCATGCACCTGCACACGGACCGCGCCCAGGCACAGATGGGCCCCGTCTACCTCGACGGGGCGGAGTCGCTCCGCGACGACCTCGCATGAACACGCCCTCGCCGCGTCGCCGTGATCGGCACGGGACTCATCGGCACCTCGGTCGCGCTCGCTGCTGCGCGAACGGGGTGCGCCGTCTCCACGTGGGACGCAGCCCCCGACGTGTCGGCGCGAGCGTCGGGGATCGCCGGCTCACGAGCCGCCGCATCACTCGTCGATGCGGTCGCGGGTGCCGACATCGCCGTGGTGGCGACGCCGATCCCCACGATCCCTCAGCTCGTCGCCGACTGCCTCACGTCGTCGCCCGGTCTCGTCGTCACCGACGTCGGGAGCGTGAAGACGGCCCTCGTGCGAGCGGCGATCGGCTCGGCGACCCCGGACGACGCGCGCAGGTTCGTGCCCGGCCATCCCCTCGGGGGGAGCGAGCGATCGGGGCCAGAGCACGCCTCGGCGTCGGTCGTCGACGGCATCGTGTGGGCGCTCACCCCCCACGAGACGACCGATCCCGGGGCGGTCGAAACCCTCGAGGCCTGGATCGCCTCGCTCGGCGCCCGGCCCGTGCGCCTCGATCCGGTGCGCCACGATCGCCTCGTCGCGATCGTGAGCCACCTTCCCCAGGTGGCCTCGACGGCCCTGATGAGCCTCGCGGCGACCGAGGAAGCCGACGAACCCGAGATCCTGTTGCTGGCCGCTGGCGGGTTCCGCGATCTCACGAGGCTCGCAGCCTCGAACCCCGCACTCTGGAGCGACATCCTGCTCGCCAATCGCGAGGCCATCACCGATGCGATCGATCTCTACATCGACCGCCTCGGCCGGCTCCGCGAGGCCATCGATCGTCAGCACGGCGAGGAGGTCGAGGGCATCTTCGCCGACGCCAAGCGTGCGCGCCTGCGCCTGTCCACGAAGCCGACGGTGCGCGCGGGGGTCGCCGTGCTGCAGATCGAGGTGCCGGACCGGCCTGGCTCGCTGGCCGACCTCACCGCCGCGCTCGGCGCGGGCTCGGTGAACATCGAAGACCTGCAGATCGTGCACTCACCCGAGGGCGGTCGCGGAACCGTGCATCTGACGGTCTCCGCCGATGTGCTCGAGCGGGCGAACTCGGTGCTCGGCGATGTCGGGCTCGACCCGATCAGGCTGGCCTGAGGTCTGGGGTGCGCGCCATCGTCATGCCCGGCGGCACGGCTCTCCGGGTCGATCCCGGTGCCGGGCGACAAGTCGGTCGCGCATCGATGGTTGATCCTCGCTGCCACCGCACTCGGACGTAGCAGTCTCCTCGAGGTTCCGACATCCCTCGACATCCGATCGACCGCTTCCTGCCTCTCGATGCTCAACCCCAAGGCTCGACCTGCACTGCAGCGGTGGGCGGCCAACGATGGGCGCCCTGCCGAGGGTCACGGTTCCACGTGGAACGTGAGGGTCGAGGGTCGGGATGATGAGCAGACGCCGCGCCCACTTGAGGTCGAGGGTGACGGCCGCCGCGGACCGGAGGCGGTCGACGGTGAACTGGACTGCGGCAACGCCGGAACAGCGATGCGTCTGCTCATGGGCGTCGTCTCGACGGGCCCCGCCACGATCGTGCTCACGGGCGATGCGAGCCTGCGATCGCGCCCGATGGAACGGGTGGCGGCCCCCTTGCGGAAGATGGGCGCGCGGATCGAGACCACCGACGGCCACGCGCCGGTCGTGGTGCAGGGCTCCCGGCTCGAGGGTGTGCGATGGATGTCTGAGGTCGCCAGCGCCCAGGTGAAGAGCGCGGTCATCCTCGCGGGCATCGACGCCGACGGCACGACCGAGGTGCTCGAGCCGGCGGCGACGCGCGACCACACCGAACGAGCCCTCGAAGCGCTGGGGGCGCCGGTCGAGATCGAGCCGGGCCGGGTTGCCGTGCGCCGCTTCCAGCATGAGGGCTTCTCGGCCTCGGTGCCGGGCGATCCGTCATCGGCGGCGTTCCTCGTCGCAGCGGCGGCGCTGAGCGGATCGGCGATCACGATCGTCGACGTCGGCTTGAATCCGTCGAGGATGCGCTTCCTCGACGTGATGGCCAGGATGGGCGTCCGCACCGAGCAACGAGTGCTGCGTGAAGAGCTCGGCGAGCCGGTGGGTGAGCTCCACGTGCACCCGGTCTCAGGCGTCGGCTCGGTGACCGTCGAGGCAGGCGAGCTCCCGCTCGTCATCGACGAGGTGCCCGTGCTCGCGATGCTCGCCGCTCACGCCGCGTCGGACTCGTGGTTCATGGGTGCGGGGGAGCTCCGCGTGAAGGAATCCGACCGGCTCGCGGGCATCACCGGCGGCATCCGGGATCTCGGCGGCCACGCGGGGGTCGAGGAGGACGATCTCGTGATCGCCGGGGGCGGGCTCGAGGGGGGCCGAGCCGACGCGCGAGGCGACCATCGCATGGCGATGGCGTTCTCGGTGGCCGGGCTCGCGGCGCGCGGCGCGGTCGAGGTCGACGGCATCGAGAGCGCCGACGTCTCGTTCCCCGGCTTCGTGGGCGCGCTCGCCTCGCTGGGCGCAACGATCGAGAGCGCATGAGCGCGCCCAGGGTGGTCGCGATCGACGGCGCCGCGGGAACCGGCAAGAGCACGCTCGCGCGGGCGCTCGCCCACGCGCTCGGGCTCCCGTACGTCAACACGGGGCTCATGTACCGAGCCCTCGCCGCCTCGGCCGTGCGGTCCGGCGTCGCCCCGCACGACGAACCCTCGCTCCTGCACCTCGTGGCTGGGTTGAGGTTCACGATCCGCGCGGTCGGTCCCGGCGAGCTCGAGGCCGAGGGTTACGGTCGCGACGAGCTCACCAGCATCGAGGTCGAGTCGACGGTATCCGCGGTCGCCGCCCACCCCCGGGTGCGCGCCCACATGCGGCGAGCGCAGCGCCGCCTCGGTGAGACCCACGGCGCCGTCATGGAAGGTCGCGACATCGCCACGGTCGTGTTCGCGGACGCACCCGTGAAGCTCTACCTACGGGCCGAGGCCGCCCTGCGTGCCGAACGACGTTCGCGAGAGCGGGGGGCCGGCGACATCGAGGAGGTCGCGGCCTCGCTCACCACCCGCGACCGCCGCGATGCCCGGACCACGCCGCACGAGCCGGCGCCTGGAGCGGTCGTGCTCGACACGAGCGAGCTCGACCCGCCCGAGACCCTCGCGGCGGCCCTGGCGGTCGTGGGGGAGCGGGCGCCGGAGCTCGTGCCGTGAGCGGGCCGGATCGCGAGGGCAGCCGCTCGTCCTCCGGCGCCCGCGTGCTCCGGATCGCCGTGATCGGACGCCGCAACGTCGGGAAGTCGACCCTCGTGAACCGGCTCGTCGGAGGTCGGGAAGCGATCGCGCACGACGAGCCGGGGGTCACGCGCGACCGGTTGGAGCTCGCGACGACCTGGCGCGGTCGGCGATTCTCGTTCGTGGACACCGCGGGCTACCTGCATGGAGCGAGCGGTGTCGAGGCACTCGCACGCGACCAAGCCGATCGGGCGATCGGCCAGGCCGACCTCATCATGCTCGTCGTCGACGCGCAGGCGGGCATCACCGAGGAGGACGGGGCGCTCGCCCGTCGCCTGCGCCGGTCGCGCATCCCGGTGATCGTGGTCGCCAACAAGGTCGACTCCGATCGCGAGGAGGCCGACGCGACCGCCTTCCACTCGCTCGGCCTGGGTGAGCCGTTCGCGGTCTCGGCCATGCACGGGCGGGCTGCCGGTGACCTGCTCGACCGCATCGTGCAGCTCCTGCCGGCGACACAGGCCGGGTCAGATCTCGATGCGGGCACCGAGCCACGGTTCGCGCTGGTCGGGCGGCCGAACGCGGGCAAGTCGAGCCTGTTCAACCGCCTGGTTGCGGATGAGCGTTCGGTCGTCTTCGAGGAAGCCGGCACGACCCGCGACGCCATCGATGCGATGGTGCCGTGGCCCGGCGGGTCCGTTCGATTCGTCGATACGGCCGGCATGCGCCGGCGGACCAGGGTGCAGGGCATCGAGTACTTCAGCGTCGTGCGTGCGACCCGGGCGATCGAACGGGCGCAGGTGGCCATCGTCGTGCTCGACGCGCCTGCAGGTTTCACCATCGAGGACAAGAAGATCGCCAACATCGTGATCGAGGCGGGCCGCGCGTTGATGCTCGTCGCGAACAAGTGGGACCTCGTCGAGGACAAGGACGAACTCTATGCCGACCTCACCCGGGCGTCGAGGCAGTTCGTGACGGCGCCCGTCATGCGGGTCTCGGCGCTCACGGGTCGCGGGGTACACCGTCTCCCGTCGGTGCTCGTGGACCTGCATGCACGATGGAACTCGAGGGTCGCGACCTCGAAGGTCAACGAGGTCGTCCACCGAGCGCAGCAGGAGCGTCCCACGCCGAGGAGCGCGGGGACGCTCCACTACGCGACACAGGTCTCGTCGGGCCCGCCCTCGTTCGTCGTGTTCGGGGGCGCCACACCCCCCGACGCAGGGTATCGACGGTACGTGGAGGGCCGGCTGCGGCGCGCGTTCCACCTCGACGGCGTGCCGATCCGGGTGCATTACCGCCCTCGGAAGCCGCGGCCCGGGCGCTGAGCAGCTCCGGCCTCGACGTCCCGTTCCAGTAGTCTGTTGTGGAATAGTCCATCGCGCGCGAGGGACACCGGCTAGACTCCGGTGCACGGGACGTGGCGCAGTCTGGTAGCGCACCGGTCTGGGGGACCGGGGGTCGCGGGTTCAAGTCCCGCCGTCCCGACCGATGGATCGCCAGGGTGAGTCCACGCCGGCGTCGAACCGCGTGCTGACCGTGCCGAACGCGATCTCCCTCGCTCGCATCCTCGCGATCCCGGTCTTCTGCGCGCTGATCGTCGATCCCGATACGACGCCCTCGGGCATCGTGGTCTTCGGCATCGTGGTGGCCACCGACTGGATCGACGGCACGATCGCCCGTCGCACGGGCCAGGTGACCGAGCTGGGCAAGCTCCTCGACCCCGTGGCCGACAGGGCTGCGATCGCCGCCGGGCTGATATCGCTCGTGGTTCGAGGGGCGTTCCCGGTGTGGGCGGCCGCGCTCGTGCTGGTGCGCGACCTGTCGCTGCTGGTCGCCGGCGCGGTGCTCCTCCGCCGGGGGATACGCATCGACGTCCGTCGCATCGGCAAGGCGGCCACCTTCGCCCTGATGATCGCGATCCCCTCGATCGCGTGGGGAACGATCGGGTCGTGGGCGTCGACCGCGGCGCTCACGGTCGGATGGTTCGCGTACGCGGCCGGGATCGTGCAGTACTACGCGGCGGCCGCGGCCTACGCCGTGGACGCGCGCCGAGCGCTCGCATGAGCCTCGGCGACGGCCGATGCCGTTCGGGCTATCGTGCGAGGCGCACGCATCGAGAGGGAGGCACGCGAGGTGGAGTTCCCCGACGACCTTCGGTACACGAAGGAACACGAGTGGGCCCGTCATGAAGCCGACGGGTCCCGGGTGCGGATCGGCATCACCGACTTCGCCCAAGATGCGCTCGGCGACGTGGTCTACGTCGACCTCCCCCAGACGGGAGCGCGCGTGCAGGCGCACGAGCCGCTCGGAGAGGTCGAATCGACGAAGTCGGTGTCCGACGTCTTCAGCCCCGTGTCGGGGACCGTCCTCGAGCGGAACACGCTGATCGAGGACCGCCCCGAGCTCGTCAACGAGGATCCGTACGGCGACGGCTGGCTGGTCGTCATCGGCCTCGACGAGGCGTCGACGGGCCAGGAGCTGCTCGACGCCGCGGCGTATCGGACCTTGGTGGAGGACGCCGGGTCAGCAGGCTGATGCCGGGATACCAACCGTGGAGGTCCGGTTCCATCGAGCCTCGACTCATCACCCTACTCGACCCACGGTCGAGGCTCATGTAGTCGAGGGGTCGAGGGTTGAGGCTGCATGCGGTTGAAGCTGTGGTAACCCTGCGGTAACGTCCCTTCCGCCGCCGACAACGGATCGAACCATCGACCACGACCCTCGGCGGGAGACCGAACGAGATCGGAACTCGACGTTGTTCTGCACCCGCTGTGGACATCCCAATCACGACGATGCGCGCTACTGCGCGTCGTGTGGGGCTCCCCTCCACGGCGACCCAACGGTCTCGCTCACACCGCTCGAAGCCGACGATGAGACGCACGATGAGTTCCCCTTCCCTCACGACGAGCTCGACCCAGGGCAAGCTCTGGTGCTCGTGAAGCGGGGCCCGAACGCCGGATCCACCTTCCTGATGCAGGACGACATCACGACGGTTGGCCGGGCGCCCGACGCGGCCGTCTTCCTCGACGACGTGACCGTCTCGCGCACGCACGCCGTGTTCGAGCGGCGTCAGGGGCCCGAGTGGTTCGTTCGAGACGCAGGGAGCCTCAACGGCACGTACGTGAACGGCGAGCAGGTCGACGAGACGAAGCTCGCGCCCGGCGACGAGGTGCAGGTCGGCCGGTTCAAGCTCGTGTTCTTCTCAGCAGGGGAGTGATGGCGCAGATGGCGGGGACCCGCAACTACCAGTCGATCGGCGAGGTGCTCGTCGCCGTCAAGACCGAGTTCCCCGATATCACGATCTCCAAGATCAGGTTCCTCGAGGCCGAGGGTCTGATCGAGCCGGAGCGCACCCCGTCCGGATACCGGAAGTTCTACGTCGACGACGTCGACCGGCTGCGATCGATCCTTCGGATGCAGCGCGACGAGTACCTGCCGCTCAAGGTCATCAAGGAGCGGCTGGTGAGCCAGGATGCCGTCGATGAAGCGGGGGGCGGTGACGGCGCCGACGTCGAGGGCGACGATGCGGAAGCGGAGGCCGTCGACGAAGGACTCGCCGACGCGCCGGCCGGGCTCCAGATGTCGATCGAGGAGATGTCGGCCGCCACCGGGGTCGAGCGCGAACGCATCAAGGAGCTCGAGTCGTTCGGCATCGTGTGCTCGCACGGTCCCGACGGCGCCCACTACTACGACGGTGACGACTACGTGGTCCTGTCGATCGTGAAGGATCTGCTCCGGTACGGGATCGAGCCGCGGCATCTCACGATGTACAAGCACTTCGCGGAGCGCGAGGCGAAGTTCTTCGAAGATCTCGTCGCCCCCCGGTTGCGGCAGAAGAATCCCGACGCCCGCAGGGCCGCGGCCGAGATGCTCACGGAGCTGTCGGTGACCTCGCGCAAACTCAAGCAGGCCCTGCTCCGCACGAACCTCGGCGACGATCTCCGCGAGGCGTGAGAGGCAGACACGTCCCGGCGGGTGGTGCACCCAGGAGCGGGTTGCTCGCCGCCTCGGTCGTGGTCTGCGTCGCTGTGCAGCTCGCCCTGCTGGGGACTGCATCGGCCGAGCGCACCGGCCCCCCGCCGACCCCGGTGCCGCCGGCGGGCTCTCCCTCACCGTTCCCACAGGCGCTGGCAACGCCCGACGACGCGATCCCTCGGCCGACGGTCGATGCCCGAGCGGCGATCCTCGCCGATCTCGACGACGGCCAGGTGATGGTGGCGAAGGCGCCCGACAGCCGAGTGCCGATCGCGAGCCTCACGAAGGTCATGACGGCCCTGATCGTGCTCGAACGGCGAGAGCTCGACGACATCGTCGTGGTCTCGCCCGATGCGGTGTTCGCCGACGACGATTACGGCGCCACCTCGACCCTCGGGCTCCGGGCAGGGGAGCGGCGAACGGTTCGCGAGCTCCTCGATGCGTTGATGCTGCAGTCGGCGAACGACGCCGCCGCCGCGCTCGCCATCGAGATCGCCCGCAGCGAGCGAGCCTTCGTGGAGCTGATGAACGAGCGGGCCGGCAGGCTCGGTCTGGGGCGAACGGTGTTCTTCTCACCGCACGGACTCGACGACCGCGGTCGGTCCACCGCCGGTGACCTGCTCGGTCTCACCCGTGCCGCCTACGACACGACCGGGTTCGCCCGCATCGTGGCGTCGAGGTTCCGCGAGATCGACGCACCAGGCGGTCCTGCGCGCCGGGTGCAGAACAGGAACGCCCTGCTGTGGTTGTACCCCGGGGCGACCGGAGCCAAGACCGGTTTCACCGCCGCCGCGGGCCACTGCTTGATCGCCACCGCCGAACGAGCGGGCCGCCGCCTGGTCGCCGTGGTGCTCGGATCGAGGACCGAGGCGTTCTCGCAGGCAGCGACGCTGCTCGACCACGGCTTCGAAGGCTTCAGCGAGGAGACCTTCGCGGTGGCCGGCGAGGGGATCGGGACCCTGGCGATCCGTGGGGGAGCGGTCGCCGTCGAGCCCGCACGCTCGATCGTGTCGCTCGTGCCGACGGCGAGGCTCGGACGCGTCCGTGAGCGAGTCGTCGTGAGCCCGGACGCGGTCTTCCCCCCTGCCCTTGGGGAGCGGGTGGGAACGTACGAGGTCTGGATGCCCGGGGTGCCGCTCGGAAGGGCGCCCGTGATCGTGTCGGAGGTGCCGCCGCCTCCACCGCCCCCGGACAGCGCCAGCTGGTGGCAACGGGCCGCCGGGGCGGTCGCTCGAGCGATGGGGGAGTCGTGGGGCGGCCTCGCCGGCTGAGCACCGCTGAGCCGTGCCCGGCCCCTGCTAGGCTCGCGGTCCATGACGGATGTCGCGAGCGTCCTGTTCGCACGCGAGGACATCCGCCGACGGGTCCAGGAGCTCGGGCGCGCCATCGCGGGGGACTACGTGGAACGAGCGCCGGTGCTCATCACGGTGCTGAAGGGCGGGGCGGTCTTCCTCGCCGACCTCATGCGTGCGATGCCGACGGCGGCCGAACCGCACTTCATGGCGATCAGCCGATACGGCGACGCGACGGAGTCGCTCGGGCGGGTCCGCATCCTGCTCGACGTCGACGTCGATCTGTCCGGACGTGACGTGGTGCTGGTCGAGGACATCGTTGATACCGGCCTCACGGCGCGCTACCTGCTCGGGGTGCTGGGAGCCAGGGGACCCGCGTCGCTCGAGGTGTGCACGCTGCTCGACAAGTCGGTGCGCCGGATCGCGCCGCTCGCGCCGCGGTACGTCGGCTTCGAGTGCCCCGACCGGTTCGTCATCGGGTACGGGCTCGACGTCCATGAGCGGTATCGCAACCTCCCCGACATCCTGCAGGTCCACGACCTCCCTGCGCTCGAAGCCGACCCGTCCCTGCTCGCGCCTCGGTTCGCCGGCGTCTGAGCGCGGCGGTCGCGCCACCGATCCGACGGGACCACCGCAGGTCCGGTTGCCCGTGCGCAGACCCGCGGTTACGCTCGCTCCGCGATGATCGAGATGGAACTGACCGGGGTGCGCGTCGAGCTCCCCACGAATCAGCCCATCGTGCTGCTCCGCGAGCGAGGCGGGGAGCGCTACCTTCCGATCTGGATCGGCGCCGCCGAGGCCGCCGCGATCGCGCTCTCGCTGCAGGGGGTCGTGACGCCTCGGCCGATGACCCACGACCTGCTCCGCACCATCCTCGACGATCTCGCGGTCGATGTGCGTCGCATCGAGGTCACCGAGCTCCGGGAATCGACGTTCTTCGCCACGATCGCCATGAACCGCCAGGGCGAGGACTACGCGATCTCCTCCCGCCCGTCCGACGCGATCGCGCTCGCGGTGCGCATGTCGGTGCCCATCTTCGTGCACGAGGATGTGCTGGAGGAAGCGTCGATCCTGATCCCCGAGGACGAGGACGACGAGGTCGAGAAGTTCCGGGAGTTCCTCGACGAGGTCACGCCGGACGACTTCGCTCAGTAGCTCCTCGGCGGCGGTTGCCCAGCCTCACGTGCAGAAGAACAGCGCCACGTAGACCCGGCCCCGATCGTCGGTCGCCGAACCGATCGCGACCCGGTGGAAGCTTCGATCGAGCACGTGGATGCGGTGCGACGGACTGCGCATGAAGGCGCGTTGCAGACTTGAGATGTCGCCCGTGGTGTACCCCACGTTCTCGCCCCACACGCGGCAGCGAACCCCGTAGCGGCTCGGGCCCGAGGAGTGGAACAGGCTTCCGCGCCGAGCCATGGACCTGGCATGCGCGGTGGCGACGCTCTCCAGGCGGTGTGCCCGGTCGAGGCGACCTGCTGAGTGGTGGACACGCGCCTGGTTGGTCTCGCGGAACATCTGCCAGGAGTAGTTCGGCGTGCGCGCGAACGCTGCCGATGGGAGCGCCAGCCAGAGCGAAGCCATGGCCGCGGCGATCAGGGCGATGCGTCGGGGGGTGGAGGTCATGTTCCTCGTCTCCTGCGATCGACGACGGTGATGGTCATTCCGGACCAGCGAGCGGCCCCTGGGGTGACTAGCCCGACGGTCCGTTGATGACTAGGGATGCATCGGGCATCCGGGGAGGGAACTTGAGCGGCGCCTTCGCCGGGGTCCCGCCCGGCGTTGACAGGCGTCCGCGGCCGCCATACGCTGCTGAAACACAACAGCGTGATTCGACCGTCACGGTCGTCCTCCGGGTCCAACGAGCGTCGCAGGGAGTCGTCATGCAGGAGCAAGGTTTCCGTGCGCCCGAAGCTAAGCGCATCGCCGGCATCACCTATCGCCAGCTCGACTACTGGACGCGAACCGGCCTCGTCACCCCGTCGGTCAACGATGCGCACGGGTCGGGAACCCAGCGTCTCTACTCCTTCCAGGACCTCGCGACCCTCAAGGTGATCAAGAAGCTCCTCGACACCGGCATCTCGTTGCAGCGGGTCCGCAAGGCGGTCGAGCACCTCCGGGCGATGGAGCGGCCCCCGCACGGTGTCACGCTGATGTCCGACGGCACCGGCGTCTACGAGGCCCACTCGCCCGAGGCGGTCGTCGACCTGTTGCGCAACGGCCAGGGAGTGTTCGCGATCTCGCTCGACGCCGTGTACACCGACCTCGAGGACAGCGTGGCCTCCGCCGCGAAACCGCGGGCCCGGCGAGCCGCGGTCGGAGGGCCGTGAGCGCCCGACCCGAACGGTTCGACGATGTGCCCCTGAAGAGCGACACCCTCCACTTCGCCCATGCCTCCGAGCGTCAGTTCGCGAAGCTGCTCGAGTTCTACGGCATCGAGTGGCAGTACGAGCCCACGTCGTTCGACATCGACTTCGACAAGGAAGGCCGGGTGCTCCAACGGTTCACGCCCGACTTCTACCTTCCCGAGTTCGACCTCTACATCGAGATCACGACGCTGAACCAGCGGCTCGTCACCAAGAAGAACGGCAAGGTGCGCCGGCTCCGTGAACGGTATCCGGAGATCAGCTGCAAGATCTTCTACCAGCGTGACTACCTGTCCCTGGTCATGAAGTACGGGCTCGAGGACGTGCGCGCCCAGCATCGCCCCGACGGGCCCGCCCCCGGAGTCGAGCATCGGGATCGCGCCTCGTAGACTGGCGCGACGTGAGGTTCAGCCCACACACCGCCGACGAGATCCGCGAGATGCTCGCGGCGATCGGAGCGAGCTCGGTGGGCGAGCTCTTCGAGCAGATCCCGGCGTCGGTCCGGCTGCCCGAACCCTTGGCGATGCCTAACGGGGTGAGTGAGATGGAGCTCGTCGCCGACCTGCGGTCGCTCGCGAGCCGCAACCGGAGCGCCGACGACCTCGTCTGCTTCGCGGGCGCCGGTGCCTACGACCATCACGTGCCGTCGATCGTGTGGGCGCTCACCGGGCGAAGCGAGCTCTACACGTCGTACACGCCGTACCAGCCGGAGCTCTCCCAGGGCGTGCTCCAGATCCTGTTCGAGTACCAGTCGATGATCTGTGAGCTCACGGGTCTCGAGGTGTCGAACGCCTCGCTCTACGACGGCGCGACCGCCCTCGTGGAAGCGGTGCACATGACGCTCGCGGGGGAGCGGTCCAGGGTGCTGGTGGCCTCGGGTGTCGATCCGCGCGCCGTGCAGGCGCTGCGCACCGCCGGCACAGGGGCGGGGTACGAACCGGAGATCTTCGACGGCGATCCACAGATGGGTGATGACGTGGCGGCGGTCGTGGTGCAGCATCCCAACGTGTTCGGGGTGCTCGAGCCCGTGCGGCAGCGTTTCGATGCCGCACACGCCGGCGGAGCCACCGCCATCCAGATCTTCGATCCGATGTCGCTCGGCGTGCTCGCCCCGCCGGGGGAGCTCGGCGCCGACATCGCGGTCGGGGAGGGCCAGCCGCTCGGCAACCACCTGAGCTACGGCGGTCCATACCTCGGCATCATCGCGGCTCGGCTCGCCGACGTGCGCAAGCTTCCGGGCCGCATCGTCGGAGAGACGGTCGACGCCGAGGGGCGTACGGGCTACGTGCTCACCCTGCAAGCTCGTGAGCAGCACATCCGTCGCGAGCGAGCGAACTCGAACATCTGCACGAACCAGACGCTCATGGCGATCGCCGCGGCGGTCTACCTCGCCTGGCTCGGCCCCACCGGGCTCGTCGAGCTCGGGCAGCAGTGCCTGGCCAAGGCCGGCTATGCAGCCCGCGCGCTCGCCGGGTTGCCGGGGGTCTCGATGCTGTCGGACGAGCCGTTCTTCAAGGAGTTCGCCCTGCGACTGCCGCGACCGGCCGACGAGGTCGTCGAGGCCATGGTGGAGCGAGGGTTCCTCGCGGGTGTGTCGATGCCGCATGCGGGCGACGACGTGCTCGTCGTGGCGCTCACGGAGCGCCGCTCCCGTGCGGAGATCGACGCCTTCGTCGGAGCGCTCGGTGAGGTGCTGGCGGCGTGATCGAAGGGGCGCCCATCCGCACGCGGGGTCCGACGTCATCGGCAGGCACGATCATGGACCGCTCGGCGCCGGGTCGACGCGCGTCGGCCTTCGCTCCGCTCGACGTGCCGCCGGTGCCGGTTCCGCAGGGCCATGCACGTGCATCGGCCGCCGGGCTCCCTGAGGTCGCGGAGATCGATGTCGTGCGCCACTACACCATGCTGTCGCAGCTGAACTACGGGGTCGACACCGGGCCGTACCCCCTCGGCTCGTGCACGATGAAGTACAACCCCAAGGTCGCCGAGGCGGTGGCGGGGTTCCCGGGCTTCCAACGCGCGCATCCGCTGCAGCCGGAGTCCACCGTGCAGGGCCTGCTCGAGCTGTTGTGGCGGCTCGAGCGTGCGCTGTGCGAGATCACCGGCATGGCACACGCGACGATGCAGCCCCCCGCCGGCGCGTGCGGGGAGATGACCGGGCTGCTGATCATGCGGGCGTATCACGGCGACCGCGGCGGGGGTCGCACGAGGGTGCTCATCCCCGACGCGGCGCACGGCACGAACCCGGCCAGCGTGCGGCTCGCCGGGTTCGAAGCCGTGAGCGTTCCCTCCGACGACCGCGGGCTGGTCGACGTCGAAGCCCTGCGCGGGCTCGTCGACGAGCGGGTGGCGGGCCTCATGCTCACGAACCCGAACACGCTCGGGGTGTTCGAGGAGCGCATCGAGGAGATCACCGGCACGTTGCACGCCGCCGGCGGACTCGTCTATTACGACGGGGCGAACCTCAACGCGATCATGGGCAAGGCGCGCCCCGGCGACATGGGGTTCGACATCGTGCACATCAACACCCACAAGACGTTCGCGACCCCTCACGGCGGGGGAGGGCCCGGCGCCGGGCCGGTCGGCGTCACCGAGGAGTTGGCCGAGTACCTGCCTGCGCCGGTCGTCGCCCGCGATGCCGAGGGCACCTTCCGCTGGGACGGCGACCGTCCGAAGTCGATCGGGCGCCTCCACGGCTTCCACGGCAACGTCGGCGTGCTCGTTCGCGCGTACGCATACGTTTTCGGCCACGGCGGCGACGGTCTCACCGAGGTGAGCGAGCTCGCGGTGCTGAACGCCAACTACCTCGCGGCGCGCATCACGCAGGCGTTCCCGCTGGCCTACCCGCGAGCCCCCGTGATGCACGAGTTCGTCGCCACGGCCGCGCCCCTCGAGCGTCGCACGGGGGTGCGAGCGACCGACGTCGCGAAGCGGATGATCGACCTCGGCTTCCACCCGTCCACGGTCTACTTCCCCCTCGTCGTCGACGAGGCGATGATGATCGAGCCGACCGAGACCGAGTCGAAACAGACGCTCGACGCGATGGCCGATGCGTTCCTGCGGGCAGCCGCCGAGGCCGAGTCGGACCCTGCGGTCTTGCACGAGGCGCCCGTCACCACGCCGGTGCGGCGGCTCGACGAAGCGCGAGCCGCTCGCCGCTTGCAGCTGCGGTGGGGCCCTGCAGATGGGGAGGAACCGCAAGGGTAGGGCCACCTTCCTCCCGTTCTCGCGCTACGTTACATAATGTCCATTATGGGGGAAGCATCACAGGCGGAGGCGGCGTCGCGTCCTCCTCGGGGGAACCCGTCGCGAACCGCGCCGCGAGGCCCCAACGGGTGACGAGCCACAGGGCCTCGACGACGATGCGCCGGGAGATCTTCGAATGTCCGTGCTCGCGCTCACGGAACGTGATGGGAACCTCGACGATCGTCGCGCCACGGCGCCAGGCCCGCATGACCAGCTCGATCTGGAACCCGTAGCCCTCGGAGACGATCGGCTCGTCCATGAGCGCGGTCAGCAGCGCCCGGCGGTAGACGCGGAACCCGCTCGTCGCGTCGTGCACCGGCACACCCAGCATGAGGCGCGCGTAGGTGTTGCCCGCACGCGAGAGCGCAACGCGAGCCCGGCTCCAGTTGGAGACCGACCCTCCCGGCACGTACCGGCTTCCCACCACGAGGTCGGCGCGCGCGGCGGCATCGAGCAGCCTGGGCAGCTCCGCAGGGTCGTGCGACAGGTCGGAGTCCATCTCGACGATGAGGTCGTACCCCTCGTCGAGCGCGAGCCGGAACCCCTCGAGGTAGGCGCTCGCGAGGCCGGAGCGAGCCGGTCGCTGCACGAGCCGGATGTGAGGCTCGGCCGACATCACGTCGCGCACGACCTGCGCCGTGCCGTCGGGTGAGGAGTCGTCGACCACGAGCAGATCGACGTCGTGCGGGGCCTTGCGCACCCCTCGCAGCACCTGCTCCACGGTGACGCGCTCCTCATAGGTGGGCAGGATGACGAGGGTGCGGCGTCGCCCGGGTTCGAGCGGAAGCGGCGCCGCACCCGCCGGGGACCCTCGGCGTGGCAGCGCGAACAGACCGATGAGGAACGCCAGGCAGAGCCAGGGGAGCCAGTCCCCCAGCCTCACGAACCACGTGCGCTCGTCGGACGCGCGGATGGTGCGACGCAGGATCTCGGTCTCGAACAGCCCGGCCGAGTCGACGATGCGCCCCGACGGGTTCACGAAGGCGCTGATGCCCGAGATCGCCGCGTTCACGTACCAACGCCCGGTCTCGATCGCGCGCATCTGCGACATCTGCAGGTGCTGGGCGCTGGCGGCGGTGAACCCGTACGAGGCGTTGTTGACCGGTACCACGACGAACCCCGCCCCCTCCCCCACGATCGACCGTGTGATCGCCGGGAACGAGTTCTCGAAGCAGATCGGTGCGCTGAACGGCGGCAGGCCCGGGCTCGACAGCAGCTTCGTGCCCTCGCCCGTCGACCGGTCGACCGGGACCTGGTCGATCGCCTCGATCCACGCCAGCCTCGATCGGAAGGGCACGTACTCCCCGAACGGCACGAGGTGGGTCTTGTCGTACCGGTCCACCTCGGCACCGTTCGCGTCGAACTGGATCACCGATGTGTACTGGGCCCCGTCGGCGTCGTCGACGACGGCGCCGACGATCGTTGGCACCCCGAGCTCGGCGATGGTCCGCCCGACCGCCGATCGCACCGCCGGGTCGGCAGCGGCCTGAGGGTCGAGCGCTCCCTCCCCCCACACCACGAGATCCGGCGCACCGTCCGTCGCGATGCGCCGGTGCTGGTCGACGTGCATGGCGGCGATGCGCAGATCTTCACTCGAGCCGATGCCTGCCGCCGCTCGGCGGACGTCGATCTGGATGGTGGCGATGTCGATCGGCGGGCCCTCGGCGGTCGCGAACGGCAGGACGAGTGGAGCCACGGCCAACGCGAGCGCTCCGATCGGCGCCGCGAGCCGGTGCCGGACGCCTCGCCCGCCGGGCACGGCTTCCCCCTCGGCGAGCCGCACCAGCGCCGCGTTGACGACGACGACCGCGAACGTGACGCCCCACACACCCGCCACCGTCGCGAGCCGCACGGTCGCGGGGTTGTCGACCTGCGAGACGCCGAGCGTGCCCCAGGTGAACCCACCGAGCGGCCACATGCCCTTCAGCCATTCGAGCACCGTCCAGGCCGACGCGATCCCGATGGCGCCGGCGACCGGCCCGCGACGGCGCGCGAGCGAGGTCGCCAGGAGCCCGAACGCTCCGAGCCAGAGCGCGGAGACGATCGTGACGGCGACCCAGGCGAGCTCGCCGAACCGCAGGATCCAGTAGAGCGTGGCGCCGTGGAAGGTGAGCCCGAACACGAGCCCCAGCAGGAAGCCCCTTCGAGGCGTCGCCGCCGCGACCAGCCACAGCAGCGGCGTGATCGCGACGAACGCCACCGGCCACACACCCGCCGGTGGGAACGCGAGCGAGAGCGCCAGCCCGGACGCTGCGGCGATCAGGAGCCCGATCGGAAACGGGGGTCGCGCCCTCAGGCGCAGTCGCGGCACAGCGTCCGCTTCTTGTCGGCCAGTTGACTGCGGTGCTTCACCAGGAAGCATCGCTTGCACACGAACTCGGTCTCCTGCATCGGCACGACCCGCCCCTCGGCTGGGTCGGCGGCCAGCCGCTCCTCCTTGGTGAGGGCGATGACCGCTTCCTCTTCCTCGTCGGCGTCGGCTTCGTCGGCTGCTTCCTGCTTCACGAGCAGCTCTTGGATCGACTCGACGTCGCCTCCGGTCGCCGGATCCGGCGGCACGGTGGCGTCGGCGAGGTCGTCCTCGGTGGGCTCTTCCTCGTCGTCGACGACCGGTGCGTCGTCGTCGGCAGGCTCTTCGATATCGCTCATCGCGTCGCTCATCTCATCCCTTTCGAGGGGTCGGACCGCCCTCGATGCGCGCGTATCCTACTGCCCCTTCTCGGTCGTGCAACCATCGCCGTCCCGACCCCTCGATCGGGTGCGGACGTCACACGGACATCGATGAACGCGGAGGGGGCTGGAGGCATTCCCGAAGGGAGCCGGGAGCGATGAGGGTCCGAGTGACCTTTGGGGCCGCGGCGCCGAAGCGCCACGTTCTCTACTCAGCCACTCGGACCCTCGTGCGCCGCCGCCGAAGCGGTGGCGAGGTCCGCACGCTACGCCCGTGAGCCGAGGCAGGTCAACCGTGGCCGTGCAGAAAGAGTGACAAGGCGCTCACGCCACATGCACCTCACGCCCGAGCGAGACCGTGAGCATCGGCCGCAGCCCTTCGATCGAGGGCTCGGTGAGGGGGTCGGCCCCGAACGCGGCGAAGTCCGCGTGCATGCCTGGGGTGAGGGAGCCCTTCTTGGTCTCCTGATGTCCCAGGCGCGCCGACCCGATCGTGTGCAGCCGGATGGCTTCGGGCCTCGACAGCCGCTGGCTGGCATCGTGGTGGCCCGCGGCCGCCTCGATCGCAGCCATCGGATCGAGCGGCGTGATCGGCGCGTCCGATCCGAACCCCACCTCGACGCCGCGCTCGACCATCGCGCGCACGGGGTTCATCGTGGCAGCCCGAGCCGGTCCGAGCCGTTGCTCGTACAACGCGCCGGGTCGTCCCCAGACGGCATCGAAGGCCGGCTGCACCGAGACGGCGAGTCCGAGCATGGCCACCCGCTCCACCTGCGCCGCCGAGATCATCTCGCAGTGCTCGATGCGATGCCGCCGAGCCCGGAAGTGCCGTCGCTGCCTGGAATCGAGCGCGTGGTACACGCGTTCCCACACCGTCAGCACCTGATCGATCGCGCGATCACCGATGGCGTGCACCCCGACCTGCAGGCCGGCTGCATGGCCTCCGTGGAAGAACTCGGCGAGCTCGTCGTCTCCGCGGTATCCCACGCCGGTGCCACCGTCGTCATACGGCTCGCTCACCCAGGCCGTTCTGGCCCCGATCGAGCCGTCGACCGGGAGATCCCCGCCGATCGCCGTGAGGCCACGTCCGATCGCTCCACCGAGATCGTTGGTCGCGATGATCGGATGGGCGTCGACCGGCAGCCGGCCGCGGTGGTCGAGCAGGACGTCCAGGTCGCGCTCGCCGTTCCAGTGCGGCATCGACATCTCGTGTACCGCCGTGACGCCCCTGGAAGCCGCGAGCGACGCGGCCCGCAGCTGCAGACCCTGCCGTTCGTGATCGTCGAGGCCAGACATGATCCAGAGCCCGATCGCATCGTTCGCCGCGCGGGTGACCAGTCCCGTGACCTCGCCCGCATCGTCGCGATGCACACCGGGAAGATCGAGCGCTCGCGCGGCATCGAGGGCTGCGCGGTTCGCGAGCGCCATATGGCCATCGGCCCGGCGGATCACGAGCGCGCGGTCACATGCGTCGTCGAGCTGTCCGATCGTCGGCACGAGCGGGCGTTCCCAGGTGGACTCGTCGTAGCCCAGCAGGAAGAGGGGCCCGTCCCCGTCCGTCGACCTGCGCTGCACGAGCGCGAGGAGCTCCTCGGCCGATCGGGCCGCACCCACCTCAGCGTCGGCGAGCGAGAGCCCCGTCTCGGTGAGGTGCACATGGGTGTCGATGAACCCGGGCACGATCGTCGCGCCGGGCAGATCCACCACGCGATCGGCGTCGGGTGGTGCTCCCACCCCCACCCGTTGCACGTGGCGGTCGTCGACGAGCAGCCACTCCCCGGTCTCCGGATAGGCGTGGGTCCGCACCAGCGTGGCTCGATACAGGGTCTTCACGGCGCGCGAATCATGTCACGCCGCGGGCGGGCGAGACCGCTCCCCCGGCGCCCATCACCGCCCGTGGCTCGTCGACCACCCGGCATTTCGAGTCGTTGGCCTCGAGGCCGATCGCGCGCACGGCTCGGCGGAACACCGCGGCCGCCCGCCGCGCCCGAGCGACGTCGCGTGTGAACACCACGACGTCGTCGACCCAACGCATCGCTGCGAAGCCGGCGACCTCGCGCAGCGCGGCGTCGACCGGCGCGAGGACCGCGTTCGCCAGCACCGCCGACGGATCCGGGCCGATCGGCAGGCCACGGACACCTCGCGCCTCGAAGCTCCCGAGGACCTCGACGAGCTCCTCGATGCGGTCGCGTCGCGCGCCCATCAGATGCAGTGCGCTCGACACCGTGGCAGGACCGATCGAGCCGTAGCAGTCGCGTACGTCGCCGACGAAGGCGGCTCGGGAGGACCCGCGGGACGCGGCGCGCAGCGCGGCTCGATACCGGCGTCGAGCGAGCGTCCACGGCTCGAGCTCGAGCCCATCCTGCCTCGCCCTCGCTCGGTTCGCGACGACCCCGCCCGAGAGGGACCCCTCGATCACCGGGGTCACGGCCGCCACCGCTGCCGCGTACCGAAGCCGGTCAGGTTCGCCCAGGTGCACGATGTCCCGGCGGCCTCCATCATGCCTGGCGATCGAATCGACGCGGATGTGCCCGTCGCCGACGGGCTCGATCGATCGCAGCGGTCGCGCTCGACGCACCCCTGCCTCCCTCCGTGATGCCGGCGGCCGGGAGGAGGTCGGCGCCGATCGCGACCAGGTTGTACCCGCTCGGAGTGGGCGGCGCAATCGGCCGTGGGTGCGGGCCGAGGTCACCCGCCCGCATCGGCCGACGCCGGCCGGAGCCCCGCCCGGGCGAGCAGGGCGGCCGATGTTCCCGCACGAGGGCGCCCCACCTATGATGCGGGCATGCTCGACGACCGCGACCGTGACATCGTGGCAGCCCTGCAGCAGGACGCACGGGCCACCTACGCCGACGTCGCGGCCCGTGTGGGCTTGTCGGCATCGGCGGTGCACGACCGCGTGCGCAAGCTCGAGCAGCAGGGGGTGATCCGCGGATACGCTGCGGTCGTGGACCCGCAGGCGGTCGGGTTGTTCGTGACCGCGCTCGTCGCGGCCTCTCCCCTCGATCCGCGCCAGCCCGACGACCTGCCTGAGCGGGTCGCCGAGTTCCCGGAGGTCGAGGATTGCCTCAGCGTGGCGGGCGAGACGAACTACGTGCTCAAGGTGCGCACGCGCACCACGGCCGATCTCGAGGACCTGATCCGCCGCCTCCGCGAGAAGGCCAACGTCGACACCCGCACCACGATCGCGCTCTCGATCCCCTTCGAGCGCCGCCCCCTGCGACCCTGACCGCACTCAGTCGGCGCCCTGCATCGGCCGATGAGGGAGATGCATGAGGAACCGTTCGCAGGAAGCGTGGGAAGATGATGCGATGACTCGGCCGCGCCCCGTTCCGGTGTCGCTCCTCCTGTCGGTCGTGCTCCTGACCCTCGTGGCGTGCGGCTCTCCGAGCTACGAGTACGTGCGCAACACCGAGGCGAAGACCGCGTTCAAGGTACCGATCGAGTGGACCGTCTTCGACGAGGCGACCCTGCAGGGCGAGACCGCAGGGCCCCCGGTCAACACCCCCGATCCGGTCGAATGGCTGATCGGGCTCGATGCCGATCCCTCGCCCGCCGTGGAGAACGTGATGAACCGGGCGGCGTACTTCTCCGACTACCCGCAGGGCATCGCCGTCGTGCTCCGCCTCACCCCGGAGCAGCGAGACGGCATCAGCTACGGCGCCTTGCGCAACCTCATCCTGCCCATCGACCAGATCCAGGATCAGGTCGGACGTGAGGCCGTCCAGGTGCTGGCGTATGACGACCGGGTCGAGAAGGACGGGTTCCGTGGCCTCCACTTCGAGGCGCAGATCTGGGCTTCGGCGCTGGAGGGCGATGCGGCAGCGGGCGGCAGCACGGTCTTCTTCGACGACCGCTTCGTGCATGTGTCACAGACGGCGTATCTCGACCCCGCCTCCGACAAGGTGTACGTGCTCGCCGTCCTCTGCAGCGCTGAATGCTTCGGCCGCAATCGCGGCGACATCGAATCGGTGATCGACTCTTGGGCGGTGATCGCGTGAGCACCAACGGGAAGGGCACCAACATCCTCGCCGACAGGCCGTCGAGACCCCGGGCGTCGGAGCGCCAGACGCGGGCTCCGGCGGTCTTCTGGGACCGCATCAAGCTCCTGGTCCTGTTGAGCATCCTCTGGCTCGCCGGTCTCGCGGTCGTCTGGAGCACCACCGTCAAGCCGCTCGACGGGCCGTTCTCCGACGCGATCCGCATCGCGGTGAGCGACTACTGGTGGCTGTTGGGCCTGATGGCCCTCGAGTTCGTGCGTCAGATCCATTACTTCATCGAGGAGCACTCCAAGGGCTACTACCGCTTCTGGCAGACGACCGTGTTCGGTGGCACCGAGCGGCGGCTCGGGGGCATGAGCGACTACACGCGATTCAGGGCGGGGCGGGCCTTCAAGCTGTTCCTGTTGCTGCTGTTCGTGAGCATGATGCTCGGCCGACTGTTCAACACCGATCCGGTCTGGCTCGGCATCATCGAGGCGCCGGCTCGCCTCGTCGTGGCCCTGCCCTTCATCTTCCAGCTCGCGTTCGGCTTCTTCTTCGTGATGTTCCAGTTCATCGGGCTGTTCTGGTTCCTGTCGAGAGGCGGCATCGAGACGATCATGCCCGATGAGATCGAGACCCGGTTCGACGACGTGAAGGGCCAGGATGCCGCGCTCGGCCAGCTCAGGGAGACACTCGTCTTCTTGGACGACCCCGAAGCGATCGAATCACGGGGCGGGTACGTGCCCGGAGGCATCTTGCTCTGGGGTCCCCCCGGCACGGGCAAGACCTTGATGGCCCAGGCGGTCGCCGGTGAGACGGCGAAACCGTTCGTGAACGTCGACGCAGGCGCCTTCATCAACATGTTCATGGGTGTGGGCATCCTCAAGGTTCGCTCCCTGTACCGGAAGCTCCGCAAGCTGTCGATGCGATACGGGGGGGCGATCGTGTTCATCGACGAGGCCGACTCGCTCGGGAGCCGTGGACAACAGATCACAGGGGGTGCGGGCGCGGCGGTGACGCCCTGGGCGACCTCCCCGACATGCAACGGGATCTCATATCTCTCCGCGCCGGGACGCGACGCCGCGTTCCACGCCGGCTCCGCTTCCGAACGGCTCGTGACGCCGTACAAGGAGCAGGTGTTCATGGGGGGCATGGCGGGCGGAGGCGGCATGGGAACGCTGCAAGCGCTGCTTGCCGAGATGTCAGGGCTCACGAAGCCGAGGGGCCTGGTCAACAAGATCCGCAAGCTCTTGGGCATGAGACCGAAGCCGCCCCCGAAGTACCGCATCCTGCACATCTTCGCGACCAACATGCCGAACACGCTCGACCCGGCGATGCTGCGGCCTGGCCGCGTCGATCGTCAGTACAAGGTCGGCTACCCGCAGAAGGACGGACGTCGCGCGACGTTCGACTACTACCTGGCCAAGGTCAAGAATCAGATCGACGGCGAGGAGCTCGACAAGCTCGCCACGATCACGCCGTACTTCTCGGGAGCCTCGATCAAGGACATCGTGAACGAGGGCCTCGTGATCGCGATCCGCGACGATCGGGACACGGTGACCTACACCGACGTCGTGAAGGCCAAGCAGCTCAAGCAGCACGGACTGCCCGACGAGCACGAGTACATCGAGCGGGAGCGACACTCCGTGGCCGTGCACGAGGCCTGTCACGCCGTGGTCGCCTACCGGCTGCGGAAGCACGCCGTCATCGACATGGCCACGATCGAACGCCGCGGTGACGTCGGGGGGTTCGTCTCCTCGATCCCCCCAGAAGACCAGTTCGTGCAGTGGCGCACCGAGCGCGAGATCGACGTGATGACCGCGCTGGCATCGCTCGCGGGTGAGCGCATGTTCTTCGATGGCGATCATTCCATGGGGGTCGGAGGCGACATGCGCGCCGCGACGGGCATGACCAGCCAGGCCCTCGCCTACTACGCGATGGGCGACCGATTCGCGTCGCGCTCCGTCACCCTCGCCCCCTTGGGCTCGATGTCGATGGAGACGGGAGGAGACCGGGCCCTGTTCGACTCCGTCTTCGGCCAGAGCGTCGAGGACAAGCTCGCCGAGCTCTACGAGAAGACCTGGGAGCTGCTCGACGAGCATCGTTCCGAGGTGCTGGCGTTCGCACATGCGCTCGAGACCGTGAAGACGATCACCGGCGACGACGTGGAGGCCATCATCGAGGGGACGAGAGGACCCACGGTCGACGGCAGGCCGTATCACGACCCGTCGTTCCTGCAGATGATCGAGCGCTACCACGACGCGGTGCTGAGGGCCCACAAGGAGCACGCGGGTGTCGAGACGCGGATCCCGGTGCCGGTGCCTCCTCCTCCCGTCGAGGTCGCGATCTCCACGCCAGCCGGCATCCGTCAGCCCGAACGTCAGCGTGCGATGCTCGATCCGCAGTCTCCACCTCGACCCGACGACAGCGCATAGCAGGCGCATCGCTCCGACACGTGGCCCGACGGTAAGCTCCGGGCCATGCGCCTCTACAACACGCTGACGCGTGAGGTCGACGAGGTTGCGCCGACAGCGGGCGACCACGTCACGATGTACACGTGCGGACCCACGGTCTATCGCCATGCCCATCTCGGCAACCTGCGCACGTTCATGCTCGCCGACCTCATCCGGCGCGGGCTTGAGCTCGAGGGCCGCACGGTCACCCAGATCATGAACATCACCGACGTCGGACACATGACCGACGAAGGGTCGCCCGAGGCGGTCGACAAGATGCTGCTCGCGGTCGAGGACGAAGGCCTGTCCCCGCTCGACATCGCTCGCAAGTACGCCGACGCGGTCTTCACCGACGCTGCGGCCGTGGGCATCCGCCCGGCCGAGGCGTACCCGAAGGCGACCGAACACATCCCCGAGATGATCGAGCTCACGCAAGCACTCATCGACCGTGGGCACGCCTACGTCGTCGACTCCGGAAGCGTGTACTTCGACGTGACCTCGTTCCCCGGCTACGGCCGGCTGAGCGGCAACACGCTCGACAACCTTCGCCAGGGCCATCGCGATCTCGAGTCGGATCCGGCCAAGCGCTCGCCCGCCGATTTCGCCCTGTGGAAGGCAGCGGGCCCCGGGTCGCCTCATGAAGTGGGAGTCACCCTGGGGGGTCGGCTTCCCCGGCTGGCACATCGAGTGCTCGGCGATGTCGATGAAGTACCTGGGCGAACGGTTCGACATCCATACGGGCGGCAACGACCTGCGCTTCCCGCATCACGAGGACGAGATCGCGCAGAGTGAGGGCGCGGTCGGCCACCAGGTCGTGACCATCTGGGTGCACGGCGGGCATCTGCGACAGTCTGGGCAGAAGATCTCGAAGTCCACCGGCAACACCGTGCGCGTCCCGGACCTGATCGAGCGCGGAGTCGATCCGCTCGCGTTCAGATGGCTCACGTTCCAGAGTCGGTACCGCTCCGAGATGGACTTCACGTGGGATGCGATGGAGTCCGCGGACGCGAAGGTCAAGCAGCTCCGCCGACGGATGGCCGAATGGGCACCCGGCACCGGCGGATCGGGGAGGTCGCCCGTGGCTACGACGACCGGTTCCGGCACGCCGTCGGCGCCGACCTGGACATGCCGGCGGCGGTCGTCGTCGTGAGCGAGGTCGTCGGCGCGTCCGACCTGACCGACGCGGATCGCTACGCCCTGCTCGCGTCGTGGGACTCGGTGCTCGGCCTCGACCTCGAGCGGGAGGCGACGAGCGGCTGGGCCCCGAGCGACGACGTGCTCGCCATGGTCGCCGCCCGTGACGCCGCCCGCGCGAGCGGGGACTACGCCGAGAGCGACCGCCTGCGCGACGAGCTCGCCGCGATGGGACTCGAAGTCATGGACACCCCCGAGGGCACGAAGGTCCGTCCCCGGGACTGAGGCTCACGCCACCACCTGGAGGTCGCGGGTCGATCGGTTCAGCCGCTCCACGCCGTCGGCGGTGACCGCGACGATGTCCTCGATGCGCACGCCGAACCGTCCCTCGAGGTAGATGCCCGGCTCCACCGAGAAGGTGGTGCCCGGCTCGAGCACCCAGTCGTTGCCCGCGATCAGGTAGGGCGGTTCGTGCAGCTCGAGCCCGATGCCGTGGCCGGTTCGGTGGATGAACCGTTCGCCGAATCCGGCGTCCTCGATGATGCCGCGGGCGATACGGTCGATCCCGTGGGCGGCTGCACCAGGCAGCACCGCGTCACATGCCGCCTGCTGCGCCGTGCGAACGGTCTCGTAGATCGTGTCGAACCCCGGCGGGGGCTCGCCCACCACCACCGTACGCGTGGTGTCGCTGAAGTAGCCGTCGAGCAGGCCTCCGAAGTCCATGACGACCGCGTCGGTCGCCTCGATGGCACGGGAGCCCGGTTCGTGGTGCGGCGATGCGGAGTTCGGCCCGGAGGCGACGATCGTGAACTCGGCGTTGGCGTGGCCGTGGCCGACCAGCAGCTCCGCCAGCTCGCCGGCGATCTCGGCTTCGGTGCGCTGCATGAACCGCATCGTGCAGACCTCGCGGAACGCCTCGTCGGCGCCATGGGCGGCCCGCCGGAGCGCGTCGAGCTCCGCGTCGTCCTTGACCGCGCGCACCCGGCCGATGACGGGTGAGCCGGGCTCGAACCGAACGCTGGGAGCCGCATCCTGCAGGCCGAGCAGGTGGCTCGACCACAGCCGGTCGCCCACGGCGACGCGCGACCCGGCCGGCAGGAGCCTCGCGGCTTCCTCGTACGGATCGACGCCGTCGACCCACCCCGTCAGCTCGATGCTCGCCGCGGCCGGCGACGTTGCCGCGGGGAGCCGCTCCAGCTCCGGCACGATCATCACCGGCGTCCCGTCGGTCCGGAGCACTAGCAGGGTGGGGCGCTCGAGGGGCATCGGGTCGTATCCCGTGAGGTAGGCGAGATCGGGCGAGGGCGCCACCACGACGGCGTCGAGCTCGAGCGACGCGGCTTCCTCGGTGACCCGGCGCATGCGGGCGGCGAAACGTGCTGCGGTGTCCACGGAGGTCCTCCTCGTCTAGAGCTTCAACAGGATCTGCTGCGGCACGATCTGGACGGTCGCGGGTGTGACGCCCAACGGCTCGCCGTCGGCCACGACCGGCATCGGCCGATCACCCTCGATCGAGAAACGGATCTTCGCGCGGAGCTCCTTGATCGCGTCGTCGGGCACGTGACCACCGTGGCGCATCATGCGCGGGATCATCGTGTAAGCGTCGGACTTCTGCCCCGTGAACACCAGCGCATCGAGCACCCCGTCTCCCGGGAACGACCGAGGCGAGAGCCGTACGCCCCCCGTGAACTGACCGTTACCGATCACGACGTGGAAGCCCCATCCGTGCCATGTCTTCATGTCGTATCCGACCCGCAGGGTCTGCCTCCGCGTGCCCACGTATCCGCTCCAGAAGCCCAGGAACCGTCGTGGCCGATCGCCCAGCCACCCCGGCAGGCGGCGACCGGCGAGGCGTGCGGCGGCTCCCAGCCCGATCTCGGCGATGTTGTGCGCGTAGCGGGTGTGGGGCACGCCGTCGACGCCGCTGCAGGTGATGCGCATGAGGTCGAAGGGGTAGGTGTTGTCCCCGACGAGGTGCCGCACTCCCCCGTCGACGTCGTCGGGCAATCCGAAGCTCCGCAGCAGGTCGTTGTCGGCACCGGCGGCGACGACACCCAGGACCGGCGAGTCCGAGATGGGGGCGTCCTCGCGGACCATGCCGTTCACGACGTCCTGCACGCTCGCGTCGTCGCCGACCGACACGATGAAGCGGCGACCGGCGTCGAGGGCCTCCGCCGCGAGACGAGCTCCCTCACCGCGATGCTCAGCCCGCGACATGCTGTGGTCGAGGCCATGTGCCTGCAGCGCGCGCTCCAGGGTCGGCACCCGTTCGCCGATCCGACCACCGACCGCAGCGGTATCGACGATCACCGTGAGGGGGCCGAACGAGCTCGTCACCGCAGCGGGCCCGCCACCATCCGTCAGACCCCCGTGTAGGCCACGACGCCCCGTTGCACCGCGGCGCGCGCCTTCGCGAACAGCGCCGCGGTCTGAGGGCTCGCGACCTCCTCCACCTGACGCAGCAGGTCGAGGAGCTGCTTGCAGTTGCGCACGAAGTCGCCCGGGGCCATGTCGGTCTCCGTCAGCACGTCGTCGAAGGATCGGCCGGCCGCCCAGTGGAAGACCGGGATCGCGAAGCCCGAGTCGAGCTCGCGACACAGCTGCACCTGGTGGTCGTCCTCGGCCCGCCGGATCCGCCGCCAGGTGCGCTCGAGCGACCCGTACGCACGGTCGGAGCCCGGCGTCGGCATGCCGCCCGGCAGCTGCACCCGCTCGCGGCCCTCGTACACCACGGTCGACAGCACGGCCGCCACCTCGGCCGGCTCGAGCTCGTCGAAGATGCCGCGAGCGAGCCCCTCGGCGACCAGCACGTCTCCCTCGCCGTAGATGCGCGAGAGGGCCCTCCCCTTGTCGGTCAGCGACCAGTCCTCGACGTGGCCGAGGTCGCGCAGCACCGACAGCACGCGGTCGAACTGACGGGCCAGCGTCTCGGTCCGCACCCGGATCCTGCGGTCGATGCCGGCGAGCGATGCCTCGCGCTCGTCGACCCGTCGGGCCCAACGCTCGTGCGTGGCGCGCTCGGGGCAGCCGTGGCATGCATGGTCCGCGGCCCGGGCCTCGAGCTTCGCGGCCTCACGCTCGACGTCGGGATCGGTCCGATGCTTCGCGGGTCGTGGGCTCTTGACCTGCAGCGAGACCAACTTGGCCGCCACGTCTCGGCGGTAGCGGCTGCTTCGGACGCTCCCCGAGCGAGGCAGGGGGATGCGGGTCAGCACCGGAGGCGGATCGTGGAAGTCACGGGCAGCCAGCCTGAAGGAGCGTCGATCCTGCGTGATCACGGTCGGCTTTCCGTCCCGGCTGCTGACGATCACCGCGAGGCCGCCGCGCTTGCCGCCCGGCACGGAGATCACCTCGCCGGGCCGCAGCTTCCCGACCGCCGAGCGCACGGAGTCGGCGCGCGCCTGTTCGTGACTCGCTCGGTCCTGCTCCCGCATGCGCCGTGCCTTCGAACGCAGCGCCCAGTACTCGTCGAAATCGCCGAGGTGGCAGCGCATGTGCTCGCGGTACCCGTCGATCGCCTCCCGATCACGCCTGCGTTCCCGCTCGAGTCCCACGACCTTCCGATCGGCGAGGAACTGTCCGAACGAGCTGTTGAGCAGCTGATGCGCCTGGTCCTGCGTGTAGTTGCGGACGAGGTTCACCGCCATGTTGTAGGAGGGACGGAACGACGAGACCAGGTCGTAGGTGCGCCGTTGCGCCAGCGCGGCGACCCGCTCGAACTCCACCTGCTTCTGGTAGAGCACGACCGCGTGGCCGACCTCGTCGATGCCCCGGCGTCCGGCTCGACCCGTCAGCTGCGTGTACTCGCCCGGCGTGAGGAGCTCGTGCCGCTCTCCCTGGAACTTCCAGAGATCCTCGATCACGACGGTCTTGGCCGGCATGTTGATGCCGAGCGACAGCGTCTCGGTGGCGAACACCACCTTCACGAGACCCGCCTCGAACAGCTCCTCGACCGTCTCCTTGAACACCGGCAGCATGCCGGCGTGGTGCGCCGCCACCCCCGCGGTGAGCCCGTCGAGGAAGTCGTAGAACCCGAGCGTCACCAGATCGTCCTCGTCGACCCATGCGGCGCGCGTCTCGGCCAGCTCACGGATGTGGTTGGCCTCTGCGCGGCTCGTGAGCGAGATCCCGGCCTCGCGAACCCATCGCACGCTGCGATCACATCCCGCCCGGCTGAACACGAAGTAGATCGCCGGCAACATGCCGTGCTCCTCGAGCACGTCGACCACCTCGGATCGTCTCGGCACGTACACGCGCCGATGACCCTCGCGAGGGCGAGAGATGCGCTGGTGCTGCGGATATCCGCTGCTGCGGCGGTTGTAGGTCCTCGTGCGCAGCTCGTTCTGGTCGAGCGAGACCACGTACGGGTTCGGGATCGCCACGCCGTCCTGCTCCACGTGCATCGGGTGCAGGCGATGCCCCACCAGGTAGTGATGCTCGAGCGGAACCGGTCGCCGTTCCTCGATCACCACCCGCGTCTCACCACGGAGCGTACGCGACCCACTCGCCGAACTCCTCGGCGTTGGAGATGGTGGCCGACAGGCACACGACGCTCACGCTGAGCGGCAGATGGATCAGCACCTCTTCCCAGACCGCGCCGCGGTACGGGTCCTGCAGGTAGTGCACCTCGTCCATCACCACGCTCACGAGGCCCCGCAGCGTGCCGGAGCGTTCGTAGAGCATGTTGCGCAGCACCTCGGTCGTCATCACCACGACGGGTGCCTCGGCGTTGATCGTGTTGTCGCCGGTGAGCAGGCCGACCGTCTCGGCCCCGTGGCGCGCCACGAGGTCGCCGAACTTCTGGTTCGACAGCGCCTTCAGCGGCGTCGTGTAGAAGGTCTTGCCTCCGAGCGCCAGCGACCGTTCGATCGCGTACTCGGCGACCACGGTCTTGCCGCTGCCGGTGGGCGCGGCGACGAGGACGGACATGCCGGCATCGACCGCCTCGGCGGCCTGCAGCTGGAACTCGTCCAGCTCGAACGGGAACCGGGCGGCGAACGCCGCGGGGCTGGTCATGCGGACCAGTCTCTCAGCCGCGTCCGGAACGCCCCAGGCCCCACCCAGGAAGGCCGCGCAGCGCCTTCGAGAAGCTCCTCGGGGGCCTCGAGGTTGAAAGGTGCCCCACACCCTCGAGGGTCACGCGGTCGGCGCCGACGATGCCGTCGGCCATCGACAGGCTGACGTCGGGCGTGATCAGCGTGTCGCCCTCGGAGGTGAGCACCAGCGCGGGCACGTCGACCGTCGCCAGATCGTCGGTGGAATCGGGCCGCTCCGCCATGCCCTCGGCTGCGGCTGCGATCGAGTCGGCCGGCTGCGCGGCGATCGTCTCCTTCACCCGCCGCCACAGGTCATCGGAGGCTGCCGGCCGAGCAGGGGCGGCGGATCGGCCACGAGGAACTCGTTGCCCTCGGTCCGCAGCGCGCTCGCGAGCGCGCGCCGGCATCGGCCGCCTCGGCCGTGTCGGCGCCCGCCCGCGTATTGGCGAGCACGAGCCCGGCGACCCGATCCCGCGCCGAGCGCCACAGCTCCAAGGCCACGTAGCCCCCCATCGAGAGGCCGCACACGACGGCCCGGTCGATGCCGGCCTCGTCGAGCGCCCGCTCGCAGTGCGTGGCGGCGGCGCGCATGGTCATCACGTCCCCGCCCCCCGCCGCGCCGCCGAACCCGGGCAGCGACGGCGCCACGACCGGCCAGCCGTCGGCTCGCAGGTCGTGCACCTGGCGCTCCCACATGCTCGCGTCCATCGGGAACGCGTGGATCAGCAGCACACCGTCGGCAGTCTCAGTCATCGTCGAAGCCCCTTCGCGTCGGGCCCGGCCACCACTCGGAGCGCACCGGGCATCACCTGGAACGATGCAGGGAGCGCCCCCACCCGCTCCCCATCGGCATAGACCTGCAGGTCTCGACGCCGCTTCGACCGTGACGGCTCGACGCGCGCAGCATGCGTACCTTCGGGTGGGTCGTGTGCCTGCCCATGAACACCTTCGGGAACGCCCGCAGGAACGCGCTCTTCGACAGCGCCTGAACGATGCACAGGTCGAGCATGCCGTCGACGAGCGATGCGTCGGGAAGCACCGTCATGCCGCCTCCGTACGACCGGCCGTTGCCGATCACGACCAGCATCGCATCGGTCTCGATGCTCGTTCCGTCGACGTCTCAGGGTGTAGCGGGCCGGGGTGAACCGCGACAGGGTCTTCACCAACGCCGCCACGTACGTGGCCGTACCGCCGAGGTTCACGGTCATCGCGTTGGCCGTCTCGTTGACCTCGGAGTCGAACCCTGCGCCGGCGATGTTCACGAAGTGTCGCTCTCCCTCGCTCGTGCGCACGCGAGCGAGCATCGATCGTCACGATCTTCGGATCGGCCAGCAGCCGCGACGGCGGATCGGAACGGCCGGGCCCCGATCGCAGCGGCGAAGTCGTCACCGGTGCCCGCCGGCAGCACCGCGAGCGCAGCGTCGGTCCCGAGCAGCCCGTTCACCGCACACGACACCGTGCCGTCACCACCGATCACGGCGACGATCCGCTGCACCGTGCTCGGCCGCCTCTCGACACCTCGACTCCATCTCTCCCGGACTGCCCGCAACCTGTACCTCGTGGTCGACACGCAGCTCGCGCAGGTGCGAGGTGGCCGCGCCGATCAGCCGCCCCGCCTTGCCCCTGCCGGCGACGGGGTTCGCGATGACGACGATCGGGGCCCGACCCGTCACCGGGCGCTCGTCCGCTCATCCCCCGTCCGAGACCAGGGACGGCGCCGCCGACGGTCGGGGGCTCGGGGATGCCGCCCGCTTCCAGGGCCTGCAGGTAGCGGGTCCATCCGGCGATGAGGTTGCCGCTCGCGGTGTCGCGCAGGTCGACCGCCACGTCTGCGAGCCGTGCTCGCTCAGGACCCGAGACCGCGATCGCCGACGTCGCGACACGGGCGGCCTGCCGGTAGAGGTCGAGCGCGCTCCCCAGCGTGATGGCCGAGCCGGCGAACGAAGCGGACGCGAGCGGGTCGAAGCCCTGGTCGCGGATCGTCGCCGTGACATCGAACGCCTCGAGCTCCTCCTTCGCGGCGGCGGCGTCCTCAGCCGCCCGGCGCAAGGTCCGCTCGGCATCGGCGGGCGTCTTCCCCTTCGCGAGCGCGTCGAGGGCAGCGTCCATCTCGACGAAGATCGTGGGAGGGCGTCCGGGATCGACCACGCCGAGCGGGCTGAACGTGTCGCGCACCGCTCGCTGATAGGCGAGCGCGGCCACGCGACGGCTGGATGCGGCGCCCGCCGCCTCGACGGAGGTCATCGCCCGCGCGCATCGCGTTCGTCACCGTCACGAGCACGACCATCGCCGTGATGCCGAGCAGCATGCCGGCGATCAGGGCGATCCACGGCCGCCGGTACAGCGGCGTGGGAGCCGCGACGGGCTCGTGCCGGGGCGGCCGGGTCACCGACCGCTGCTTGGACCTGCCCTTGCTCTTTCCCTTGATCGCCACGCCAACCCCTATCGTTTCAAGATCCTGCCGATGATGATGGAGGCCTCGTAGAAGACGTACATCGGGATCATCATCGCGAACATCGTGTACGGATCACCGCTGGGCGTGATCACCGCCGAGAAGATCGCGATGCCGAGGATCGTCCATCGGCGCCACGACGCGAGCCGCTGCCACGTCAACACCCCGATCGCCTCGAGGAAGACGAGGATCACCGGGAACAGGAACGACACCCCGAACGCCAAGGTCACGAGCGTGACGAACCCGAGGTAGCGGTCGAAGGTGATCAGGGGAACGACGAGTTCGCCGCCGAAGCCCAGCAGGAACTCCAAGGCCCGCGGCAGCGTCCAGATCGAGAACGCGGCCCCGCCGATGAACAGCAGGGTCGCGGTCGTGATGAACGGGATCGACCACTTCTTCTCCCGGCTGGTCAGGCCGGGCACGATGAACGCCCACAGCTGGAACAGCACGACAGGCAGGGCCACGATGAGTCCCAGGAACCCGACCATCTTGATCTTGGTGAGGAAGGCATCGACGGGGCTCATGAACGTGAGGTCGCAGCCGGCCGGCGGCCGGACCTCGGGGTTGTCTCGAAGGTACTGACAGTACGGGCCGATCAGCAGATCCAAGACGTACGGGTACAGGAACCAGCCGACCACCGCTCCCGCCGCGATCGCCAGCACCGCGATGACGATGCGCCGGCGGAGCTCGTCCAGGTGCTCCAGCACCGACATCGTGCCCGTGCGCTCCGCCTCCGACTTGCGGAGGAACCTCGGCATCAGCTGCATGCCGGCACCCTCACGTCGTCGGATCCTCGACCGCGTCCTCGGACGGTGCGGTCGGGGGCGGCTCTGGCTCAGCGGTCGGGGCCGGACCGTCATCGTGGCCCGTCGGACCCGACGGCGCATCTGGCGCCGGAGCCGAACGGGGCCGGGTCCGAGGGTGCGCTCGGTCGTCGTGGAAGGCGGAGCGCACGTCGGTCGCACTCTTCAGCTCCGTCGCGGTCTTCTTGAGCTCAGCCGCGGTCTGCTTGAAGTCCTCGCCCATGCCCGTGTTCACGAGGTCCCGCACCTCGTCCTGCATCTTGCGCAGTTCCCGCATGCCCTTGCCGATCATGCGGCCGAGCTCGGGCAGCCGCTGCGGGCCGACCACGACCAGCGCGATGACGAAGATGAGGATGAGCTCAGGAGGTCCGACGTTCAGCATGGGACCGGGCCCTACCGGCGGGACCCGAATTCCGAGGCCCGAGCGCCGGCGCGGCTGCCACCGTTGGAGATCTCCCGCACGACCGGGGCGAGCTCCTCCTGCATGCGTCGAGCGGTGCGACCGAGCACCATGAGGTGACGGATCAACGCTGCGAGGCACGCCAGGACCGCGAGCGTCGAGACGATGCCGATGACGAACCACACGATGAGCCAGGTGCCCACCAGGCGATGCTACACGAGGTCACGGGCCCGCCCGGGCTGGCGGAGGCGTGGGGTAACGGGCCTCTCGTCAGGCGTTGCCGCCGCTCGAGGCCATGAACTCCTCGATGTAGCGGTCGTCCTCGAGCAGGTAGTGGAACTCGATCACATCATCGATCGAGAATCGTGGGCCCTGCGGCATCGCTCCACGCCGCTCGGCCAGATCGTCCTCGTCATCGAAGAGGAGCTGGTCCGTCTCCGACTGTTCGATGTCGACCCCCGCGGAGACCAGCAGCGCCACGATCTTGCGGTCGGCGCGCTTCTCCACATCGTCGGCACAGCTCGGGCAGGTGAACCGATAGCTGCCCTCGCGACCGCTCTGGCGCACCGACAGCATGATCGCCTCGGGGCCCATGTCGACTTCTCCACACCTGGGGCACGTTGTCCGGATGGTTGTCATCTCAGGGGTGCTATCGGCCCCGTACCGGCGAGCCTTGAGACCCTGCCCCATGATGGGGTCTACCCAACTCGGGCCATCCTCACGACGTCCCCCGTGAGGCGACGAGGCAGACGTTCGGACCGCGGACGCCCGTCCCGCTCAGCGGTAGCGTCGAAGCGTGGCGCGGGCGAGGTCGACCACCGCCGCGTGCACCTCGTCGGGCGAGGTCGCGCGTGCCTCGGGACCGGCCCGCAGCAGCAGCCGCGTGACCCAGGCGAGCTCGAGCTGCAGGAAGCGTGACGTCGAGCGTGCCGTCGTCCCGTTCGACGCGGATCGTCGGTCACGTAGTACTCCGCGATCCAGCGCGCCGCGGGGCCGAGCGAGAGCCGCACGGGCACCTCCTCGCCGGTGGGTGTGTACAGGGCGCGCCCTGCTCCTTGCAGGCCACGCGGCTTCGAAACCGATGCCGGTGGCGCGCACGGCCTTGATGCGATCGGCCCGGAAGAGCCGCTCGTCGTCGGCGGCAACGTCCCATGCGGCGACGTACCAGTTGCCCATCGCCGAGAACACCTCTTCGGGCTCGATGTCGCGCGTGGACCAGGTTCCGGTCGAGCCGGCGAAGTATTCGATCGCGACGCGCTCGCGCTCGGCGGCGGCACGCCGAAGGGTCTCGAGGTGCGCCGCCGGCCGGCCGGACGCCGCCGCCCCGATCGATCGTTCGTCGCCGGCCGTGTCGGGTCCGAGCGCCTCGCGCAGCTTGTGCACGGCACTCTCGAGCGCGGCGCTTGGGGCAGTCCGGGGTGGCGAGCAGTTCCGTGCATCGCAGGGTGATGGCGAGCGCTTCCTGCCGGCTGAGGCGGAGCGGACGGGAGAAATGGTCGGCCATCGTGATCCAGATGCGATCGTCCTCGTCGACGTCCACGTCGATCAGGTCACCGGGCCCGTAGGGCGGCAGACCCGACATGAACAGCAGATCGAGGTCGCGCCGCAGCTGATCGGCCTTCACATCGAACAACGACGCCACGTCGGCGAGGACGAGCCCGGATGCCGCACGAGGTACGGCACGATCACGAGCATGCGCCCGAGCCGTTCCGCCGTCTTCGGAGGGCTCGTCCGCGGTCGTGTCAGCCACCGAGCGCCTCGAGCCTGCCGACGATCTCCCGGCGAAGCGCCTCGGGCTCACGCACGACCGCGTCGGCGCCGAACTGCAGCACCATCGATGCCGTCGGGCCTGGATCCGCCATCGGAACGTCGGCCAGGACCCAGCCGTCGGCTTCCACGCCGACACGGGTCGCTCCGGCGAACGACCCGACGGCCCACCACGCGACCTCTGGCGAGAAGGCGATCCGAGCATGCTCGTCGGCGCTCGACGCCCACGGACCGCCCTGCACGTGGTCGGCTCCCCGGAATCCCTCGGGTGGCTCGCCGCCCTCGGCGAGATCGTGGAGCGCGCCGGTGAACCGTGACAGTCGGAAGGCTCGCACGTCGTCGCGCTCGACGTCGTGGCCGACGAGGTACCAATGCCCCCCTCGGAAGACCATCGCATAGGCCTCGATCTCGCGATCGGCGGTCTGGCCGTGCGAGGTGCGATACCCGAAGCGCACGCGCCGCCGCCGTTGGGCGGCGTCGGCGCACTCGATCAGCAGATCACCGCTGGCGTCGGATCCCGACGCCAGCGGACCGCCCGCGAGGCCCGCCAGGACACCCCCGTCGGCTCCGTACAGGAGCTTGCGGGCCGCCTGCTCCGCCTGGGTGTTCTCACCGCCGCTCTGCGCCGCGACCAACAGCGCTCCCAGCTCCTCGGGCGAGAACTCGATCTCGGGAAGGTAGTACTCGTCCTTCGGGATGACGTAGCCCTGCTCGGTTCCCCAGACGTCGGTGTCGACGAGCCGGAGCGGGATGCCGAACTCCCGGAGCTGGTCCTTGTCGCGCTCGAACATGCGCTTGGCGCTGTCGACGTTGTCGCCCTGGTAGGCGTGCATGGTGTCGCGGATCTGCTCGTAGGTGAGCGGCGTCGGCGTCTCGAGTAACAGCGCGACGAGATTCAGCAGCCGCTCGAGCGGCTCCATGCGCTCCTCGCTCGTCATCGTCGGGCATCATAGCCGGGCATGCCGAGACCCCGGGCACCCATATGACCCTCTCCGTTCGACACCTCCCCGATGGATCGGTCGAGGTTGTGGCGGAGGTCGTCGTGGGCATCGAGACCGAACGGGTGACGGTTCCGCTCGGACGATTCCAGGGGGCCGTCGACCCCGGCGGGCTCCGCAACGCGCCCGTCGTCGTGCTGCACGACGCTCGGCTCGCCGAGATCGTGCGGATCGGGGCACGCGGAGCGGGTGGGGCTTCGATGGCCGTCGTGGACCTCATGGTGGGAAGCATGGTCGGAGCCGAGCTGCTCCTCGCGGCGTCGATGGCCGACGTGATCCTCGTGGTGGCGTCCGGTGCGGTGGCCTCTTCGGCGCTCGTCGCGGCGAGGGCGCTCAGTGGCCGGCCGTTGCCGGTCGTGCCGCTCGACGATCACGCCGCCGCTCACGCGATGCTGCGAGCATGCGACGTCGATCTCGACGTAGCGGTGCCGTCGGTCGACGGTCCGACGCGCGCGCTGATCCGTGGTGCGGCGGATCGGCTCGGGCTCTTCAGCGATCACCACGTGGTCGAGGTCGATCCCAGACCGGGGCTCGCCCACACCGAGAACGCAGATGACGCCTCCCTGCTCGAGCTCACCGCAGCCGCCACCGGAGTGCTCGCCGGGCGCATCGCGGCCGAGAACAGGCGGTGGCGCTAACGGCGCCGCGAGCGTCAGGGCGCGCACGCCGACCGCGGACCGGCCGGCTCACATGTGGGCGATCAGCTGCTCGACGCGTTCGTCGACGCTCCGGAACGGGTCCTTGCACAGCACCGTTCGCTGCGCCTGGTCGTTGAGCTTGAGGTGCACCCAGTCCACGGTGTAGTCGCGACGCTTCGCCTTCGCCTGCTTGATGAAGTCGCCCCGGAGCTTGGCCCTGGTGGTCTGAGGCGGCTCGCGCATAGCCAGGTTCACCTGCGCATCGGTGACCACGCGATCGACCTTTCCGGCCTTCTCGAGCAGGTAGTACAAGCCCCGCGACCGATTCACGTCGTGATAGCTCAGATCGAGGAGCGCGACACGAGGTGACGCGAGCGTGAGGTCGTGCTTGGCCATGTACCGCTCGATCATCATGCGCTTGGTCACCCAGTCGACCTTGCGCACCAGGCGCTCGGGCTCGCCGTCGATGAGCGCGTCGAGGGCTTCGCGCCACTCGCGCAGCAGCACCTTGGAGATCTCGTCGGCGCCACGACGTTCGATGAACCGTTCCGTCTTCTCGAAGTACTCCACCTGCATCTCGATCGCCGTCAGCTCGCGTCCGTTCGAGAGCTTGACCGGGCGCGTGCACGACGTGTCGTGGCTGATCTCACGGATCGCGCGGATCGGATTCTCGAGCGAGAGATCGCGCATCACGGTGTTGCCTTCGACCATGCGCAGCACGAGGTCGGTGATGCCGACCTTCATGAAGGTCGTCCATTCGCTCATGTTCGAGTCGCCGACGATGACGTGCAGCCGGCGGAACCGCTCCGCGTCGGCGTGCGGCTCGTCGCGCGTGTTGATGATCGGACGCGACCTCGTCGTGGCGCTCGAGACGCCTTCCCAGATGTGCTCGGCTCGCTGCGCGATGCAGTACTGGGCCCCTCGCGGTCCGTGGAGCACCTTCCCGGCCCCGCACCAGATCTGACGCGTGACGAAGAACGGGATCAGCACGTCGGCCATGCGCGCGAACTCGCCGTGCCGGCCCACGAGGTAGTTCTCGTGACAGCCGTAGCTGTTGCCGGCCGAGTCGGTGTTGTTCTTGAACAGGTAGACCTGTCCCGAGATGCCCTCCTCGTGCAGGCGCATCTCGGCGGCTCCGAGCAGCGCTTCGAGGATGCGCTCCCCCGCCTTGTCGTGCGCCACGACCTCCTTCACGACGTCGCACTCGGGCGTGGCGTACTCGGGATGCGATCCGACGTCGAGGTAGAGCCTGGCGCCGTTCTCGAGGAAGACGTTCGACGAGCGCCCCCAGTGCACCACCCGGCGGAACAGGTACCGCGCCACCTCGTCGGGCGACAGGCGCCGCTGCCCCCGGAAGGTGCACGTGACGCCGTACTCGTTCTCGAGCCCGAAGATCCGCCGGTCCATCGAGCAAGCCTACGCCCGGGCTGGGACTGTGGCGGGAGGGTCGTCAGCCGGCGAGCAGGCTCGCGATCTCGGGTTCCTCGAGACGGCGGAACTTGCGACGATGCGTGCGACCTCGGTCGAGCACACCGGCTTCGATCGCTCCGGCCTCGATCGTGCGGCTCTCGGGCGATCCCAGCACCTCGACCGTCGTCTTGACCGCGGTGGCGAGGTTCCAGTCGGCGCTGAATCGGCTGCGGAGCAGGTCCGTCAGGTCCTCGGCGTGCCCGCCGATGGCGACGAACTCGTGCTCGTCGGTCACCGAGCCGTCGAACAGGATGTGGTAGATCGCCGTGCCGGACGCCTCTCCATCGACCTCGCCGACCAGGATCTCGACCTCGTAGGGCTTCATCTGCTGGGTGAAGATGTTCGACAGGGCCTGGCTGTAGGCGTTCGCGAGGTCGCGCGCCTTCACGTCCTCGCGGCCGTAGCTGAAGCCGCGCAGGTCGGCCAGCCTGATGCCGGCGATGCGCAGGTCCTCGAACTCGCTGTACTTGCCGACCCCGGCGAAGGCGATGTGGTCGTAGATCTCGCTGATCTTGTGCAACGTGGCGCTCGGGTTCTCGGCGATGAACAGGAGCCCGTCGGCGTACTCGACGCCGATCACGGAGCGGCCTCGTGCGATGCCCTTGTGGGCGTACTCCGAGCGGTCCTTCATCATCTGCTCGGGCGCGACGTAGGGCATGAACGACATCAGGCGCGCTCCTCCAGCACCGCGAGCACGGCCGCTTCGACCTCGGCCTCGGGCACCTCGTCGGCCCCGGTGGAGGTCACGGCCAGGGCGATCGGGAAGATGCGCCGGTACACGCTCGGCCCACCGGTCGCGACGTCGTCCTCCGACGCGTCGAGCAGCGCCTCGACCGCGATCCGGATGGCGTCGTCGCGCGTGAGGCCTTCGCGCCATCGCTTCTTGAGGGAGTTCTTCGCGGGCTGGGCTCCCGAGCCTGTGGCCTGGTAGTCATCCTCTTCCCAGCGGCCGCCGGTGGCGTCGTAGTAGAACAAGCGGCCCGCGTCGCGACGCTCGTCGAAGCCGCCGAACAGCGGGACCACCACGAGGCCCTGCATCGCGAGCGGGAAGTTCTGCCGGATCAGCTGGGCGAGCCGATTCGCCTTGCCTTCCAACGACAATCGGTCGCCCGTGAGCTTCTCGTAGTGCTCCAGCTCCAGCTGGAACAGGCGGACCATCTCGACCGCCATGCCGGCGGCGCCGGCGATCGCGATCGCGGAGTAGTCGTCGGCCGCGAAGACCTTACGCATCGTGTCATCGGCCACGGTGTAGCCGCTCGTGGCCCGCCGGTCGCCGGCGACGAGCACCCCGTCGGCGTAGATCAGTCCGAGCACCGTGGTGCCGTGGGCTAGGCCGGCGGCGGCTTCGGCCGACACCGTCTGGCGCAGGTGCGCGAGGTCGTCGGGGCGGGCGTCTCGGAGCAGGTCGACGAAGCTCGGGTTCGCGCCGAACGACGCGCCCGACAGGGGACGCAGCGGGTCGGTCACTCGCCGCCCTTCTGCACGTAGCTCTTGACGAACTCCTCGGCGTTCTCCTCGAGCACGGAATCGATCTCGTCGAGGATGTCGTCCATCTCTTCCTTCAGCTCGGACGCCTTGGACGACGACTGGACCTGCCCGGCGTCGGCGTCACGCTCGTCGCCGCCGCCCTTGTGCTGGACCTTCTTCTGCTCCTGCTCCTGGGGCACGGGTAGGGCTCCTTTCGATGCGACCTATCCTACCGGGGGTTTCGGAACCGTCGGCTGAGGCCTGAAGCTCGGGGCAGGCTGGTGACGTCGCGTCAGCTCTGCAGCTTCGCGACCAGCGACGCCGCGTCGTCGCACCCGGCCAACAGCTCCTCGACATGCGCCTTGGTTCCTCGCAGCGGCTCACGCATCGGTATGCGCTGCAAGGCATCGGCGCCGGTGTCGATGATCAGCGAGTCCCACGACGCAGCCGCGATGGCGTCGGGGAACTTCTCGATGCAGCGACCTCGGAAGTAGGCGCGCGTGTCCACCGGAGGATCCATGATCGCCGCTTCCACCTCGGCGTCGGTGGTGAGGCGTTCCACCTTGCCGCCGCTCTCGAGGCGATAGTAGAGACCCCGGTCGCGGCGCACGTCGTGGTACTGCAGGTCGATCGCGCGGAGCTTCGGGTCGTTCCAGCCGAGCGCGTCGCGGTCGCGATAGGCCTGGAGCACGCGGTGCTTGGCGACCCAGTCGAGCTCGCGGTGCAACGTGAGCGGGTCGGTCTCGAGGGCCGCGAGCACGGCCTCCCATCGATCGAGCACCTCACGATGCTCGGGTGTGTCGTCCTCGCGCTCGACGTACTTCTTCGCATGCTCCAGGTACTCCCACTGCAGCTGCACGGCGTTGACGCGGCGGCCGTCGGCAAGCGCCACCTCGCGCGTGCAGGTGAGGTCACGCGAGATCTCGTGCAGCGCCTGCACCGGGCTCACGATCGTGAGGTCGGGAAGGGCCTGATCCTCGATCATCTTCAGCACGATCGCGGTGGTGCCGATCTTCAGGAACGTCGCGATCTCACAGAGATTGGCGTCGCCCACGATCACGTGCAGCCGTCGGTAGCGCTCCGGGTCGGCGTGCGGCTCATCACGCGTGTTGATGATCGGGCGCTTCAGCGTCGTCTCGAGGCCCACCTCGGTCTCGAAGAAGTCGGCCCGCTGGGTGATCTGGAAGAGCTCCCGCCCGCGATCGTCCCACGGAGCCTCAGCGCCCACCTTGCCCGCCCCGGTGAACACGATGCGCGACACGAAGAAGGGCGTCAGGTCCCGCACGATGTCACCGAACGGTGTCGCGCGATCGACCAGGTAGTTCTCGTGGGTGCCGTAGCTGTTGCCCTTGCCGTCGGAGTTGTTCTTGTAGATCGACAGCGGCGGCGCGCTCGGCATCGCCGTCGCCACCTCCTGCATCGAGCGCTCGAGGATGCGCTCCCCCGCCTTGTCGTGGATCACGAGCTCACGTGGGGTGAGGCACTCGGGCGTCGAGTACTCGGGATGCGCGTGGTCGACGTAGTACCGCGCCCCGTTGGGCAGGATCACGTTAGCGAGGCCGAGGTCCTCGTCGCTGCCTTCCCGCCCCGGGGCCGGTTCGAACCCACGGGCGTCTCGCAGCGGCGATTCCTGCTCGTAGTCCCACCTGATGCGGCGCAGCGACCCTGCATAGGTCGAGATCAACAGCGACGACGACAGCACCGGGTTGAAGTCGGGCGCCCCGACCGCCGCGATGCCGTACTCCGTCTCGGTCCCGAAGACCTTGGGGATGGCCACGCGGCCACCCTACAGGTACTGCCCGGCGTTCACGCGCTCGACCTGGCGACCGTCGCCGTCGTGGCCGAGCAGCGTGCGCACGTACACGATGCGCTCGCCCTTCTTGCCTGAGATGCGAGCCCAGTCGTCGGGGTTCGTCGTGTTCGGCAGGTCCTCGTTCTCCTTGAACTCGTCGCGGATCGCGGTCAGCAGATCTTCCGACCTGATGCCCTTGTCGCCCATCGACAGGAACCGCTTGATCGCATCCTTCTTCGCACGACGCACGATGTTCTCGATCATGGCGCCCGAGTTGAAGTCCTTGAAGTACAGGATCTCCTTGTCGCCGCTCGCGTAGGTGACCTCGAGGAACCGATTGCGGTCGTTCTGCTCGTACATCTGCTCGACCGTCTTCTCGATCATGCGGAAGCACGCCTGCTGCGCGTCGCCGCCGTACCGGCCGACCTCGTCGGGGTGGATCGGCACCACGGGGTGCAGGTACTTCGACATGATGTCGGCGGCCTGCTGTTGGTTCGGGCGCTCGATCTTGATCTTCACGTCGAGCCGGCCGGGACGCAGGATGGCCGGGTCGATCAGATCCTCGCGGTTCGAGGCGCCGATCACGATCACGTTCTTGAGCGTCTCGACACCATCGAGCTCGCTGAGCAGCTGCGGAACGATCGTCGACTCGACGTCGCTCGAGATGCCGGTACCGCGGGTGCGGAAGATCGAGTCCATCTCGTCGAAGAACACGATGACCGGCAGGCCTTCCTCGCTGCGCTCCTTCGCCCGGATGAAGATCTCGCGGATCTGTCGCTCGGTCTCACCGACGTACTTGTTCAGCAGCTCGGGACCCTTCACGTTGAGGAAGTAGCTCCGCGCGTCGTCGCGCCCGGCGCGCTCCGCGACCTTCTCCGCGAGCGACTTCGCGACCGCCTTCGCGATCAGCGTCTTGCCGCATCCCGGCGGGCCGTACAACAGCACGCCCTTGGGCGCCTCGAGCTGGTGCTCCGCGAACAGCTCCGCGTACAGGAACGGAAGCTCCACGGCGTCGCGGATGGAGTCGATCTGGCCCTCGAGGCCGCCGATGTCCTCGTAGCTGACGTCGGGGATCTCCTCGAGCACGAGCTCCTCGACCTCTTCCTTGGGCAACAGCTCGGTGGCCACGCCCGCTCGGACGTCGAAGAGCACGTTGTCGCCGGCACGAACGTGCGTGGTGAGCAGCTGTCCGGCCAGATGGGCGACGTACTCCTCGTCGCCGCGGCCCACCACGATCACGCGATCGTCGCCGAGCCGATCCTTGACCTTCACGACCTCGCCGGCGCGATCGGGCTCGAGGACCTCGACGACGTTCAGCGACTCGTTGAGCACGACCTGGGCGCCGGGGCGGAAGGTTCGCTCGTCGATGTCGGGAGCCGGCATCACGCGCATCTTGCGCCCGGCCGTGAACACGTCGATCGAGCCGTCGTCGTTGCTGGCGAGGTACACCCCGAAGGAAGCGGGTGGCTGGGAGAGCTTCTCGACCTCTTCGGCGAGCGCCTCGATCTTGTCGCGCTCGGCGCGCAGCGCATCGGCGAGCTTCTGGTTCTGCGAGACCGCGCGGTCGAGCTGGCCCCGGGTCTCGATGAGCTTCTCCTCGAGCACCGTCACCTGCCGGGGCGCGTTCGTGAGCCGCCGGCGCAGCAGGCCGACCTCCTCCTCCAGGAACTTCACCTGGCTCTGCAGCTCGTGCACCTGCGCGTCGTATCGTTCCACGCGCTCCCGATCCACCATCGGTGACACCTCCAGGGGGTAGAGCCGGATGGTACCCCCGGCCTCCCCGGTTCCTGTGGAGCCCGGACTCGAGTCTCCCTACCTCATTGATACGGAAGTTCTCGACGAACGTGTAATGCCCATTCCCGGGTAGTTCTGCACCTGGAAACGGTACCGCCGGACGCGGACATCTCCGCTCAGGCCTCGCGGCGGGCGATCGTGAGGAACCCCGTGTGCCCGACCATGCGGTGGTCTGGACGCACGCTTCGCTCCGTCACGTGCCAGCCGCGCCGCAACGTCTCGAACGTCTCCACATGCTGGAACCCGTTGCCAGGCAGCGTGAGCACGAGCTGCTGCACCTGCATGACGGTGGGAAGGTAGGCGCAGACCACGCCTCCCGGCGCCACCACCTCGGCCAGCACGCCCAGCGGCGCCCATGGCTCCGGCATGTCCAGCACGACCCGGTCGTAGCGCTCGCCGGTGATCGGCACCTCGGCGACGTCACCGCGTCGCAGATCGACCCGCTCGGGCACCGTGCCGAAGAACGCCTCGATGTTGGCGGCCGCCGTGTCCCGGTGTTCGTCCCGGAGCTCGTAGGACACGACCCGACCCGCCTCGCCCACCGCGCGGCAGAGCGCGATCGTCAACGCCCCCGAGCCCGTTGCCCGCTTCGAGCACCACGGCGCCCGGGAAGATGTCGGCGTACATCAGGATCGGCCCGATGTCCTTGGGATACACCACCTGGGCGCCCCTCGGCATCTTCAGCACGAAGTCGGCGAACCGTGGACGGAACGCGACGAGCACCATGCCTCGCGAGGTCTCGAGTCGCGTGCCCTCGTCGGCGCCGATCAGCTCGTCGTGGGCGAGCGTGCCGCTATGCGTGTGGTAGGTGCCACCCGCTTGCAGCGTGAAGAGGTAGGTCCGGTCGCGTTGGTCGATGAGCAGCACGCGCTCGCCGGGCCCGAAGGCTCCGGAGACGGCGGGAAGGGTCACCCGCCAAGGCTAGCGCACGCGCCGCGAGCCATGTCCGCTCACGGGATATCGATGGGCAGTGGCCGGGCCGCGAGCTCCACCTCGACGGTACGGGTGTCGCCTCCGCTCTCGACCAGCTCGATCGAGACCCGGTCACCCGGCGTCGAACCGTCGAGCACGGCGCCGAGATCGTCAGGCGAACGCACCGCCTGTCCGTCGACCGCGACGATCACATCGCCCCGGCCGATGCCGACGTCGTCGGCCGGTCCGTCGGCCAGGATGCCGGCGACGAACGCGCCGGAGTCGACCGCCAGCCCCTGCTGGAACCGAAGGTCGGCGGTGATCGGCGTCGTCGACACGCCCAGGTAGCCCGTCGGAGCCAGCGGCTCGTCGATCGACGACAGGATCGTGTCGCGCACGAACGCGATCTTGATGGCGAAGCCGATGTTCTCCGCCTGATCGTTGCCGGCGGAGTTGATGCCCACCACCCGGCCGTCCATGTCGACGAGTGGTCCGCCCGAGTTCCCGGGATTGATCGCGGCGTCGGTCTGGATGACGCTGGGATAGGTCCGTACGGGAAGCTCGCCCTGCGGCGTCTGCGTGATCTCACACGACCGGCAGTTCGGATCCGGCACCTCGATCGTGCGGTCGAGCGACGAGACGATGCCCGTGGTGACCGTGGGACCGCCCTCGAGGCCGAGGGCGTACCCGAGCGCCACGACCCGCTGGCCGAGGCGGAGGCCGCTGGAGTCACCCAACGGCACCGTGGGCAGACCCTGCTCGTCGATGTCGAGCACCGCGAGGTCGTTCAGGCAGTCCGCCCCGATCAGCCGGGCCTCGTACTCCGTGCGCCGCGCATCAGAGAGGAAGACGGTGAGCCGCGATCCGCCCTCGACGACGTGGCAGTTCGTCACGATGACACCGTCGGCGCGAACGATGAACCCGGTTCCTACCCCCTGCCCGGACGTGCCGTCGGCCTGATAGACGTCGGTCGTGACGTTGACGACCGCCGGCAGCACGCGCTCGACGACGGCGGCGACCGGTTCTGCGCCGGGGTCGAGCGGCTCGCTCGTCGCAGACGGCGTTCAGCTCCGCGACCGGATCCGGCGTGGCGCGGTCGCCCAGCGACACGGAGCATGCGCTGAGCAGCAACACCGACACGGCTGCCAGCACGAGCATCGTTCGTCTCATCGAGGGGTCCTCCCGTTCGAGGGTACGACGTTCACACGCCTGATTCGATACCCCGACGTCGGGGGGTTCAGCCGTGTGAACGCCGAGATGTGGCGAAGATGTTCCTCGAGGAGGACCCGAGGCGAGGATCCGGCACCCTATGAGGCAAGCGACCCTGCGGGCTTCTCCTTCCGGGGATCGACGAACGGGATCGCGGCGGTCGTCCCTGTCAAGTGCTCACCGTCTTCGGTCTCGACGTCGAGGCGATTGCCGGGTTCCGACAGCTCGATCGGCACCCACACGTAGCCGATGTTCTTCTTGAGCCCCGGAGACCAGACCGCGTCGGTCAGGTGCCCGACCTGCTTGCCGTCGGACGACACCGACCAGTATTCCGACATCTCCGCTCGCAGCTCGTCGCCGGCGAGCTCGATGCCCACGAGCTTGCGATCGACGCCTTTCGTGCGGAGCTCTTCGAGCGCGGTCTTGCCGATGTAGTCCTGCGGCTGGTCCTCGACGAGCCGCTCGAGCCCCATCACATGGAACGGCGTGTCGCCGAGGCGGATGTCGGACCCGTAGTTGAAGATGCCTGCCTCGATACGACGGGCCTCGCACGGTGCGATCGGACGGATCTCGAACTCCTCACCCGCGGCTGCGATCGTGTCCCACAGCTCGTCGCCCCTGGAGTGGTCGAGCAGGTTCACCTCGAATCCGGGGATCGCCGTCCACCCGGTGCGGCTGATCACGACCGGGATGCCGTCGATGTCGAACTCCTCGATCCAGTAGTACTTGATGTCGTAGATCGCGGATCCCACGAGCTTCTCGAGGGTCTTGGCGGCCATGGGACCTTGCACCTGCATCGGGTGCACGTCGGGCGTGCTGACCTGTGCGTCGAGCCCGCTCGAGGCGCCCACACCGAGCGCGTAGAGCCCCGCGTCGCTATCCGCGAGCTGCATCCACCAGCGGTTCTCGCCGACGTGCAGCAGCACCGGGTCGTTCACGATCGATCCGTCGGGCCCGGTGACGAGCATGTACTTGCCCTGCTTCACGGCGCACTTCGTCAGGTCGCGACACGTGATCATGTCGATGAGCCGGTCCGCGTCGGGGCCGCTCACCTCGATCGTGCGCTCGACACCCACGTCCCACATGGTCACCGCGTTCGACAGCGCCCAGTACTCGGTCTCCGGGTCGTCGTAGTAGGCCGGCAGGTACATGTGGTTGTAGATGTCGTAGGAGGTACAGCCGGCGCGGCGGGTCGCGTTGAAGAATGGGGACTGGCGGTACCACGGACCGAAGTACAAGGTCGCGCTCTTCTCGAGCATCTCCTGCCGTTCATTGGTCATCTGCGCCTCCGTTCGACCTCGCCGAGCGATCGCCCGGCGCCAAGGTTGAATCATGATTCAAACGGAGCCTGAGATGCAAGTCGGCACCGCAGGGTGAGCTGCGGTGCCGACGTTGAATCACCGGTCAACGTCGACCAGGGACCTCCGGGGTGGCGGTCAGGAGACCGGGATCGTCTTCTTCGGGTCGACGAACGGCATCTCGACGACCGTCGCGCTCCGATCGCCCCACTCGCTGGCGACCTGCAGTGAGGTACCGATCGCGGCCAGCTCGTTCGGTACCCAGGCGAAGCCGATGTTCTTCTCGAGTCGAGGCGAGTAGATCGCGGACGTCACCGTGCCGACTTCCGCGCCGTCGGATGACACACGCCATTTCACGTTGTTCAGCGCCGGGAAGGCATCGCCGTCCAGCTCGACGCCGACGATACGGCGGTCGACGCCCTCGTCCCGGATCCTGCGGAGGGCAGCCATCGAGATCGAGGCATCATCGGTCAGCGAGTCCCAATCGACGAGGCGGTCCATGCCCATCTCGATCGGGTTGTCGTCATAGGTCATGTCGGCGCCCCAGTTGAAGATGGCGCCCTCGATGCGACGGATGTCGCTCGGGCCGGTCGGCACGATGCCGAACTCCTGGCCGGCTTCCATGATCGCCTCGTAGACCTCGTTCCCGCGCGATGTATCGGTGGTGTAGACCTCGTATCCCACTTCCGACGTCCAACCGGTGCGCGTGACCACCACCGGAACGTCGGCGATCTGCGCATCGGTCCAGAAGTAGTACTTGAGGTCCAAGATCTCCTCGCCCAGCAGCTTGACCATCAGATCCTTGGACTTGGGACCCTGTACCTGCAGGGGCGCGACGTCGGCTTCCTTGATCGTGACGTCGAGATCGGGGTAGGCGTTCTTGAGCCCCCGGGCGAACAGCAGGGCATCACTCGAGGCCAGGGCGAACCAGAACGTGTTCTCGTCCATGCGCGTGAGCACAGGGTCGTTCACGATGCCGCCGTCGCTGTCGACGATCAGCACGTACTTCGCCTGGCCGACCGCGCACTTCGAGAGATCGCGAGGCGTCAGCAGCTGGGCGAATCGGAACCCGTCGGGCCCGGAGATCTCGAGGCATCGCTCGACGGCCACGTCCCAGAGCGTCACGCCGTTCAACAGCGCGTCGAATTCGTTCTCGAACGAATCGAACCTGATCGGGAAGTACATGTGGTTGTAGACCGTGAAGCCCTTGGGTCCGTACTTCTGGGTGGCTTCGTAGTAAGGGGTGCGCCGGTTCCTGGCGCCCCGTTGCACCGATCCCATGTCGAACGGCTCGGCCATGGCACGTCTCCCTTCGAGCGGTCATCCTGCAGATCGCAGCACGTCGAGCCGAATCGTACGCGCGGCCTCACGGGCCGCAAGACCGGGTGCTGTCCCCGGGTCAGAAGATCGGGGGGGCCGCTCCCGCACCCGCCGCGTCGGGTTCGTGCACCTGCGGCGGCGTGCTCGCGGAACCGTCGACGTAGGCCCTCGCCACCATGGCCATGAAGATGTGCACCTCGTCCTCGCTCCCCGCGAATGGCCCTTGGTGGAAGCCGCTGCTCTGCAGCCCCCGGTAGACCGACTCGCACGCACGCCAGTCCTCGCGGTTCGTGATGTCCCAGAACTCGCTCGCGTACGCCGGGCTGAAGTCCGGCCGCTCCCTGGCTTCGGGCGGGAAGAGCCATCGGCATTCGACCGCCGTGCGACCCGGAGCGATCGGTTCGATCCGGTGGGTCATCACGTAGTCGGGATGCAGGCTGATCAGCAGGTTCGGGAACAGCCCCACGTAGCACACCTCTCGGCGCTGGCGCGCGTCGAGTCCACGGATCGGCACACCGCCGGACTCTCCCGTCATCGACATCGTGTCGGCGAAGTCCTTGAGCTCCATGTTCCCTCCGACCCAGAGCCCGTCGTGGGCGAGGTTCCTCCCGGAGTCGACGGGTGTGACGTCGCAGAGCGCGGGATGGATCGAGGGGCAGTGGTAGCACTCGTGGTAGTTCTCGGTGATCGTCTTCCAGTTGGCCGCGATCTCGTATCGATGCGTCTCTGCTGCGAACAGCCGATGCGGCTCCCATGGTGCGATCAGCTCGTCGAGGTTGCCGACGTGCTCGTCGAAGGAAGGTGCCGAGCCGTCGGCGTTCACGAACAGCCATCCGCCCCACTCGTGGATGCGCGCCGCGACGAGCGGGTACTCGGGCTTGTCGAAACCCTCGAGGTCGCCGAAGCGAGGCGCAGCCGCGAGCTCGCCCCTGAGCGAGTACACCCACGCGTGATACGGGCACTTGATCGCGCCGAGATTGCGCGACGTGCCCGGCTCGAGCAGCTCGTGCCCGCGATGGCGGCAGGTGTTGTAGAAGCCCCGGAGCTCCCCGTCCTTCCCGCGAACCGCCAGGATGCCCTCGTTCCCGATCCGGAACGCACGCTGGTCGCCCGGGCTCGACAGATCCTCCGCCCGCCCCACGCAGACCCACCCCTGCTCGAACAGGTGCAGCGCCTCCCAGTCGAAGACGGACTGCGACGTATACGCCTCAGCGGGAAGGGTCCGGGCACGGCCGAGCGACGGCTGGAGCACGTCTCGGAGCAGCTCGATCGCGATCGGACTCGTCGACATGGCGAGGCTCCCTCAGGACGGTGGTGACCAACTTGAACGGGCGTTCAGCCGGGTACCAGGATGCTAGCAGCGCCCCTCCCCGCCCGGAACGGACGGCGCAGACCTCGGGTCAGACGTCGACCAGCGATCAGACGGCGGTCGCGGCCTTGCAGACGGCGTGCGGCATGAGGTGGCGGGCGCGAACGCGCACCTCGTCCCGGCCGGGTGCATCGGTCACCACCGTGCGCGCCTTCAGCACGCCCCGTCCGTCGGTCCGTCCCCTCGTCGTGAGCACGCGCTGCCCTTCGTGCACGATGCGGATCCGCCATCGGTCGTTCGCCTCGTTGGTGCGGAGGCGGAGGCTCAATGCGATCTCGTCGCCACGGTCGGTCGCGACGAGGCGGCACCGATAGACGAGCACCCTGGGGAGTCCGCCGGACGCGACCGCGGCCGGCGCCGTGCCCAGGGCGGGCGCCGACAGGCACGCAGCCATCGCGAGGGCGGTGCAGAGCGATCTCACCGCTCGGTCCGATCGACCGGTCATGCCCCGTCGACGGCGTAGACACGCTCGCCCTCCACCCAGGTCTGCAGCACGCGCGCATCCGCGATCTCATCGACGGGATGCTGGAATAGGTTGCGGTCGATCACGGCGAGGTCGGCGAGCTTGCCCACCTCGATCGATCCGGTCTCGTGCTCGAGGTGGTTCACGAACGCGGAGCCGACCGTGAAGGCGGCGAGCGCCGTGGGCAGGTCGAGACGCTCCTCGGGCAGGAAGACCTCATCACGCTCCACCTTGTACGGGTAGCTGCTCGGCATCCTGCGGTTCACCGCCACGTGCATCTCCTCGAGCGGGTCAGGACTCGAGACGCTCCAGTCGCTGCCCATCGCGAGGGTGGCCCCCGCCCGCACGAGGCTCGCGAACGGGTACTGCCAGCGCCACCGCGGTTCGCCGAGGAAGGGGATCGTGAGGTCGTCCATCTGCCCTTCGTGAGCCGCCCACAGCGGCTGCGCGTTGGCGACGGCGCGCAAGGCCCGGAACCGAGGGATGTCATCAGGGTGCACCACCTGGATGTGGGCGAGATGATGACGGTTGTCGCCGGGGCCGTTGGCCGTGAGCGCGGCTTCGACGGCGTCGAGCGCCTCGCGTACCGCCCGCTCTGCGAGCGCATGGAAGTGCACCTGGAACCCCAGACGGTCGAGCTCGCTCACATAGCCCTTCAGCGCTTCGGGCTCGACGAAGGAGATGCCGGAGTTGGCCGTGGGGGTGCCGTCCGCGTCGAGGTAGGGCTCGAGCACGGCCGCCGTGAAGTTCTCGCAGACGCCGTCCTGCATGATCTTCACGCTCGTCGGGGCGAACCGGCCCACCCGGCCGCGTTCGCGCACGGCGACGAGCTCCTCGATCTGGTCCTCGCCGCGATGACGGTCCCACCACAGCGCTCCCACCACCCGGCCCGTCAGCGCACCGGTGCCCGCGGCATCGACGTATCGGGAGAAGTTCCGGCCGAAGTGCGGCCCGTCGTCGACGATCGCGTCCTGCCACGCCGTGATGCCGAGCGAGTGCAGATAGGCCTGCCCCTTGAGCAAGCCCTGAGCCATCTCGTCGTCCGTCGGCTCGGGAGCGAGGCGTCCGACCAGGTCCGCCGCCCCTTCGTGCAGCGTGCCCGACGGTTCACCCTCGGGCGTGCGCTCGATGCGACCGTCCGGTGGATCGGGTGTGTCTCGGGTGACCCCTGCCATCTCGAGCGCGCGCGAGTTGACCCACACGCTGTGCCCGTCCCTGTTGGGCAGGTAGACGCAACGTTCGGGCACGAGGTCGTCGAGCAGCTCCTTGGTCGGGGTCCCGCCGGGGAACACGTCCATCGCCCACCCACCCCCGAGGATCCATTCCCGTTCCGGATGCGCTCGAGCGTACGTCGTGATGGCGAGCAGGTACTCCTGCTGCGTCGCGAGGTCGTGCAGGTCGCATTGGAGCATGTCGAGCCCGCCGCCCACCGGGTGCACGTGCGCGTCCTGGAAACCGGGAACGAGCATGCCCCCGCGCAGATCGACCACCTCGGTCCGGGCGCTCCGGTGCTGGTCGACATCGGCGTCGGTTCCGACGCCGACGATGCGACCCGACCGTACGGCGACGGCCTGCGCCCACGAGCGGGCCGCATCGACCGTGTACACGGCGCCGTTCACGAAGACGAGGTCGGCCGGGGCGGAGCTCTGCATCGCGATCGTTCGCCTCTTCCGTGGTCGGGTGCTCGGAGGATATCGGCGCCGGTCGTCTTCCACCACGCCGAGCCGGCGCGACAGGGCGATCGGTCAGGCCAAGGCCACCAGTCCGAGGAGGTCCTCGTTCCACGAGGACCGCTCCCCTTCCGGCATCATGAGCACGTGGTGGGGCGCGAGCGCCTCCACGAACTCCGGGTCGTGGCTCACGATGATCATCGCGCCGGGCCAGTCCTGCAGCGCGGCGGCGATCGCCGTTCGTGATGGCGGGTCGAGGTTATTCGTCGGCTCGTCCAGCAGCAGCACGTTCTTGCGGCCGGCGACCAGCTGGGCGAGGGCGAGCTTGGTCTTCTCGCCACCGGAGAGCGTGCCCGCATCCTGGAACGCGATGCTTCCCGTCAGACCGAACATGCCGAGCAGCGCCCTGAGCTGTTGATCGTCGGCCCGCGACTCTGCGCGCATGTGCGAGAGCACGTCGGTGCCTGGCTGGATGCCCTCGTGCTCCTGGGCGTAGTAGCCCCAGACGACGTCGTGCCCCCAGCGGAAGGTGCCGGCGTCCGCGTCGGTTCGCTCGGTCAGGATGCGCAGCAGCGAGGTCTTGCCGGCCCCGTTCAGCCCCATGACCAGCAGTCGGTCGGTTCGGCCGACATCGAACGAGACGTCGTCGAAGACCGGCGTGGACCCGTAGGACTTGGCGAGCCTGGAGACGTCGAGCACGGTGCGGCCCGAGCGGGGAGGCTCGGGAAATCGGAACCGCACGCTGCGCTCACGCGTCGGCGCCGAGATCCTGGCGGCCTCGAGCTTGCCACGGCGGGTGTCGATGCTCTTGGCCGCCCGAGCGCGACGCTGGGTCTGCCCACGCATGGAATCGGCGAGCGTGCGCAGCCGTCTGATCTCCTGGTCCTGGCGTTCCGCGAGCGCCGTGAGCCGTTCCTCGTCGAGCGCCCTCGCTCGCCTGTACTGCGCGTACGTGCCGCGGTAGAGGATCGCACCGTCTCGGTCGAGGTGCAGGATACGGGTGATCGACGTGTCGAGCAGCCCCAGATCGTGGCTGACGACCATGAGCGCTCCCGGGTAGTCCGAGAGGAACTGCATGAGCCACACCTTCGCGTCGGCGTCGAGATGGTTCGTCGGCTCGTCGAGCAGGAGCAGGTCGGAGCCTCCGAACAGGATGCGCGCGAGCTCGAGGCGGCGACGCTCACCCCCCGAGAGGGCGCCGACCGGCAGGCTCAGCCGGTCCTGTGCGAGCCCGAGCCCCGCGGCGATGGAACGAGCTTCCGACTCGGCGCGGTAGCCACCGAGCGACGCGTACTCGTCCTCGAGCCTGGCGAACCGGGCGACGTGGCGATCCGACGCGTGTTCCTCGAGCGCGACCCTGGCCTTCTCCACGCGGGTCGCCAGATCGACGAGGTCGCGGGCCTCCAGCACCGAGGCCAGCGCGAGCACATCGTCATCCGACCGCGTTCGCCTGGGATCTTGCCGCAAGTGTCCGACGGCTCCACGGCGTACCACCGCACCCGAGGCGGGCTCGCGCTCCCCCGCGAGCACGTGCAACAGTGAGGTCTTGCCGGCGCCGTTGCGACCGACGACGCCCATCTTCTCTCCGGCACGCAGCGTGAACGAGAGGTGCTCGACGACGCTGGCGCCGCCGGCTTCGACTTCGACATCTCGGACCTCGAGAGCGATCATCGTGGGAACTCCTCGGGTGAACGTGGTGGAAGGTCGACACACCAACAGAGGCGCCGGATCGGCGCGCTCTGTCGACGAGGGGATCCCTGCTAGCTCACCGAGTCATCCTAGCCCAGCGGCGACCGGGTCCGGCGGCGCCTCAACCGAACTTCGCGTAGTGGTACTGCGTGCGTGTCCCGGCCTTCGTGAACGCACCGGCCACATGGAGGTCACCGGTCCGAACCGCGATGCCCCACACGCCTGTGTAGTTGCAGCAGATGCGAGGGGTATAGGAGGTGGCCACCCGTCCGTCGGCGGTGTTCAGCGCCGCGAGACGGGGCTGGAAGAAGCACGTTGAGGTGGGGTGCTGGTTGCTGCCGCATTGCTGCCCGGGTGAACGAGCGACCCACTCGAAATGACCGCCGATCACCACGGTGCTTGCGTCGTAGACGTTCACGACCTGGGTCGAGCCCGACGTGTCGGTCTTCCACACCTGCGACCCATCGGCGATCCGATACGCGCCGGTGAAGTCGGAGCCTCCGGCTGCCACGTAGAGCCGATCACCGGAGACGACGCCGCTGAGCCCGAACGCGGCGCTGGTCGGTGCGATGTTGGCGAGCCTCCACGACTTCGGCTGGCCCGTGGCCCGATCGAGCTTCACCGCGACCTTCTGTGCAGCGCCGTTGATGGAGTCGAACGCTCCGATCGCGATGATGTCGTTCCCACCCGAGACGACGAGGTCGCGGAACTGACGCTGCGTGTCGTGGGTGCGAAGCGACGGATCGATCTCGGCGGTCACCGTCCGGAATCCGTTGTCGCGTGCTCCATCCAGACGGTACGCCTCGAGCCGGATGCCTCCGGCGTAGATGCGATCCTGCGTTGCGAGCACGGTCCGGAGCTTCGGCGTCGAGAACCCTGCAACCATCGCACCGGTCGTCGGGTTGATACCGACGAGGTTCTGGCGGTCGCGGCCCCCGAACGTGTAGGAGAACGCTCCGGCCAGGTAGAGCGTGCCGTTGGGCCCCATCGACATGTCGTAGACGACGGGACTTGCGCCGAGGTTCGGGATCCGGACGTCTGCCGGCCTGCCAGTCGCGGGATGGAACGCGGCGAGACCTCTGGCGACCGGCCCGGGGGCACGCGTCGGCGTCATGTAGCGATCGGAGCTACCACCGACCCAGATGATGCCGCCCGCAGCCTTCGCGACCCAGGCGCGGCGGTCGACCATGTAGGTCGCCGATGCGTTCTCCGGGGGAAGGGCGGCGCTCGCACCGGAAACGGCGAGGGCGCTCATCACCCCCGTGAGGGTGAGGGATATCGTCGATCGGAGCGCCCATCGCGACGTTGTGCTTCGGACCATACAGTCTCCTCTAGCGAACTACAGCAGTGAAGCTACCACCCCGCGTTGCCTACGTGAACGACGATACCCTGAGACGCGATGTCCGCGACGGAGCTCACCCTGGCGATCGTGATGCTCGTCGGCCTCGTGGGTGTCGTCGTTCCGATCGTGCCGGGCTTGCTCCTGGTCGCGGGTGCCGGGGTCGTCTGGGCGCTGGAGCGGGCCACCCCCGGCGCATGGGTGCTGGCAGCGGTGATGGTGGTGATCGCCGCCGGAGCCACGGTGGCCTCGACGGTGCTGCCGGCTCGGCGCACGAGCGCCCGTGGGGCTCCGTGGTGGATCGTCGCTGCGGGCGCCGCCGGGGTCGTGGTCGGCTTCTTCCTGGTGCCGGTGATCGGCGCCCTGATCGGGTTTCCGGCCGGCGTCTTCGTTGCGGAGGTGCTTCGACACCGGTCGGTGCCTCCGGCCCTGCGCTCGACCCGAGAGGCATTGGGGGGCGTCGCGCTGGGGATCATGATCCAGCTGATCGCGGGCGTCGCGATGATCGGCACGTGGCTGGTCGTCGTCCTGGTCACCGGCTAGCCGCGACTGGGGAGTCGCGTCGGAGTTGCGTCTCGCAGCCACCCGGCGCTACGGTGTAGGTCGACCGCCCCACGCAGCGCACGAAGGAGGGATCGCCGCATGGCTCCGAGGTTCCGTCTGCCGATCGTGATCGTCACGTGTGTCATCGGTCTCGCCATACCGAGCGTCGCCCATGCTGCGACGGTGGGTCTGTGGCACATGGACGAGTCGTCGGGGGCGATGGTCGACGCATCGAGCTTCGGCAACGACGGCAGCCTCTCGAACGTCACGCGTGTCGCTCCGGGATACGGTGGAAGCCCTCGTGCGTACCGCTTCAACGGATCGAACTCGAAGGTGACGGTTCCGAACGATGCCAGCCTGAACCCCGGGTCGCAGAACGTCACCATCACGGCTCACGTGAAGTTCCCGGACCGGCCCTCGGCATCCGTCGGCGACTTCGATCTGGTCCGGAAGCAATCGGGAGGGGGTCCTTCCTACAAGATGGAGATCCTCAGCACCGGCAAGGCCTTCTGCCGGTTCACGGGCTCGGCGGGAGGCACCAGCATCACCGCCGGCCCCGACCTCTCCGACGACCGCTGGCATACGATCGTCTGCAAGAAGACCTCGTCACGCATCACGCTCACCGTCGACGGATCATCGTTCAGTAAGAGCGTCACCGTGGGATCGATCTCCAACAGCATCGTCCTGATGCTCGGCGCCAAGCCGGGCGGGGGAGATTGGTACGGCGGCGTGATGGACGAGGTGAGCATCGCCTTCGGCTAGGTCGCGAAAGCGCATCCTGCCGGTGGTGTCGGAGAGGGGATTTGAACCCCTACGCCCCGCAAGGGGCACTAGGCCCTCAACCTAGCGCGTCTACCAAGTTCCGCCACTCCGACGAGAGACTGCGAATCCTATCAACCGGTTCCGGGCTGCCCTGGGACCCTACGGGTTCCACTGCCAGGCGAGCCAGAACGTGCACAGTCCGAAGACGATCGCCGTGATCACGGTGAGGCGGTCGAGGGTGCGCTCCATCGACGTACCGCCGGCGAGCGACGATGTGCCCCCGAACATGTCGGAGAGGCCGCTCCCCCGCCCGGAGTGCAGGAGGATGGTGAGGATCAGGAACAGGGCCGCGATGACGTCGATGACGATCACGATGGTGGTCAGCATGCGGGCTCCGGTGTGAGGTCTGGATTCAGTCGCCGGTCGAGGCGATGATAGATTCCTCGAGCGGGTAGTGACACGCCGCGAGTTGGCCTCCCTCGAACGCCTCGAGCGCGGGATCGTCGTTGCGGCATCTCGGGTCGACCCCGTCGGTCAGACCGGCGTCGCGGGCCAGCTGCTTCGTCTTGGGGCAGCGCGGGTGGAACCGGCACCCGCTCGGCGGGTCGATCGGCGAGGGCACGTCCCCCTCGAGCACGATGTGCCTGCGGCGCTTCGCGAGCTCCGGATCCGCGATGGGCACGGCCGACAACAGCGCCCCCGTGTACGGGTGGCGGGGCTGCCGGTACAACGCGTCGCCCCCGCCGGTTTCCACGATGCGGCCCAGGTACATCACCGCCACGCGATCGGAGACGTGTTTCACCACCGACAGATCGTGCGCGATGAAGATGTACGTGAGGTTGAACTCGGTCTGGAGGTCGTCGAGCAGGTTGAGGATCTGCGCTTGGACCGACACGTCGAGCGCCGAGACCGGTTCGTCGGCCACGATCAGGCGAGGTCGCAGGGCGAGGGCTCGGGCGACGCCGATCCGTTGACGCTGTCCCCCGGAGAACTCGTGCGGATACCGGTTGTAGTGCTCGGGATTGAGTCCGACGAGCTCCATGAGCTCCTGCACGGAGGCCTTGCGCTTGGTGCGTTCGACGGTGCCGTGCAACCTGAAGGGCTCTTCGACGATCGACCCCACGGTCTTGCGGGGATTCAGCGAGGCGTACGGGTCCTGGAACACCATCTGCATGTCGCGGCGAAGCTCGCGGAGCTCGCCGCGTCGGAGCTGGGTGATGTCGCGGCCGTCGAACTCGATCGTGCCCTCGGTCGCGTCGTAGAGCCGCATGATCACCCGCGCGAGCGTCGACTTCCCGCATCCCGTCTCCCCCACGAGGCCCACCGTCTCCCCGGGGAACACCTCCAGGTCGACCCCGTCGACGGCATGGACGTCACCGACGTGACGCTGGAAGAGCACCCCCTGGGTGACCGGGAAGTACTTCTTGACCCCCGTGAGCTTGACGAGGGGTGGCACGGTCCGGTCGGTCTCGGTCACCGCTCCGGCTTCGGGCTGAGCACTCACGACCCGACCGCCAACTGGTCGCGCACGATCCGTTCCTTCTCCTCGAGCGGCAGGAAGCACGCGTCGGCGTGATGCCCGTCAGTGGGAAGCAGCGCGGGATCCTCCTGCACGCACCGATCGAACCGATGCGGGCACCGAGGGGCGAACGAGCACCCGACAGGGAGGTTGATGAGCGAGGGTGGCATCCCTCGGATCGGGGTGAGCCGATCATCACTCGCATTCATGCGCGGGATCGATTGCAAGAGCCCCCAGGTGTACGGGTGATGCGGGTGGTAGTAGATGTCGTCGGTGTCGCCCGACTCGACGATGCGGCCGGCGTACATGACCTGGATGTTGTCGCAGTACTCAGCCACCACGCCCAGATCGTGGGTGATGATCATGACGGCCGTGTCGAATTCGTCCTTGAGCCTGTCGATAAGACCGAGGATCTGCGCCTGCACGGTGACGTCGAGCGCGGTCGTGGGCTCGTCGGCGATCAGCAGGTCGGGGTTCAGCGAAAGCGCCATGGCGATCATCGCGCGTTGCCGCATGCCACCCGAGAACTCATGCGGATACTGTTTGGCTCGCTGGTCGGGCTGCGGGATGTTCACCGTGCCCAGCATCTCGACGGCGCGCTTGTGAGCCGCGTCCTTCGAGATCGACTCGTGCTCGATGATCGACTCGGCGATCTGGTCGCCGACCCGATAGAACGGGTGCAACGAGGTCATCGGATCCTGGAAGATCATGGAGATCTGCTTGCCCCGGATCGTGCGCATCTCATCGTTGGGCAACGAGAGCAGGTCCTGACCCTTGAACACGATCGAGCCGGTCACGTCCGCCTGCGTGCGGTTGAGCAGGCCCATGACGGCCAGCGAGCTCACGGACTTGCCGGAACCGGACTCGCCCACGACGCCCAGCGTCTCGCCCGCCATCACGGTGAACGAAACGCCATCGACCGCTCGCACAGGGCCGTCGTCGGTGTCGAACGTCACGCGAAGGTCGGAGACCTCGAGCAGCGGCTCCGGCATCACGCTTCCTTTCGTGGCGTTCGTGAGCAGACGGCTAGCTGTAGCGTACCCGGGGGTCGAGCGCGGCGTACACGACGTCCACGATCAGGTTGGCGGTGACGATGAAGATCGCCCCGATGATCGTGACCGCCATGACGCCGGGATAGTTCGTGTCGACCAATGCTTGGAGCGCATACTCACCCAGGCCCGGAAGCGCGAACACCTCCTCGGTGATGACCGCTCCACCCAGGAGGAACGCGATGTCGAGGCCGAGCATCGTGACGACCGGGGTGAGGGCGGCACGCAGCCCGTGCTTGTAGATCACGCGACGTTCGCTGAGCCCCTTCGCGCGAGCCGTGCGGGTGTAATCCTCCGTCAAGACCTCGAGCATGTTGCCCCGAACCATGCGCGCATAGAACGCAGCGGACGTGACGGCAACCGTGATCCACGCCAGGATGAACTTCCCTTGCAAGATCGATTCTGGCAGCGAGGCTCCGATCTCGAGGCCCGTCGGTGGAGCCCAGCCGAGTTGGTAGAAGAAGATGAAGATCATCACCATGCCCAACCAGAAACTGGGTAAGGAGACGCCGATCAGCGCGAACAACATCGCCCCTCGGTCCGCGAGGCTCCGTCGCCGCACCGCGGACACGATACCGGTGGGGATGCCGATCAGGAGCCAGAGCACCACGCCGCCGACCATCAACGTGAACGTGACCGGCACGCGCTCAACGATCTCGCTCTTCACCGGCACGTTGTTCGCGTACGAGAAGTAGACCTCTTCGTTCAGCCAGAAACCGGGCCAGGGCACGAGCCCTTTCGCGAACCTGGCGTACTGCGTCGTGAGCTGGTCGTTGAGTCCAAGTCGGTCTCGGATCAGCTCGATCACTTCGGGGGTGCCGGCTCGCCCTGCGAGACGTCTGGCAGGATCGCCGGGGGGAAGCTTGACGAAGATCAGGAAGGTCAGGACCGAGATGACCCAGAGGACCAGCAGCATGAACAGCGTCCTGCGGAGGAGGTATCGCCCCATTCGCTACCCGGCTTCCTCTCGGATGAACGGGAACGGACCGAGTGGCCCGTCCCCGTCCATCGTCCTTCTGCTATTCGCTGCCTTCGACCAGTGAGTAGTGGTCGGGCGCCCCCTGCCCGGAGAACTGATCGAACGAGTAGTTCACGATGCGCTCACCCAGGATGTCGATGTTGTTGGAGAACCGGCGCGGAACGACCGGCACGATCTCCTCCATCACGTACCGGTCGAGTTCGGCCCAGCAGGCGTTCGCGGCGTCAGGATCCATGAACCAGCACTCATCGATCTGGTCCGAGATGCTCGGGATGCCGTCGGCCGGGACCTCGTATCCTGCCTCTTTCAACGCGGCCTCGGTGGTGCCGACGAACGCGTAGTTGGATCCGTTCTCGCCGCCGTCGAGCAGCGGGTCGAAGTAGGTGAACGCGCTCGGGAAGTCCTTGCCCCAGGCCGCCTGACAGAAGGCCTGGTGCGCGGCCATCGTCGCGCACTTCTGGACGACGGCGTTGTAGTTGAGCGTCTTGATGTTGATGCTCAACCCGACCTGCTCCATGCTGGCCGCCATCGTTTCGAGCGTCTTGATCGCGTCGTCGTCGTTGCTGATGGTCAAGGCGTCGAAGGTGCACTCAGGGGCATCACAGATGCCGTCCTGGTCGGTGTCGTACTTCGACTGCTTCATCTCCTCCATGGCCTTGGTGACGTCGCCGCGGTCGCCCTCACTGCCGTACGGGTCGTAGTCAGCACCCTCCCCCGACAACATCGACGGCGGCACGAAGTGGCTCGTGATCTGGCCCTGATCCGGACCGCCGATGAGGCGGAGCAGCGCCGCGCGGTCGATGACCCAGTTGATGGCCTTGCGCACGTGGATGTCATCCATCGGCGGCTGGAACACGTTGAGACCCGTGTACGTGATGCCGTCACTCGGGTAGACCTTGATGCGCTCCTCGAGCGCGGGATCGGCGTGGTAGGTCTGCAAGGTGGTGGCCGTGCCGAGGCAGGTCACGCACAGATCGATGACACCCTTCTCGACCTTGTCGAGCAGGTCCTGGATCTCGCCCCCGACCTGGATCTCGATGCTGTCAACGTAGGCGGGACGCAGATCGTCGGTTGCCTTGTCCCATGCCGGATTGCGCACGAGCACGTAGGACTTGCCGACGTCCATGCCGGTCGGAGGCGTGTCGCCGTTCAGGTCGAGCCCCTCCATGCCTTCCCATTGGTACGGACCTGAGGAGACCAGGAACTGCCCGATGTCCTTCGGGTGTGCCTTCGCGAGCTCCTCCGGGATCGGCGCCATCGCCGGCATCGCGAGCAGGAACGGGAATGCCCCGATCGGCTCTTCCAACGTGATCTCGAGGGTCTTGTCGTCGACCGCCTTGATGCCGCTGACTTCGTCGAGCTTCTGGTCGTCGTATGCCTCAGCGAAGCCCTCGACGACACCGTGGTAGTAGAACCAATAGCCTCCGGACGAAGCCTCAGGGTCCGCGACGCGGTTCATGGCCGTCACGAAGTCCTCGGCCACGATCTCGCGGTTCAGAGGATCGCCGAACATGATGCCGTCTTTCAGGGTGAACGTGTACGTGAGCCCGTCGTCGGAGATCGTCGGCTGATCCGTCGCAAGGTCAGGCAGGAGCTCGTTGCCGCCCTCGTCTGCAGGCGTACCGCGGTACGACAGCAGGGTGCGAGTGAGGCAGCAGCGGAGGAACGCCCACGACACGGAGTAGTACTCGGCCGACGGGTTCATGCCGTAGAAGAAGTCCGACCCTCCATCGAAGGCAGCCTTGAGGGTGCCACCACTGACGGGCTCGGCCGCCGGATCGGTCGGGTCGGTCGTCTCCCCGTCCCCGCCGCCACATGCTGCCGCGAGGATCGAGAACGCGAGGACTACTGCGCCGAAGCGAAACTTCCTGCTCATGGTTACCCCTCTCTGACTCTGCTCCGGAGCGGTCGGTTGGACCGCTCTACGACTGTGTGTCTCTCTCTCAAGGGTCTACGGATATCATGCGGTCTTCGGATCGAACGCATCGCGCAACCCGTCGCCCACCAGGTTGAACGCGAGCGTCGTCGCGAACAGGAACATGCCCGGGAACACCATCATCCACCAGGCCACCCGGTAGTAGGAGGTGGCCTCGTTGAGCGCCGCACCCCACGAGGGGATCGAGGGTGGCACGCCGATGCCGAGGAACGAGAGCGCGGCCTCGATCAGGATGTTCGTCGGGATGATGAGCGTCGTGTAGACGATGATCGGGGCGAGCACGTTGGGCAGGATCTCGCGGAACATGATGCGCCGGTTCGAGGCTCCGAGTGACCGCGAGGCTTCGACGAACTCCTTCTCGCGGAGCGACAGCACCTGGCCCCGGATGATGCGCGCGATGTACGGCCAGCCGAACACGCCGATCACGAACGCGACCAGACCACGGCCGGGCTGCAGCAGGCCTCCGAGGCATTCCTGGCCGGGAGGCTGGGCCCCGCATGCCCCGACGATGCCCAGCATCAGCAGCAGCGTCGGCAGGGCGAAGAAGATGTCGGTGAGCCCGGAGATGAAGGAGTCGACCTTGCCACGGTAGAAGCCGGCCATGATGCCGAGGGTGACACCGAGCGCCAGCTCGATCGCGGTCGCGGTCAGCGCCACGATCAGCGAGGTCTGGGCCCCGTAGATGACCCGGACGAAGAGGTCTCTGGCCGTGCCGTCGGCCCCGAAGAGGAATACGCCGGCCTCGTTGCTGAGGGTGGGTCCGAGCGGCACGCCCCCGGGGGTGGTCATCTCGAACACGAACTGCTTGCCGACGGGATGATCGACGAGTTTCGCGAACAGGGGCGCCGCAAGGGCGATCGCGACGATCAGGATGAGGATGAAGACGCCTACAAGGGCCAGCCTGTCCTTGCGGAACCGTCGCCAGAAGATCTGACCGGGAGACCTGCCGACGATCTCGGACTCGACGGGGGCTTGCTCGTGGGCCTGGTTCTCCCGGGTTTCCGGTTCGAGATGGGTCTGCGCCACGCCCGCCTCTTTCTCGCTGCCATCGGTGCTCGTTCGGATCGCTCACCACTTGAACGCCCGCAGGAGTATACGACGGAGGCCGAGTTGGGGTTTCGCTTTTCAACCTCGCACCATCGGAGCCAGGCGGCGGAGGATCTGGGGGCCCAGCAGCCGGCCCAACGCGCCATGAGCGCACGTCGCTTCGTCGTAGCGCTCCGTGCCATCGGCGGTGATCGGACCGCCGCTCACGACGAGCGGCACAGGATCCGCCGTGTGCGCCTTCCGCACGCACGAGGTGGCATGGTCGGCGGTGACCGCGACGATGGTGCGGGTGTCGAGACGGGGCAGCACCTCCCCGAAGAACGCCCGGTCGATCGCGGCGATGACGTCGCGCTTGTCCTCGGCCCGGCCGTCGTGCGCAGGCACGTCGGGCCCCTTGATGTGCACGTAGAGGGCTTGGAACCCGCCGAGAGCCTCGGCCGCGAGGCGCGCCCACTCCGAGTATCGCTCCTCGGCACCGGGGCCGGCGCCGGAGGCATCGAGCCGAGGTGCATCGACGGGCCGACATGCCGAGAGCGATCGAGATGCCGCGCTCGACCGGCATCTCCACGAAGCATCCCCACCGCATGCCGAACCGGGCCTCGATCGGCTCGAGCGTCGGGAGGTGGTCGCCCGCGTCGCGCGTCAGGATCAGGTTGCCGGGCAGCTTCCCCTGTGCGCGCCGGCGAGCGTTGACCTCGCTCGCGTCGAGGATGCGCGCGGATCCACGGACGAACTCGTTCGTGAGCTCCGCGGCGCGCTCGGCCGCAGGTGTCTGATCGAGCGCCTCTGCCGTGGCCACCAGTGGCTCGAACGTCTCGAGGGCGACCCCGAGGCTGCCTTGCCTCGCGTACGCCGGGTCGGTGTTCGAGACCTCGGCGGAGAGCGCGCCACCGTCGTCGGTTCGGATCACGAGCGCCCCTCGATGCTCGATCGTGGCCCGGAGATCGAACGACGCGCCCGTCAGCCGGAGCGTTCGATCGACCTCGTCGGCAAGCGCGTGCGACTCCTCGCTCGAGAGGTCACGTCCCACCCGACGATCGATGATCTCGGGCCAGTCGGCGGTCGCGAAGTTGACCCGGTAGGCGAGGTCGCCGTCGCGCAGATCCATGCCGATGCCGAGCGCCTCGAGCACCCCTCGGCCGGGATGCTCCTCGGTGGGGTCGTACCCCAGGATGCCGAACACCCCGATGTCGGACTCCGGGGCGATGCCTGGGCCGACCGTGACCACCGTACCCGTGGACCCCCGAGCGGCGAGCGCATCGAGGTTCGGCGTGTCGGCGGCCTCGAGCGGGGTGCGGTGATCGAGCTCAGGGATCGGGTCGTCGCCGAGCCCGTCGAGGCAGACGTAGAGCAAGCTCATCTCAGCGGTACCGCACGATCAGCGCCAGATCCTCGGGGTCGAGGCTCGCCCCACCCACCAACGCTCCGTCGATCTCCGGATGGGCCATGAACTCCCGGATGTTGCCGGGCTTCACGCTTCCCCCGTACTGGACCCGGACCGCGCTCGCGACGTCGTCGTCGAAGCGCTCGGCCAGGGTCGCACGGATGACCTCGACCACGCGGCCCGCGTCGGCCGGCTCGGCGTTGCGGCCGGTGCCGATCGCCCAGATGGGCTCGTACGCAACCACGATCGACGCCGCATGTTCGGCGTCGATGCCGTCGAGGCCTCGCCGGAGCTGCTGGGCGACCCTGCTCTCTGCGCCGCCGGCGTCGTGTTCCTCGAGGGACTCCCCCACGCATACGATCGGGGTCATGCCGTTCGCGATGACGGCCCGCACCTTCTTGTTCACGACGAGATCGTCCTCGCCGTAGAGCTGGCGGCGCTCGGAGTGCCCCACGATCACGTAGGCCACCCGAAGGGCCGCGAGCATGGCCGGCGCGACCTCACCGGTGAACGCGCCCGACGCTTCGAACGAGACGTTCTGCGCTCCGAGGCCGAACGGCAGCGTGTCGGAGTCGATCAGGGTCTCGACCGAGCGCAACGACGTGAAGCTCGGACAGATCACGACCTCGACCCGCTCGGTGTCTCGGACGTCGAGCAGGTAGCTGAGCTTCTGCACCGCCTGGATGGCTTCGAGGTGCGTCTTGTGCATCTTCCAGTTGGCGGCGATGATCGGCCGCCGCTCGCCGGTGGGCCCGGTCATCCGTTCTCGTCCAGCACGGTGATGCCGGGAAGCGCCCGGCCTTCGAGGAACTCGAGCGATGCCCCGCCCCCGGTGGACTGGTGGTCGAAGGCGTCGGTGAGCCCGGCCCGCTTCACGGCGAGCAACGAGTCTCCCCCACCCACCACCGTGAAGGCCGGCGCGTGCGCCACCGCGGTCGCGACGCCGCGCGTGCCGGCGCTGAAGGGCTCGAGCTCGAACACACCCATCGGTCCGTTCCACAGGATGGTCTTCGCGTCGGCCACGATGCGCGCGTACTCCTCGACCGTCTTCGGGCCGACGTCGAGGCCCATCATGCCCCTGGGGATCGCGTTGGCCGGCACGGTGCGCCGCTCTGCCTGCAGTGAGAGCTCGGATGCCACGACGGCGTCGTGCGGCACCTCGACGAGCACGCCACGCTCTCGGGCCTTCTCTTGAGCCGCCCTGACCTCGTCGAACCGATCGCGCTCGCAGAGGCTCTCGCCGATCTCACCACCGTTGGCTCCGATGATCGTGAACGCCATCGCGCCGCCGATCAGCAGGGCGTCGACGCGGTCGATGAGCGACTCGATCACCGCGAGCTTGTCGCTCACCTTCGCCCCGCCGAGGATCGCAACGTAGGGTCTCGCGGGGTCGTGCAGCAGACGTGAGAGCACCTCGACCTCGCGTTGCATGAGCCGGCCGGCCACGGCCGCCCGGCCGCTCGCGAGCATCAGTTCCGGAAGGGCGGACACGCTCGCATGCGATCGATGCGCAGCGCCGAAGGCGTCGTCGACGTAGGCGTCGGCGAGTTCGGCCAACCTGCCCGCGAAGGTCTGGTCGTCGGCTTCCTCGCCCGGCTCGAATCGGAGGTTCTCCAGCAGCACGACGGGATCGGTGGGGAGCTCGGCGGGCGTGGTCTCCGAGAGCGAGCGGACCGGCTCCCCCAGCAACGCGGCGAGGCGGTCGCCGACAGGACCCAGCCGAAGATCGTCGCGGACCGTTCCCTTCGGGCGCCCGAGGTGCGATCCGAGCACCAGCTCGGCCCCGCGTTCCCGGAGCTCCCGAAGCGTCGGAACGGTGGCGGCGATGCGCGAGTCGTCGGCGACGCGCGCATCGTCGAGCGGGACGTTGAAGTCGGCCCGCACGAAGACTCGGGCGCCGGCCACGTCGCCGAGGTCATCGAGCGTTCTGAGCGTCACCGCTTCCCCCGCACGATCCTCAGAGGGCGGCTACAGCGACGACGCGACCAGCGCGGCGACATCGACCAGGCGGTTCGAGTAGCCCCACTCGTTGTCGTACCACCCGATGGCCTTGACGACGTTGCCCATGGTCATGGTGGCGCTCGCATCGAACGTGCACGAGGCCGGGCTACCGACGATGTCGCTCGAGACGATCGGATCTTCGGTGTAGACGACCTTGCCGGCGAGGGATCCGCTCTCCGATGCCGCACGGAACGCCGCGTTCACCTCGTCGATCGTGACCTCGCGCGAGACGGTGGCGACGAGATCCGTGACCGAGCCGTCGGGCACGGGCACCCGCATCGCCATGCCGTCGAGCTTCCCCTTCAGGTGAGGAAGCACGAGCCCGGTGGCCTTCGCCGCGCCGGTGGAGGTCGGGATGATGTTCGCTGCCGCGGCTCTCGCTCGGCGCAGGTCGCTGTGCGGCAGATCGAGGATCTGCTGGTCGTTCGTGTAGGCGTGCACCGTCGTCATGAACCCCTGCTCGATGCCGAACGCGTCGTCGATCACCTTGGCCATGGGAGCGACGCAGTTGGTGGTGCAGGAGGCGTTCGAGACCACATGGTGGCTGGCCGGATCGTAGGCGTTGTCGTTCACGCCGAGCACCATGGTGAGATCCTCGTTCTTGGCCGGTGCGCTGATGATCACCTTCTGTGCGCCGGCTTCTAGATGCGCAGCCGCCTTGTCGCGATCGGTGAAGATGCCCGTCGACTCGATCACGATCTCGGCGCCGAGCTCCTTCCATGGGAGGTCCGACGGGTTGCGCTCGGCGAGCACCCGCAGCTCGTCGCCATCGATCACGAGACCGTTGGCGCCGACCGAGACCTCACCCGGGTACCGCCCGTGCACCGAGTCGTACTTCAGCAGGTGCGCCATGGTGGCCGCGTCGCCGAGGTCGTTCACCGCCACGAAGTCGAAGTCCATGCCGAGCTGCTTCGCCGCTCGGAAGAAGTTGCGGCCGATCCGCCCGAAGCCGTTGATGCCGATCTTGACGCTCACCGGAGTTCCTCCTCGATCCCTTGGGCATCCGGATGCATCCTAGTCAGCACCGCCGCGCAGCGGCACCGGGGCAGCGGCCACGGCGTGCTCAGGTGCGGGCCAGATCGCGGTGGGCGACCGTCACGGGGATGCCACGCTCAGCGAAGTACCTTCCGAGCTCTTCGGAGACGACCACCGAGCGATGGTGACCGCCCGTGCAGCCGATCGCACAGGTCAGGTAGGACTTGCCTTCCGCCACGTAGCCCGGAACCACGACCTCCAAGAGGGCCTCGAGGCGCTGCATGAAGAGCCGGTATTGATCCTGTCCCTGCACGTAGTCACGGACACGGGCGTCGGTGCCCGGCAGCGGACGGAGGTCATCGATCCAGTGCGGGTTGGGCAGGAAGCGCACATCGAGCACGAGATCGGCATCGCGCGGCGCTCCGTACTTGAAGCCGAACGAGGTGATCGAGACCTGCAGGCCCTGCTCGGGCGGAGCGTCGGAGAACGCATCGTGGATGCGGTCTCGGAGGCCGTGCGGCGTGAGGCCCGTCGAGTCGATGATGAGGTCGGCGTCGCCGCGCAGGCTCTCCATCATCAGCCGTTCCTTGCGGATGCCCTCGACCACGCGATCGGCCGGCGCGAGCGGATGGCGCCGGCGCGTGGCTTCGTAGCGGTTCACGAGATCGTCGTCGGCGGCCTCGAGGAACAGGATGCGACACGCGACACGCAGCTGCTTCAGCTCGTCGAGCGCCTTGGAGAGCTCGCCGAAGAAGACGCCCCCGCGAGCATCGACGACGATCGCCACCCTGGTCGGACCTCCCGGGCGGGAGACGAGCTCTGCCATCGTCGGCAGCAGCGCAGGAGGAAGGTTGTCGACGACGAAGTAGCCGAGATCCTCGAGGGAGTGCGCGGCCTCGGAGCGACCGGCGCCCGAGAGGCCGGTGATCAACAGGAAGCCGGGTCCGGCGGCGGGGTCGTCGACGACCGACGGGCCCGGAGCCCCGACGGTCACGCGCTCGCCCTGTCGCCGGACGCCGCGGCCATGCCGGCGGCCGCAGCCGGGTCGTGCAGCTTCGCGTGGATCGCCGCCGCGAGCTCGGGCCCGACGCCGGGCGTCTCCGCGATCTGCTCGACCCCGGCACGGCGGAGCCTGGCGAGCGATCCGAACCGCTTGAGGAGCGCCTTCTTGCGCGCCGGGCCGACGCCGGGCACCTCGTCGAGCGGCGAGACCAGCGCCCGCTTGCCGCGCTGCTGGCGATGGTAGGTCACGGCGAACCGGTGGGCCTCGTCACGCAGATGCTGCAGCACGAACAAGGCTTCGGAACCCCGCGGGATCATCGATGGTTCCGGATGATCCGGGAAGTACACCTCCTCGAGGCGCTTGGCCAGTCCGATGTGCGGGATGACGAGGCCGAGCTCACGGAGCACCTTCGACGCCATGCCGAGCTGGCCGCGCCCGCCGTCGACCACGACCAGCGCGGGCGGGTAGGAGAAGCGGCGACCCGCGGCCGGCGCCGCGGAACGCTCGTCGAGCAGGCGCGAGAAGCGGCGTCGGAGCATCTCTTCCATGGAAGCGAAATCGTCCTGCCCAGGCACTCCCTTGATACGGAACCGCCGGTAGTCCGAGCGTTTCGGCAGGCCGTCCTCGAACACCACCATCGACCCGACCGTGTCGGTGGGGCCGAGGTTCGAGATATCGAAGCACTCGATGCGGAGCGGCGCTTGGTCGAGGCCGAGCCGGTCGGCGAGCTCGGTGAGCGCCCTCGAGCGAGCGCCGAAATCCGAGGCCCGCCGCAGCTTGTGCCGATGGAAGGACTCCCCAGCGTTGCTCGTGACCACCTCGTGCAGTCGCCGCTTCGTTCCTCGCTCGGGCACGCCGATCCGGACCTTCGTGCCCCGGCGCTCGGAGAGCCACGCCTCGAGCACCGAACGATCGGCCGGCTCCGCCGGCACGAGCACCCGCGGTGGCACCTCGTCGCGTTCCATGTAGAGCTGGCGAACGAACGAGGCCACGAGCTCCTCACGCGAGAGCTCCTCGACCCGGTCCACCACCCATCCCTTACGCCCGAGCACGCGTCCGCCCCGCACCATGAACACCTGGAACGCCGCCTCGAGATCGTCGTCGGCCATGCCGATCACGTCGATGTCGTCGGGCCGATCGAGCACCATCTCCTGGGTCTCGAGGGCGCGGCGTGCGGCACCGAGCTGATCGCGAAGCTTCGCGGCCTGCTCGTACTCCTGCCGGCTCGACGCGTCGCGCATCTCGCGATCGAGCCGCTGCATCATGGGACCCGTCTTGCCGCTCAGGAAGTCGGCGAGCGCGTCGACGTCGGCGCGGTAGGACTCGTGCGTCACCCCGGTGACCTCGGGCACGCAGGGACCGCTGCAACGGCCGATGTCGAAGTACAGGCAGGGACGCTTCGCTCGCGCGCGCTGATGGAAGAACGAGTTGGAGCACGTGCGCACGGGGAAGACCCGGGTCAGCGCGTCGAGCGTGTCGCGGATCGCCCAGGCGTGACCGTAGGGCCCGAAGTAGCGCACCGTCTTGCGCTTGGCCCCCCGGAGCACCTGGGCGCGGGGCCACTCTTCCCCGACGGTGAGCGCCAGGTACGGGTACGACTTGTCGTCGCGGTAGCGGATGTTGAAGCGAGGCCGGTGTCGCTGGATCAGGTTGTACTCGAGCATGAGGGCGTCGACCTCGCCGCTCGCGACGATCCACTCGACGCTCTGGGCCGACTGGACCATCGCCTCGGTCCTCGGGTGCAGGGGCTTGCCCCAGTAGTTGGCGAGACGCTTGCGCAGCGAGCGGGCTTTGCCGACGTAGACGACCCGTCCGTCCCCGTCACGGAAGAGATAGGCACCGGGACGATCGGGGATGTCGCCTGCAGGGGGCCGGGTGAAGCTCACCCGGTCATCGTAGCCGTGTCGCCGGACACGGCAGCGGGGCGGTTACTCGCCTCCGCCTCCGCCGCCACCTTGGCCTCCGCCTCCTCCGCCTCCATCGATGACGGCGAGCGTGCCCAGCATGGTCGGATGCACATCGCAACGGAACGGGTAGGAGCCAGCATCGAGAGGATCGATCTCGTAGTCGACCTCGATCGGCCCCGTCTCGAGCGAGCCCGTGAACAGGAAGTCCGCGAAATCGCTGTCGGACGCGACCGCCACGTTGTGCGGAGTGGTGGCGTCGCGGTTGTCCATCGTGATGGTGAACGGCTCGCCCGCGGGGGCGACCAGGCACGTCGGGTTCCAGGCGAGACCCTCAGCCACGATGTCGAGCACGACCTGCCCGTCGGCGCCGCACTCGCCGCCTTCACCGTCGGGTGGTGCAGTGGGCACCTGGGCGGGGTCGATCGTCGGGCTGGGAGCGGCCACCGTGAGCTCACCGACGTCTCCCTGTACACCGAACCGCAGGTTCTGGGTCTCGGGGTCGTACCACGTGAAGAAGATCCTGGAGCCGTCGGGCGCCACGCCCGCCGATGGCGTGCGGCCCCCCTCGGTGTCGAGCGCCTCGATCCGCGCGAACTCCGTGCCGTCCTCGGATGTCGCGAGCGCGACGCCGTCGGCGTCGTCCCACGCGGCCACCATCGCCCCCTGATCGTCGATCGCGATGCTCGTCATCGGGGCCAGGTTGCCGACCGCTTCGAGATCAGGGGGCGAGGCGTCGGCGATCGTCGACACCGACCACGCGACCCCGTCTGGACGCGCGAGCTGGACCGCCCCTTGGTCGTCGTAGAACGTGAGGAGCGGGAGCCCGTCGGCATCGACCGCCATGTCGAGGCCCTGACCGCTCACCCCGTCCGCGACCTCGGTCGTCGTCCACGAGCTACCGTCGAGGACCGAGAACATCACCGCTGCCGCCGCGTTGTCGACCCACGCGACGGCCGGGCCGTCGGCGGTCACGCCGATCTGTGTGGGGCGAGGAGGCGGACAGCCCGCACACCCCGGCACCGTGGCGACGACCTGGGTCTTCCAGCGGTCGCCCGCCTTGGTCGCGACCTGCACCTCCTGCCCGCCGGAGCTGAGCGTGTAGGCGACCCACGGAACACCGTCGGGGTCGACGGCGACCGCGGGACGACCGATCGGGCCCGCCTTGCGCAGCGAGAAGTCGTAATCGAAGACCCGCTCGACGGTGGAGCTGTCGGCGCTCATCGAGCTCATCGAGTAGGAGACGCCTTCCTTGCCGGTCCACACGACGTGCGTCGCGCCGGCCTCGTCGACGGCGACGGCGGTGCCGTTCGTGTTCTCGGCCGTCGCGCCCACCAGCGAGGGCTCGGTCTGGGGCCCGTACGGGATGTAGACGCCGTCGGGTGTGTCGCGGACCTGCGCGGCGGCGCCTCTGGTCCAGACGCCGTCGGCCGAGAGGCTCGCGATGCCCACGGCCGCGCCGTCCTTGGACTTGTCGCCCCCGGTCGTGATGTACGGGGCGCCGAGCGGACGTCCCACGGGGATCTCGCCTTCCTCGAGCACAGCCGGGAAGATGAAGTACGACGTGGCCGGCACGCCCTCGGCGTCGACCGTCAGCGAGGCGCCGAGCCCGGCGTCGTCGAGGAACTCCGCGACGAACGGCACGAAGCGCGCCCCCTCGCCGCCGACGACCTCACCTTCGGGGATCGAGCCGCACGCGGCCGCCACGAGGGCGAGCGCGACGAGGTGGATCGGCAGGCGCGTGGTCACGACGGCGGGGATAGTAGCAAGCCCTCGCCGAGCGGGAGCTGCGGCCGCTCGAGCACCTCGGCGAGGAAGCGTCCCGTGTGCGACGCAGGCTCGGCTGCGACCGCCTCGGGCGTGCCGGTCGCGACGACCTCGCCGCCCTTGTCGCCCCCCTCGGGCCCCAGGTCGATCAGCCAGTCTGCGGTCTTGATCACGTCGAGGTTGTGTTCGATCACGAGCACCGTGTTGCCGGTCGAGACGAGGCGCTGCAGCACCGCGAGGAGCTTGCGGACGTCCTCGAAGTGCAGCCCGGTGGTCGGCTCGTCGAGCACGTAGAGCGTGTTGCCGGTCGCCCGCTTGTGCAGCTCGGAGCTGAGCTTGATGCGCTGCGCCTCGCCTCCGGACAGCGTGGGCGCCGGCTGGCCGAGCTTCACGTAGCCGAGCCCCACGTCGCTGAGCGTCTGCATGTGCCGCATGATCGGCGGGATCGCCTGGAAGAACGCCAGCGCCTCGTCGACGCTCATCTCGAGCACGTCGGAGATCGAACGCCCCTTGTAGCGCACCTCGAGCGTCTCACGGTTGTACCGCCGGCCCTTGCAGACCTCGCAGGTAACGTACACGTCGGGCAGGAAGTGCATCTCGATCTTGATCTGTCCGTCGCCGGCGCAGTGCTCGCATCGCCCACCCCGCACGTTGAACGAGAAGCGCCCCGGCTGGTAGCCGCGCAGCTTCGCCTCCGGTACCTGCGCGAAGAGCTTGCGTACGTGGTCGAAGACGCCCGTGTAGGTGGCCGGGTTCGACCGCGGTGTGCGTCCGATCGGCGACTGGTCGATGTCGACGATCTTGTCGACCTGCTCCCAGCCGTGCAGCTTCTTGTGCCGCCCCGGCTGCAGTCTCGATCGGTAGACCTTCTGCATCAGGGCCCGGAGCAGCACGTCCTGCACGAGGGTCGACTTGCCGGAGCCGCTCACGCCGGTGACGCAGACGAACAGTCCGAGCGGCACATCGACCGTGACGTTCCGCAGGTTGTGCTCACGGACCCCTTCGAGCCGCAGCCGCCGTGAGCCCGGCGTGCGCCGGACGTCGGGCGTCGGGATCTGACGACGTCCCGACAGGAAGGCTCCGGTGATCGACCCGTCGCACTCGAGCAGCCCTTTGAGGTCGCCCGAGTAGACGATCTCGCCACCCCGCTCCCCGGCGAGCGGTCCGATGTCGACGATGTGATCCGCCTCGAGGATCGTGGCCTCGTCGTGCTCGACCACCACCAGCGTGTTGCCGAGGTCGCGCAGGCGCACCAGCGTGTCGATCAGGCGCTTGTTGTCGCGCTGATGCAGTCCGATCGACGGCTCGTCGAGGATGTACAGCACCCCGACGAGACCCGAGCCGATCTGGGTGGCGAGCCGGATGCGCTGCGCCTCGCCACCGGCGAGCGTTCCCGCAGGTCTCGACAGCGACAGGTAGTCGAGCCCCACATCGACGAGGAAGCGCAGCCGCTCGCGGATCTCCTTGAGCAGACGCTCGGCGATCATGAGCTCGCGCTCGCTCAGTCCGATCGTCTCGACGAACGCCAGCGTGTCTCGGATCGAGCGGTCGGTGAGCTCGGCGATGTTCGACCCTGCGACCGTCACGGCGAGCGTCTCGGGCCGGAGCCTCGCCCCCTTGCACGCCCGGCACGGGATCTCGCGCATGAACTGCTCGAGCTTCTCGCGCTGGGCCTCGGAGTCGGTCTCGCGATGCCGTCGCTCGACGTTGGTGACCACGCCCTCGTAGGTGGTCCAGTACGAGCGTTGCCGGCCGTAGCGGTTCTTGTAGCGCACGTGGATCTGCTCGTCGCTGCCGTAGAGCAGCACGTCGCGCTGTCGCCTTCGGAAGTCGCCGGAACGGCGTGTCGAGATCGATGCCGTGCGCCTCGGCCACCGACTCGATCACACGGTTCCAGTACTCGAGCGTCGCGCTCGCCCACGGCGCGAGCGTGCCCTCGTTCACCGAAAGGTCGGTGTCGGGCACCACCAGCTCGGGGTCGACCTCGAGCCTGGTGCCGAGCCCGTCGCACGTGGGACACGCCCCGTAGGGCGAGTTGAACGAGAAGTTCCGTGGAGCCATCTCGTCGAAGGAGAGCCCGCAGTGGGTGCAGGCGAGCGACTGCGAGAAATTCTGCATCTCCTCGGCGCCGTCGTGCGTCTGCACGGCGATCGACGCGATGCCCTCGGCGAGCTCGAGCGCGGTCTCGATCGAGTCTGCCACCCGCCTGCGGATGTCGGATCGCGCGACGAGGCGGTCGACGACCACCTCGATCGTGTGCTTGTAGGTCTTCGGCAGCCGGATCGGCTCGGACAGCTCGCGCACCTCGCCGTCGATGCGCGCCCTCGGGAAACCCTTGCGCGCGAGATCGTCGAGGAGCTTGCCGTACTCCCCCTTGCGGCCTCGAACCACGGGGGCCAGCACCTGGAAGCGTGTGCCCTCGGGGAGCTCGAGCACCTGGTCGACGATCTGGTCGGGGGTCTGGCGCCCGATGGGGCGACCGCAGTTGTAGCAGTGCGGATGTCCGACCCGGGCGTAGAGCACCCGCAGGTAGTCGTAGACCTCGGTGATGGTGCCCACCGTCGAGCGAGGGTTCCGCGAGGTGGACTTCTGATCGATCGAGATCGCCGGTGACAGACCCTCGATGAAGTCGACGTCGGGCTTCTCCATCTGCCCGAGGAACTGCCGCGCGTACGACGACAACGACTCCACGTAGCGGCGCTGGCCCTCGGCGTAGATCGTGTCGAACGCCAGCGAGGACTTGCCGGAGCCGGACAGGCCGGTGAACACGATCAACCGGTCACGGGGGAGCTCGAGCGTGACGTTCTTGAGGTTGTGCTCACGGGCGCCGTGGATGACGAGACGCTCGGTGCCCATACGTCGGGTCAGTGTAGTGGCGGCCGGCGACACGTCGGGGCCGGCGCCTCTATCCTCCGCCGATGGAACGCGACCTGCGAGGCACCCCGCTGTACGAGGACGTCGAGGCGTTCTTCCGGTCGGTGCTCGAGCCCGGGTTCGGCACGGCGAGGCCGGCCGGTGATCCGGTCCCGTCGCCCGACGGGCGATGGCTCGCCTTCCGCGGGGAACGGCTCGATCGTCTCGAGGGCCATGCGCTCGGGCGCATCTGCCTCGTCGCGACCGACGGCTCGGGGTTGCGACAGGTGACCGACGGGCCGAACGACGACGCCGAGCCGCGATGGGCACCCGACGGCACACGCCTGAGCTTCCGATCGGACCGCGAGACCAAGGGCCGCCACCAGATCTTCCTGCTCGACACGGCGCTGCCCGCCGAGGCCCGCAGGCTGACCTCGCTGCCCGGCGTGGTCGAGTGGCACCGGTGGTCCTCGGACGGGTCGCGCATGCTCGTGGGGCTCGCGGGCACCTCGGCGGAGCAGGCCGACGCGCTCGGCTCGGGCACCCTGGGCGGGGAGCAGGACGTGCCGGCATGGGTGCCCCAGGTCGAATCGTCCGACGATGCGGAGGGGGAACGCCGGTCGCTCTGGCTGGTGCACGTCGAGACCGAGGAGGCGCGGCGGATCTCCGCCGACGATCGCAACGTCTGGGAAGCGGACTGGTGCGGTGACGGCCACGCCGTCGCGATCACGTCGGCCGGCGCCGGCGAGGACGCGTGGTACGGCGCCGAGGTCGGATTGTTCGACCTCCAGACCGGTGCGGAACGACCGCTTGCGACCAGCCAGGTGCAGCTGGGCTGGGTGGCGGGCTCCCCCTCAGGCGACCGTGCGGCGGTCATCGAGGCCGTCTGCAGCGACCGCGTGGTCGTCTGTGGCGATCTCCGTGTGATCGACGTCGCGAGCGGCTCGATGACGACCGTCGACCTGGGCGACGTCGACGCCTCGCGTACGAGCTGGCTCGACGACGACCGGCTCCTCGTGTTCGGCCGGCGCGGCCTGCTCTCGCTCGCGCTCGAGGTGTCGCTCCGCGACGGCGTGGTGCGCGAGCTGTGGAGCACCGGCGGATCGGTGGGCGAGCTCTACCATCCTTCGGGCGCGGCGTTCGGCGGCGGCGTCGCGGTCGTGACCTCGTCGCACGCCCGCCCACCCTCGATCGTCGTCGTGACGGACGAAGGCGAGGAGCGGGAGGTCGCCGCCCCGCGGCACCCCGGACACGACGTGGTGCTCGGTGCCGTCGGCCGGTGCGAGCCACTGCGGTGGACCTCGACCGACGGTCTCGAGATCGACGGCATCCTGACGTCTCCGCACGGCGACGGACCGTTCCCGCTCGTGCTCGACGTGCACGGCGGCCCCATCGGCAACGTCGACGACCGCTTCCCCGGCACGCTCGACGCGTTGCTGGTATCTCGGGGATTCGCGATCCTGGCGCCCAACCCCCGGGGCTCGACCGGGCGCGGGCAGGACTTCGCCCAGCGGGTCGTCGGCGACATGGGCGGCCTCGACGTCGACGACGTGCTCGCCGGCGTCGATGCGGCGGTCGCGGCGGGCGTCGCCGACCCCGACCGCCTCGTGCTCACGGGCGGCAGCTACGGCGGGTTCATGGCGGCGTGGATCCCGACCCGCGACCGTCGGTTCAAGGCGTCGGTCGCGGTCTCGCCGGTGACCGACTGGTGGTCGGAGCGGTACGACAGCAGCCTGGGTGCGTGGGTCGGTGACTTCCTCGGCGGCGAGCCGCTCGAGGTGCCCGACGAATACACCGGGCGCAGCCCCGTGCTGCACGCCTCAGCGGTGACCACCCCCGTGCTGCTCACGGCCGGACGCCATGACCGCGCGACACCGGTTGGCCAAGCCGTCGAGTTCTACCGGGCGCTGCGGGAGCGGGGGGTGCCGAGCGAGGTCGTGGTCTACCCACAGGAGGGCCATGGCGTCGGGGAGTTCCCCGCGATCCTCGATCTCGCGACGCGCATGGTCGCGTGGTTCGAGCGGTTCCTGCCGGACGGCGGCGGCGGCGCCGGGCCACGGTAGGCTGAAGCCGCCATGACGACGCGCGACGAACTCGAGGCCGTGCCCACCAAGGAGCTGCACGACCGCGCGATCGCGGCCGCCAAGCGCAGCTTCGACGTCGGATTCGTCTGGGACCTGCTCAAGGCCCTGCCCGTGGCCGAGGAGGTCGCCGGCGACGACCAGCGCAGCAAGACCGACATCCTGCGCCCGCTGGCGCTGCTGAACGGCTTCCTGTACGACTCCGACTCCGGTGAGGTGGGCGAGGCGCTCCGGCCGATGTACGTGGAGTATCTGCTGGAGAAGGAAGCCGGCGACGCCTGAGCGAGCGCTCACCTCGTACCGGCGCGAGTTCCCGGTGCTCGAGCGCAAGACCTACCTGATCAGTGCCTCGCTCGGTCCGCTCTCGTTGCGATCGCGCGAACTGCTCGACGGCTACCTCGACGCATGGGCGGCCAAGGGCGCACCCGACCACGTCTGGCTCGAGGACATCTTCCCGGCCATGGCCAAGCTGAAAGCGTCGTTCGCGCAGCTGGCCGGCTGCGACACCGACGAGGTGGCGATCACCACGAACATCTCGATCGCGCTGTCGACGATCGCGTCGTGCCTCGACCTCCGCGGGCAGCGGAACCGGGTGGTGCTCTCCGAGCTCGACTTCCCCACCGACGGGCACGTCTGGCTCGGCTGGGCCGCGAAGACCGGCGCCGAGGTCGTGTGGTTGCGCTCCCCCGACGGCCTCACCGTCCCGCTCGAGGCCTACGACGACGCGATCGACGAGCGCACCGCGGTGGTGATGGTGAACCGGGTGCTCTACCGTTCGAGCGCGATCGTCGATGCCGCGGCCGTGTGCGCCATGGCCCGCGACCGCGGCGCGCTCTCGTTCGTCGACGACTACCACGGACTCGGCATCGTGCCGCTCGATCTGCACGACCTCGGCTGCGACCTGTACACGGCGGGCACCTTGAAGTGGATGTGCGGCGGGCCGGGCATGGTCTTCCTCTACGCACGTCGATCGCTGCTGTCGTCGCTGGAGCCGGCGGTCACCGGCTGGTTCGCGACCGAGGAGCCGTTCTCGTTCGACACCCAGCACCTCGCCTACCACCCGACCGCGCGACGGCTGGAGCACGGCACGCCGCCCGCGCCCGTGTTCTTCCTGGCGCAAGGGGGCATCGACATCATCTCGGAGGTCGGGGTGTCGCGGGTCCGCGCGCGGTTGCGCTCGCTGACCGACCACGTCATCGCGCGGAGCGACGAGGCCGGGCTCGAGGTGCGCACGCCCCGGCGCTCGTCGATGCGCGGGGGTGTGGTGAACGTGCGGGTCGGCGACGACGCCGGCTCGATCTGCCACGAGCTGCTCGCTCGCGATGTCTGCACCGACTTCCGCGGTGACGGGCTCCGCATCAGCCCGCACTTCTTCAACACCGACGACGACATCGACCGCTGCTTCGAGGAACTCGGCGCCGTCATGGCGGCGCGGTGAGCCTGCCTTCACGGAGTGGCCGGCCGTTCCCCGGTAGTCCAGACTAGAGTACCTGCCTACCGGACGATCTCGCCGGAGCGGACGACGAGCTTGAGGTCGTCGAGGGCGGCGACGTCGCCGAGGGGGCTCTCCCCCACCACGAGCAGGTCAGCGGGAGCGCCGACCTCGACCGGGGCGCGCACGAACGCCTCGAGCACCTGCTCGGTCGTGAGGCCGGCCTGGCGGAGCCACCGGAGCTCGGTCACGTGCACGCCGGGAGGGACGGGTCCGTTGCCCAGATCGGTGCCGTAGACGATCTCGCCGCCGGCGCGATGGAACCGGGCGAGGTTGTCGAGGGCACATCGGAGCTCGGGGGTGTCGCGGCCGAAGCCGTGGATGTCGAGGGTCGAGACCCAGCGCATGCGGGCGGCCGCAGCCGTGAGCGTCGAGTCGGCGAGGGGCTCGCTCCATGGAGCGTGCGCGAGCTCGCGCACCCCGGCGCCCAAGCGCACGCTCGACCTGTCCCCGACCCTGGGCGTGGGCGGTCACGGGAAGGTCTCGCTCGGCCGCCTCGTCGCAGATCGCACCGAGCACGGCGTCGTCCGGGGTCGGCCCTGCGTCGGCGTTGAGCGACACCTTGATGGCGACCGCGCCTCTGACCGCGAGGTCGCGCACGGCGGTCGCGGCGGTCGCGGCGTCGCGGAGCTCGAGTCCGGTGCCCGGGGGCGCCCAGGCTTCCCTGGTGGGATAGCCGCCGGGAGCCGTGAGCATCGGTCCGGCCGCACGGATCAGCGGCCCGTTGAATCCGGGCACCTCCGACGCGTCGGCGAGCGGGAAGATGCGCTCGGCCGGCCACGCCAGGTCGCGCACGGCCGTCACGCCACGGCGCAGGATCGCGACCGGATCGCTCAACCCGACGTGCACGTGACGATCGGCCCCGGCGGGCAAGAGGAAGCCGTCGGTCTCGAGCACGTCGTCGGTGTCGGCCACCGGCTCCCTCGGTCCGAACGCGGCGATCACGCCACCCTCGCACGCGACCTGGGCATCGGTGATCACCCGGCCGGGGCCGAACCAGGCCAGCGGTGCGCGCACGACGAGACGACCCACGTGGCGAACCCTACTCCCGCGACGTGACAGGGCCGGGACCACCACGGCCTTCGTTGCGTAGCGGGCAACCCCGAGGATGCGGGCCACGACGAGGTGGTGCATGCTCGCGCTCGACGGCACACGCGCGCATGAACGGGAGGGGCAGACCATGGGCGGGCAGTACGACTTCGTGATCGTCGGCGGCGGCTCCGCCGGAAGCGCTCTCGCGAACCGGCTCTCGTCGGACCCGTCGAACCGCGTGCTCGTGCTCGAGGCCGGACGGCCCGACTACATCTGGGACGTCTTCATCCACATGCCGGCGGCGCTCGCCTTCCCGATCGGCAGCCGCTTCTACGACTGGAAGTACGAGAGCGAGCCCGAGCCCCACATGGGGGGCCGGCGCATCTACCACGCCCGCGGCAAGGTGCTCGGCGGATCGAGCAGCATCAACGGCATGATCTTCCAGCGCGGCAACCCGATGGACTACGAGCGGTGGGCGGCGGATCCGGGCATGGAGACGTGGGACTACGCGCACTGCCTGCCGTACTTCAAGCGCATGGAGCGCTGCCTCGCCGCCGACCGAACCGACGAGTACCGGGGACACGCGGGTCCACTCGTGCTCGAGCGTGGTCCGGCGACCAGCCCGCTGTTCGGCGCGTTCTTCGAGGCCGTGCAGCAGGCCGGCTACCAGCTGACCGACGACGTCAACGGCTATCGACAGGAAGGATTCGCGCCGTTCGATCGCAACGTGCACAACGGCCGGCGGCTCTCTGCGGCGCGGGCCTACCTGCACCCGGTGAGCGCTCGTCCGAACCTCACCATCGAGACGCGCGCGTTCGTGTCGAAGGTGCTGTTCGACGGCACGCGCGCGATCGGTGTGGAGTACACGCGCGGGCGCGACGGATCGCCCAAGCGCGCCATGGCCGGCGACGTGGTGCTCTGCGGCGGGGCGATCAACACGCCGCAGCTGCTGCAGCTCTCGGGGGTCGGCAACGCCGGTCACCTCGAGGCGGTCGGGGTCGACGTGGTGCACGACCTGCCGGGCGTGGGCGAGCATCTGCAGGACCACCTGGAGGTCTACGTGCAGTACGCCTGCACGCAGCCGGTGTCGATCGCGCCGGGCATGAAGATGTGGCGGCGGCCCGTTCATCGGCGCGCAGTGGCTGTTCCTGCGGTCGGGGCTCGGTGCGACGAACCACTTCGAGGCGGGAGGGTTCGCGCGGAGCAACGAGGACGTGGACTACCCCAACCTGATGTTCCACTTCCTGCCGATCGCGATCCGTTACGACGGCTCCTCACCGGCCGGCGATCACGGGTACCAGGTGCACATCGGTCCGATGTACTCGGACGCGCGAGGCTCGATCAGGCTCACGAGCTCGGACCCGCGCGTGCACCCAGCGCTGCGGTTCAACTACCTCTCGACCGATCAGGACCGGCGCGAGTGGGTCGAGGCGATCCGGGTCGCGCGCGGCATCCTGACCCAACCGGCGTTCGATCCGTTCAACGGCGGCGAGACCTCACCGGGACCGGGCGTCGAGACGGACGAGGAGATCCTCGCATGGGTCGCGAAGGACGCCGAGACGGCACTGCACCCGTCGTGCACCGCACGCATGGGCATCGACGACATGTCGGTCACCGATCCGCTCTCGATGAAGGTGCACGGCCTCGAGGGTCTGCGCGTCGTGGACGCGTCGGTGATGCCGTACGTGACCAACGGCAACATCTACGCGCCGGTGATGATGACCGCCGAGAAGGCGGCCGACCTGATCCTGGGCAACACGCCGCTCGAGCCCGAGAAGGTGGAGTACTACCGACATCGGAAGTGAACGGTCACGCCACCTCGTGCTGTGCCGGCCCTGCCCGGTAGCGAGCGCCTCCCGGTCGGTGCCACACCAGGTCGCCGTCGTCGGTTCGTTCGATCGACCACCCGTACTCGTGGACGAGCTTGTGGTGGAACGAGCAGATCAGTGTGAGGTTGTCGAGGTCGGTGGCGCCGCCGCGCGACCACCACTCGATGTGATGGGCCTGCGTGAACCGCCGAGCGTCGCAGCCGGGGAACCGGCAACCGCCGTCGCGATGGCGGAGCTGACGCATCATCCAGGCGGTGGGCTCACGCGACATGCGGCCGACGCCCGCCACGCTGCCGTCGGGCTGCTCGACCACCATCTGCACCCGAGCGTTGCAGAGCAGTCGCTGCACGGTTGGCCCGGCGATCACCGGGCCGCCCTCGATCACCGCGTTGGTATCGCCGTCGTAGAGCACGTCGAGGTCGGCGTGCACGACCACCGTAGCCCGGTCCTGATCTTCGTCACCCGCCAGTCGCGCCGAGCACAGGGCGAAGAGCGCGTCGGCCCTGCGAGCGCCCGCGTGCGCGGCGGACTCCTCGCCGGGCGTCACCGGGATCTGCTCACCCAGCCGGTCCAGTGCCCGTGCCACCACCGCGCCCTGCGCCGACGGCAGCTCGGCGTCGAGCAGGAACCGGCGGCCGTCGTCGTCGTAGCGCCACTGCAGCCATCGAGTGCGTTCGTCGTGCTCGGCCTCGTCTGCGCGCTCCTTCGCTCGGAGCTCGCCGGCACGCCGGATGGCGCCGGACGGGACCGTCTGGGCCCATCGCACGAGCGCGTCCTCGTCGTCGAACTCCGCGAACCGGGCGAGCTCGGCCACCTTGTCGATACCGAGATCACCGCGTTCGAGCGCATCGGCGGTGGCGGGCAGCCACGAGAACGCCCGGCCTGCATGAAGCCAGCGCTCAGCCTTCCAGCGGGAGATGTCGAGGTGCATCGAAGTCCATTGCGCCATGTCGTGCGCGCCATCGTCGATCCAGGCTCCCCGTGTCTCGAGCTGGGCAAGGGTGTCCAACAGCTCGCGCTGGCGGAGGGCGATCTCGCGATCGAGGACGTGGACACGCTCGACGAGAGCATTGGTGTCGCACGACTCCAGTGTCACGATCGATCCCGTTCCGGGGGAGGACGGGTCTACGAGGTCCGCCCACCATACTCGAACACGTGTTCGATGTCAAGAGGTCTCGAGCCAAGCCGAGGTCTCGCGATCGGTGCCGCCTCGAGCGGGTCGGTCGTGACGCTCAGGCGACGCCGGCCTCGCGCAATTGCTTCAGCTCGCGCTTGAGGTCGTGCACCTCGTCGCGCAGTCTCGCTGCGTACTCGAAGCGCAGATCCTTGGCCGCCTGATGCATCTCCTCCTCGAGGCTCTGCACGAGGCGCCCGAGCTCCTCGGTCGGCATCTCGGCGCGGGCCGCGCGCCGGCGCCGGGGCTTCGTGGGGGCGGTCGCCTTCGGGTCACCCTCGCCCCGGAGCGTGAGGAGGATGTCGGTCACCTTGCGCTGGATCGTCGTCGGATCGATGCCGTGCTCGGTGTTGTACCCCATCTGGATCCGGCGCCGACGCTGCGTCTCGCTGATGGCCGCCGTCATCGAATCGGTGATCTGGTCGGCGTACATCAACACCGTGCCGTCGACGTTGCGAGCCGCCCGTCCGATCGTCTGCACGAGCGACGTCTCGGACCGCAGGAACCCTTCCTTGTCGGCGTCGAGGATCGCGACGAGCGAGACCTCGGGCAGGTCGAGGCCCTCACGCAAGAGGTTGATGCCGACGAGCACGTCGAACTCCCCCAGTCGCAGGTCGCGCACGATCTCGATGCGCTGCAGGGTGTCGACCTCGGAGTGCAGGTAGCGCACGCGGATACCCATCTCGACCAGGTAGTCGGTGAGGTCCTCGGCCATCTTCTTCGTGAGGGTCGTCACGAGCACCCGTTGATCGGCCTCGGCGCGGCGGCGGATCTCCTCGATCAGGTCGTCGACCTGCCCCCTGGTGGGCCGGATCTGCACCTCGGGATCGATCAACCCGGTCGGACGGACGATCTGCTCGACGACGCTCGACGACATGCGCAGCTCGTAGGCGCTCGGCGTCGCCGACATGTAGACCGTCTGATGCACGCGTTCGGTGAACTCCTCGAACTTGAGCGGCCGGTTGTCGATGGCGCTCGGCAGACGGAAGCCGTGCTCCACGAGCGTCGACTTGCGGGAGAGATCGCCCTCGTACATGCCGCCGAGCTGCGGCACCGTCACGTGCGACTCGTCGATCACGACGAGGTAGTCGTCGGGGAAGTAGTCGAGCAGCGTGTACGGCGCGGTGCCGGCGCTGCGCCCGTCGATGTGGCGTGAGTAGTTCTCGATGCCGCTGCAGAACCCGACCTCCCGCATCATCTCGAGGTCGTAGGCGGTGCGCATGCGCAGCCGCTCGGCCTCGAGCAGCTTGCCCTGACCCTCGAGCTCGGCCAGACGCTCGTGCAGCTCCTGCTCGATCGTCACGACCGCCCGCTTCATGCGCTCGTCGCCCGCGACGTAGTGCGAGGCGGGGAAGACCGTGAGGTCGACGATCGCGTCGTCGACGAGCTCACCGGTGACCGGATCGAACTTCGAGATCTTCTCGATCGTGTCTCCCCACCACTCGATGCGGTAGCCGGTCTGGTCGTACGGCGGGAACACCTCGAGCGTGTCGCCCTGCACCCGGAACGTGCCGCGCGCGCGGCTCATGTTGTTCCGCGAGTACTGGATGTCGACGAGGCGCTGCATCGCGAACTCGAGCGGGATCTCGGTGCCCTTGTACGGCCTGAGGATCTGTCCCTCGTACTCCTCGGGTGAGCCGAGCCCGTAGATACAGGAGACGCTCGCCACGATGAGCACGTCTCGGCGCCCGAGCAGGGCTGCCGTCGCGGAGTGCCGCAGCCGTTCGATCTCGTCGTTGACCGAGCTGTCCTTCTCGATGTAGGTGTCGGTCGACGGGATATAGGCCTCGGGCTGGTAGTAGTCGTAGTAGCTCACGAAGTACTCGACCGCGTTGTCGGGGAACACCTCGCGGAACTCGTTGGCGAGCTGAGCCGCGAGCGACTTGTTGGGCGCGATCACCAGGGTGGGACGCTGCACCCGCTCGACCACGTGGGCGATCGTGAAGGTCTTGCCGGTGCCGGTGGCCCCGAGTAGGGTCACGTGCTCGTCGCCCGCCTGCACGGAAGTCGAGAGCTGTTCGATCGCGGCCGGCTGATCGCCGGCGGGACGGAACTCGGATCGGATGCGGAACGGGGGCACCCCGGAAGTCTAGGACCTCGCCCGGACATGGCGGCTTCCAGGGCGAGGACCTCCTGCTCGGTAGGCCTCGAGACGAGCCTCCGTACACTCGGAGCGTGCGGATCTGTCCGAGCTGCGGCACGTCGAATCAGGCGCAGGCGAGGTTCTGCATCGCCTGTGGAACCGCGCTCGGCCAGGCCGGCGAGGAACGGCGGCTCGTCACGGCGTTGTTCGCCGACATCGCGGATGTGCAGCGCCGGTTCGAACCGGGCGACGACCCCGAGGTCTTCATGGCGGTCCTCAGACCCTTCCACGAGCTCATCCGCCGGCACATCGAGGGCTTCGGCGGCACCGTCGAGAAGATCGTCGGCAACGTGATGTTCGGGGTGTTCGGCGTGCCGGTGACGCACGAGGACGACGCCGAGCGAGCCGTGCGGGCGGCGCTGCGCATCAGGGATGAGGTGCAGCTTCGTCGGCGCGACGATCCGTCGTCGCTCGCGGTCCGCGTCGGGATCGCCACCGGTGAGGTCGTGGTGTCGTTCGGCCTCGGTCCCCGCATCGGCGAGCACGTGACGGGCGACGTGGTGAACACGGCGTCGAGGCTGCAGGCGACCGCGCCCCCCGACGGCATCGTCGTCGCGGCCTCGACCTACCTCGCGACCAGGTACGACTTCCGATGGCAGGAGCTCAGGCCCGTCACCGTGAAGGGCAAGGCGGATCCGATCCCGATCTGGGCGCCGCTCGAGACCCGAGGCCGCATCGCCCTGGAGCCCCCCGACCCGATGGGTGCGCCCTTCGTGGGCCGGCGATCGGAGCTTCGCACCGTGCGGACCGAGTTCCTCTCGTCGATGCACGACCTGCGCCCGCGCCTCGTGACGATCGTGGGTGAGGCAGGGCTCGGCAAGAGCCGGCTGATCGCCGAGCTGTCGGTGGTGACCGACGAGCTTCCCGAGCTGGTGCGATGGCGGCTCGGGCGACCCCTGCCCTACGGCGACACGACGGCCTTCGCACCGTTCGCCGACATCGTGAAGGCGGAGGCGAGCATCCTCGACTCCGACACGCCCGAGACGGTCGGGTCCAAGCTCGACGCCACGCTCCGCCGGGTCTCGCCCGACGACGACGAGCACCGGCGGCTGCGGCGCCACCTGCTTCCGCTGGTGCTGGCGGAGATCGCACCCGAGGAGGGGCGGCCCGAGGAAGACTTCTCCGCATGGGCGGCCTTCATCGAACGCCTCGCCCGGGAGAACCCGACGATCCTGGTCTTCGAGGACATGCACGGGGCCTCGCCCGCGTTGTTGGGCTTCATCGACGTGCTGCTCGAGAGCGTCGGTGCCGTGCCGCTGATGGTCGTCGTCGCCGCGCGGCCCGGGCTCTTCGACGTCCGCCCGCGCTGGGGCGAGCGGCCCGGCACCACGGTGCTGCAACTCGGCCCGCTGTCCGAGGGGGAGACGGCCCAGCTCGTGGCCGCCCTGCGCGATCGCGACACCCTGTCGGCCGACGCCGCGGAAGCGGTCGTTCAGCGTTCCGGAGGCAACCCACTGTACGCCGAGGAGTTCATGCGGATGCTGCGCGACCAGCAGGAGGGCGAGCGGGACCGGGTGACGACATCGACCGCGTTGCCCTCGACGATCCAGGGGTTGCTCTCGGCGCGGCTCGACGCGCTGCCCGCCGCCCTTCGGACGACCGCCCAGGATGCAGCCGTCGTGGGTCTCACCTGCTGGCCCGGCGCCATCGCCGCCATCTCCGGCTCGCCCGATGTCACCGCCCGCCAGGCGCTCGACGATCTGGCGGCGCGCGAGGTGGTGCGTCGCATGCACTCCAGCACCGTCGCCGGTCAGACCGAATACGCGTTCCGCCATGTGCTCGTTCGCGACGTCGCCTACGGACGCATCCCGCGAGCCGACCGAGCACGTAAGCATCGGGCCGTCGCCCGGTGGCTGGAGTCGGCCCTCGGCTCGGGCGCCGGCGACCGTGAGGAACGGCTGGCATCGCACTACGCCGAGGCCCACGACCTCGCCGCAGCGGCGGGCGATGCGTCGGCCGGCGAGATCGCGGAGGAAGCGATCGAGCACCTGCTCGCCGCCTCGGATCGCGCCGTCGGCCTCGATCCCACACGGTCGCTGGCGCACGCTCGGCGGGCGATGAGCTTGATGCACGACGGCGACCGGCGTCGCCCGGCCACGCTGGTCCGCGCGGGCGCCGCCGCCCTCGTCGGTGGTCGGTTCGACGAGGCCGGCCGCGACCTGCGCGACGCTGTGGCCGGGTTCCGCGCACAGGGGGACGCGATCGGTGCCGCCGACGCGACGGTCATGCTCGCTCGGTCGGTCTTCGAGAGCGGCGACATCGACGGCGCGGAGCCGCTGCTCACCGAAGCGATCGAGGTACTCGAAGACCACATCCCCGGCCCGGCGCTCGCGCGGGCCCTCACCCGCATGGCCGGCCACCTCTGGGTCGTAGAGGACTACGAGTCGGCTGTCTCCTGGTCCGAACGCGCACTCGGGCTCGCGCGCGAGCTCGGGCTTCGGAGCGAGGAGGTGCTCGCGCTGCAGTATCGGGGCGCGAGCAGAAGCAAGCTCGGCAACGACGCGGGTCTGGACGACCTCGAGCAGGCGCTGGCTATCGGTAGCGGCCACGGCCTGGGTGAGGAGACGGCCGTCGCCTACAACAACTACGCCAGCGAGCTCTGGTATCAGCGCGGCCCCGCCGCCGCGCAGCCGATCTGGGAAGAGATGGCCGGCTTCTGCCAGAGCCGGGGGCTCGCCACGTCGTACGCGTGGGCGCGTGCCGGCATGCTCGAGCCCCTGTTCGACATGGGTGAGTGGGACCGGGTGTTGGCGTCGGCCGCCTGGCTCCGGTCCTGGGACGACCAGCACGGCGTCGAGACGCAGCTCGGATCGGTGGCGGTGCAGTTCCAGGGTTGGGTCACGCTCCGCCGTGGCGATCACGACACCGCGAGGGCGTGTGCGAAGGAGCTGCTCGACCGCGCCCTGCAACTCGGCACGCTCGAGTACCTCGCGCCGGCCTTCCTCTTGGCGGCCGAGATGGCGTGCGCCGACGACGACGCCACCACCATGCTCCTCCACCTCGACGCATTCACCGCCTCGACCGCGTCGAAGACCACGTTCCGCAGTGGCTTCATGACGCTCGCGCTGCGCATGCTCGCCCGCGCCGGCGATCGCGAGCGGGCCTCCGAGCTGCTCGAGTTCGACGGCGATGCCGGCCGATCGTCGCAGCGCCTTCGCCTGTCCCACGACACCGGTCTCGCGGTGTACGAGGAGACCTGGGGCGATGCCTCCGCGGCGCTCGATAGGCATGCCGAGGTGACAGCAGGATGGGAGGTCTACGGCTTCCCCTTGGAAGCCGCGCTCTGCCGTATCGGCCAGGCCAGGTGCCTCGTGAAGCTCGGCAGACCGAGCGACGCTCTGGAGCGATCGGGCCGGGCCCGGCCCACGTTCGAGGCGCTCGGCGCGAGGCCCTACCTCGACGAGCTCGACGCGGTCGAGCACCTCGCCCAGGGGTGAACGGCGCCCGACGCTACATACGGCCGGCCGCGACGATGCGCGACAGGAACCGCTTCGTTCGTTCGTGCTCGGGCTCGCCGAAGATCCGCTCGGGCGGGCCCTGCTCGGCGATCACCCCTTCGTCGAGGAAGCAGACCCTGGTCGCGATGTCACGAGCGAAGCCCATCTCATGGGTCGCGATCAGCATCGTCATGCCCGCCCCCGCCAGCTCCCGGATCACGTCGAGCACCTCGGCCACGAGCTCGGGGTCGAGCGCACTCGTGACCTCGTCGAGCAGCATGATGTCGGGCTCCATGGCGAGCGCGCGCATGATCGCGACCCGCTGCTGCTGCCCTCCGCTCAGCCGGTCGGGGTACTCGTCGGCCTTGTCGGCGAGGCCGAAGCGATCGAGTAGCTCCCGCGCCTCGGCATCGGCCTGCGCCGGAGGTGTGCCGACGACCTTCGTGGGCGCGAGGGTGATGTTGCGCAGCACGCTCATGTGCGGGAACAGATTGAACGACTGGAAGACGATGCCGATGCGACGGCGGATCGCGTTCACGTCGACATCGGGCGCGGTGATCTCGTCGCCCTCTACGACGATGCGTCCGGCGTCGATGGGTTCGATGAGGTTCACGCATCGCAGCAGGGTCGACTTGCCCGATCCCGACGCGCCGATCAGGCAGATCACCTCGTGGTCGGCCACCTCGAGGTCGACGCCGCGCAGCACCTGAAGGTCACCGAAGGACTTGTGCAGCCCCTCGATCACGATCGCCTGGTGCGAGCTCACGCGACCCCCCCGGCCTGACGCCGACGTTGGTCCCGCCCGATGAGCCAGTCGACGAACAGGACCTGCGGGATCGTGATGACGACGTAGACGAGCGCGAGCGCGACGAACGGTGTGAAGTTGAAGTTGGATGCCTGGCTGATCTGCGCCTGCCGAAGCCCCTCCGTCACACCGAGCACGGCGACCAGGGCTGAGTCCTTCTGCAGTCCGATGAAGTCGTTCAGCAGTGGCGGCAGCACGCGTCTGATCGCCTGCGGCAACACGACGTGGCGCATCGCCTGCCCACGCCGCAATCCGAGGGATCTCGCCGCTGCGGTCTGGCTCGGATGCACCGACTCGATACCCGCCCGGTACACCTCCGCCACGTACGCCGAGTACACGAGCGTCAGCGCGACGATGGCCCAGAACACGTCGCTGTTCGGCACCCCCTGCAGCTCGAGCGCCGGCATCCCGAATCCGAGGATGAAGATCACGAGGATGGTGGGGACCCCGCGGAAGAAGATCGAGTAGGCGATCGCCGCGAGTCGCAGGGGCGCGAAGACGGGACCGGGCAGGCTCCGCATGACGGCGAGGAGCAGGGCCAGGCCGAGCACGAGCACCTCCGCGATGAGGAAGATGCGGATGTTCAGCCAGAACCCCTCGAGGATCTTCGGGAGGGACTCACGGAACAGGGCGCCGTTGAAGAACGCCTGCTTCACGCCTCCCTCAGCTGACCACCCGGGCGAGTTCACGACGACGATCGCGACGACCGAGAAGAAGATCAGGGTGCTCGCGACAGCCACCCACGTGGCGCGCGCGCCGTCGCCACCCAGGATGCGCGAGCGGCGATCGCCCGAGGGGGGCATCGGCACCCGCGGATCGACGCCCGGTGTTCCCTTCGGGAAGTAGACCTCGGGCCCGGGGCCGCCTCCTGACTGCACCGGAGCGTCCCGGCTACGCCGTCACGAGAACGTGGGAACGCTCGTGTCGGTCTCGAGCCATTCTTCCTTCAACGCGTCGAGGGTGCCGGCGTCGCGGAGCGCCTCGATGCCGAGGTTCACGCATTCGACGAACGTGTTGCCCTTCTCGAACGTGAGACCGAACTGCTCCTGCTCACCGAGGTCGGAGAACTGCCCGACCACGACATCGGCGTACCCGTAGAACGCGGTCGGGAAGTCGACCACGACGCCGTCGACCTGGCCGTTCTTCAGGTCCTTCAGGGCGAGGTCGAGGTCGTCGTAGACGGTGGGCGCATCTGTGGGCTGCACGAGCTGCTCGATCACGTCGAGGCTCGTGGTGCCGATCGGCGCGCCGAGGTTCAGTCCCTGGAGTTCGGCCAAGGTGGTCGCGCCGATCGCCGGCGACCCCTCGTTCGCGATCAGGGCTTGGTTGACGTCGAAGTAGCCCTCGCTGAAGTCGACCGCTCCTGCACGCTTCTCGGTGATCGACACCTGCTGCATCGAGAAGTCGAAGTCCTTCGGGCCGGGGGCGAACGACTTGTTGAACGGGATGCCCATCCACTGGACCTGATCCTCGGTGAACCCGAGCTCCTCGGCCAGCGCGTAGGCGAACGCCGATTCGTAGCCCTCACCCGTGTACGGATCGCCGGTGAATTGCCCGGATTCCCACTCCGAGCCCTCGGTGCTCTTGCCTCCGTACCAGGGCTTGTAGGCGGGGTTGCCCGTCGCGATCGTCAGGGTGCCGTCGTTCACGAGGGTGGCATCGGCGGCGCAGCTCGCCGCGTCGACGGGAGCCGGCTCGGTGGTGCCGCCCCCATCGGTCGGCTGGCTCGCCGGGTCGTCTTCGGGCGCGCACGCAGCCGCGACGATCGAGAGCACCGCGAGCCCGAGCAGGAACTTCCGCATCACGCTTCCCCCTGGTTCGTGTCGTCCTTCGGGGGCATGCGGGCCACCGCGCGCCCCTCGGCGGAGACTAGCAGAGCGGCTCGGAGCGACTTCAGGTTCGGGTGGGCCCGGGCGGAAGCCCCCGGCCCAGGTTCGGGGGCGGGTCGCCGACACCGTGGCCGGCCCGCTTGTCGACGAGGTTCGCGAGGGGTTCGCCGGCCGCGAACCTGCGCGCGTTCTCGACGAAGATCGCGACGACCTTGGCTTCCCAGCCCTCGACGTCGCCGCTCACGTGCGGCGAGACGATGACGTTGGGCATCGTCCACAGGGGGCTCTCGTCGGGCAGCGGCTCGGTGGCGAAGACGTCGAGGGCGGCGCCCGCGATCACGCCGCGCTGCAGGGCCGCGACCAAGGCGGGCTCGTCGACGGTTCCGCCTCGGCCCACGTTGTAGAAGCGGGCGCGCGTGCTCCATGGCCGCGAATGCGGCCGCGTCGAACAGCCCGCGAGTCTCGTCGGTCAGGGGAAGCGCATCGAGCACGTGATCGGCGCTCCGCACGGCGGCGTGCAGCTGGTCGCTGCCCACGACGTCGCCGAAGGTCTCGTGGCGTCGGGGCTGGCGGCCGACGAGTGAGACCGACATGCCCAGGGCGATCGCCCGGCTCGCGGTGGCCTGACCGATGGGACCGGGCCCCACCACGACCAGGCGTGCGCCCTCCAGCCGCTCGGTGGCACGCCCGGTCGTCCAGCTCCCGCGTTGCTGATCGACGATGGAGCGGTGCAGGCCGGTCGCGAACGCGAGCATGGCGCCGATGACCCACTCGGCGATGGGCTCCTCGAACACGCCCCGCGCGTTGGTGACCACGACCTCGCTCTCGACCAGCTCGGGGAACAGCAGCATGTCGACCCCCGCTGAGGCCGACTGGATCCATCGCAGGCGCGAGGGGGGCGGGGACCATGCTCCGGGAAGCCATCCCGGATCGGAGCGCCAGGCGAAGAGCGCGTCGGCATCGGGCAGCAGCTCGGCCAGCGACGCTTCCGTCGGCGCGTACCGCAGCTCGACGTCGTTCGCAGCGTCGTCGATGCCCGGAGGAGGCGAGCCGATGTCGGCGCCCATCACCACGACGACCGGGCGCGGGGTCACCACGGCTTCCTGTTCGACAGGCCGGCTCGTTCTTCGTGGAACCAGGCGATGCGTTCCTCGCCGATCCTCCAGCACAGGAACACCCGCCGTCCCTCGCGTTCGGCCGGGAAATCGACGAGCCCCATCTCCGGGTCGCGGAGCAGGATGCCTTCATCGGCGAGCAGGGTCAGGTCGGCTCGAAGCGACCGCTGGGCGTCGAACCAGTCGCTGCCCGCGACGCCTCCACCATCGGCCTGCACGGCATCGGAGATGCGAGCACTGGACTCGATCAGCGCCTGCCTCGACCGCCGCACCCTCGGCAGCAGCTCGCGCAGCATGGGCAGCGTCGCCTGTGCGGCGTCATGGTCGAAGAGGCGGTCGGTCATGCGGCTTCCAGCACGCCGAGCAGGTCGCGCAGGTCGGTGATGCGGACGCCGGCGTGGTCAGGATGACGCTCGCGCCGGTCGATGAGCACGGGGAACATGCCCAGCGCGGCCGGAGGTGCGACGTCGAACTCCGGGTTGTCGCCGACGAACGCCGTCGCATGCGCGGCGGCCTCGGCGCGCTGGAGGGCGAGGCGGTAGATGCGGGGGTCGGGCTTCTCCAGACCCTCGAGACCGCTGATCACCCGCACCGGGAATCGATCGCGCACGCCGAGCATGCCGAGCAGATCCTCGAGCCACGACTCGAAGTTCGAGACGATGCCGAGGGTCACGCCGGTGCCCACCAGATCGTCGAGCGTGGCGGAGACGTCATCGAACAGGTCGTAGTTGGTGAGATCGGTGAAGCCGGAGTACAGCCGTTCACGCAACCCGTCGGCCGCGGGAAGGTCGAGGGACTCGAGCATGAGCTCGTAGACCTCGAGCCAGAACGCGCGTGAGGACTCGGGCGTGAGTGTCCAGAGCACGCCATCTCGTGACGCCTCGCTGAAGCGGCGCCGAACCGCGGCGCTCGCGGCCACGACGTCGTCGGCGTCACGCCGGTGACCCGCCTCACCGACGATGCGCGCGAACAGTTCGGGGAACGACGGCACCGGATGCACGAGCGTCTCCCCTACGTCGAACATCACGGCTCGGAACCTCATGACGGCGATGATAGGGCTCGCTCGCGCAGACCGGCCCAGAGCCGCTCCACCTGCGCTTCGAGCGCAGGCTCGTCGCCGTCGTTGTCCAGTACCACGTCGGCGTGGGCAATCGTGTCCTCCGGCGTCATCTGGGCGGCGATGCGCGATCGAGCGTCGCGCTCGGACATGCCGCGGACGCCGAGCCGGGCGATGCGCGTTTCCTCCGATGCGGTCACCACGACCACGACCGGGAACGCAGCATGCTGCCCCGTCTCGATCAGCAGCGGAACATCGACCACCACCACGTCGTCGGTCCCGGCGTGCTCGGCGACCGAGCGTGCGATCGCCTGGTGAACCGCCGGGTGCACGATCGCCTCGAGATCGGCGCGGGCGTGATCGTCGGCGAAGACGATCTCGGCGAGGGCCGCTCGATCGAGCGAGCCGTCGGGAGCGACCACCCGGTCGCCGAACCGGCTCACGACGGCGCCGAAGCCGGGCGTGCCCGCCGCGACGACATCACGAGCGAGCCCGTCGGCGTCGATCACCACGGCGCCCCGGCTCGCCAGCATGCCGGCGACCGTGCTCTTGCCGGAACCGATGCCTCCGGTGAGACCGACCAGGAGCACGCGTCGAGGCGCCGCATCGGCTCCGCGGAGCCTAGTCGGAGCGGCCCTCGCGCCGCTTCAGGTCCTCGAGGATCGCCTCGAGCGAGACTTCCTCATCGGGCTGCTCGGCCTCCGGCTCGCGCTGACGGCTCATCGGCTGCGGCCTCGGCGGGCTCCGGGGTCGGGGGGGTCGCGTCCACGGGCTCGGTGACGATCGCGTCGTCGGCCGGCAGCTCGGCAGCGGGCTCGGGCTCCGCGGCGGGCTCGGCCGGCTCGACCGCCGCCGGCTGTGCTTCCGCGGCGGGCTCGGTGGCCTCGACTGCCGGCTCTGCCTCGGCCTCTGCGGGCGGCTTCGCTGGGGGCTGCACCTCGGCCGGCTCGACCCCGACCGGTTCGGGCTCCGTCGCCCGCACCGCGTCGGCCTGCGCGACCGCGGCGAGGATGTCGTCGGGGATCTGGATCGTCGAGACCATCTCGGGCCCGGCGTCACGCCGTTCCTCGGGCTCGGCTCTGATCTCGGGCTCGCGCGGCGCGGGCGCCGAGACCTGGCGCATCGACAGGCTCACGCGCCGGCGCGACACGTCGACATCGATCACCTTGACCTGCACCTCGTCGCCGACCGACAGCACCGACTCGGGCGTGTCGACGTGCTCGTGTGAGATCTCGGAGATGTGCACCAGCCCCTCGATGCCCTGGGCGACGCGCACGAACGCGCCGAAGGGCACGAGCTTGGTGACCTGCCCTTCGATGATCGCTCCCGCCTTCGAGGTGCGCTCGAACTCCTTCCAGGGGTCCTCCTGGGTGGCCTTGAGCGAGAGCGAGACCCGTTCGCGCTCAAGATCGACGTCGAGCACCTCGACCTCGACCTCCTGGCCGACGGTGACGACCTCCTGCGGATGATCGACGTGCTTCCAGCTCAGCTCGCTCACGTGCACCAGGCCGTCGACGCCGCCGAGGTCGACGAACGCGCCGAAGTTCACGATCGAGCTGACCGTGCCCTTGCGACGCTCGCCCTTCTGCAGGCCGTCGAGGAACTTCTTGCGCCCCTCGCTCTGCGATTCCTCGAGGAAGGCACGACGGCTGAGCACCACGTTGTTCCGGTTGCGGTCGAGCTCGATGATCTTGGCCTCGAGCTCGGTGCCGACGAACGGGTTGAGATCACGCACGCGCCGAAGGTCGACCAAGGAAGCCGGGAGGAACCCGCGCAGGCCGATGTCGAGGATCAATCCGCCCTTGACGACCTCGATGACCGGCCCCGTGATGGTCTGGCCGGAGTTCATGACATCCTCGATGCGGCCCCACGCGCGCTCGTACTGCGCGCGCTTCTTCGACAGGATCAGCCGCCCCTCTTTGTCTTCCTTCTGCAGCACGAGGGCCTCGATGTGGTCGCCGACCTTCACGACCTCGTTCGGGTCGACGTCGTGGCGGATCGAGAGCTCTTTGCTCGGGATCACGCCTTCGCTCTTGTAGCCGATGTCGAGCAGCACCTCGTCGCGATCGATCTTGACCACGTCGCCCTCGACGATGTCGCCGTCACCGAAGTCATGGAAGCTCGCCTCGAGCGCCGAGATGAGCTCCTCCGGCGTGTAGTCCTTGCCGTCGGCCGGTGCGGGAGTCTCCTTCGCCGCGTTGACCGGGGCCCTCGGGTCGCTCGGCGGTGCGGACGGCTCGATCGGAGGGGTGGGAGTGTCGGCGCCGGTCGTGCTCACGTCGGCGGTGCCGGTGTCAGCGGCTGTGCCCTCCTCGATGGAGGCCTCAGGGGCCGCTTCGCTCTCGGTCGCCTCGGTGGCAACCGTCGTGTCGTCGCTCATGTCGGTGGTCTCCTTCCGGCGCATGCGATGCCATCACCCGGACGGGTTGGGAGTTGTCCGGGCACGTGCGAACACCGCACGGCCGTCAGGGATGGTAGGTGGCCAGCGGAAACGCCGTCAAACGAGCGCTCAGTGGCCCGCGGGCGCAGCGTCGGACCACGTGGTGCCCCAGCCCACGTCGGCCTGCAGGGGCACGTCGAGGTCGACCGCATGCTCCATCGCATCACGCACCAGCTCGGCGGCCCGCTCGACATCGCCCTCGGGCACCTCGAAGACGAGCTCGTCGTGCACGGTGAGCAGCATGTGGCAGTCGAGATCGGGGTGCGCGCGAAGCGCCTCGTCGACGCGGATCATCGCCATCTTGAAGACGTCGCTCGCGCTCCCCTGGATCGGCGCGTTCAGCGCCTGGCGACGGCCCAGGTCGCGCACACGAGGGTTCGCAGCCTGCAGCTCCGGGATGTATCGACGACGACCCAGGAGCGTCTCGGTGAAGCCTTCCACGGTCGCATGTCCGACCTGGCGGTCGAGGTAGTCGCGGATCGCAGGGAACGATGCGAAGTACGCGTCCATGATCTCCTGCGCCTCGTCGGGGGCGATGTCGAGCCGCTGCGCGAGCCCCCACGCGTTCATGCCGTACGCGAGGCCGTAGTTCACCATCTTGGCCCGAGAGCGCGACCCCGGGTCGACAGCGTCGAGGGGCAGCCCGAACACGCGGGCAGCCGTCGCCGTGTGGATGTCGTCGCCGCTCGCGAACGCAGCCCGCAACCCCTCGTCGCCTGACAGGTGCGCGAGGATGCGCAGCTCGATCTGGGAGTAGTCGAGCACGAGCAGCACCTGGTCGGCTGAGCCCGGCACGAACGCGCGCCGGATCTGCCGGCCGAGCTCGGTGCGGATCGGCACGTTCTGCAGGTTCGGATTCGTCGAGGACAGCCGGCCCGTGGCGGCCGCCGTCTGCACGAACGTCGTATGCACGCGACCGTCGCGTGGATCGACGAGCCGAGGCAGCGCCTCGAGGTAGGTCGAGTTCAGCTTGTCGAGCTCTCGCCATGACAGCAGCGCGTCGACGATGGGGTGCGCGTCGCGCAGCTTCTCGAGCACGCTCGCGTCGGTGGAGAGCTCGCCCTTCGGCGTCTTCTTGCCCGGCTGCAGGCCGAGCTGGTCGTAGAGGATCTTCCGCAGCTGCGGGGGCGAGTTCAGGTTGAACTCCTCACCGGCGTGCGTGTACACGTCGGCCTTCAACGTGGCCATACGGTCGCGCACCGACTCCCCCATCTCCTCGAGGTAGGGCACGTCGAGCCGGATGCCACGTGCCTCCATGCCGGCGAGCACCGCCGACAGCGGCAGCTCCACGTCGTCGAGCAGGGGCCGCAGCCCCTGTTGGTCGATGCGCTCTTCCATGACGGGGGCGAGCAGGGCGATCGCCGCCGCCTCGGCCGCGGTCGAACGCCACGACGGGTCGCCGAAGAGCTGCCCCTCGGCTTCGTCGCCGTCGACGGCGCCGATCACGTCGGCCCCGAGGTAGGACTCGGCCAGACCGCGCAACCCGTAGTCGGCCGAGGCGGGGTCGAGCAGGTACCCGGCGAGCGCGGTGTCGAACGCCACGCCCGCGATGGCGCCCCCCGACCGCAGGGCCACCCGTTCCAAGGCCTTGGCGTCGTGTGCCCACTTCGGCGCCGCCGGGTCGGCGAGGAAGGCCTCGAGCGGCCCGACGCCGTCGAGGGCCGCATAGGCCGCCTGCGCGCCGCCTGCGGAGATGGCCACGCCGACCACGGCGTCGTCGTCGTCGGCGAGCTGCACGCCGACCGGGGCGCCTCCCGCCCAGGTGGCCGGCAGCTCGTCGATCGTGACCTCGCGCAGATCGAGCTCGGCCACGTCGACCTTCGGCTTCACGCTGCCGACCTCCTGCAGACGGTCGAACAGCGAGCGGAACTCGAGCGAGGTGAACAGGCGCCGCACCTCGTCGGCGTCCCACTCCCCCATCACGCAGTCGTCGGGGACGACGGGCAGCACGATGTCGGTGTCGATCCTCGCGAGCTCCTTGTTGAGCCCGAGCCGATCCGCGGAGGCCTCGACGTTCTCCTTCTGCTTGCCCTTGAGCGTGTCGGTCTCCGCGAGCAGCCCTTCGACCGTGCCGAACTGGTTCACCAGCTTCGCGGCGGTCTTGTCGCCGACCCCCGGCACCCCCGGGATGTTGTCGCTCGTGTCGCCCTTGAGCGCCACGAAGTCGAGGTACTGGGCGGGCGTGATGCCGTAGCGCTCGATCACGGCCTGCTCGTCGTAGCGGACGATGTCACTGATGCCCTTGCGGTTGAACATGACCGTGATGCCGGGCCGCACGAGCTGGAAGAAGTCGCGATCGGCCGTGACGATCGTGGCATCGACGCCTTGCTCGCAGGCCCGCACCGCGAGCGTGCCGATCGCGTCGTCGGCCTCGTTGCCGTCGGCGATGCGCAGCACCGGGATACGCATCGCGTCGAGCACCTCCTCGATCAGCCCGAGCTGCGGCCGGAAATCGCCGGGCGTCTCGGGGCGGCCCGCCTTGTAGTCGGCGTCCTTCGCCAGGCGCACGGTGGGCGCGCCCGAGTCGAAGAAGACGGCGATCAGGTCGGGCCGCTCCTCGGCCAGGAGCTTGATCAGCATGCTCGTGAACCCGTACACGGCGTTCGTGACGGTGCCGCTCGACGTGGCGAGCGTCGGGGGAAGCGCGAAGAACGCGCGGTAGGCCAGCGAATGTCCATCGAGCAGGAATAGCCGTCGTGGCCCGTCGGGCGCCGATGGAGACGTGGCCGGCGCGGCGTCGTTCGAGGGGCTCACGGTTCGTATCGTAATCTCCGCCCATGACGACCGACGCTCGAGCGAGCGATGCTCGCCATCCGGGCGCCGACTACCTCGAGGCCCTGTACGAGCTCGAGGAAGAGCGCTTCCCGATGGTGCAGGCCGAGATCGCGCGATGGATGGGTGTCAGCCGCGCATCGGTGAGCGAGCACGTCAAGCGGCTGGTCGGCGACGGGCTCCTCGAAGCCGACGGCCGCACCCTCTCGTTCACGGCCGCCGGACGCGACGTGGCGATCGCGCTCGTCCGCCGCCACCGCCTCGCGGAGCACCTGCTGATCGACGTGATCGGACTGCCGTGGCACCAAGCTCATCAAGAGGCGGAAGTGTGGGAACGGGTCATCTCCGCGCAGGTGGAGGAACGGCTCGTGGAGATCCTCGGCGACCCGGGTGCATGCCCGCACGGCAACCCGATCCCGGGGTCGAGCCACGAGGTCGACGTCGCGTCACTCACCGCCCTCAACGAGGTGACGCCGGGCACCGAGGTCGTCCTGCGCCGGCTCACCGAGGACCTGGAGCTCGAGCTCGACGTGATGCGGTTCCTCGAGACATCGGGCCTCATGCCCGGTGCCACGATCGTCGTTGAGGGCCTCGGCCCCGACGGGTCCATGCGCCTCACCGTCGCCGGCGAGAGCGTGGCCCTCGGGCCCGAGCTCGTCGACAACCTCTGGGTCGAGGTCGCCGATCGACCGAGACGGCAACCACCCCGCCGCTGACGGTTCGTGCCCGAACGACCTTGACGCGAATCCGACCCCTTGGATAGGATTTCGCCCTACCGAAGATTCGATGTTCGGGGTTCCGAACAAGGGAGGACACGACGTTGGGTGCTGCATTCCTGGTCGCGCTGCGCGAGGGCATCGAGGCCGCCCTCATCATCTCGATCCTCCTGGCCTACCTGAAGCAGGTCGGCGCCCGCGATCGGCAGAACCTGATCTGGTGGGGAACCGGCGCGGCGATCGTCGTGAGCGTGCTCGTCGGCACCGTGATCTTCAGCGCCGACGCCGAGTTCGAAGGCGAGGCCGAAGAGATCTTCGAAGGCCTCGTCACCCTCATCGCGGTGGGCGTGCTCACCTGGATGATCTTCTGGATGCGGCGCCAGGGCGCGCGGGTCAAGTCCGAGCTGCAGGAGCGGGTCGACACCGCCCTGCTCACTGGCGGGTTCGCGCTCGCCGCGCTCGCGTTCGTCGCCGTCCTGCGCGAAGGGGTCGAGACCGCCCTGTTCATCTTCGCGGCGTCCCAGGGAACGGCCGTCGAGTCCGGAGGGGTCGGCGCCCAGGTAGCCGGCGCGGCGCTCGGCCTCGCGATCGCCGTGGCGCTCGGCGCGCTCCTCTACCGCGGCGGGCTGAAGCTCAACCTCCGCGTGTTCTTCCGCATCACCGGGCTCCTGCTCATCGTGGTCGCCGCGGGGCTCTTCGCGTACGCGCTACACGAGCTGCAGGAAGCCGGATGGCTCCCGATGCTCTCCGGCACCGCCTTCGACATCTCGGCCACGCTGCCCGACGACAGCGGCGTCGGCGGCATCCTTCGGGCGATCTTCGGATACCAGGCTAACCCCACCTGGCTCGAGATCACGGGGTGGTTCGCCTACCTCGTCGTCGTCGGAGGGCTCTTCCTGAGATCGAGGCCTGTGTCGCCGGCGTCCCAGCCGGCGGCGATGTCCGGCGGCGAGAGGACGCGCGCGGCCCAGCGAACCTGACCCGCGACTCCGAGCACGAGTTGACAGGTCTCAACCTCGCGTTTATCGTTCGCGACGGTCCCGCGAGGCCGCACGCAGGTTCGGCAGGTCGAGCCGGCGCAGGTCGCACGGGACCGCGGCATGACGGGCCGCGATGCTCGACAGGGAACGATCGCGTATGGGGAAGGCGTGATCGAACCCGAGGGGTGTCGCGGCCCGTCATCTGTATCTGCAGGGTCCCGAGGCGACCTGACGGGGCGACCCGCAACCCCGGGTCGAGAGTTGGCCCGACCCTGAACCACCGCTGGACACTGCCGGGCCGAGCCGGTCGCACCCGCCTCAGAGCACCGCTTCGAAGAACTTCTTGGTCTCTGGGTACTTCGTGTGGTTGATCATCTCGTCGGGCGTGCCCTGCTCGAGGATCACGCCCTCGTGGAAGAACATCATGCGGTTCGCCACCTCGCGCGCGAACCCCATCTCATGGGTGACGACCATCATCGTCATGTGCAGGTCGGTCGCGAGCGACTGCATCACGGTCAGCACCTCGCCGATCAGCTCCGGGTCGAGGGCAGACGTCGGCTCGTCGAAGAGCATGACGTCGGGCTCCATCGCGAGCGCACGGGCGATGGCGACCCGCTGCTGCTGACCACCCGAGAGCCGGATCGGATACTCGTCGGCCTTGTCGGAGAGTCCCACCTTGGCGAGCAGCTCCAGGGCATTCGCACGAGCCGCTTCCTCGGGGATGCCCTTCACCGTGACCGGGCCCTCCATCACGTTGCCGATCACGGTCATGTTCGGGAACAGGTTGAACTGCTGGAAAACCATGCCTGCCTTGATGCGCAGCTGCCGGACCTGCTCACGCTTGCCTTTCGTGCGATGACCACCCTCGAGGCGCACGCCGGCGACCTCGATCATCCCCGAGGTCGGGTCCTCGAGGAAGTTGACGCACCGCAACAGGGTGCTCTTGCCCGACCCCGACCGGCCGAAGATGACGACGACCTCGCCCTTGTGCACCTCCATGTCGATGCCCTTGAGGACCTCGAGCTCGCCGAAGCTCTTGTGCAGCCCCTCGACCCTGACGACCGCTTCGCCGTTGCTCGGACGCGGCGTCATCAGTGCCCCTGCCCCGGAAGCTCGGGCCCGCCGGAGACCTCGTCGGTATCGATCCCCACCATGCCGCCGCCTCCACCCACTCCACCCGCACCTCCGGTCGAATAGAACTTCTTGGCCCTGGACTTGGTGGCCGAGCCTCGCTCGTAGCCCTTGCCGATCCTGCGCTCGAGCCGGCCCTGGAAGAACGTGAAGATCGCGGTGAGGCCCCAGTACAGCATCGCGGCAAGCAGATATGCCTCCATCGGGAGGAAGTCCCGGGTTCCAACGAGCTGCGCTCTCCTGAAGATCTCTTCCTGGCCGACCGTTGCGCCGATGAAGCTCACCAGGGCGGTGTCCTTCAGCATCGCGATGAACTCGTTGCCGGTCGGCGGGATGATGACGCGGAACGCTTGAGGCAACACCACGCGCTTCATCTTCTGCCCGTAGGTCATGCCGAGCGCATCGGCGGCTTCTGATTGGCCATGGCTCACCGATTGGATGCCCGCGCGGAAGATCTCCGTCATGTAAGCCCCGTAGTTGAGGCCCAGTGCGATGATGCCGGCTTCCAATGACGTGAGGGTCAAGAGTTCCACGACGCCGCTGGGCAAGCCGACGTTGTTGGCCACGATGGGAAGCGCGAACGCGATGAGGTAGAGCTGCACGATGAGCGGCGTGCCACGGAAGAACGAGGTGTAGAACCCTGAGACACCGAAGGCAACCGGGTTCGTGGACAGCCGCCCGAGCGCGCCGATCAGGGCAAGGAGGGTGGCGAGGATGATGCCAGCAAGCGCGATGATCAGCGTGTACAGCAGACCCCTGACGACGTAGTCCGCGCTGTCCCGCATGAACTGCGTGTTGAAGTCGGCGGACGCGAACAACACCGCGAGGACGATGAAGATCACGAGCCAGACGACCCCGACCTTCAGCCGGAAGGGCACCCTCGCGCTCGCTCGGGCGGCGCCTTCCATCCTCCCCGCCGGTCGCTGTGCCGGGGGCCGGGTCTCCCCGGCCCCCTTCGCTTCTGTCGCCACGGATCCCCCCGTTTCGCCGTGGATCGAGCGGATCAACCTTCGTTCGAGACCGTGAGATCCTCTCCGTACCACTCCATCGAGAGCTCACTCAGCGTGCCGTCGGCGTGCATCTCCTCGATGATGCTCGACACGGCGGCGACGAGCGATGATTGATCGAGCTCCGAGGACTTGTCGAGAGCGACCGACAAGGGCTCGTAGTAGAGGGGTTCACCCAACAGCGTCATCGGGCGTCCCTTGTCGATCGCGGATTGGAGGGTGGGCGTCGCCGACATGACCGCGTCTGCCTGCCCGGACGCGACAGCCTGGATGGCCGTCGAGTCGGTGTCGAACCCCTTGACGCTCACTCCGGCCGGAGGCTCGGGGATCGTGTACCCGGGGATCGTGAGCGTTCCTTGCAAGAAGAAGTCGTAGGTGCATCCTGCGCAGACGGCGATGGTCCTGCCGCTGAGCTGGTCTGCGGATGTGATGTCGCTGCCTTCAGGCACGGCCACCGATGCTGGGGTGAAATAGTAGGCGGGCGTGAAGTCGAGGACCTCTGCTCGTTCCTCCAGCACGGTCATGGAACCGACGCTCATGTCCCAGCGCCCCTGCCAGTTGCCCGCGGTGATGGCTTCCCACTTCGGCGTTGCCCACTCGATCCCGACGCCGAGTCGATCCGCGATCGCGGTCGCGACATCGATGTCGAAGCCCTCGTACTCACCGGTCTCCGGGTTCAGCGACGACTGAGGGGGGTAGGCGGGGTCGGTCGAGACGGTGATCACGCCCTCTTCGCAGATCTGGGCGAGCAGATCGCCGGCGCTCGTGTCGGCATCGGCGCAGGCCCCCGTCGAGGACGCCCCGGTATTCGCCTCCAGCCGGTTCGGTCGGCTCCCCATCGTCCCCGCATGCCGCGGCGACGAGCGAGAGCGCTGCGACGAGAACGAAGATGGTTCGAGTTCGGAACGTGCGCATCCTGCCTCCTTCCAGAGGGAACGCGGTGCGGGCGCCCCTCGACGGACTATAGGGCCGGGGCGACCTGCGGGCAACGCGACCCGTTCCGGCCTCCCGCTTGGTCTACGCAGACCGAGGCGTGCGGGGTTCGACTCGTCAGCCGGCTGTCGCGAGCCAGCGGGTGCCGGCTGCCGTGTACACCTCCGCTCGCCCGGCCACGAGTTCGCCGTCGATGTCGAAGATGTAGGTCCCGGCCACCCCGTCGTAGCTCGCGAGCTCCCTGAACCCAGCCCGCATGGCGGCACGGCCGGGCACACCCGAGCTCAAGGCGGTGGCGACGACGTCCGCCGCATCCCATGCCTCGACCGCGAAGGCGCCCGGCGCGAGTCCGTGCTCGGACTGGTACGCGTTCAGGAACATGCGAACATCGAGCTCGGTACGCACCGACACGTCAGCACAGGGACAGACGACGGAGTCGACCAGGGTCGCATGGTCGACCGCCGTTGTGAGCGGCACGATGGTCTTCATCGCAGCGCCGGCGAGGTCGATCGGCGAAGACCCTTCCGGCGCTCGCTCGAGCATCGCCTCGGCGAGCTCGCCGGCTTCCAGTGGGAAGCCGGTCCACACCACGGGTCCGCATCGTGACGAGGCCAGCTGCTGGGCCGCCGCGTCGGCATCGACGCCGTCGACCTGCGTCGGGACCACAGGGTCGAACTCGCGCACGATATCGGCCGCCAGCTCCGCGCTGCGGCCGCTGCCGTCGGTCACGACGCAGATAGCCGACGCCCCCTCAGTCGATCCGTCGAGGCCGGCGGTGTCGGCCAGCAGGGCAGCCTCGGCGGACCGATCCGGCACGAACCGGCGCCACAGCTCCGCCGGATCGCCGGGGGGTGGTGAGGCCGTCGACCATGGCGACGCGCTCTCCGGCGACAGGCTCAGGGTGGGCACCCCCGCCTCGGCGAGCAATCGCGCCACCTCGGGCGGTTCCGACCAGAACGGCGCGATGACGGCCAGCGTGAAGGCCGGATCCGCGGTCACCTCCCGGGCCATCTCGATCGCGGTGGCGTCGTCGCCGCCGGTGTCGAGCTGCACCACCTCGATCTCGATGCCCTCCGTGTCGACGAGCGCACGCTGCATGGCCGTCTCGAACGCGAGGAAGGACGGTGAGACGAGGTCCAGGCTCTGTGGCACCGAGAGATCCTGGAAGAACGCGATCTTCACGCGTGGCGTCGAGTCGTCGCTCGCCGTCGGAGAGCACCCGGCCAGCATCGCGACCAGCAGCGCGCACGTGTACACGGTCTGCCGGCGGCGGCGAGCCGGCATCGATGTGGCGGCCGATAGGGTATGGAGGCCTGCGGCCGGGATGGCGGAACTGGCAGACGCGCGGGACTCAAAATCCCGTGAGCTTCGGCTCGTGAGGGTTCGACCCCCTCTCCCGGCACCGCGTCGGCGCACGCTCACATCGTGGCGGCGAGCGCGCCGGCCACCGCCAGATCCTCGAACGCCAGGCCCACCGACTCGAACAGCGTGATGTCGGTCGACGCTGCGGCGAACCTCGACGCCGCGAACGAGCTCCTGCAGGTCGGCGACCACGTGGCGGTCGTCGATGACGCCCTCGCCGATCGGAACCAGCAAGTCGCCCGCCTCGTCCATGGCTGCGGCCCTCGTCTCGACCACGACGCGAGCGCGCCGCACGGTCTCGGAATCGACCTCGCGCGTGTGCGGCTGGAAGCTTCCGACGGCGTTCACGTGCGCTCCGTCGGCCAGCAGGGCGCCGTCGAAGAGCGGGCTCGGACGCGGTCGTGCAGGTGCAGACGATGTCGGCGGTCCTGACCGCATCGGGGTCACCGATCACGGCGTCGATCCCGCCGGCCAGTGCGGCCGCGACGAGTGGCTCCGCACGCTCGCGGGTTCGGCTCACGATGGTCAGCTCACGCACGGGCCGCACCGAGGCCATCGCGTCCAGGTGGGAGCGAGCCTGCACACCCGCCCCGAAGATCACGAGGCGACTCGCATCACCGCGAGCCAGCAGACGCGTCGCGAGCCCGCTCACCGCGGCCGTGCGGAGCGCCGTGAGCGCCGCGCCGTCGATCAGTAGGCGGGGAGCCTGGGTCTCGGCATCGAACAGCACGTAGAGCGCGTGGATCAGCGGCATCCCCCGCTCGGGATTCGCTGCGGTCAGGGTCACGAGCTTCACACCCACTCCCTGCTCCCCCACCGCCGGCATCAGCAGCAGCGTGCCATGCGGTGTCTCCACGTGCGATCGCAGCGGCGTGGCCGACGGGTCGCCATCGCGGAACGCCCCCTCGAGGGCATCGATCGCCGCGTGCATGGGAAGACGGTGGGCCAGCTCCTGGGCGTCGACGAACGGCACCTGCACGGGAAGCGGGCCTACAGCTCGCCGAGATACGCCTGGCGCATCTGGGGGTCGTTCAGCAGCACCTCGGCCGTGCCGCTGAGCACGACCTCACCGGTCTGGATCACGTAGCCGCGGTCGGCGATGCGCAACGCCATGTTCGCGTTCTGCTCCACGACGAAGACGGTGCGACCCAGCTCGCGGATCTTCTGGATGATCTCGAAGACCTGCTCGACCAGCACGGGCGCCAGGCCCATCGAGGGCTCGTCCATGAGCAGCACCTTCGGGTCGGCCATGAGCGCGCGGCCCATCGCCACCATCTGCTGCTCGCCGCCCGAGAGCGTGCCGGCCTTCTGCTTCAGCCGCTCCCGCACCCTGGGGAAGGTCTCGAGCACCTGCTCGCGGTCCCGCCCGACGCCCTCCTTGTCCGATCGCAGGTAGGCTCCGAGCTGCAGGTTCTCGTCGACGGTCATGTCGGCGAACAGGCGCCGGTTCTCGGGCACCATCGAGATGCCCCGCTGCACGATCTGCGAGGTCGGCAGGCCCGAGATCGCCTCGCCCTCGAACAACACCTCCCCGGCCGACGGCTTCACGTAGCCGAGGATGGTCTTCAACGTCGTGCTCTTGCCGCTCGCGTTGCCGCCGAGCAGGCAGACCATCTCACCCGGGAAGATCTGCATGTCGACCTCGCGCAGGACCGCCACGAGGCCGTAGTGGGTCGAGACGTTCCGCAGCTCCAGGACCGGCGCCCGGCCGTCGGAAGCGGCGGGCTCGGTCCCTGAGACGCCGGTGCCGACGTCGCTCATCCGAGCTCCTCGTGCCGGCGGCCGAGGTAGGCCTCGACGACCTGCTCGTCGTTCGCCACCTGCTCGTACGTGCCCTCGGCGATCTTGCGACCGTAGTCGCAGGCGACCACGCGATCGGACACGCCCTTGACCACCCGCATGTCGTGCTCGATCACGAGCACGGTGAGCCCGAGCTCGTCGCGCATGCGCACGATGTGGTCACGCAGCTCCAGCGTCTCCCTCGGGTTCATGCCCGCCGTCGGCTCGTCGAGCAGCATCATGGCCGGGTCGGTCGCGAGCGCCCGGGCCATCTCGAGACGCCGGCGGTTCGCGTACGAGAGCGCGAACGCCGGCTGCTCCTGCCGGTAGCCGGCGAGGCGTGACCCGAAGAACGCCAGGCACTCCTTGGCACGCTCGCGGATCGCGTCTTCCTCGCGACGAACGGCCGGAGGCCGGAAGATCGCGCCGAACACGCCTGCCTTGGTCCGGGAGTGCTGGCCGACCATCGCGTTCTCGAGCACCGTCATGTTCGGGAACAGGTGCACGTTCTGGAACGTGCGTGCGATGCCCGCGCGGGTGATCCGGTTCGGCGAGAACCCCACGATGCTCTGCCCGCGGAACCGAACGTCACCTTCGTCGGGCGGGTAGAGACCGGTGACCACGTTGAACACCGTGGACTTGCCGGCGCCGTTCGGACCGATCACCGAGACGATCTCGCCCTCGGCCACTTCGAACGACAGGTCGTTGAGGGCGTTCAACCCTCCGAAGCGCTTCGTGACCCCGTCGACCTGGAGCAGCGGGGCGCTCACCCGGCCCCCTCCCCCGTGGGTGTGGCGGTCGGGGCCACGGGCTCGTCGGTGGTCACGTCTCGGACCCAACGATCCTGATCGCGTTCGTCCTCATGCAGCTCGCGGCTGCGGCGCACGTTGGGGATGATGCCTTCGGGCCGCAGCAGCATCACGGCTACCACCGCGGCGCCGTAGGCCAGCAGGCGGTACTCCTCGAACTCGCGCAGGAGGCCGGGGAGCCCGACCAGCACGAGGGAGCCGGTGATGACGCCGGGAAGGCTGCCGATGCCACCCAGGATCACGATGCCGAGCACCTGGATCGAGACGAGCACCTGGAAGCTCGCGGGCGTGAGCGACCCGATCTTCACGGCGAACAGGGCGCCGCCGAGGGACCCGATCGCGCCGCCGATGGCGAACGCGAGCAGCTTGTACGACGTCGTGCTGACGCCCATGGCGTCGGCGACCTGCTCGTCCTCGCGGAGCGCGGTCCAGGCCCGGCCGACGCGGGAGTTCGCGAGGCGCCACGAGACGAACAGGGCGAGCAGCACGAAGGCGAACGCGAGGTAATAGAAGTGCTTCGGGTCGCGGAACCCGAAGCTACCGATCGCGGCGTTCGTGATGTCGCGCATGCCCTGCGGCCCGCCCACGAGCGGCTCCAGCCAAGGGCTCGTCACGAGCACGACGATCATCTCGCCGAGGCCGAGCGTGACGAGGGCGAGGTAGTCGCCGCGCAGACGCAGGACCGGGGCGCCGATCAGCACGCCCGCCCCCGCGGCGATCAGCACGACGATCGGGATCGCGACGTAGAAGTTCAGGTCGGACACGAGCGCGGGCTCCGACGACCCGATGAACGTGTTGAGGGTCGCCCCGGTGAGCAGTGCGAGCGAGTACGCCCCGAGCGTGAAGAAGAACACGTAGCCCAGGTCGAGCAGCCCGGCGTATCCGACGACGATGTTCAGACCGAGCCCGAGGAGCGCGAAGACCATGACGGTGCCGAGCACCTCCGAGATCACGGCGCCGAGCACATGGGGGGCGATCAGCACGACGGCGAGCGCCACGGCCATGAGCACGAAGCTGAGTGGCGTGAGCCGTCGCTCCTCGCCGCCGCGGTCGCGACGAGCGAGGATCGCCTCTCGGATGACCTTCCCCTTGCGGGACTTCACGACCGAAGCAGTGACCGCGATCAGGGCGATCAACGTTGCCCCGATCCACGTCAGGCCGTCGGTCTGCCTGCTGTAGAGCCAGTCACGCTCGATGTCGAGCTGGTCGAAGGCGATCGGCACGATGCGCTGCAGGAACCCGAACAGGAGCGTCACCCAGACCGCCGATCCGAGCGGACGACGGATGGCATCGGGCAGGGTGCGGTACGTGGCTCCGGCGGCGCCCGCGACCGTCGAGACGACGACGAGGATGGCAGCGGCCGCGACGATCGGGCGGCCGCCGGTGACGAAGTCCATCAGCGTCGGCGTGACGTTGAGCAGCACCGCGCGGACGCGCTCGACGCCGAACGTGTCGACGAACACCGCGAACGCCGCGAAGACGACCCCCGACATCGCACCGGTCGCCGCACCGGTCATTGCGGCCCGGGGTCGAGCGAGCTCGACGATCTCCCCGGCCTCCACCTTGGGCAGGGTGGCCACGTACCCCGCCACCAGGGGTGGCAGCACGAGCATCAACTGCGCGAACGTGACCTCCTCGCCGATCAGGTTCAGGTCGGTGAAGTTGCCGACCAACCCGACGGCCGCGAGGAAGGTCGTGACCATGCCGGCGATGATCCCGATGCGTACGGCCGGGCGCATCAGACCTTCTCCGCGTCGCCCGAGCCGAGCAGTCCACCCGGGCGGAACACCAGCACGAGGATCAGCACCAGGAAGACGAACACGTCGCGGAGCGAGTACGCGCTCGGGATGCCGAACCCCCTGAGGAACAGGGCGGGCCCGAGCGCTTGCAGCAATCCGATCACGAACCCGCCGAGGGCCGCGCCTCCGATGCTGCCGATGCCGCCGAGCACCGCAGCGGTGAAGGCGGCGATGCCGGGCCGGAAGCCCATCGTGAACACGACCTGCGTGAACGCGAGCGAGAAGAGCACGCCGGCGATGCCGGCCAGCACCCCGCCGACGATGAACGTGATCACCACGACGCGATCGACGTTGATGCCCATCAGGCTCGCGATCTCGCTGTCGGCGGCGACGGCGCGCATCGAGCGGCCCGTGCGGCTGCGGTTCACGAACAGCTGCAAGGCGACCATCGCCACGAGCGCCGCGACGAACACGAGCACTTGCACCTTCGACACGGAGACGCCGACGAGCTCGATCGATCCTTCGAGCAGAGTCGGCCGCGGGTAGCCGCGCGGCTGGGGCCCGAAGAACCCTCGGAACGCGCTCTGGATGAACAGCGAGGCTCCGATCGCGGTGATCAGCGGCACGAGCCTCGGGGCGTTCCGCAGGCGCCGGTAGGCGATCCGCTCGAGCAGTACCGCGACGACGACCGACGCGACGATCGAAACGGCCAGCACGATCGTCAACGAGACGTACGGGTTCGAGTTGAGGAACCCGCTCCTCTGGTACGCGTCGGCGAAGAAGAACGAGATGAACGCTCCGGCCATGAACACCTCGCCGTGCGCGAAGTTGATCATGCGCAGGATGCCGTAGACGAGCGTGTACCCGAGCGCGATGAGCGCGAGGATGGCGCCCTGGCCCAGGCCGTTCACGGTCTGGTCGATCCAGAAGTTGCCGGAGTACCGGTCGTCCGCCGGGAAGCGTGAGGGTCCGATAGGCCCCGACGACCACCACGAACGCGATCGTGGCGCCCAGCACCACGAGGATGATGCGCCGCCACGGCAGTGTGGCGAACCCGCCCAGTCGTGCGTCGCCTGCTCGTGCCGTCCCCGGATCCGACACGACTCGCCCGCCCCTCTCGTCAGGAGTGATCCCGGGGCGGCTCGAGCGGCGGCCGCCCCGGGATCATCTCACCGGGTCTTACAGGACGTCGTCCAGGGACTTGGTGTCGGTGTACACCGGCTTGCCGTCTCCGGTGCCGCCCTCCACGGGCCAGTTCGGTCCCTCGAAGATGCCGATGACCACGTCGGTCGCGCAGTCACCGAACTCGTCGCAGGTGATGATGCCGCTCAGTCCTTCGTACCCGGACGTCGCGAACACCGCGTCGCGGAGTTCCGTGCGAGAGATCTCCAGTGAGCCGTCCTCGTTCTGCACGGCGACCTGCTCGATCGCATCGAACAGGATGTTCGTCGCGTCGAAAGCGTGCGCGTGGAACACCGACGTCGGCTGGGTGGAGAACTGCTCCTCGTAGGCCGGCAGGAACTCGTTGGAGTAGAACTCGCCCTCCTGATAGGCCGACGTGTCAGGCCCCGACAGGAAGACGCCCTCGATCGCATCCTCGCCCGCGGTCTTGATGGTGTCGGTGCTCTGGCAGCCATCGGACGCCATGATCGTGACGTCGGGCATGATGTCGGCCGCCTGCTTGAGGATCAGCGAGCACGCCGCCACGAATACCGGCGCGTACAGCACGTCGGGGTCGGTGTCGGCGATCGACTGCAGCACCGGCTTGAAGTCGGTGTCCTCGGAGTTGATCTGCTCCTGCACCGTCACGGTCCCGTCACCGGCCTCGAAGTTGACGGCGGCCGCGGCAGTGAGGCCCTGGGTGTACGGGCTCTCGTCGTGGATCGTCGCCATCTTCGTCGCGCCCTCCTTCAGGGCGAACTCGGCGACGATCGCACCCTGGATGCGGTCGTTGTGGGCCGTGCGCGCGTAGAACGGCTGGTGCGCCTCTGGATCGGTCAGCGCCGGGCTGGTGTTCGATCCCGAGAACAGCAGGATGCCCTTGTCGCCGAGGATCGTGTCGGCGACGCCGAGCGCCGCGCTCGAGCAGCTCGTGCCGATGACGCCGACGATCGTCGGGTCGGCGGCGAGCGCCGTGCCGGCAGCCTGTCCGCCTTCGGCGGAGCAGAGCTCGTCCTCGACCTTCAGCTCGACGGGGTGATCGAGCAGCGTGCCGGGAGTCGCATCGAACGTGTTGTCCAGATAGTCGACCGCCAGGTTGATGCCGTTGACCTGGTCGGTGCCCAGGGCGGCGTCGGCGCCGCTGATCACCTGCGCGACACCGAGGTTGATCGGCTCATCCGCACCGATCTCGATCACGCCGAACTCGTCGGCGGTCGCCCCGGTGTCACCACCGGCCGTCGGCTCGCCGCCGGTGCCGTCGTCGTTCGAACATGCGCTCGCCACCAAGGCGAGCACGGCTACGGTGGCTACCACCGTTAGCCAGGATCGACGCTTCATGGGGCCCCCTTCCTTTTCGTGTTTCGAGACGGGTGTTGGTACCACATCTCGAACCTCCAAGCCAATCGCTCCATCGGATCAGCCTGTCCGTGCATACGTGCCAGAGCATGCGCCGGGATGCACCGGCCGATCATCCGAGGGCCAGAGCGGCCCGGAAGTCGGCGGCCAGCTCGAGCATGCCCCCGCGGTCACCGTCGATCATCCTCGCCATGAGGGCGCTGCCCACGATGACACCGTCGGCGAACCCGGCCGCCTCCGCCGCCTGCCCGGGCGTGCCGACGCCGACGCCGACGAGGAGCGGAAGGTCGGTCATGGGGCGGAGCGCCGCGACCAGCGTCTCGGCCGTGGTGCCGAGCTCGTCGCCCCCGCCGGTGACGCCGTACCGTGCCACGCAGTAGACGAAGCCGTGCGCGCGGTCCGCGACCGCCGCGAGCCGGGCCTCGGTCGATCCGGGCGCGGCGAGCAGCACGGCATCGATCTGCCTCGCGGCGCACGATGCGCCGAACGCGTCGGCTTCGTCGACCGGCAGGTCCGGCACGATCATGCCCGCCACGCCGGCCTCGACCGCATCGTCGAGGAACGCATCGACACCGCGGCGCAGCACCGGGTTCACGTAGGTCATCACGGCGACCGGCACGCCGAGCGCCGCCTCGTCGATCGCGGCCAGCACGTCACGCGGGTGCGCTCCGGCGGCGAGCGCGGACGACGAGGCCTGCTGGATCACCCCGCCGTCGATGATCGGGTCGGAATGCGGCACGCCGACCTCGATCGCGTCGGCGCCGATGTCGGCGAGCGCTCGCAGCAGCTCGGCGTCGACCCCCGGGAACCCGCCCGTGACGTAGGGCACGAAGGCCTTGCCGCCCTGCTCACGCCGGGCTCGGAGGGCCGTCTCCAAGGCTGGCATCAGGTGCCGCTCGCCGCGGGCGAGACCTCGTCTCCGAGCGCCGCGAGGACGGTGTCGAGATCCTTGTCGCCGCGACCCGAGAGGCACACGAGCACGCGCGCGCGGTCGGCGAGCGGACGGTGCAGGAGCCATCCGATGACGTGCGCGGGCTCGAGCGCAGGCAGGATGCCCTCGGTGCGCGCGAGCGCCCGGAACCCGGCGAGCGCGTCGGCGTCGGTGACGCTCACGTAGTCGGCCAGTCCTTGGTCGTGCAACCAGGCATGCTCCGGTCCGACGCCCGGGTAGTCGAGACCGGCAGAGATCGAGTGCGTCTCCACGATCTGACCGTCGTCGTCTTGCAGCAGATAGCTCATGGCACCGTGCAACACGCCGGGCTGCCCCTTCGTGATCGAGGAGCAGTGCTCGCCCAGGCCCATGCCGCGGCCACCGGCTTCCACGCCGACGAGCCGAACCCCCGGAGCGCCGACGAACGCGGTGAACATGCCGATCGCGTTGGACCCGCCGCCGACGCACGCGGTGACCACCTCGGGGTCGGCGCCGGTGCGCTCGGCGTACTGCGCTCGCGCCTCGTCGCCGATCACGCGCTGCAGGTCGCGCACGAGCTGCGGGAACGGGTGCGGCCCCACCACCGAGCCGATGATGTAGTGCGTGTCGGTCACGGTGGCCGCCCAGTCACGCAGGGCGGCGTTGACGGCTTCCTTGAGGGTCTTGGTACCGGCGGTGACCGGCACCACCTCGGCGCCCAGCAGCTTCATGCGGGCCACGTTCGGGGCCTGGCGATGCGTGTCCTCCTCCCCCATGTACACCACGCACGGGAGGCCGAGCAGCGCGCAGGCGGTGGCGGTCGCGACCCCGTGCTGGCCGGCGCCCGTCTCGGCGATGATGCGCCGCTTGCCGAGCCGCTTCGCGAGCAACGCCTGCCCGAGCGCGTTGTTGATCTTGTGCGCGCCCGTGTGCGCGAGGTCCTCACGCTTGAGCCAGATGTCGTAGCCCAGCTCATCGCCGAGCCTCGACGCCTGCGTGATCGGCGTCGGGCGGCCGACGAAGTCGCGGCTGAGCGCTGCGAGCTCGTCGCGGAAGCCGGGGTCGGCGCGGAGCGTCGTCCAGGCGTCGGCGAGCTCGTCGAGCGCCGGGATCAGCACCTCGGGCACGTAGCGCCCCCCGTGCTCGCCGAAGCGCCCGCGGGCGTCGGGTACGGCGTTCACGGTCTCCGGGCTCGTCACGGCGCTCCTTCCCTGGTCGGTCGCGTGCTCACGCGTCGCGCGACATCACGAGGCTACCCACCGCGGCGCGGGGATCACCGGCACGCATGAGCGCTTCACCCACCAGGATGGCAGACGCACCGGCATCGACGGCCGCCTGGGCGTCGGCGCCGGCTGCGCACTCCCGACTCGAACACGGCGATGCGGTCGGGCGGGATGCGGCCGATCCGCTCGAGCGCGCGCTCCACGTCGACCTCGAGGGTCTCGAGGTCCCTCGCGTTCACGCCGATCACGGGCGCGCCGCTCGCCACGGCGCGGTCGAGCTCGTCGTCGGCATGGATCTCGATGAGCGCATCCATGCCGAGGTCACGCGCGACCGCGAGCATGGCCGTGAGTTCGCCGTCGGTGAGGCACGCGGTGATGAGGAGCACGGCGTCGGCCCCACGAGCTCGGGCCTCGATCACCTGGGCAGGGTGCACGAGGAAGTCCTTGCGCAGCACCGGCACATCGACGGCGACGCGCACCGCGTCGAGATCGGCGAGCGACCCGTGGAAGTGTCGCGACTCCGTGAGCACCGAGATCGCCGCGGCTCCCCCCTCGGCGTACGCGACCGCCTGCGCGACGGGGTCCACGTCGTCGGCGATCGCCCCGGCGCTCGGCGAGGCGCGCTTCACCTCGGCGATCAGGGCGGGGACGCGCCCGCGAAGGCGCCGCCGCGAACCCACGCGCGGGCGGCCGGGCCGCGGCTCGCGCGAGCAGCGCGCCCTCGTCGAGTGGCCGATCGGCGAGGGTCTGGCGCACCGCTCGAACGTGATCGGAGAGGAAGCCCATCGGGTCCGCGAGTCTACCGAGACGCCTGGGGAACCCGGTCAGGAGAGATCGAGCGCGGTCACGAGGTCGAGACCGCCCTCGAGCGCCGCGCGCCCGACGACCGCCCCGGCGGCACCCGCCCGGCGCACGGAGGCGAGGTCGGCGACGGACGCGATACCACCCGCCGCGAGCACCGGCCGGCCTGAACGCACCACGCGCCTCACCGTGGCGACGTCGGGTCCCTCGAGCGTCCCGACGCTCGCAACGGCGGTGACGAGGAACGCGTGTGCTCCGGCCGCGACGAGCCACCCGAGCGTCTCGGCGAGCGGCAGGTCGACCGGCGCGGCTCCTCGCGATCGGATGCGGCCCGCGTCGGTCTCGACGCCGATCACGAGCCGGTCGCCCAGGCGCTCGATCGACGCGGCGACCGACGCCTCGTCGCCGAACGCTCGCGAGCCGAGCACGACCCGTCGCGCTCCCGCGTCGAGCATCGCCTGGGCCTCGTCGGCCGTGTCGATGCCGCCGCTCGCCTGCACGGCCGGGCCGATGCCGGCGATCCGCCCCACCACGTCGCGGTTGCGGGCCTCACCCTCGAAGGCGAGGTCCATGTCGACCACGTGGATCCATCGCGCGCCGGCCTCGGCGTAGGAACGGGCGGCCGCGACCGGATCGCCGCCGAACGCCTCGACCGGCACGGGCCCGTGCGCTCCGTACGACGCCAGCCGGCCGTAGGATACGTCGATAGCAGGAAGCACCTCGAACGCCATGAACGCCCACCCTATGTGCCCGGCCGCGCGCGGCGGCGCGGCCCGGCTCGTCCAGCGTGGACTACTGGCCCACGGGCTCGAGCGCCGCACCGACGCCGGGATCGCGTTCGACCCGGGCCGCGTCGCCGCCGAGCAGCGACCGGAGCTCGCCGAGCAGCGGACCGCTCGGGTGGACCCGGAACGGGCCGACCTCGAGGGGCATGACCCCCGTCGAGGAGAGGAAGCGCACCCGCACGGGTGCGCCGCCTGGATGGGCCTCGAACAGCTCCTTCAGCTTGGCGAGCACCGCAGGCCGGCATGCGGGAGCGGGAAGGTCGACCACGAGTGCGTCGGGCACCGCGGTGCTGGGGGCCGACGATCCGAGGTCAGGCTCACGCACCTCGACCGCGCGGATCTGGAGCTCGCGCCCACGGAGGTCGATGCGGCCGGTCGCGAGCACGATGCGATCGGTCTCGATCAGGCCCGGTACCGCTTCGTACACGCTGGGGAACGCGACCACGCCGACGCCTCCTGCCAGACCCTCGAGACGGAACTGCGCGTAGGGCTCTCCTCGCTTCGTGTACTTGCGTGCGACGGCCCCGATGATGCCCCCGAGCGTGACGAGGTCGCCGTCGCCGAGCGCCTCGAGGTCGGCGATCTCGTGGCTGCACGCGGCCGCCAGCACGTCACGCACCCCGAGCAACGGGTGATCGGTCACGAACTGACCGAGCATCTCCTTCTCGAGACGGAGCAGCGTGCGCGAGTCGAATTCCTCGGCGTCGAGCACCGACTCGTCGACGGCCTGCCCCTCACCGTCGTCGCCACCGGCCGCGCCGAACAGCGAGAACTGTCCGGCCGCCTCGGCCTTGCGCTCGGCGAGGATCGGCGCGGAGACCCTGTCGTGGCCGAGCAGCAACCCTTGCCGGGTGTAGCCGAGCGAGTCGAACGCCCCGGCCTGGCTGAGCGACTCGAGCACGCGCTTCGTCAGCACGCCGGGCTCGACCTTGCGGCAGAAATCGGAGAACGATGTGAACGCGCCCTCTGACCGACGGACGTCGATGATCTTCGCGACGGCGCCCTCGCCGACGTTGCGCACCGCCGACAACCCGTACCGGATCGCGGGCTGCTCGCCGGGCGCAGGAGCGAAGTCGGTCTCGGAATCGTTCACGTCGGGCGGCAGCACCTCGATGCCCATGCCCCGGCACGCGTACAGGTAGAAGGGCTTGCGGTCCTTGTCGTCCTTGACCGACGTGAGGATCGAGGCCATGTACTCGACCGGATGGTGCGCCATGAGGTAGGCGGTCTGGTAGGCGACGTACCCGTAGGCGCACGCGTGCGACGCGTTGAAGCCGTAGTCGGCGAACGGCACGATCATGTCGAACATGTCGGCGGCGAGCTTCTGCGTGTATCCCTTGGCGACCGCGCCGGCGATGAACTTCTCCTTGAAGGGCATCAGCACGGCGAGCTTCTTCTTGCCCATCGCCTTGCGCAGCGTGTCGGCCTCCCCCATGGTGAACCCCGCGAGGGTCACCGCCACCTGCATGACCTGCTCCTGGTAGATCATGACGCCGTACGTGTCGCGCAGGATCGGCTCGAGGTCCTCGTGCGGATAGGTCACCCGCCGACGGCCGTGCTTGCGCTCGGCGTACTCCGTGTGCAGCCCGTTGTTGAGCGGGCCAGGGCGGTACAGCGCTACGAGCGCCATGAGGTCTTCGAACCGGTCCGGCTTCAGCACCTTGATCAGGTTGCGCATGCCCGCCGATTCCATCTGGAAGACCCCCGTGGTCTCGGCGCGCTGCAGCATGCGGTAGGTCGCGTCGTCGTCGAGCACCACGTGGTCGATGTCGAGTTCGACCTCGCGCGCCCGCAGGTGGCGGAGGGTGTCCTCGATCACGCTCAGGTTCCGCAACCCGAGGAAGTCCATCTTCAGCAGCCCGAGCGCCTCCACCCCGTTCATGTCGAACTGCGTGACGACCTTCTTGGAATCGTCGCGTGAGTCCTTGGAGAGCTTGAGCGGCAGGTAGTTGACGAGCGGCGCATCGCCGATCACGACGCCCGCGGCGTGCACGGAGTCCTCGCGTCGCAAGCCCTCGAGCGCGCGCGCGGTCTCGATGATCTCCTTGGCTTCGGGTTCGCGCTCGTACGCGTTCGCGAGGTCCGGCGAGAGCGTGAGCGCGACGTCGATCGGGTAGTCGCGGCCCATGACGGCCGCCGGGTACATCTTGCAGAGGCGGTCGCCCACGATCGGCGGGAACCCGAGCACGCGCGCCGCGTCGCGGATGCCCTGCTTGCCCTTGATCGTCTGGAACGTGACGATCTGCGCCACGTGATCGGCACCGTAGGTCTCGGTCGCGTACCGGATGACCTCGTCGCGGCGGCGCTCGTCGAAGTCCATGTCGATATCGGGCATCTGGATGCGCTCGGGGTTCAGGAACCGCTCGAACAGCAGCCCGTACCGCAGCGGATCGAGGTCGGTGATGCGCAGCGCGTAGCTCACGACCGAGCCCGCCGCCGAGCCTCGGCCCGGGCCGACGCGGATGCCCTGTTCCCGCGCGTACCGGATCAGGTCCCACACGATGAGGAAGTAGCCCCCGAACCCCATGGAGGTGATCACGTCGAGCTCGTGGTCGATCCGCTCACGGACCTCGGGTGCGATCTCGCCGTAGCGCTCACCTGCGCCTCGCTCCACGAGCGAGCGCAGGTACGTGTCACGGTCGATGTCGCCGGGCGTGACGAACCGTGGCAGGTGGTAGCGCTGGTCGGCCGGGGCACGCTCGCCGTAGACGAGGTCGAGCTCGACGCTCTCGGCGATGTCGAGGGTGGCGTCGCAGACCTGGGGCGTCTCGGCGAAGACGGCCCGCATCTCCTCGGGGCTCTTGAGGTAGAACTCGTCGGAGTCGAACCGCAGCCGCTTCAGATCGGTCTGCACCTTCTGCTGCTGGATGCAGAGCAGCACGTCGTGGGGCTTCGCGTCTTCCTTCAGGGTGTAGTGCAGGTCGTTGGTCGCGACCACCGGGATGCCGAGGGCACGCCCCAGCTCGAACTGGCGGCGCAGGATCGTGTGCTGGTCGGCGATCCCGTGGTCCTGCACCTCGATGTAGTAGTTGCCGTCACCGAAGATGTCGCGGTACTCCGCGGCGGCGGCCCGGGCCCGCTCCTCCTGTCCGCCGAGCAGGCGCACCGAGACCTCGCTCGACAGGCAGCCGGACAGACAGGTGATGCCCTGCGCATGCTCGGCCATCAGCTGCTTGTCCATGCGGGGCCGGTGGTAGAAGCCCTCGAGGTAGGCGGCCGAGACCAGCTTCAGCAGGTTGCGGTAGCCGGTCTCGTCACGGGCGAGCAGCGTGAGGTGGTGGTACTTCTCCTCGCTCTCGCCCGGGTCGCGGTCGAAGCGCGAGCCCGGAGCGACGTAGGCCTCGACCCCGATGATCGGCTTGACACCCGCCGCGCGAGCCGCCTCGAAGAACCGCAGGGCGCCGAACATGGAACCGTGGTCGGTGACGGCCACGGCCTGCATGCCCAGCCGCTGCACCTCGGAGAAGATGGTCGGCGCGCCCGGATTGGAGGCGGGGGCCTCGATGCGGGCCGCCCCATCGAGCAGGGAGTACTCGGAGTGGACGTGCAGGTGGACGAAACCGTCGCTGCGGGCGGTCATCGCCCGCCCCTGCCAGCCGACGTTTTCCACAGGTGGATAACTACACCGGTGTGATTCACGAGGTGGCAAAACTACGCTCGGGTGGGTGAGGCGTCAAGGTTCCAGGTCGCGGGCAGTGGCGAGGGCGCGCTCGAGCTCGCCGGGGAGCCGTTCCTCGAGCTCGATCCGCTCGGCGGTGATCGGGTGATCCAACGCGAGACGCCACGCGTGCAGGAACGGCCGGTCGAGGCCGAGCGCCGTCGCGAGGTCGCCCCCTCCCCCGTAGGCGCGATCGCCGACGATCGGATGTCCGATCGCCTGCAGGTGCACCCGGATCTGGTGGGTCCGGCCGGTGCGGGGCGACGCTTCCAGCAGCGTGGTGCCGTGCAGACGCTCCCGCACCTCGAACGACGTCTCCGCCGGGCGGCCCTCGCTGCGGTCGACGACCACCCGCTCGGCCCGCCGGCCGAGCGGGGCGTCCACGGTGAAGGTGTCGTGCTCGACCGGCCCGCGCACGAGGGCCAGGTAGCGCCGGTCCACCTCGTGGCGGCGCAGCATCTGCGACACCGCCTCGTGCGCGGCGTCGGTCTTGGCGACGAGCATGAGCCCCGAGGTGCCCGCATCGAGCCGGTGCACGATGCCCGGTCGCAGCTCACCTCCCGCCGCCGAGAGCGTCACCCCCATGCCGAGCAGACGGTTCACGAGCGTGCCCGCTCGCCGCTGCTCGGTGGGGTGGGTGATCAGCCCGGCCGGTTTCGCGATGACCAGCAGGTGCTCGTCCTCGTACCGAACGGGGACCGCGGGGCCCTCGGCTTCCAGGGGTGCGTGCTCGATGAGCTCGATCGCGATGCGCTCTCCACCGTGGAGGCGGTACGACTTCGCCCGGGCGACGCCGTCGACCGTGACCCGTCCGGCGGCGATCGCTCGTTGCACGTCGGCGCGGGGAGCGCCGCACAGACGTGTGGCGACCACGTCGAGCCGTCCTGCGTCCGCGATGAATGCCCCGTCAGCGCTCACGGGCTGCTGACGGGTCGGGAACGGACGGGTCACGGAGCGCCGGATCGGGGGCCGCAGGGTCGGGACCAGCGCCCAGGCGATCGCCGAGGAACGAGCCCAGCGCCAGCACCACCGCGCCGATCACGATGGCCGTGTCGGCGAGGTTGAACACGGGCCAGATCTGCAGATCGATGAAGTCGACCACGTGGCCATCGAAACGATCTCCCCTCGTCAGGCGGTCCGTCAGGTTGCCGAGCGCCCCGCCCAGCACGAGCCCGAGCGCCAGCGCGATCGCGCGGTTCGTGTGGCGGAACGCGGTGACCACGATCGTGACGGCCACGACGATCGTGACGGCCACGAAGAACCACGGCGCGCTCCGGCCGAAGCTGAATGCGCCGCCCGGGTTCGTGGCGAAGCGGAAGGTCACGACGCCGGAGATCACCTCGATCGGGTCGCCCGGCAGACGCTGCTCCGCCCAGATCTTCGAGAGCCGATCCGCGAGGAAGGCGGCCGCCGCCACGGAGAAGAGCCAGACCGCGGCGCGGCGCCGGGCTCGGTCCACGATCGTCAGCGGCGCGATCGCGCCTGCGCGTCCTTGATGCAGAGGTCCACGTAGGGAAGCGCCTTGATGCGAGCCTTCTCGATCGGCTTGCCGCACCGTTCACACGTGCCGTACGTGCCGTCGTCGATGCGCGAGAGCGCCCGCTCGATCTTGGAGAGCAGGTCGCGCACGTTGTTCTCGATGGAGAGATCCTTCTCGCGCTCGAAGGTCGCGGTGCCCGCGTCGGCAGACTCGTCGTCGAGACCGACGTCGCCCGAGAGTTCGGACTGCGACGTCGCGAAGGTCTCTTCCTCGATCGTCGTGAGCTGCTCGCGGAGCTCGCCGCGTTCCTCTTCGAGGCGACCCTTCAGGTCGGCGATCTCCTTGGCCGTGAGCTTGGTCTGCGCCATAGCCGGCGAAGGGTAGCAGATGAGGCTCAGCGGGCCGCGTTCTCGCAGGTCAGGCGGCATATGAGGTGGATCGCCGCCAGCGGGACACCCTCCGGCGATTGTGTGGGTTGCAGGGTGCTTGTACCATCGCGCGAACAGGCGATGACGGGAACGCGCCGTGCGGATCGGCGAGGCACCCGAGCGAGCCGGGGGTGGTGCGAGCCCGGCGCCGAGCCCCGCGCGGACATCATCCCCGAGCCCCTGCCCGAACCGGCCCTCGCAGGCCGTGGAGACGCAGGCGGGACCCGCCCGTGATCGCGGGAGACCCCGGAAATCGGGGTCGTGAGTGGCCGCGGCCTGCGAGGGTCCGGCAACGCGGGGTGGCACCGCGGGGCAGCACCGACGCCTCGTCCCGGCAACACGTTGGGACGAGGCGTTCTTCGTTCCCGGAGGAAGGAGCACGAGCCGATGGCGCCGTTCGAGCCGGTGGATACCGATGCGAGCTTCCCGGAGCTCGAGCTCGAGACGCTCGCGTTCTGGAAGGAGCGCGACATCTTCCATGCATCGCTGGCACGGCGAGCGGATGCGCCGCTCTGGATGTTCTACGAAGGTCCACCGACGGCCAACGGCAAGCCGGGCGTGCACCACGTGGAGCCCCGCACGTTCAAGGATGTCTACCCGCGATACAAGACGATGACCGGACACCGCGTGCCCCGCAGGGGTGGGTGGGATTGCCACGGCCTCCCGGTCGAGCTCGAGGTCGAGAAGGAGATCGGTACGACCGGCAAGCGCGACATCGAGGCGTTCGGCATCGCAGCCTTCAACGACCTCTGCCGCGAATCCGTCAAGCGGTACGTAGGCGAGTTCGAGCGCCTCACCGAACGGATCGGCTACTGGGTCGATCTCGAGGAGGCGTACTGGACGATGGCGCCCGGCTACGTCGAGTCGGTCTGGTGGTCGCTGAAGTCGCTGTTCGAGCGGGGCTTGCTGCAGGAAGCCGACCGGGTCACGGCGTACTGCCCGCGCTGCGGCACGGCGCTGTCCGACGCGGAGGTCGCGCAGGGCTATCGCACGGTCGAGGATCCGAGCGTCTTCGTGCGGTTCCCCATCGTCGAGACGAGCGAACCCGAGCTCGAAGGCGCCTCGCTCCTCGTCTGGACGACCACCCCGTGGACGCTGCCGTCGAACGCCGGCGCCGCCGTGGACGCCGGTGCGGTCTACGACGTCATGGAGCGCGAGGGCGAACGGCTCGTCGTGGCCGCGGCGCTCGCGCCGTCGGTGCTCGGCGAGGGATGGCGTCGCCTGCGAGGGTTCGATGGCACCGCGCTCGTCGGGGCCCGGTACTCGCCCCCGTACCCCAACGTCGACGGCGCCCACCGGGTCGTCGCCGGCTCGTTCGTCTCGATGGGCGACGGCACCGGCATCGTGCATCTGGCACCCGCATTCGGCCCCGACGACCTCGCCGTGGGCCGCGAGCAGGGCTGGCCCGTGCACAAGCCGGTCGGCGACGACGGACGATTCACCGACCTCGCTCCTGCGTTCGTTCGCGGCCTGTTCGTGAAGGACGCCGATCCGGCGATCGTCGAGGATCTGCGCGGGCGAGGCCTGCTGCTTCGTGACGAGCGCTACGAGCACAACTACCCGTTCTGCTGGCGCTGCCAGACGCCACTCCTCTACTACGCCCGCACCTCGTGGTACGTGCGCACCACCGAGGTCAAGGAGCGGCTGCTCGAGGTCAACGAGGGCGTGGGCTGGTACCCCGAGCACATCAAGCACGGACGCTACGGCAACTGGCTCGAGAACAACGTCGACTGGGCGTTGTCACGGGAGCGGTACTGGGGCACCCCCCTGCCGATCTGGCGCTGTGCGCGGAACCACCTGCGGGCGGTCGGCTCGCTCGCCGAGCTCGGCGAGCTGGCCGGACGCGACGTGACCGGCGTGGACCCCCACCGCCCCGGCATCGACGAGGTCGTCTTCGAGTGCCGCGAGTGCGGCGAGCAGGCTCGGCGCGTTCCCGAGGTCATCGACGCGTGGTACGACTCCGGCGCGATGCCGTTCGCGCAGTGGGGCTACCACCCCGAGCTCGGGCGCGGCGTCGAGGAGTTCGAACGGCACGTACCCGCGGACTTCATCTCCGAGGCGATCGACCAGACCCGGGGCTGGTTCTACACGCTCATGGCCGAGGGCGTGCTGCACTTCGACGCCCCGGCCTATCGCAACGTCGTCTGCCTCGGACATATCGTCGCGGCCGACGGCCGCAAGATGTCGAAGTCGCTCGGCAACATCTTCGATCCGTGGGAGGCGCTCGAACGCCAGGGCGCCGACGCGCTGCGGTGGTTCATGATCACGAACGGCTCGCCGTGGGCCTCTCGCCGCATCGGTCACGACGTGCTCGACGACGTGCTGCGCCAGTTCCTGCTGACCCTGCGCCACGTGCACGCCTTCTTCGTCACCTACGCCAACGCCGACGGGTTCGATCCGTCGTCGGGTGGGCCCGCCGTCTCCGAACGGCCCCTGCTCGACCGGTGGGTGCTCTCCCAGCTCGCGCAGACCGTCGCCGCCGCCCGCGACGGCCTCGATGCCTATGACGCCACCGGCGCGGGCCGCCACATCGAGCGGTTCGTCGACGATCTGTCCAACTGGTACGTGCGCCGCTCGCGCCGCCGCTTCTGGAACCCGGGCGGTGAGGCCGCCGACGATGCGGCGGCCGCGTTCCTCACCCTGCACGAGTGCCTGATCACGGTGTCGGCGTTGCTCGCGCCCTTCACACCCTTCATCGCCGAGACGATGTGGCGCAACCTCGGCGCGGGTCGCGACGGCCGCCCCGAATCCGTGCACCTCGCGGATTACCCGCAGCCCGATGGATCCGCGATCGACCTCGAGCTCGATGGGGCGATGGCGGCGGCTCGCACGATGGTGGCGCTGGGGCGCTCAGTGCGCACGGCGACGAAGACCCGCGTGCGCCAGCCCCTCGCCGAAGCCGTGGTGCATCTGCCCGGCAGCCATCGAGGGCTCTCACCGCTGCTCGACCTGGTGGCCGCAGAGCTGAACGTGCACAGGGTGGTCTTCGCCGAGTCGGCCGAGACGTTCGGCCGCTGGCACGCGAAACCCAACTTCAAGGCCCTCGGCCCGAAGCTCGGGTCGGGGGTCAAGCAGGTCGCTGCGGTGCTCGCCGACGACGACGGCACGCTCGCCGGCGAGCTGGCGATGGGGCGCTCGGTCGAGATCACGACACCCGACGGCGCCGTGCCGCTGACTCCCAGCGACGTCGATCTGACGCAGGACGTGAAGCAGGGGTGGGGGGTGGCGAGCGAGGGCGGCGTCACCCTCGCGCTCGACCTCGAGCTCACCGACGACCTCCGCCGGGAGGGTGTCGCCCGCGAGCTGATCAGGGCGATCCAGGATGCCCGCAGGAGCGCGGGCTTCGACGTCGCGGATCGCATCGCGCTCGGCGTGGAAGCAGGGCCCGTGGTCGCGGCCGCTCTCACGGCCCATCGCGAGACCGTCGCCGGCGAGACCCTCGCGGTCGAGGTGCACGACGCGGCGGTCGAGGGGACCGCGGTCGAGGCGTCGATCGACGGCGAGCGCGTACGGATCAGCGTCGGTCGCTCCGGAGGGCGGGGGCCCGCAGGCGCCTGATCGAGCCGTCGATGAGCGCGGCGAGCGAGAGCACGCCCGCCACGACCGCGAGACCCACGAGCGTCGCGCCCCGCTCGATGACGAGCCCGGCGGCGAGCGAGATCAGGGTGATCGCACCGAGGCCCAGCGCGACGAGGTACCGCCAGGCGACGTCGCGCCCGTACCGGCGCGCTCCCCTGCCGTCGAAGGTCAGTCCTCGCCCCAGAAGAGGTCGCGGAGCGAGCGATCGGCTTCGGTGTCCCCCTCACCGCGCTTTGCGGCGGCCGAGGCGGGTTCTTGCACGCGCACCGTCGCCTCCGACTCCGGAACCCTGGTGGGCCCTGGGGTGGGGCTGGCATCGGAGGAAGCGGCCCGTTCGCCCTCGCTCGGTTCCGCCGACGCGCCCACCTCGGCAGACGGCTCGGCAGCGGGCTCCTGGACCGAGGTGGCGCCGGGCGTGCCGGGCCCTCCGTCGCGCGGCCCGGTGGCTCGGACCTCGTCAGCGGATCGCTCGGCAACAGGTGCGACCGCAGGTGCGGCGGCCGGAGCCCCTTCGGGCTTGGCCTTCGACGGCGCCGGGCGAGCGGACCTCGCCATGCCCTTGACGGCTTCGGCGTGCTCCTGCACGAGGCCCGCGAGCGACTGCAGGAACTCCCGTTCCCGCGACAGGAAAGCGTTCACGGCGACGCGATCCGCCGGGCTTGCCGCCGACATGCCCGCGGCGGCCCCGGTCGCCTTCGCCTCGGCCACGATCCTCGCGGCGTCGGCCCGGGCGCGGGCGATGATCTCGTCGGCCTGGCGGGCGACGTCGTCCATGTCGGGTGAGGCGGTCATCGGACCGGCGCTGCGGTGCCGTTCGCCCTCGGTCGTGAGGGCCGTCAACGTGTCGGTGATCTGATCGAGGAACTCGTCGACGTCGCGCATCTTGTAGCCGCCGAAGCGCGAGACCCTGAACTCCTTCTGTTGCACGTCGATCGGCGTCAATCTGGCACGCGGCTCAGCGGTCTTCGGGGGGTTCGCATCGGTGCCCTTCGTCTTGTCCCGGCTCATGGATCTCCTCCTGTCACGGTCTGCAGAGCGCCGTCTGCAGCACGAAGATGATGATGAATGCCACCACGATCGAGAGGTCGAACATACCTGCCGGGGGAAGGACGCGGCGGAGCAGGCGCAGCGGTGGTTCGGTCATGTCGAAGAGGAGGTCATACGCCGATCGCAGCGGACCCGTCGCGGGGGGGCGCCAACCTGCGAGCTGGACCCAGCTCAGGATGACTCGGATCAGCAGGATGACCCAGATGAGCGTGAGGGCGACGCAGACCAGACGTTCCATCGGTGCCAGAGGCTAGCAGCCGGGTCGCACCGGCCCTTCGGCGCTCAGAACTGGTTGTAGAACCCCGTACCGGCGATGCGTTCCCGCTCCTCGGCCGATACCTCGACGTCGGCCGGGCTGAGCAGGTAGACACGGTTGGCCACCAGTTCGATCTTGCCGTCGAGCCCGTAGACGAGACCGCTCGCGAAGTCGACGAGGCGCCTGGCGATCGCATCCTCGGTCGCCTGCAGGTTCATGATGACGGCGGTGCCGTCCTTGAACCGGTCGGCGACCTCCCTCGCCTCGTTGAACCGCTTCGGTTCGGACTTGTGGATCGAGCTCATCCCGGTGGAAACCGAGCGGGGCGACGCGATGGTGCGCACCACGCCCTCGGCCTCGGCGGGCACCTCACGAACGGACTGCGGGCGCATGCGTCGAACCGGCGCGGGATCAGCCTCGGGCATGTCGTCGACGAAGTCTTCGTCCTCCTCGACGAGGCCCAGGTAGTTCAGGGTCTTCTTCCACACGCCGGCCATCTCCGTTCCTCTCGTGTCCCGGCCGCCTCACGCGGGGCCGTGGGGTGCTCCGGTGGGTTGCCTCGGCCCGAACAACGCGGTGCCGATGCGCACCATCGTAGCGCCTTCCTCTACTGCAGCCTCGTAATCCAACGACATCCCCATGCTCAAGTCCACCATGTCGGGGTGGTGCTGCGCCAGGGCATCCCTGATCTCACGAAGGCGGTGGAACCACGGGCGGGCATCGTCGGGCGTCCTACCGGCCGGCGGCACGGTCATCAGTCCCCGCAGGCGGAGCCCGGCGAGCCCTGCCACGCCCTCGGCCACGGCGGCCGCCTGGTCTGGCGGCACGCCGGTTCGGCGCTCGGTGAAGTCGATCTCGATCAACACGTCGACGGTGCGCCCCGCCTCGGCTGCGCGGCGCGCGAGCCGCTCGGTCGCGCGCCCGGCCGCGGCGGTCTCCACCACGTCGGCGAGTGCCGCAACGTGGTGCGCGGTACCGGTCTGCAACGCTCCGATGTAGTGCCATCGAGCGCCGGGGACCGCGTCGTGCTGCGCTCGGAGCTCACGCACGTAGTTGTGTCCCACGCAGGGCACCCCGGCCTCGACGACCGCGTGTACCCGCTCGACCGGCTGCGTCTTCGCCGCCGCGACGAGGGTCACGCCGGCCGGGTCCCGTCCCGATCGCTCACAGGCTCCCGCGAGGTTCCGGGAGACGGCCGCGACGTTGGCCTCGATCGCTGCTCGATCGGCGTGCATCGCCGTCATGGTGTCACCACGAACGAGAACGGGGGCGGGCAGGGCTCTCGGCCGGCAGGCGGGGGAAGGGCGCCTGCGGAGTCGATCCCTGCCCGCCCCCAAGCCCTGCCGGACCCGTCGGAGCGAGGCTCGTGGCTCTCGCGGTCGTTCGTCAGCTCTTCAGGAAGTCCGGGATGTCGAGATCCTCCTCCGCGTCGAAGGACACCCGCTGCGGCTCGTGCTCGCCGGTCGTGAAGACGTCGGCATCGTCGTCGACGTCCTGCAGGATCGACGGAACCGGGCCGACGGCGGGCTCGTCGGACCGGTCGGGCTCCTCGAGCAGGCGGGACAGTCTCGACTCGAACTGATTGCCACCGGCCGCGACCGGCGCCACCTTGTCGAAGCCCGCGGCGACGACCGTGACACGAACCTCCTCGCCGAGCGCGTCGTCGACGACCGCGCCGAAGATGACGTTGGCATCGGGGTGCGCCACACGGGTGATCGCCTCGGCCGCCTGGTTCACCTCGTGCAGCGTGAGGTCGGTCGGCCCGGCGATCGACAGCAGCACGCCCTTGGCGCCGTCGATCGAGCTCTCGAGCAGCGGCGAGCTGATCGCCGCCTTGGAGGCTTCGGTCGCGCGATCCGTTCCCGAACCGAGCCCGATGCCCATGAGGGCCGAGCCCGCACCGGACATCACGGACTTGACGTCGGCGAAGTCGAGGTTGATGAGTCCCGGCGTGGTGATCAACGACGTGATGCCGTCGACACCCTGGAACAGCACCTGATCGGCCATGCGGAACGCCTCGACCATCGGCATGGTGGGATCGGCGACCTGGAGCAAGCGATCGTTCGGCACGACGATGAGCGTGTCGACGGCCTTCTTGAGCTCGGTGATGCCGAGGTCTGCCTGCGTCGCCCTTCGGCGGCCTTCGAACCCGAACGGACGGGTCACCACACCGATCGTGAGGGCACCGAGGCCCTTCGCGACCTCGGCCACGATCGGCGCCCCACCCGTACCGGTGCCCCCGCCCTCGCCGGCCGTGATGAAGACCATGTCGGCGCCCTTGAGGATCTCCTCGATCTCCTCGGCATGCTCCGTCGACGCGGACTTGCCGACCTCGGGATCGGACCCCGCACCGAGTCCGCGGGTGGTCTCGCGGCCGATGTCGAGCTTCACCTCGGCGTCGGACATGAGCAGGGTCTGCGCGTCGGTGTTGACCGCGATGAACTCGACGCCCCGCAAGCCTGCCTCGATCATGCGGTTCACCGCGTTCACCCCGCCTCCGCCGATGCCGACGACCTTGATGACGGCGAGGTAGTTCTGGGGAACGTCCATCTGGCTTCCTCCGGCGAGCGTGGTGCTCGCGTGCACCTTGGGAAAGGGTTGCCTGTCTTCCTTCTTCCGTCTGGCTCTTCCGTCTGGATCCTTGATCTGACGATGGCGATCGAGCTGAGATCGAACACAGAACTAACCGTCAAGTGCACGGTTATTGTCATATCTACGTGACGTAGAGTCCTGGAAGCTACTAAGGATCCGCTGGTCCGTCAAGTGTCTGTCCGACCCGATTGATCGATCCGATGACAGGCCGCGCCACAGCCGAGCGAGACCGTCACGCGTTGGTATCGGTGTTCGGATCGGTGTCCCTCTCCGCGGGCCGCTCATCGGGAACGACCGTGCCTGAGGGATCCGGGACCGAGACGGGGACCGGGGCGCCCACGAAGCGAGCGGTCGAGGTCGCGGGGGCGGAGATGTCGATCGACACGAGTCCTCGGCCTTCACGATCGGCGTACTCGATGATCGCGCTCAGGGCCTGCGCCTTCGCCGTGGCCTCGTCGAGCAGCCCGTAGCGAACCTCGACGCCACCGTCGAGCACGAGCGCCGCGCTGGCGTCGGCCGCGACGGCGACCGAGTCGACCTCGGATCGCAGATCCGGCGGCAGCGACCGAACCAGGTGCCCGGCCGCTCGAAGCACCTCGGTGGTCGCGGGCGTTCCTTCGGCCGCCGCGAACTGGGGAAGCGGCGACGGCCACGGCGCGCGGCCGAGGTCCGTGCCGTCGGCCGCGATGAGCCGCAGCCCGTGGCCCAGATCGGCGACGAACAGTCCCGATCGCTCCGTCACCGAGATGGTGATCGTTGCCGGCAACGACGTGAGGACGGTCGCGTGGTGGATCCACGGGTGCATCTCGAGTCGAGACTCCGTCGACCGCTCGTCGAGGTGCGCGACGTTCGTGCCCTCCCCCACGCCGGCGATACGCAGGACCTGACGCGTGTTGAGGTGCTCGGCACCCTCGACCTCGACCACACGTGCCTCGAACACAGGTGTATAGCTGAGGGTGACCCCTCCGGTAACGAGCGTGACGACGACCCCGGCCACGATCGCCCAGGGCCGGATCCTGCGTCGGCGCGCCTCGTCGCGCAGGAGCACGGCCGGGCTCGTCGTGGTGGCCTCATCGATCGACATGCTGATGGCCTCCGATCATCTGTACCTCCGGCACGAGGACCACGCCGGTCCGTTCCTGGACCGCGTCGGCGATCGCGTCGATGAGTGCGCGGACATCGCCGGCGCTCGAGCCGGGGTTCGCCACGATGAAGTTCGCGTGCTTGCCGGAGATCTCGGCGCCGCCGACCCGCGTGCCCTTGAGCCCGGCTTCCTCGATGAGGCGAGCGGCGTGATCGCCCGGAGGGTTCCGGAACACGCTTCCGCAGTTCGGCTCGGCCAGCGGCTGCGTACGGCGGCGCCATTCCCTGGCGTCGGCCATCGACGCCCTGATCGCGGAAAGCTCACCGGGTCGCAGGTGGAGCGTCGCTCCGATGACGACCGCATCGGGCGGCAGCCCCGACCCCCGGTAGGTGAAGTCCATCGCGACGGCGTCGAGGCGCTCCGCCCGGGCTCCCAGCAGCCGGAAGGCGTCGACGGTCTCGACGACGCCGGCGATCTCGTCCCCGTGGGCACCGGCGTTCATCCTCACGGCGCCGCCGAGGGTCGCCGGTATCGCCACACCGAACGCGAGCCCATCGAGACCATGACGCAAGGCCACGCCGGCGAGCGCAGGCAAGGGCATCGACCCCCCAGCGACGATGCGCTCTCCTTCGCGCCCGGCCCATCGGAAGCCGCGGCCGAGCCTGAGGACGAGACCGTCGAACCCCCGGTCGGCGATGAGCACGTTCGACCCCTTGCCGAGCACGGCGAACTCGAGGTCGCCGGCCGCGATGGCTCGTGCGGCCGCAGCGAGGTCGGACTCGGATTCCGGCTCGAGGTAGAGGGCCGCAGGACCTCCGATGCGGAAGGTCGTGAGCGGCGCCAAGGGGAAGTCCGTGCGTACCCGGTCGCCACAGGCCGCTCTGAGGACCGCTTCGGCGCGTGCCAGCCCGCTCATCCGTCGCCTCCGAGCCGCTCGAGTGCGGCGTCGGCGAGCATCCATACGTCGCCGCACCCCATCGTCACGACCAGGTCACCTTCGCGGACCTCGCGTTCCAGGTACTCGATCGCGTCGCCGCGGTGGGGCAGGTACACGACCGGCGTGATCGGCGACGCCAGCGCGATGCCGTCGACGACGAGTCGCCCAGTGACACCCGGGATCGGCGGCTGTGCCGCACCGTCGATGTCGGTGACGAGCACGAGGTCCGCCCCGGCCACGCTCGCGCCGAGCTCGCGCCAGAGCGCCTGGACGCGGGAGTAGCGGTGGGGCTGTACGAGGGCGATCAGTCGGCGTGGCCGACGCCGCCGCGCGGTCTCGATCGTGACCGCCATCTCAGCCGGCGTGTGCCCGTAATCGTCGAAGAAGTCGGCGCCCCGCGCGCTGCCGCGGTGCTCGAACCGGCGGTGCACGCCCGCGAACGACGCCAGAGCCTCGGCGGCGGTGTCCAGGTCGACGCCCACCAGCCCGGCTGCCGCGATCGCGGCGGTGGCGTCGAGCAGGTTGTGCTCGCCGTCCACGCGGAGCCTGAGATCGACCGACGCGCCGGCTACATCCCGCACGGCGCCGGCCGCACCATCGGGTCCGAGCTCGTGGACCGACACGACGAGATCGTTGCGGTCATCGGTGCCGTAGGTCAGGCCGGCCGTTCCGGTGGCGGCGAGCACCGATCGCACCCCGGGATCGTCCCCGCACGCCACCACGTGCTCGCATGCGGTCATGAACGCTGCGAAGGCGGATTCGATCTCCGCCCGCCCGCCGGGATAGAAGTCGACGTGATCGACGTCGATGTTCGTCACCACGCCCACGTGGGGGCGTGTCAGCAGGAAGGACCCGTCACTCTCGTCGGCCTCGAACACGAACAGGTCCCCTCGACCAGCCCTGGCCCCGCTGCCGCTCTCGTTCAGGTCGCCACCGATCAGGTAGCTCGGGTCGAGCCCCGCGCGCTCCAACACGACCGCGATCATCGAGGTCGTCGTGGTCTTGCCATGGGTTCCCGAGACGGCGATCGACCGGCTCCCGGCGACGATGGCGGCCAGTGCCTGCTGACGTGCCCAGACCTCGATGCCATCGGCACGGGCGGCTCGAAGCTCGACGTTGCCTTCAGCGATCGCGCTGGAGATGATCACCGCGTCGGGCGTCGCGATCCGGGAGGCATCATGGCCGACCCAGACCTCGGCGCCCATCGCGCGGAGGTCCGCCAAGCCCTTGGAGTCCTTGAGGTCGGACCCGGTCACGGCGACACCGCCCGCACGCAGGAGCCTGGCGAGGTTGCGCATGCCGGCTCCCCCGACGCCGATCATGTGCACCGAGCGGACGCCGTGCAGGCTCGGCACCGCCAGCGTCGGGATGCTGCCGGACGGCGGCACGTAGGTGGTCACGCCGCCACCTCCGCGACGAGTTCGGCGACGCGCACGTCCGCGTCGGGTCTGGACCAGCCTCGAGCGGCGGCCGCCATCGAGGCCCGTCGTGGTGCGTCGTCGATGAGCCCCGCGATGCGAGCTGCGAGCGCAGAGCCCGTGAGCGACGGCTCGAGCATCACCTCGGCGGCTCCCGCTCGCTCCAGCTCCCGAGCGTTCGCCTGTTGGTGGTCATCGGTGGCGTGCGGATAGGGCACGAGGATCGACGGGATGGCGCAGGCCGTGAGCTCGGAGACCGTGCCCGCGCCGGACCGGGCGACCGCGAGGTCGCTCAGGGCGAGCGCGAGATCCATGCGGTCGATGAACCCCACGACGCGCACGAGCAGCGGTTGCGCCGCGCCCGCCGTGGCCGCGACCTCGTCGACGTGGGCCGGACCGGCTGCGACGAGCATCTGGAGATCGCCGCGATCGCGCAACCCGTCGATGGCGGCGTCGATCAGCTGATCGAGCCGGCGGGCCCCCTGGCTCCCTCCGAGGACCGTCACGGTCATGCGGTCGGGGTCGAGCTCGAACGCTCGCAGGGCCTCGCGCACGGTGATCGCCGAGCGCCGACGCGACCTCGGCGATCTCGCGGCGGATGGGGTCGCCCGTGCGCACCACGCGTGTGCCGGCCGGCAGGTGGCTCTGGGTCGAGCCGAAGGTCGTCGCGACGGCGCTCGCCCATCGGGCAGCGATGCGGTTCACCAACCCCGGCACGCTGTTCGGCTCGATCAGGACGACCGGAGTCCGCGTCCGGCGCGCCGCGATGATCGCGGGAGCGCTCGCGTACCCCCCGATGCCCACGACCACGTCCGCCGCCCGCACCATGGGGCGCACGTCGCGAGCGGCCAGCAGGGCCATGGAGACCGCCCTCACGGATCGCAGCGCCAGCCGGGTCTGGGCCGAGATGACCCGCACGGGTGAGAACGGGAAGCCTGCCGCCGGCACGAGCGTGGCTTCCTGACCATCGCTCGATCCGATGAACCGCACGTCGTGGCCGGCTTCCGCGAGGCGTGTGGCGACCGCGATCGCGGGGAAGACGTGCCCGGCCGTGCCGCCCCCCGACATGATCACCCTCATCGTGCGGCCCTGCGTCTCGCCGGTCGCTGGCGCTGGCTCGCGGTCTTCGTGGCTCGGGCACTCGGGGCGGCCCTGCGCGCGCTCGTGGACGGAGTCGTGCGAGCGCTCCTGGACGCTCGGGCCGCCCGGGCAGGGACCTGCGCGCTCGCTCGCGCGATGCTCGTGAGCACGCCGATGGAGGCGAGCGTGACCACCAGCGCAGTACCTCCGAACGACAGCAACGGCAACGGCACCCCCGTGATCGGCAGGAGCCCGGTGACCGCTCCGAGGTTGATGATCGTCTGCAACCCGATCCCGCCGATGATGCCGGCAGCGAGCAGCCGCCCGAACGTGTCGGGCGCCGCGAGGGCGATACGGATGCCGGCGAAGAGCATGAGCGCGAACAGCACCAGCACGAACAGCGCCCCCAGCAGGCCGAGCTCTTCCCCGACGATCGCGAAGATGAAGTCGGAATGCGCGTTCGGCAGGTAGTCCCACTTCTGGCGGCTCGCGCCGAGCCCGACACCGGTCCACCCGCCCGATCCGAAGGCGATCAACCCTTGGATCAGCTGGAAGCCGGCGTCACCCGGATCGTTCCACGGGTTGAGGAAGGAATCCACGAACCGCGAGCGCCGATAGGTCGTGCCGACGATCAGGAAGATCGTACCGGCGAGCGCGACGAGGCCGGTGATCGTGAGATGGCTCGCACGCACGCCGGCCACGAACAGCAGCACCATCACCGACCCGCAGATGACGATCGTCGTGCCGAGATCGCGCTGCATGATCACCAGCACCGCCACGATGAACACGACCGGTGCGAGCGGGATGAGCAGGTGCACCGGATCGTCGAGCTTCCCCCACTTCGCCGTGAGCACCGTCGCGGCGAACGCGACCATCGCGAGCTTCATGAGCTCGGCAGGCTGCAGGGTCACCGGTCCGAGGTCGATCCACCGCGATGCACCGTGGAGCGAGGTGCCCACCGACGTGAAGGCGACCAGCATGAGCGGCACGAGGACCAGCAGCATCGGCACCGAGAGACGGCGCCAGACCCCGTGCGGGAGGCGGATCGCGATCATGAGCGCCACGACCCCGGCGATCGCGTAGATGCCCTGACGCTGGAAGTACCAGAAGGCGTTGCCGTCGTAGCCCTGCGTCGCTGAGACCGAGCCCGCCGACATGACCATGGCGAGCCCGAGCACCGTGAGCACCGCCGCGGGGACGAGCAGGAGCAGCACGTTCACCCGGGCCAGGTGCATCGCGTCGGCGCGTCGCGACGGCTCCCGCACCAACCGCAGATGCTGCGCTGCCCGACCCCCGGCCGATGCCGGTCGTCTACCCGCCACCCGAGGCCACCTCCTCGCGCAGCCCCTGCGCGGCAGCCGTGAAGCGATCGCCCCGCTCGGCGTAGTCGCGGAACTGGTCCCAGCTCGCGCACGCCGGGGCCAGCACCACGGTTCCACCCGGTCTCGCGAGCTCGAACGCCGCTCGCACCGCCACGCTCGATCGAGCCCGCGTGCTGCACGGGCCGTGATGCCCTCGAACGCGCTGGCGACCGCCGGAGCCGCCGTGCCGATCGCCACCACGGCGCGCAACCGGTCCGCGCGCGTGGCGAGCGGCGAGAGGTCGACGCCCTTCGCGAGGCCACCGGCGATGAGCACCGCGTCGTCGACGGAGTCGAGCGCCGCCAGTGCCGCGTGCACGTTCGTCGCCTTGGAGTCGTCGATGAACCGCACCCCGTCGACCACGGCGGTGACCTGCCCGCGATGGGGCGCGGGCGTGAACCCTGCGAGCGCGGTGGCGACCGCCCGCGCCGAGACGCCGTACGCCAAGGATGCGGCGGCGGCGGCGGCGGCGTCGGCACGCACGCCCGAGGAGGGAGCCACGCGACCGGCGTGCGTTGCGTCGTCGGCTCGCGCGGTCGCCGGCTCGCAGCGGGTCGCCGAGTCGCACCGGATCGCCGCTCAGGCGCGAGACGAGGCCGTCGGCGTCGTACCCGACCTCGCCGTGGCCGGGAGGACCGGCCCGGAACCACACCACGTCGCAGGGCGCACGCGACGATCGAGCGGCTGCGATCTCGTCATCGCGTGGGCCGACGTGCGTGTCGCCCCGGGACTGCCGGGCGAAGATGCGCGCCTTCGCGTCGGCGTACGCCTCGAAGGATCCGTGCTCGTCGAGGTGATCCGGCGCGAGGTTCAGCAGCACCGAGACCCGCGGATGGAACGACTCCTGCATGCGCAGCTGGAACGAGGAGCACTCCACGACGAGGGCCTCCCGCCCCTCGAGGGCGGCCTCGGGGAACGGGTGACCGATGTTGCCGCAGGCCACCGCGTCGATGCCATCGGCACGCAGGCACGCCTCGATCATCGCGGTCGTGGTCGTCTTGCCGTTGGTGCCCGTGACCCCGATGTAGGGAACCTCCGCGAGCCGGGCGCCGAGCTCCATCTCGCTCCAGACCGGGAGCCCGCGGGCGCGGGCCCACCCGAGCACGGGTGCTCGCGCCGGCACGCCCGGTCCGGTGACGACGAACGTCGCGCCATCGAGGTGCGAGGGGTCGTGGCCGCCGGTCAGCATCTCGACACCCGCATCGCGGAGCGCGGCCGCCGTGGACAGCTCGGACTCGGGTCGCGCCTCGGTCACTCGCACCGAAGCGCCTTCCGCCGCGAGCACACGAGCCGCCGACGATCCGGCGACCCCCGCACCCACGACGACCGCCGACGCACCGCTGAAGCGGCCCCCGGCCGAGCGCGGTTCCCGGCTCCACCCTGCGACGGGGGTCAATCGAGCCCTCCCCGGTTGAGGAAGTCGGCGTAGTACAAGCCGAGCCCCACCGCGACGCAGAGACCGGCGATGATCCAGAAGCGCACGATCACGGTGAACTCCGGCCACCCGGCGAGCTCGAAGTGGTGGTGGATGGGCGACATCCTGAAGACGCGCCGCCCGAACCCACGGAACGCGATCACCTGCACGATCACGCTCATCGTCTCCATGACGAACAAGCCGCCGAGGATCACGAGCAGGAGCTGGCTGTTGGTCGCGACCGCGAGCGCACCGAAGAGTCCGCCGATCGCCAGCGAGCCCGTGTCGCCCATGAAGATCTTGGCCGGAGCGGCGTTCCACCAGAGGAAGCCGGCGAGCGCCCCCATCATGCCGGCCGCGACGATCGCCACGTCGAGCATCGCGGCACCGTTCACCGCGTAGCATCCGGTCGCTCCGACGACCTCGCCGCCGGCACACGGATGCCGGAACTGCCAGAAGGCGATGAAGACGTAGGCGGCGCACACGAGCGTGCTCGAGCCGGCTGCGAGCCCGTCGAGGCCGTCGGTCAGATTCACCGCGTGTGACGACGCCGTGAGCACCAGGAACACCCATGCGAGGAACGCCACACCCAACACGAAGGCGGTCGGCCTGATGAAGGACAGGCTGGTCGAGATGCCCGTCTCGTCGGTCGCGCCCGACACGATCATGCCGAATGCGACCGAGACCAGGGCGGTCCCGGCGAATTTCTGGAGCTTCGTCAGCCCCAGTGAGCGGCGATTCCGCACCTTCATGAAGTCATCGAGGAAGCCCACGGCACCGAAGCCGACCGCCGCGAGCACCACGGGGAACCCCGCCGAGTTCACATCGCTTCGGAACCTCGTCGCGAGATACGCCAGCAGCAGGCCGGAGAGGATCACCACGCCGCCCATCGTGGGGGTGCCCATCTTCTCGAGGTGGGTGTGCGGGCCGTCCTCGCGGATCCGCTGGCCCCAGCCCCAGAGCGTGAACGCCCGGATCGCGAGGGGGGTGCCCAGCAGTGTCACCGCCAACCCCACACCACCCGCGACGAGGATCCAGATCACCGCAGCCCCTCGGCCACCGTCTCGAGACCGGCCACCCGCGAACCCTTGAACAGGATCACGTCGCCGCGATGCGCGTGGCGACGCAGGTCCTCGAGCACCTCGGACGCATCGTGATAAGCGGCCACGTTCGCGGGCTCGACGCCCTCTCGGAGCCCCGCGACCGCGATCGGCTCCGCTGCGTCGCCGAACACGACCAGTCGGTCGACGGGGAGCCGGGCCGCGAGTTCGCCGAGGCGCTCGTGCTGCTCGGCGGAGATCGGGCCGAGCTCGGCCATGTGACCGAGCACCGCGATCAACCTGCGTCCCCGAGCCATCACGCGCGCCGCCTTCAGCGCCGCTGCCATCGATTCCGGGTTCGCGTTGTAGGCATCGTTGATCACGCGCACCCCGTCGGCGGTGGTGAACGTCTCCATGCGCCATCGCGAGATCGTGGCCATGCCCGCCGCTTCGGCGACGTCCTCGATCGGCACGCCGAGGATCGAGCCGACCGCCGCAGCCGCGAGCGCGTTGGGCACCATGTGCTCGCCGGGAACCCGCAACGTCACCGGCGCTCGCTCCCCGCCGGCGTGCAGCGTGAACGAGGCCGCGCCGTCTGAGCCGATGGACACATCGGTCGCGCGGACGTCGGCCGCGGCGTGCACGCCGAAGGTCATGACCCGGCCCGGGCACCGTGATCGGTAGCCGGCGACCACCCGATCGTCGGCGTTCAGCACGGCCCAGCCCGACGATGGCACGGCGTCGACGGGCTCGGCCGAGGCCTCGATGATCGCGTCCCACGAGCCGAAGATCTCGAGATGGGCGACGCCCACGTTCGTCACGACCACGACCTCGGGCCGAGCGACCTCGCAGAGCATCGCCACGTCTCCCTTGCGGCGCGCGCCCAACTCGGCCACCACGACCTCGGTGCCGCTCGGCGCTCCGAGCAGGGTCAGCGGCAGCCCGATCTCGTTGTTGAACGACCCGGGGCTCGCGTGCGAGCGCATGCGCGTCGCGAGGACCGCGGCCGTCATGTCCTTGGTGCTGGTCTTGCCGTTGGCGCCCGTGATGCCCACGCACGCCGGGATGTGATGACGTTCCGCGGAGCCCAGCCGCAACAAGGCCTCCCCGGTCGAGTCGACCTCGATCGCCGGTCCGGGTGCGGAGGTCGCGTCGGTCACCATGACGCCCACCGCACCGTCCGCGAACGCATCTGCCACGAAACGGGATCCGTCGGTGCGCTCGCCGGGGAGGGCGACGAACAATGCTCCCGGCTGTCGCCGCCCGCGAGTCGATGACCACTTCGTCCACGTCGCGCGTCGGATCCGTGGAGGCGGCCGTCGACCTCTCGCGCGATCACGGTGAGCGCTCGCGGCATCATGCGCCCTGCACCACCCGGCGCACGGCCTCACGGGCTTGCACCCGGTCGTCGAGCTCGACGATCCCGTGGGCGAGCTCCTGGTGCGTCTCGTGCCCCCTGCCGGCGATCACGACGGCGTCACCCGGCCGGGCCTCGGCGACGGCCAACTCGATCGCCGCACGCCGGTCCGGTTCGATCACGTAGGCGCCTCCGCCTTGAGCGGCTCCCGGCTCGATGTCGCTGATGATCGCCCCCGGCTCCTCCGACCGCGGGTTGTCGGTCGTGATCACGGTGAGGTCGGCGGTCGAGGTGGCAGCCCTGCCCATCAGGGGTCGCTTGGCGCGGTCGCGATCGCCGCCGCAACCGAACACACAGATCAGCCGGCCCGTGGCCAGCGGGCGGATGGCCTCCAGCACGCCGAGGATGCTATCCGGCGTGTGCGCGTAGTCCACCACCACCAGGAAGCCCTGACCTTCGTCGATCGGCTCCACGCGCCCGGGCACCTCGCGCACGTCCGCGATGCCTGCCGCGATGGCTTCGTCGGGCACACCGACGGCCCGGCACAGCGCCATGGCGGCGAGGCAGTTCGAGACGTTGAAGGCGCCGCGGAGCGAGGAACGGATCCTCACGCCGCCGGCGAGGAACGCGATCGAGGACGGCGAGACGTCCACGTCGGTCGCTCGCAGGTCGGCGGTGGCATCGATCCCGAACGACGAGAGCTCGATCTCAGGGGCGTCGAGCAGCCTGCGACCCCATGCGTCGTCGGCGTTCACCACCCCGCGACGCGCGAGCTCCGGGGTGAACAGCGAGGCCTTCGCCTCGAAGTAGGCCTGCATCGATGGGTGGTAGTCGAGGTGGTCCTGCGACAGGTTCGTGAACGCGGCGGCATCGAAGACGAGACCGCAGACCCGGTGCTGGGCGAGGGCGTGCGATGAGACCTCCATCGCCGTGAAGCCCACCCCGTCCTCACGCATCCGCGCGAGCACCCGTTGCAGATCGGGAGCCTCGGGGGTCGTGCGCTCGACGGGCACCGGTCTGCCGGCGCTCATCGCACCCGTCGTGCCGATGACCCCGACACGATGTCCGGCCCGTCGCGCGATCGCGTCGAGCAGATACGTCGTGGTCGTCTTGCCGTTCGTGCCGGTCACCCCGAGCATCGTCATCGACGACGCCGGCTCACGGAACGCGAGGGCCGAGATCGGACCCATCGCCCGGCGGACCGAGGGCACGAGCACCTGGGTCGCCGGCAGATCGAGCCAGCGCTCGACGAGCAGCGCCGCGGCTCCCGCACCGAGCGCCGCTCCGGCGAACGCATGGCCGTCGGCCCGCTCCCCGATCACGCAGCAGAACAGGGCTCCGGGGGTGACGGCGCGAGCGTCGTGCACCACGTCGAGCACGGAGATGCCCACATCGCCGCGGGCACGCACATCCGGCACGCCGGCGATCAGAACCGAGAGCGCGATCGGCGGGAACGCAGGCGCAGGCGGGGGAAGGCCCGATGGGGAGGACACCGATCCGGAGCTTACCCGTGCCCTCGCCACCGGCCGGTAGGCGTCAGGAGGTTCCGCTCGCGTGCGGCGGCAAGCCGACCGACGGCGCAGCGGGGATCGCGAGCCGTTGGATCGCATAGCGGGCGATCTCCTGGAACAGCGGTGCTGCCGCGAGGCCGCCGTACACGGTGCGCGGCTCGTCGATCGAGACCGCGATGACGACCCGTGGATCGGCCGCCGGCAGGAACCCCGCGAACGACGCGTGGTAGCGCTGCACGTATCGACCGTTCTCGTCGAGCTTGCGCGAGGTTCCGGTCTTGCCGGCCACCTGGTAGCCGGGGATCTGCGCGTTCACGCCGGTGCCCTCTTCCACCGCGGCGGCGAGCATGCTGGTCAGCAGCCGGGCGGTGTCGGAGCGGATGACCCGGCGCGGCTGCCTCGTCTCCAACGGCTCGAGCTCGCCGTCCCGGCCCTCGAAGCCACGGACGAGCGTGGGCGGGATCCACCGGCCTCCGTTGGCGATGGTCGCGTACACGTTCGCCATCTGCAGCGGGGTCACCGAGATGCCCTGCCCGTACGAGACGGTGGCGCGGATCACCTCGTCCCAGTCGCGACCGGGGATCATGGCGCCGGATGCCTCCGCGGGGAAACCGATGCCGGTCGTTCGGCCGTAGCCGAAGCGCTGCATGAAGCCTGCGAGCGGCACGCTTCCCACCTGCTCGGCGATGAGCGCCGCCCCGATGTTGCTCGATTCCGTGATGATGTCGCCGATCGTCATCGACTGCACCGGGTGAGGGTGGGAGTCCTCGATCGTGAAGGGACCCACCTTGAGGCTCGCCGGCACCCGGAAGCGCTGGTCGAGCGAGACCGCGCCCGTCTCGATCGCCGCGGCGGCCGTGATGATCTTGTTGACCGAGCCGGGTTCGAATGCGTCGGTGACGGTGCGGTTGCGCATCGCTTCCAGCGGCGCGTCGCTGTAGGCGTTGGGGTCGAACCAGGGATAGGTGGCCATGGCGAGCACCTCGCCCGTCGCCGGATCCATCACCACGGCGGTGCCGCCGAGCGCCTCGTTCGCCATGACGGCCCGTTCGAGGGCCGCCTGCACCATGTACTGCATCTGGCGGTCGAGCGTCGTGTGCATGGTCGCGCCGGGCACGGGGGGCACCAGGCGGTCGAGTCCGTTGGAGATCGCGAGGCCATCGGCCGAGAGCTCGGTCGTCCGCTCCCCCGGGGTGCCGGCCAGGGTCTCGTCGTAGGCCACCTCGAGTCCCGCCCCTCCGGCGCCGTCGGCGTTGACGAACCCGAGCACCTGAGGCGCCAACGCGCCGGCCGGGTAGTAGCGCTTGGGAACCTCCAGGAAGCCGATGCCCGGCAGCGCGAGCGCCTCGAGCTCGTCGGCGAGCTCGAGATCCACCTGGCGGTCGATGTAGACGAACGTGCCGTCGGCCTCCAGGGCGGTCTGCACCTCACGTGGCTGGAGGTCCAGGATCCCCGCGATCGTCTCGGCCTCGGCCGCTGGGTCGACGACGGAGCGAGGATCGACGTAGATGTCGCGGGCCTCCCGGGTGACTGCGAGCGGCATGCCGGACCGGTCGACGATCTCCCCGCGCAGCGCCGGCAGGGTGACCGACCGCACTCGCTGCTGCATGCCGAGCGCCTCGAGCTCCGGGTTGTCACGGACCTGCAGGAACAGCAGCCGGACCACGATGCCGCCGAACGCGACCATCATCAGCGCGAACATCGCCACGAGCCTGCCGGCGGGGGGACGCCGCATCTAGACGGACCCTCCGTCGGCGGGCCGACGATCTCCGGCCTGCCCCGGCACCCGCAGGATCACGGAGTCCCCGGGCGCCGGGACCTCGAGGCCGACCATCTGGGCCCAGTCGGCCACGCGCAGCGGCGAGGACAGGCTGGCCACCTCCAGGGTGAGTCGCGCGTGGCGTTCCTCGAGCGCCACGACCCGGCGCTGCGCGTCGGTCATGCGGTAGGTGGTGTTCACGACGAGCGCGCCGAGCGCGACGATCGCCCACACGAGCACGGATACGACCGCCGCGGACAGGAACCAGAAGGCAGGGGTGGACCCGCGGCGCGCCCGACGCTGGGGAGGGGTAGCGGTCTTCGGGCGCGCCGCGGGCTGCCGCGCCGGAGGCGCGGCGGGCTCGGGTCGCTCAGCGGGTTGCGACTGGGCTCGGGAAGGGAGCGGGCCGGCAGGCTCATGCCGCGTCCTGTGTGCGCTCGGCCGCCCGCAGGATCGCGCTGCGGGCGCGTCGGTTGCGAGCCACCTCGTCCTCGGACGGTCTGAGCGGCTTCCTGGTGAGCGGCCTGAGTCGGGCATCGTCGCGGAACGTCGTCTTGACGACGCGGTCCTCGAGGGAGTGATAGGCGATCACGACCACGCGGCCCCCGGGAGCGAGGAGCCCGGCCGCCTGAGGCAGGGAGGCGGCGAGCTCCTCGATCTCCCGGTTGACCGCGATGCGGAGCGCCTGGAACGTGCGGCGCGCGGGGTGGGGGCCCCCCGGCCGTCGTCCGAGCACGCCCACGATCACGCCGGCGAGCTGGTCGGTGGTGACGATCGGCCGGCGTCGCACGATCGCTCGAGCGATGGCGCGCGAGCGACGCTCTCCGCCGAACGTGTAGATCAGATCGGCGAGGTCACCCTCGGCCATGGTGTTCACGATGTCGGCCGCCGAGGGCTCGCCGTCGGCGGCGCCCGCCATCCTCATGTCGAGCGGGCCGTCGATGCGGTAGCCGAAGCCGCGCTCGCCCGAGTCCAGCTGCATCGACGAGACGCCGAGATCGAAGAGGAACCCGTCGACGGGTTCGCCGGCGCCCTCGACGCCGACGACCTCGTCGATCGCCGGCGCAACGCCCGCGAAGGTGCACCGCGCCGACCGGAACCGAGGACCGAACCGCTCGAGTCGCCGAGCGGCCACATCGATCGCATGCTGATCGCGATCGAGGCCGATCACGCTGGACACGCCGGCGTCGAGCAGCGCCTCAGCGTGGCCTCCCGCCCCGAGCGTCATGTCGACCACCGTGCCCCGGCGAGGCGCCTCCTCGGCGAGGAACCGCACGACCTCGTCGACCATGACCGGCACATGAGGAGGGGCCGGTTCGTCCGCACCCGGCGCGTCGGTGTCACCGTCATGCTCCACGTCAGCCGAGCTGTCCGGCCAGGATGCCGATGCCGATCGAGGCGAGCAGCGTCAGCGCCGTCATGCCGATCAGCGACAGGCTCTGACGGACCTCCCTGCCCAGCCTGTTCGCCTGCGTGGGGTCCGGTTGCGGGACGAGCTCGGCCATGTGCGCCCTACCTCCTGGGATCGAGCGCACCGGTCTGGTACGCGTCGGCGAATCCAGCTGCGTAGCGCTCGTAGGTCGAGCGGTCCCAGATCTCCATCCGGTCCCGCACGCCGAGCACCACGACGTCCTTGGTGATGCCGACGGCCTCGCGCAGACGTCCGGGGATCGTGACCCTGCCCTGGCCATCGAGCTTCGACTCGTCGGATGATGCGAAGAACATGCGTGAGTACGCACGGCCGTCACGGTCGGAAAGGGGCGAAGACGCGACCTCCTCGGAACGCCGCTGCCATTCGGCCCTGGGGAAGACGTACAGGCAGTGATCCTGGCCCACGGTGATCCAGCAGCCGTCCACGAAGGCGGCCCTGAACTTCGCCGGCAGCGAGACCCTGCCTTTCGGGTCGAGCTGGTAGCTGTGCGTGCCGAGCAGTTCGGCCACGCCTCCTCCCCTTTCCTCCACTGAGCGACACGTTTATGCCACCAACGCTCCACCACGTCAACGAGAACGTGTGTTCGGAGCACGAGACTCAGGCGAGGGAGATCGACGAACCGCTCACGGCAGCGGTCGAGGGACAGGGCATGCCCCGGCCGGTGTCCTCAGACGAGGAAGTCGGCCCAGCCCGGTTCGAGATGGCCGAGCGTGAGATGGAAACCGTCACGGGGCGCGAAGGGCTGGCGAGCCAGACGGAAGCCGGCCTCGGCGGGCGTGCGATCTTCCTTCTTCGCGTTGCAGCGGCGGCACGCCGCCACGACGTTCTCCCAGACGTGCAGTCCTCCGCGCGAACGCGGCACGACATGGTCGAGGTTCTCCGCGCCGGAACCGCAGTACTGACATGCCCATCCGTCGCGCGCGAAGACGGCCCGACGCGTCAACGGGGCATGTGGCCGGTACGGAACCCGCACGTACCGGCGCAGGCGTACCACCGACGGTGCTTCGAGCACGAGGTGTTCGGAGTGGAAGATCATGCCGTTCGACATGACGACCTCGGCCTTCTCCTTCAACACGAGCACGACGGCGCGGCGCGCCGGCACCACCGCCAGCGGCAGATCGGTCGCGTTGAGGACCAGGGCGCGTCCCATGCGGCTCAGTCTACGGGGGGCTCGGGAAGGCGCGACCTCGACGACGTGAATCACATCGGTGTAATCTCTGCCCGCGGCGGCCGGTCGAGCTCGATGCCTGGTGTTGCGGATAGGGGCCGCGCGGGGCGTCCACGGGCTCGGACCGGCCGTCGCATCAGAGCCCTCTCCCGCCGCGTCGCGATCGAGGCACGGGAACCGGCGGCTGCCTTCCGGTGTTCCTGGGCTACGATGCTGATGTCGTCCAGGCGGGCATCCTCCAGCGTGGGGGTCGCCACCGCTGGACGCGCTCGGAGGTGTGCGTGGAGGTCGAAGAGCGATCACAGGACTGGGCGTGGTTCGCGGCACGCTTCCACGAGATCGAGTCCAACGTGGAGCGGGTGGTGCGGGGCAAGCACCGCGAGATCCGCTTGGCCCTCGTGGCGCTCGTCGCCGAAGGCCATCTGCTCATCGAGGACGTGCCCGGCGTGGGCAAGACCATGCTCGCGAAGTCGATCGCACGCTCCATCGACTGCTCGTTCCGCCGCATCCAGTTCACGCCGGACCTGCTCCCCACCGACGTCACCGGGGTGAACGTCTTCAACCAGGAGCAACGCGACTTCGAGTTCAAGCCGGGTGCGATCTTCGCCAACATCGTGCTCGGCGACGAGATCAACCGCGCGTCGCCGAAGACGCAGTCCGCGCTGCTCGAGTGCATGGAGGAGCGCCAGGTGACGATCGACACCGAGACGCACCCCCTCGGCACGCCGTTCATGGTGATCGCCACGCAGAACCCGATCGAGCACGAGGGCACCTACCCGCTTCCCGAGGCGCAACTCGATCGATTCATGCTCCGCCTGTCGATCGGCTACCCCAGTGCCGAGATCGAGACGGAGATCTTGGGCAGCCACACCACCGGGGCCCAGCCGCTCGACGAGATCCGGGCGGTGAGCGACGCCCCCGGCGTCGCCGGGATGATCGAACAGGCTCGCCACGTGCACGTCGCCCCGGCGATCCGCCGCTACATCGTCGACCTCGTCGAGGCGACCCGGCGTCACGGCGACGTGTACCTCGGCGCGAGCCCGCGGGCGTCGATGATGATCCTGCGCGCGGCCAGGGCGTTCGCCGCGGCGGCCGAGCGTGACTTCGTGATCCCCGACGACGTGAAGGAGCTGGCCGTGCCGGTGCTGTCCCATCGCATCATCGTCACCGCCGACGCCGTCATGACGGGGCGCTCGACCGACGTCGTGCTGCAGGAGATCGTGGCCGAGGTGCCCGTTCCGGTCGCGGAGAATCCCTGATGCCCTCGGGCCGAGGCCTCGCGGTCCTCGGCGTCGGCGCTGCGTTGTGGCTCGCCTCCCGCGTGGTCGGCTCGGCCGGCATGGAGGTGGTGGCGATCGGCCTCGCGGCGTTGCCTTTCCTCGCCGGCGCCTTCGTACGGTGGGGACGCACGAGGCTGCGTGTGGTCCGGCGGGTCTCCGACGTGCGCGTGCCCCCGGGAACGAGGGTCACCGTCGAGCTCCAGATCGACAACACGGCGCCATCGCCGACGTCCTTCCTGCTCATCGAGGATCGTCTCCCGCCTGCACTCGGACGTCCGGCGCGCCTCGTGGTTGCCGGTGTGGCCAGCAAGGGCACGCGGCGTGCTGCCTACACGGTGATGGCACAGACGAGGGGTCGCTACCGCCTCGGACCGCTCACCATCGACGTCTCCGACCCCTTCGCCCTGACCCGGCAGCGGCTCGAGTTCGACGACCTCGACGAGCTGCTGGTCACGCCGGAGATCGAGGACCTCGCCGCGACGCCCGATCCGAGCTCGGGACCGAGCTGGGGCGCCACGCGGGCTCGGCAGCTGTTCCGCACCGGTGAGGAGTACTACACGATGCGCCAGTACCAGGAGGGCGACGACCTCCGCCGCATCCACTGGCCGTCGGTTGCGCGCACGGGCGACCTGATGATCCGCCAGGACGAGTCGTCCCGCCGAGCGAGCGGGCTGGTCTTCCTCGACAATCGGGGGCATTCGCTCGGGCACGCCCACACCCCCGCGTTCGAGCGTGCGGTGTCGGTGGCGGCGAGCCTCGGTGTGCTGCTGGCGCGCCGGGGCTTCTCGCTGCGCGTGGGAACGACCGAGACCCAGCCTGCTTCGGTCAACGAGGACCGCTTCCTCGACACCCTCGCCGGCCTCAGCCACGCGGCGGCGCGCTCGGTCGGTCCCTCGCTCGCGCACCTGCGCGCGGCCGCGTCGAGCGACACCTCGCTCGTGTACGTCGCCGCGCCGCCCGCGCCGGGTGAGCTGACCTCGCTCATCCGCGCGGGCGCAGGGTTCGGACCGAAGCTCGTGGTCCTCGTGCATCCGGTCGACCCGCAGCGCTTGCCGCCGGGGCGGGCGGCGCAGCTCGAGGGCCGGGCGACCCAGGCCCGGCTCGCGTTCGCCCGAGCCGCCTGGGACTGCATCGTGTTGACCCCCTCCACCTCCCTGAAGGAACGATGGCACGCACCCAAGGAACGTCCGCTCGTAGCCAGCGTCTGATCGCCGGCGTCGCCACCGTGCTGGTCGGGGTGGCCGCTGCGGTCGCGCTCGGCCGCGTCTTCGAAGGCAACGGACCCACCCTGCGACTGATGGCCGCCGGGGCCGGCTCGGCGGTGATCGCGTCGCTGCTCGAACGCCGGAACCTGGTGCTCGCCACGATCATCAGCGGGATCGCACTCATCGCCGCGATCGGACTCCTGGTGCTCCCCGACACGACCTGGTACGGCCTGCCCGGACTCGAGACCCTCCGCGTCGCCGTCGAGGCGGCGGGGCGGGTCGGTGAGCAGGCCAGGGTGCAGGTCGCTCCCTCGCCACCACTGGCCCCGCTGTTGCTCGCCGGGATGGCCGGCACCTGGGCGGCGGTGTTCGCCTCGCACGCGCTCGCGTTCCGCGCAGGCAGCCCGCTGCTCGCCCTCCTGCCCCCCGTGGCGTTGGTGGGCTTCGCCGACTCGGTCCTCGAAGATCTCGTCCGGCCGGTCTTCGGCCTGCTGTTCCTCGCGTCGGCGGCGGCGTTGCTGTTCGCCGACGCGATGCGTCGCGTGCAGGGCTGGGGACCGGTCTGGACCGCACCGGGCCGTGACGCGAGGCTCGATGTCGTGGCCGGGCGCAGCGCGCGCCGCGTCGCCACCGCCGCGGTCGTGGTCGCCGCGCTCGCTCCAGCGCTGATGCCGGGGTTCGGATCGCGCGGGGTGATCGACTTCTCCACGAGCGACGACGGCCGGGTCCGCATCGATCCGCTGGTATCGGTGCAGGCGAGCCTCTCGCGCGACGAGGTGACCCCCGTGTTCGAGGTGCAAGCCGATGTCGGCATGTACTGGCGCATGGTGGCCCTGCCCAACTTCGACGGCCAGGTCTGGAGTCCCGACGAGGAGCCTCCGACGCTGCCCGTCGTGGCCGACACCCCGCTGGTGCCGTCGACCCCGCTGGTCGCCGCTCCCGCGGGCACCACCGAGGTGACGTTCACCACGACGAGCGAGCTGGCCCTGCCGTGGCTCCCCCTGCCCTATCCCCCCCGCTCGACCGACGCGCAGCTCGACGGCATGCGGTGGGATCCGCAGGGAGGATCGATCGCGCTCGGCTCCGGGGTCGAGCCGGGCGTGACCTATGGCGCGGTCGCCGACATCGTGCGGCCGACCGCCGACGAGCTGCGCGCCGAGGTGATCCCCGAGGCGAGCGACACGCTGCGGTACACGGTCACCCCGAACGACCTGCCCACGGCGGTCAGGGAGATCGCGCTGCGTTGGACGGCCGGCGCCCGGAACGATTACGAGCGGGTCATCGCGATCCAAGAGCGGTTCACGCGGACGGGCGGGTTCAGCTACGACGACGAGGTGCCCGCGTCGACGAGCGACGACGCGTTGGTCGAGTTCCTGACCGAGGGCAAGCGAGGCTTCTGCCAGCAGTTCTCGAGCGCGATGGCGATCATGCTCCGGAGCATCGGCATCCCGGCTCGGCTCGCGGTCGGCTTCACGCCGGGCCGGGCCGACGCCTCGGGCGAGCGCTTCACGGTCACCACCGAGAACGCGCATTCCTGGGTCGAGGTGCTCTTCCCGCGGTACGGGTGGGTCCCGTTCGAGCCGACGCCGAACCGTCAGAACCTCGCCGCCTACCCCTACCTCGACCCCAGCGCCGTGCAGCCCTGCCCCGACCCTCCGTGCACCGGGGGGCCGGGCGGCACACCGGTCGGCACGAATACGCAGGAGAACGCCGCCAATTCGTCGGCAGCCCGTGAGGGCGGCCTCGGCCTCCGTCCGGACCTCACCCAGGGGCGTCTCGGACGCGGGGGCGGCGGCGCCATCGCTTCCGGCACCGCGAACGCCGCCCCCGATCGCGGCCCGTTCACCACGGGCAACGCCCTGCTCGCCGCCATCGGTGTCGGTGCGATCACGCTCGCGCTCGTGCCACCCGTGAGGGCGCTCAGGCGCCGCCGCCGGCTGCGGCGCGCGCGACGGGTACCGAGGAGCCTCATCCTCGCCACCTACGACGTGTTCGCCGACCGCGCGGCGGAGCTCGGGCTACCCGAGACGTGAGGGACAGACCATCGAGGAGTACCGCGCCGCCGTCGCGAGCTCGGGCGCGCCCGTCGACGGCGATCTCACCCGGCTGAGCGTGCTCGCGACCACGGCCGCGTACGCGGCGCCCGAGCCCGACGAGCATCAGGCGGAGGAAGCGACCCGTACCTCGCACGCAGTCCTGCGGGCCATGCGGCGCGACGCCGGGTGGAAGCAGCGGGTCACCGGACCCTATCGCCGCCGCTGACGGAGGTCAGTCGGTTCCTGTGACGGTGTGCGCCGCAGCTTCCCTCAGCGCCCGCACGAACCGTTCCCGATCATCGCGGAACTGCCGCACGTCGGTCTCGACGCTGCTCGCGATGTCGTCGATCGCGACGAAGAAGGCCATCTGTCCATCGCGCAAGGCGTCGATGACCTCGCCGTCGAGCCGGCAGATCTTGAAGATGCTCTGTCCGTCGGTGACGAGTTTCACCTCGGACAGATGCTTGTCCATGCCCGCCTTCTTGTTCAGGAACTCCCACGAGCGCCGGACCCGCTGCAGCGACATGCCGCCGTCGAGCAACGACTTCACGACGCGCAACGCCACGAGGTCGCGGAAGGCGTAGAGACGCGGTACCCCCGGCCGCCCCCCCGTGCCTTGCACGGTGGGCTGGACGAGCCCGATCTGGTCCCAGTACCGAAGCTGTCGAGGCGTGCACCCGGTGAACTTGCAGGCTTGGTGGGTGGTGAATCCCTCCATGCTGTAGCGGGCCCCCTCGGTCTCGTCGTCGATGGTTCAGCGCCTTCGGCACGATTCGGAGATCGCCACTGCATCGACCGACGTCTCGCGCCAAGGGGGAAGCGGCCACCGTTGTACAACAGCGCGCGGAACCGCGGCAAGCCGCGAGGTCACGATGGTCGCGGAATCATCCGAACGGGCTATGCGAGCGACGCGTTACGCGTCGTCGTCGTCGGTTCGCGACGGCGGGCGGAACCGCGCTGCCAGCCGGCCGATGATGCCGGTGAACGATCCGCCGTCGGACTGCAGCGCGCGGATCTGGTCGCGCCCGAGCTGCCCGAGGTAGCGGTAGATGAGGAGGGCCGAGCCGATCATGGTGACGAACCCGGTCGCCGCGATCAACGCTCCCCATCGGGGACCACGAACAGCAGGAGCAGCACGCACCCGAGCACGAACGCGATGGCCGACAGCCGGATGCGCCGAGCCAGATGGGAGTACAGGTCGGTGCGGCCCACCTGCTCGACGAGGCGGGGGTCGTCCTCGGCCAGACGCTGCTCGATCTCCTCGAGGATGCGCTGTTCGTGTTCACTCAGGGGCACGTCTCGATTATAGGGAGCGTGCCCGACTTGGGAACCCACTCCCATCCGGAAGCCGTCATCGACCACGGCCGTCGGCGCGGCCCGCACGAGCCGGACCCCCGGGAGCCCGCTGGGGCCGGGCGCGGTCCAGCAACGATGCGGGCATCGCCGCTCCGCGGCCGAACCGGTGCTCGATGCGATCGACGGCGCGCTCGACGTCGCCCCATCGTTCGCCGTGCAGCATCGCGAGCTGCTCGGCGCCGGCCGCCACCAGTCCGCTCGCCTGCACCCCCAGCAGCCGGACCCGCCGGCGCTGACCAGGCAGCGCCCGGTAGAGGCCGGCGACCGTGTGGTACAGGTCGGCGCCGACGTCGGTTGCGTCGGCGAGTGTCTTCGATCGCGTGAGCGTGGTGAAGGTCGCGAGGCGCACCTTCATCGTGACCGTGCGCGCCCGGTATCCGTCGGCCCGAAGCCGCGAGGCGACCTTGCCCGAGAGCGCCAGCAGCTCGCGGAGCAGGGTCTCGTCGTCGTCGAGGTCGTGCTCGAACGTCTCCTCGTGGCCCACCGACTTCGGGGCCTCGTAGGGCACGACCTCGCGATCGTCGATGCCGAGCGAGAGCCGGCGCAGATGTCGGGCGCCCTGCTCGCCGAGCAGCCGGGCCAGGATCGACTCGGGCGTGGCGGCGAGGTCGCCCACGGTGCGCACCGCCATGCGCGCGAGCACCTCGCCGGTCTTCTCCCCCACGCCCCAGAGACGCCGCACCGGCAGCGGCTCGAGGAAGCCGAGCACGCCGTCGGCTGCGACGACCAGCATGCCGTTGGGCTTGCAGTGGTCGCTCGCGAGCTTCGCGACGAACTTCGTCGGCGCGACGCCCACCGAGCACGTCACCCCCACCTCGTGCTCGACCTCCGTGCGGATGCGCGCTGCGATCTCGCGCGGCTCGCCGAACAGCATCGTGGCCCCGCCCACGTCGAGGAAGGCCTCGTCGAGCGAGATCGGTTCCACGAGCGGCGTGTGCGCGAGCAGCACCTCGCGGAACCGGTTCGAGTGCGCCTGGTACGCCTCGAAGTCGGGCGGCAGGAACACGCCGCCGGGACACAGGCGGCGAGCCCGCACCGTGGGCATCGCCGATCGCACGCCGAACTCGCGGGCCTCGTACGAGGCGGAGCTCACGACCCCGCGTCCACCCACACCACCGACGATCACCGGCTTGCCGGCGAGGCTCGGATCCTTCAGCACCTCGACCGACGCGTAGAAGGCGTCGATGTCGGCGTGCAGGATCGGCTCGGCGGGACGCTCGTTCGGCATCGCGCGTCCGGTGGTCATAGGCGACATGGCATCATCATCCCGCGGAGCCGGGACTCGCGTGCCAGAGCGTGCGTGGTCCGGTGCCGGCGGCGGGCGCCGACGCCGGTGGCAGGCGCACCTCGCCGCGCACGGCCTCGAGCAGCTGCCCTTCTCCTCGCGCGCGATGCAGCGCCGACAGGTCCCAGACCTCCTCGGCGACGACGCTGACCCCACCCACCCCCGTTCGCCGCAGCTCGCCCGCGACCGCCAGCGCGTACCCGTGCAAGACGGTCTTCACCACCTTCGGCTGCACCGACTCGAAGACCGTGACCTCGACCGGTCCGGTCGCGTCGTCGAGCGTGAGGAAGATGATGCGCTGGCCGCTGCGGATCGCCGGGGTCTGCGAGGCGACCTTCACGCCGGCCACGATCACCTTCGAGCCACCGCGGGTGCGTCGCAGGTCGCGCGCCCGGGTCACGCCGAGGTCGTCGAGCAGCGGCTCGAAGAAGCTCACGATGTGCCTCGTGGCGTCGAGCCCCATCACCTCGAGCTCGGCGCGCACCACCTCGGCGTCGGAGTAGTCCGTGAACCGGTGCCCTTCGGCCGGGTCTGCGCCCATCGTGAGCGTGAGCTGATCACCCTCGCGCTCGGGCTCGGCGGTCATCGCAACGTAGAGGTGGTGACGGCGGGCAGGCTCCAACGCATCGAACGCGCCCGCGTGCGCGAGCGCCTCGGTCACCGGGCGGCTCACGGTGGTGCGCCGCATGAAGTCCCCCACGTCGCGGAAGGCCCGCTCGGCCCGCGCCGTCATGATCGAGCGTATCTCGGCATCGCTGATGCCGTGCACGTCCTGGAGCGCGAGCCTGACACCCCATCGGGGGGCAACGCTCGCTGTCGCTCGCTCCTCGAGCTCCCCGAATCCCCGTTCGACTGCCTCCACCACGTAGTCGGGTTCGCTCGCGTTGACATCGAGCGGGAGGATCGGGATGGCGTGCTGCCGCGCGTCTTCGACGATCAGGCGCCGCGGGTACATGCCCGGGTCGTGCGTGAGCAGCCCTGCCACCAGGTGCGCCGGGTAGTGGGTCTTCAGCCATGCGCTCTGATAGGTGGGCACCGCGAACGCGGCCGCGTGCGCCTTGCAGAACCCGAACGACGCGAACTGCGTCACCGCGTGCCAGATCTTCTCGGCAGCCTCGCGGTCGACGCCGCGAGCCGTGGCTCGGTCGAGGAAGTCCGCCTCGAACCCCGGCAGCAACTCCTCGTGGTCGAGGTGGCGCCGGATGTGATCGGCGTAGGTCTCGGTGTAGCCCGCGAGCGCCGCGAGCGCGCGGATCACCTGTTCGTGGAAGACGATCACCCCGAACGTCTCCTGCAACGGCTCGCGCAGACCGTCGTGGATGTAGGTGGGCCGCTCCATGCCGGAACGCCGGCGCAGGTACGGCGTGATCATGTCGGACTTCACCGGTCCGGGGCGGAACAGCGAGATGTCGACGATCAGGTCTTCCCATCGGTCGGGCTGCAGCTTCTGCAGCAGCTCGCGTTGACCGGGCGACTCGATCTGGAAGCAGCCGAGCGTGTCGGAGGCGCGGATCGTCTCGAACGTGGCGAGGTCGTCGAGGGCGATGTGATCGAGGTCGACCTTCTCCCCAGTCGTGCGCGCGATCTCGTCGAGCGCGTGGCGCATCGAGCTCAGCATGCGCACGCCGAGGATGTCGAGCTTCAGGTAACCGAGCAGCTCCACGTCGTCCTTGTCGGCCTGGATCATGCGGTGCCCGTTCGCGCTGCGCTCGAGCGGCACGCGCTGCACCAGGTCGTGCGAGGCGAGCACGATGCCGCACGGATGCAGCGCGACGTGGCGAGGGAAGCCGGCGAGCTTCTCGGCCACGCCGATCAGGCGTTCCATCTGCTCGAAGCGCAGGTTGATGCCCGCCAGCTCGGGCAGGCGGTCGATCGCCTCGCGCAGGTGGCGGGCGGAGATGTGGGGGAACGACTTCGCGACCGTGCCGACTTCCACCTCGGGAAGGCCGAGCGCCTTGCCCACCTCGCGGATCGCCGAGCGAGCGCGGTAGGTGTCGACCATCGCGACGCAGCCGGCTCGCTCTTCACCGTGGCGGCTGAGGATCATGTCGTAGACGTCCTCGCGCCGCGCGGACTCGACGTCGATGTCGATGTCGGGAAGGTCCGTGCGCATCGGGTTCATGAACCGCTCGAACGACAGGTCGTGGCGGAGCGCGTCGACGTCGGAGATGCCGGTGAGGTAGCACACGAGCGAGCCGGCGGCGCTCCCCCGGCACGCCGCCCTGATGCCCATCGCCTTCACGTCGGCGACGATGTCGGCCACGGTGAGGAAGTACGCCGCGAACCCCATGCGCCGGATCATCGAGAGCTCGTGGTGCAGCCGCTCGCGGAGCGCTTCGGTCTCGGGGAGGCCCCGCTCGTGCACGCCCCGCCAGCACCGCTCCGCGAGCACCGCGTCGGCGCTGCGGTTGCCGGGCGTCGGGAAGTCGGGGAAGTGGATACGCCCGAGCCCGAGGTCGTAGCGGCACATGTCGGCGACGGTCAGGGTCGCGTCGCACAGGTCCGGGCGCTCACGGAACAGCGCGCGCATCTCGGCGGGCGGCTTCAACCAGCCCTCCGCGTTGCGGCGCGTGACGTTCGTGTCTGCAAGCGGCACCAGGCGCCGCATGCACTCGAGCACGTCGGCCACGAACGCATCGCTGGGATCGAGGTAGCGCACGGGGTTGGTCGCGACGGCGCCGACGCCGGCTCGCTCGGCCAGACGCAGCATCGCCCGGACCTCGTCGTTGGACTCGCGCTCGAGCCGGTGCTCGACGCCGATGAAGAGACGCTCGCGACCGAACGCCTCACGGAAGGGGGCGAGCAGCTTCGCGGCGTGATCGACGCGGCCTTGCGTGGCCGCCCGCCCCGGGTGCGAGCGGGGGCCGGCGATCGCGACGAGCCCCGTTGCGTGCGCGCAGACCTGGAGCGGATCGACCCAGGGGTCGCCGCGCTCGCCGAGCATGTGCGCGTCGGTGATCAGCCGGCAGAGGTTCGCATAGCCGGTGTCGTCGGTGGCGAGCACCACGACGTGCGCATCTCCCGGCGGCGGTGTGCTCGCCCGCACCGTGAGCGAGGCGCCCAGGATCGGACGCACGCCCTGGGACTCGCACGCTCGTACGAACCGCGCGGCTCCGTAGAGCCCGTCGCGGTCGGTCATCGCCACGGCCGGTGGGTCCGAGCCCGAGGTCGGCGCGAACACCGCTACCTGGGCGGCGAGCTGCTCCGGTGTGAACGCGCCTTCCTTCAGGGAGAAGCACGACCGCACGTCGAGATGCACGAATGGGCCTTGAGACACGCGGGTGTTCCTCAATGGCAAAGCTCCACTTCCCCAGAATCGAACAAGTGTTCGAGTCTAGAGAGCGAGAGCGCCCACGTCTAGATGCGAATCACTTTGTCCTCGCCGCGACCAACTTCACCACGGCCTGGCCCACCGCTCGTGTTGTCACGACTGCCTCAACCACGAACCGACGCCTGATGGGTGCGGTGGCAGTCGACCCCTCCTTGGCGTCTCCCGAATGGGCGATCCGGTTGCGGCGTTTCACGAAGACATCAAGGCTGGCAGCAATTTCTGCTGGCTTCATCACTCTCCCCTGCTTAGCGAGAGCCTTCGCCGCCTCTTCCCATAGTCCGTTTACTCCGATGACGTCGCGAAGCACGCCTTCGATTGCAGCAGAACGCTGGAAAGTCTGATGCCCAAGATGATCTCGGCACATAACACCGAGAGCTTCATTTGGATCCGAGGCAGCGAAACAACTCAGCACCTGCTCGGGATCATCTCGAACCCACTTCTGAACAGTCGATCCGAGCTCCCCGCGTCGCGCTAGCTCGGGGACGACTTCTGCAATGGAGTCGAGCACCAGGGCATCGAGACCTGCCATCGCCAGAACCAATGCTCCCCTGAGGACGTCAGAGACGTGCTGCGCTGGCCGGGCGAGCCATGAATGACCGGATGCAGGGCGACGAGACCATCCACGCGCTTCATCGTCTTGTTGAACGATCGATGTGCCCTGCTGGCCATGTCGCCTCCTACCTGAGTACCGACACGAGTTCGCCCACGACAGAAATCTGCTCCTCGACCGGCGGAGCGAGCACGAGCGGGCCGAAGCGGGGATCGGTGCTGTCGGGCTTAAGCAAAATGCTCGATCGTCGTTCGCCGTCGTCGGAGACGATCTCGCCTTGACGTTCGTAGATCTTCACTGTGTACGAGCCGCCGTGTTCGGGGTCGGCGATGGATCGGCGGCCAGCTCTTCATGACGGGCGTCGAACGCGTCGGAGATGTACTTCGGGGAGATGAGACCGAGCACGACGTGCTTGTACTCGGCAGCATCCATGTGGCCGCGGAGCTTGTCGGCCGCGGCCCACAGCGTGGCCTCGAACCCGAGGGTGGCGCCGTTGCCGTTGTTCTTCTTCTTGGTCTTCGTGGCCAAGCGAGCTCCGTTCGAGGGTGCGCCGAAGAATACGCCCCGCCGATGACGCACCCTTGCTCTAGCGCACTGGGGGTCGTCGTCGCGGTTCCCGTTCGCGCTCGATCAGACGTCGAACGATCTCGCTCCGACTCACTTCCTCACGTTGCGCCGCTGCCTTCAACCGTTCCCACTGGCGTGGCTCGAGACGGATCGTGAACAGCTTCATCACCATCTACCTCCTCATAGCTACTCCACACGAGATTAGTCCCACAGGCGTTCCATGTGCCAGAGGTCTCTGACGCGGTCGAAGTAGAGGTCCCAGACGGCGCCGCCACGAGCTTCGACACGCCAGTACTCACGGTCGCGCCCGTCGGACCACCAGCGGCCTTCGATCCTCCACCGGCCGATCACGTCGGCGACCTCGTAGCGCTTGCCCCGCCACTCGAAGGCACTGGGCATGCCGGTATCACGCTCGACCCTGATCTCCTCGTCGAATCGCTTCGTCACCGTGACGGACCTCACAGAGAGTCTCGAACATGTGTTCGAGTGAGGTGAGAATCTACGCTCGGGCTCCGACAGAAGTCAAGGCGAGGTGAGGGTCTGCGCAGACTGGCGACGCCGTATCATCCCTTCGAGCGCTCGTGCGGGCGCGATCCGCACGAGCGCGAGAGGGGTTCGATGACCACGGTGGCCGATGCCGGCGGACAGCTCTCCCCCGCCACGCCGGGCATAGATGACGCGCCTGGCTCGACCGACGACCACATCGCGCTCGTCGAGCGCTACTCGGCGCACAACTATCATCCGCTGCCGATCGTCGTCGCCGATGCGGAGGGCGCGTGGGTCACCGACGTCGAGGGCACGCGCTACCTCGACATGCTCGCCGCCTATTCCGCACTGAACTTCGGTCATCGTCATCCCGACCTGATCGCAGCCGCGCATGCGCAGCTCGATCGCGTGACGCTCACGAGCCGCGCGTTCCACAACGACCGGATGGGGCACGTTCTGCAAGGGACTCGCGGAGCTCTGCGGCATGGACATGGTGCTGCCGATGAACTCCGGGGCCGAGGCTATCGAGACCGCCGTGAAGACCGCGCGTCGCTGGGGCTACGACGTCAAGGGCGTTGCCGAGGACCGCGCGAAGATCGTGACCTGCGAGGGCAACTTCCACGGGCGCACGATCACGATCGTGAGCTTCTCGACCGACCCGAGCGCCAGGGGAGGGTTCGGGCCGTTCACGCCTGGATTCGTGTCCGTTCCTTACGGTGACGGCGCCGCGCTCGAGGCGGCGCTCGCCGATCCCGACGTCGTGGCGTTCCTGGTCGAGCCGATCCAGGGTGAGGCCGGGGTCATCGTGCCGCCCGAGGGGTACCTGCGCCGCGCTCGCGAGCTCTGCGACGAGCACGGTGTCTTGCTGATCGCCGACGAGATCCAGTCGGGACTCGGACGGACCGGACGCACGTTCGCCTGCGAGCACGAGGGCGTCACGCCCGACGTCTACGTGGTCGGCAAGGCGCTCGGGGGCGGCATCGTGCCGATCTCGGCGGTCGTGTCGAGGCGCGATGTGCTGGGGGTGTTCCGCCCGGGCGAGCACGGCTCCACGTTCGGCGGCAATCCGCTCGCGTGCGCGATCGGTATCGAGGTGCTGCGGCTCCTGAACACGGGCGAGTACCAACGGCGCTCCGACGAGCTCGGCACGGCGCTGATCGAGCGCCTTCGGACCGACGCGCCGGCGGGGGCGGTGGTGGAGGTGCGTGGCAAGGGATTGTGGATCGGCGTCGAGCTCACACCCGAGGCCGCGCCGGCCCGAGCGGTGTGCGAGCGGCTGATGGAGATGGGCGTGCTCGCGAAGGACACGCACGAGACCACGGTGCGCCTCGCTCCCCCGCTCTGCGTGACGCAGGAGGACCTCGACTGGGCGGCGGAGCGCATCATCACGGCGCTCGCCGAACGCCTCGGCTGATCACCGGCGAGATCGTCACCCTGCGCGAGGTCTGGCGCGGCCGCGTGCTCGCCGAGCGCCTGGTGCGGGTGGTGCGCGACGTACCGGGGCGGTACCAGGCGTTCTATCTCGCGCCGGGCTCGCGATTCCTCAACGATCCTCGCGACCACGGCGAGGTGCGCTTCCACGAGGGGCCGTGGGAGCTGGAGACCGTGGTGCGCGACCGACCCGTGCTGTCGTTCGCATTCGCCGAGACACGCCTACGCCGTGCTGCTGTCGTGGACCACCCGATGGGAGTTCCGCGGCTACTACGTGAACATCCAGTCGCCGTTGCGCCCCGCCGAGCCCGGCACCTTCGAGTACACCGACTGGTTCCTCGACGTGCGCATCCCCCCCGCGCTCGACACCCACGAGTGGAAGGACGAGCACGAGCTCGCGGAGGCGGTGACGCGGGGCCTGCTGACCGAGTCCGAGGCGCTGGAGATCCGCTCGTCAGGGGAACGAGCGATCGAGCACGTGATGCGCCGACGGCCACCGTTCGACGATGACTGGTCGTCGTGGCGGCCCGACAGCTCGTGGGGTCCGGTCCACAACCGTCCCACACGTCCCCGGACGGAGACGTAGGATGCCGCCGTTGGGTCACCGACGAAGGGGGACGGCATCACATGGACAGCTCCGGTGGTTTCACGAATCCTCCTCCCCCGCCTCCACCCCCACCCGGCGGCGCAGGAGGAACGGGAGGCGGGCCAGGCCTGCCCCAGCGAGGGATCGGGGAGATCCTCAGCACGGCGTTCGAGATCTATAAGTCCAATGCGGCGGGCCTGCTCTTGATCGTCGCGATCGTCGTCGTGCCACTGTCGTTCATCGGCGCGTTCATCGAAGGCGTGGTCTTCGCTCCCGACACCGAAACGGTGACGGTCCTCGGCGAGACGTTCGAGACCGTCAGTCCCCGGGCAGCTGGCGCCGCGATCCTCGTCGCGCTCGTCGGCGCACTGATCGCCGTCGTCATCAACGCCGTGCTCCAGGCGGCGCTCATGCGTGGCGCGGCTCTCGGCAGCATCGGCGACCCGGTCGACATCGACGCGTCGTACAAATGGGGCTTCGCCCGGTTCGGGAGCGTCCTGCTGATCTCCATCCTGGTCGGACTCGCGGTGATCGGTGGATTCATCCTGTTGATCATCCCGGGATTGATCTTCCTCGTGATGTTCTCGGTGTCGATCCCCGCGCTGGTGGTCGAGAACCTCCGTGGCACCGAAGCGATGAGCCGTTCGTGGAACCTGGTGAAGGGGTTCTTCTGGCACGCGGTCGGCGTGATCATCGTGGCGGCCATCATCGGGGCCGTGGTCGGCGGCATCATCGGCGCGATCGGCGGCGACAACTGGTTCCTCGCGTGGATCTTCCAGGCCATCGCGCAGATCATCACGGCACCGTTCGCCGCGATCGTGAGCGTGCTGCTCTACCTGGACCTGCGTGCTCGTCGGGAAGCGCTCACCGCTGACGTCCTGCGCGGTGAGCTCAACCGCGCGGCATAGGGGCGGCGACCGACGACCGGAGGATCGCGCCCTCGCCGGGCGTCCCTCCGGTTGTCGCGCGGCCTTCGCCCCGCCACCCTAGGGCGATGACGCACGCTCGCGACCTCTCGGTGTTGCGGTCTCGGTTCCCCGCACTGGCACGAACGCAGGACGGGCGACCGGTGGTCTACGCCGACGCCCCAGGAGGCTCGCAGGTACCCGACTCCGTGATCGAGGCGGTGACCGGCCACTACCGTCGAGGCATCTCGAACATGGACGGGATCTTCGCGGCGAGCGAGGAGCTCGCGGAGACGGTCGCCGCCGCCAGGCGGGCCGGGGCCGATCTCGTCGGCACCGACCCTCGTCGCATCGTGTTCGGAGCGAACTCGACCTCGCTGCTCATGCACTTGGCGCGGTCATTCGCGCGCACGATCGGACCGGGTGACCACGTGGTGGTGACACGTCTCGACCACGATGCGAACGTGCGTCCCTGGGTGCTGGCGGCGCGCGACGCGGGCGCCACCGTGACCTGGGTCGACATCAGGCCCGACGACGCGACCCTCGACCTCGACTCGTTCGACGCGGCACTCCGATTCGAGCCGAAGCTCGTTGCCTTCACCCTCGCGTCGAACGCCGTCGGCACCGTCACGCCGGCGGCGGACCTGGTCGGGCGGGCGAAAGCGGCGGGCGCGGTGGTGGTCGTCGACGGCGTGCACGTCGCCCAGCATCGGGCGATCGACCTCGGCTCCCTCGGCGCCGACATCGTCACCGTGTCGCCGTACAAGGTCTTCGGACCCCACCTGGGCATGGTGGCCGCCACCCCGGAGGTGCTCGACGTGCTGGGACGCCTACCGTGTGCGGCCGGCGGAGCGGTACGACGCTCCCGAGCGCTGGGAGACGGGTACGCAGGACCACGAAGCCATGGCGGGATTCACCGCGGCCGTGGACTACCTCGCGGGGATCGGGACCGCGAGCGGTCCGCGCGCCCGAGCCCCACGGTGGCGCGAGCGCCAGGCGGGCAGCGATCGTGGCCGCGTTCGAGGCGATCGGAGCGTACGAGCGCGACCTCGCTCGACACTTCCTCGAGGGGGTCTCGTCGATCGACGGGGTACGCCTGTACGGCATCGACGATGTCGGCCGTCTCGACGAACGCACGCCGACGTTCGCGCTGAGGGTGGCCGATCAGCACCCTCGCGACACCGCGAAGGCTCTCGCAGCGGGCGGCATCTTCACGTGGGACGGGCACTACTACGCGATCGAGCTCTTCGAGCGGCTCGGGCTGCTCGAGTCGGGCGGCGCGGTGCGGGTGGGCTTCTGCCACTACCACTCGCACGACGAGGTCGACCGTGTGGTCGAGGCGCTGGCCGGCTTGACCTGAATGCCGGTGGCGCCGCGTTCCGACGTGCCCGCTGACCTGCGGCGATCGGGCGTCGTGCCGTATCGAGCCGCGCGACCGATTGGTACGATCGGGCGACTTCTCGGCAGCGATCCCTCTCGAAAGGAACGACATGCGCATCCTGATCCTGGGCGGAGACGGCTACCTCGGATGGCCCACCGCGATGCGGTTCTCCGCGCTCGGCCACGAGGTGCACGTGGTCGACAACTACCTGCGGCGGACCGCCCACCGCGAGGCCGGCTCGGACTCGCTCACGCCGATCGCGGCCGGGCTCGCCGAACGGGTCGGGGCGTGGAAGGACGTGCACGGCGGCGACATCGGCTTCACCGAGGGCGACCTGACCGATTGGACCGTGACCGAGGGCCTGTTCACCGGGTTCCGGCCCGAGGCGGTCGTGCACTACGGCGAGATGCCGAGCGCTCCGTATTCCATGAAGGATCGTGACCACGCCGTGTTCACGCAGACGAACAACGTCGTGAACACGCTGAACGTGATCTACGCGATCCGCGACATCACCCCCGAGGCGCACCTCGTGAAGCTCGGCACGATGGGTGAGTACGGCACCCCGAACATCGACATCGAGGAGGGGTACATCGAGATCGACCACAAGGGACGGCGTGACACGCTTCCGTTCCCGAAGCTGCCCGGTTCGATGTACCACCTGTCGAAGGTGCACGACTCGCACAACATCCACTTCGCCTGCCGCGTGTGGGGCATGCGCGCCACCGACCTGAATCAAGGCGTCGTCTACGGCACGCACACCGACGAGACACAGCTCGACGACCGTCTGCTCACCCGGTTCGACTACGACGACGTGTTCGGCACGGCGCTCAACCGATTCTGCCTGCAGGCGGTGATCGGCCACCCCCTCACCGTCTACGGCACGGGAGGGCAGACCCGTGGCTACCTCAACATCGTCGACACCCTGCGCTGCATCGAGCTCGCGGTGATGAACCCGGCCGATCGGGGCGAGATGCGCGTGTACAACCAGTTCACCGAGTCCTTCTCGATCCTGGAGCTCGCGGAACTGGTGCAGAAGGCCGGTGCCCAGATCGGTCTCGACGTGACGATCGAGCCCATCGACAACCCTCGCTTCGAGCTGGAGGAGCACTACTACAACCCGGCGCACACGAAGCTGCTCGACCTTGGCCTGGAGCCCCACCTGCTCTCGGAGACGCTGATCGAGTCGATGTTCGCCGAGATCGAACGCCACAAGGACCGCGTCATCGCCGACCACATCCTTCCTCGCGACCGCTGGGTCGCCGGCGCAGCGGCGCGCTGACACCATGTGGCCCCTCCGGCTGATCGCCGGCATCGCCGGGGTCGCGTTCTTCGTCGCCGCGGCGAGGTCCTATCAGCGTCGCAACATCAGCCGCCTCAGCGTGTTCACAGCGTTCCTGGCCACGGTCGCCGTGGTGTTGCTCGCCGCCGCGCCGAGCCTGTTCGATCCGGTCTTCCGCACGTTCAACTTCCAGGCGGGCAACAATGGCCGGCTCATCGGCGTGCTGCTCGGCGCCGTCGTGGTGCTGTTCCTCATGCTGTTCCGTCTGCAGGGACACTCCGACCGGAGCGGACGAGCCATCCGCCAGCTCGTCGAGGCACTCGCGGTGGAGCGCTTCGACTGGGCCGATGCCGAGCGCCGCGTGCCGGCGGGCCCCACGGTGATCACGATCAGCCCGGCCTTCAACGAGGCCGAGAACGTCGGCGCGGTCATCGAGGCGATGCCCAAGGAGGTCACCGGATACCACGTCGTGCCGATCGTGATCGACGATCACTCCGACGACGGCACAGCCGATGCAGCGCACGTGGCCGGTGCCCTCACCGGCTCGTCTGCCGATCCGACGAGGCGGTGGCATGGCGCTGCGCGTGGGCTACGACATCGCCCTGCAGCTCGGTGCCGACATCGTGGTCACACTCGATGCGGACGGACAGCATCTCCCCGAGGAGATCCCGATCCTGATCGCGCCGATCGTCGAGGATCGCGCCGACCACGTGAACGGCTCGCGCATGCTCGGCGACTTCGAGCGGGGGGGCGGCTTCCTGCGCCACGCCGGCGTGCACTTCTTCTCCTGGCTCGTCACGATCCTCACGGGCCAGCGCATCACCGACATCTCCAGCGGCTATCGGGCGACCCGCGCCGAGACGCTCCGCAAGCTGATCCTCGTGCAGGATCAGTTCTGGACGTCGGAGGTCACGATCGAGGCGCTCCGTCAGCGCGCTCGCATCCTCGAGGTGCCGGTGACGTTCCTCACGCGTCGCGGGGGCGAATCGAAGAAGCCCAAGAGCATGCGGTACGCGTGGAACTTCTCGAAGGCGATCGGCAAGACCTGGCTCAGGTGAGCACCTCGTCGCCGACCGCACCCGCGCGCCGGTCGCGGGCTGCGCGTCGCAGGCACCAGGGCACCACCGCCGCAGGAAGCGTGATGCCAACGACGTAGACGACCTTCGCCCAGGCCACGTCGAACCCGCCGGCGATGCCGACCACGGTGGCCACGGCGAGCACAGCCGCGGCCGGACGGAGCGCACGCCAGGCGACCCGACCCCTGGTCGCCGCAAGGAGCCCCGCCGACACGAGCAGGGTGCCGACGGTCGCCACGACGACACCCGTCACGTGCAGCGCCCCGTGCCACGAGACGGGCCGGCCCACCGCGTCGGTCGGGAACGCGAGGAGCAGGTCGCCGCTCGCCGTCACGAGGTAGCCCACGACGGCGAGTCTCGAGATCGCAGCGGGCCGGAGCGCACCGAGCGAGAACGCCAGGTAGCACGAGCCCAGCGCGCAGGAAGGTCGCGATCATCGGCACGCCGGGCACACCCCCGAGGGCCATGCTGCTCGGCCAGCTCACCCACCCCTGGCGCTCGATCACGTCACCGCGAAGGGCGGCGAGCACGAACGTCACGACGACGAACCCGATGGGACCGGCGGCCCCGGCCGCGAGGGCCGCGCGATGCGTGGGGTGCCCAGCCACCGCCGGCCCACTCATCGCGGGCCGTGTTCGCTCGCATGGGCGGCAGCGATCTCGCCCGCGAGCCGTGCGTTGCTCTCCAGCAGCTCGAGGTTCGCTTCGAGGCTGCGTCCGTCGGTGAGCTCGGCGAGCGCCCCGAGCAGGAAGGGCGTGCGTTCCTTGCCAGAGATGCCGGCCTCGTCGGCGAGGCGCTCGGCCTCGTGGGCGGCGCGATCCACCTCACCTGAGAGCAGGGCCGATGCAGCCGGCACCGGGTTGGCCACGACGAGCGTCGATCCGACGCCGAGCGCCAGCGCCGAGGCGAGCATGCCGGCGGCCTGCGAGGGCGTCTCGAGCCTGTGCTCCAACTCGACCGAGGACGCCGTCGCGAGGAAGAACGGCAACCGGTCGACGCCGTAGCCCACGACCGACACGCCGAGCTCCTCCAGCCGATCGGCGGTCGCCACCGGGTCCACGATCGACTTCGGCCCCGAGCAGACGAGCAGGCCCGGCGTGCGCGCGAGCTCGAGCAGGTCGGCGCTGACGTCGCCGCCACCGAGGTGCACGCCTCCGATGCCTCCCGTCGCACCGACCCGCACCCCGGCCGTGGACGCGGCCCAGATCGTCGCGCTCACGGTCGTCGCGCCGAGCGCGCGATCGGCGACCGCCATCGGCACGTCGCGGCGTGCGACCTTCGTCGTGGCGCTCGGCTCGCAGAACCGCCCGAGCGCTCGCTCGCCGAGTCCGACGGTCACGCTGCCGTCGACGACACCGATCCAGGCGGGAAGCGCCCCTGCCGCGCGGACCGCCTCGGTCATGCGGCGTACGCACTCGGCGTTGCGCGGTGAGGGCAGGCCCTGGCCGATCACGGAGGTCTCGAGCGCGACGACACCGGCGTGGTGTGCCAGGCCATCGCGCACCTCATCGGTGATCACGAACCGCTCAGGCACGACGCACCATCGGCTCCGGCCAGACCTCGGTGCTCGCCGCCACCACGGCACCCGCATGGCACGCCTGCGCGAGCGCCTCCTTCGGGTCGTCGCCGCGGGCGAGCCGCGCGAGCAGCACGCCGTCGAACGCGTCACCGGCACCTGTGGGATCGACCTCGACCACCGGTTCGGCGGGCGCGATCGACACCAGGCCGTCGACACAGATCGCCGCCCCACGCCGGTCCATCTTCACCGCGGCGAGCCGGTAGCGCTCGCCGAGCCGGGCCGCCGAGTCGACCCCGGTGCGCGCCGTGAGCACCTCGGCTTCCCGCTCGTTGGCGAACAGCGCGGTCGCGCCGGCCGTCTCCTCGAAGAAGCGGTCGGCGCCGAAGGCTTCGACCAGCGGCCACGACGCGGCGTCGACCGCCACCCACGGTGCCGCCGAGCGGGCCAGCACGGCCAGGGCTGCGTCGTGGCCCGGTTCCTGCAGCAGGAGGTAGCCCGAGACCAGCACGGCGCCCGCCTCGATCGTCTCGGGCAGGTCGCCGGGGGCCAGGCGGGCGTTGGCACCACGGTCGGCGACCATCGATCGTTCCCCGGGCTCGTGCACGACGAGCATCGTGCCGGTCGGAGCCTCGGGATCCACCGTGACCGCGGCGTCCACCCCGTGCTCGGCGAGGGCGCCGCAGACCGAGCGTCCCGCGAGGTCGTCGCCGACCCGGCCGACCACGCGTGAGGACGCCCCCGCCCACGCTGCCCACACCGCCGCGTTGGCAGACGTGCCGCCGGGTTGCAGCAGCACCCGTCCGTGCACGTCTCCTCCGCCCTTGAGCGTCTCGGCATCGACACGGACGTCGAGCATCACGTCGCCGACGGCCACGAGGTCGACGGCGCCCACCTAGCGGTGCGTCCCATCGTCGGCAGGCTCCACCGGCACGGACGGCGCCGTGCCTGCCAGCTGCGAACCGCCGCGTGACCCGCGCGTGCTCGGCGGAGCTCGATGCGCGCGTCAGCGCCGCGCGGCGCTCTCGGGCGATGGCCTTCTCCCGCAGGAACTTCTTCCAGTCGCTCGACGTGGTGCTCAACGCGATGTCGGTCACGATCTGGACGAGGCCGATCGCCACGAGGGCCGCCGCCGACCACCAGGGTGCGTTCGACGCAGGCCAGAAGCCGAGGGCGGCGAACGGAGCGAGCTTGGTCGCGACCGCACCCGACGCATGCATCCACGCCCGGGAATCCGGCGTCGGCCCGCAGGTACGTGCCGTAGTCGGACTTCAGCCCGGGCCTCGGGGGTGGGGGTCCCCCCAGGAAGTAGTCGGTGAAGCGGATGCCCACGATGTAGCCGACGAGCCAGTGCATGGGAGAGTGCACGGAGACGCTCCAGATCGCCCCCGCAGCCACGAGGGCGATACCCTTCCACAGCTGGGTCTGCCAGACGAACGCGGCGCCCACCGCGACCGCGCCGACCACGGTGCCGAGCATCAGGACACCGTTGCCGACCCAGACGGGCGCCCGCAGGCTCACGCCCGCACGGAACGCAGCCCCGTCGATGCGGCCGATCTGATCGGCGTGCGCCTCGACCAGTGCCCGATCGAGTTTCACCTGCTTCACGAGTCTCCAGAAGCCGAGCGCGGCGAGGTCGCGCTCACCCCGGCCGACGGCGCCTTCGATGCGGTCGAGCTCGGCCCCGATCTCGGCCCGATGCCTCGGCGATGCAGTTGGCCGAACCTCCACGATGCAGCCCCTTTCCGGCTATAAGATTCCGCGCGGGACGCCCCGGCGCCCATGATCGGCGTGGGGACGCCCGTGACATGGCGCTCCTGCGAGCGAGCGCTTCCCCGAACTGCAGGAGGGCATCACGTCCAGGAGTATCGCGCAGCCGGCCCCTCCCGAGCGCGCGTGAGGGCCATGCGCTCGTCACCCTCGACGGGCGCTACGCCATCGTGGAGCGCATCGCGTCGGGCGGCATGGGCGAGGTCTTCCGCGCTCGCGACACCGTGCTGGCCCGCGAGGTCGCCATCAAGGTGCTGCATCGGTCGCTCGCCGGCGACCAGGCGTTCGTCGACCGCTTCCGCACCGAGGCTCGAGCCGCCGCGGGTCTGTCGCACGCCAACATCGTGGCCGTGTTCGACTGGGGCTCGGTCGACGGCATCTACTACATGGTGATGGAACACGTGCGCGGCCAGAGCATGCGCGCCGTGCTGAACCACGAGGGCCGGCTCGAGCCCGCGCTGGCCGCCGAGGTCGTCCGTCAGACGCTGCTGGCGCTCGAGCACGCTCATCGGCAGGGCATCGTGCACCGCGACGTGAAGCCCGAGAACATCTTGGTGACCGCCGACGGCGTCGTGAAGGTGGCCGACTTCGGCCTCGCACGCGCCTACGCGGAAGGCCGCCAGACCCAGGCCGGCACCGTGACCGGTACGGTGCAGTACCTCGCCCCCGAGCAGATCCGCGGGGAGCCGGCCGACCCTCGCAGCGACCTCTACTCCTTGGGCATCGTGAGCTACGAGCTGCTGACCGGCGCGCTGCCGTTCACCGGCGAGACCGCGATGGCGATCGCGTACAAGCACCTATCGGGGCGGGTGCCGATGCCGAGCGCCACCGTGAACTCGATCCCCCCGAGCTCGACGGCTTCGTCGCGAGCGCGGCCGATCGCGACCGTGAGATGCGGCCGGAGTCGGCGCTCGAGATGCGCCGAGACCTCGAGGCCCTCACGCCGTCGCTGCCGGCCGCGCGGTCGCTCGCATCGCTCGTCGGCACCCCGCCGCTCGCGCAACGCGACGACGCCGGGCGCCACCAGCGTCGTGCTGCTCGGCGACCTGACCGAGCGGCACGAGATCGACACCACGACCGCCACGATCTCGCGCGTGGAGCGCGGCTCCGGCCGCCGGTGGCGGCGACGGCTGGGCGTGCTGGCCGTGGTCGCCGCCCTGGCCGCCTGCGCATGGGGCGCCTGGACCTACCTGGTGCCCCACCGTGCCGACGTTCCCCTCATCGCGGGCCTGACCGTCGAGGCGGCGCGCGATCGGCTCGCAGAGGCCGGGTTCACCGTGCGGATCGGCGAGGGCCAGCGCTCCGAACGGGTCGCAGAAGGCCGAGTGATCCGTGTGCAGCCCGAGCCGGGCACCTCGCTCGAACAGGGCGAGACCGTCACCGTCGTGCCCTCGCTCGGCCCGCCACCGGTCGAGGCTCCCGACGTCGCCGGGCTCACGCTCGAACGCGCGACCGAACGGCTCGCCCGGGTTGAGCTCGGGGCGGCGGTCGCGAAGCGACGGTTCCACGACACGATCCCCGAAGGAAGCGTGATCGACCAGGTGCAAACGGGCATGGTTCCCGCAGACAGCACCGTCGAGCTGATCGTGAGCAAGGGTCATGCGCCGGTCGAGATCCCGAAGGTGACGGGGTTGAGCGAACGCGAAGCCGCCGACCTCCTCCGAGCGGACGGGTTCTCGGTCACGATCGAGCAGGAGTTCTCGAACACGATCGACCGAGGATCGGTGATCGGTGTGAGCCCGAAGGCCGGCCGGCAGGCGCCGTACGAGTCGGAGGTGACCCTCACCATCTCCCGAGGACCGGAGCGCTTCCCGCTGCCGAGCTTCATCGGCATGTCCAAGACCGACGCCGAGGCCAAGGCTCGATCCTACGGGCTCGAGGTCTCGTTCTTCATCGTTCCCAACACCACCGGCTCGCTCGTGATCAGCCAGAGCCCGCCTCCCGGCACCACCGTCTCGGCCGGTGACGGCGTCACCCTGTACGTCGCGTGAGGTTCGGCGCACACGTGCGCCGGGGGTCCGAGGTCACGAGCGGCCTCGTCGAGGAGTGCCGGCAACGTGGTGCCGACTGCGCGCAGATCTTCCTGTCGAACCCGCGGGCATGGGCCGCGCCGTCGTTCACGGATGAGCGGCGTGTCGATGTTCCGTGAGGGGTGGTCGCAGAGCGGGCTCACACCCCTCGCCGCGCACGCCCCTTACCTCGTGAACGTCGCGTCGCCGAACCCCGCGTTCCTCGCGAGGTCACGGTCGCTCGCCCTGGAGACGGCCCGGGCGTGCGACCGCCTCGGCGTCGACCTGTTCGTGCTGCACTCGGGCGCCGGTGGAGGCGGCGAGCCGGCCGAGGCCCGTCGCAAGGCCGCCGACAGCCTGCGCCTGGTGGCGTCGGCCTCCGAGCACGTCCATCCGCTCGTGGAGCTCATGGCCGGCACGAAGGGGGCGGTCGCCTCCACGATCGCCGACGCCGCCGATCTGCTCGAGCAGGTCGGTGATACCGGCGTGGGCATCTGCCTCGACATCTGCCATCTCTTCGCGGCCGGGTACGCGCTCGACGATCCGGCCGGGGTCGACGCGATGTTCGCCGAGCTCGCGGAGCATGGCCTCACCGACCGTGTCGCGCTCGTGCATGCCAACGACTCCGAGTTCGCACGTGGCGATCGTCGCGACCGGCATGCGCCCATCGGCGAGGGGCTGATCGGCGAGGAAGGCTGGCGCGCGATCCTCGCGCGGCCGGAGGCGGCGGCGTGGCCGTTCGTGCTCGAGACGCCGGGCGATGCACGGTCGCACGCTGCCCAGATCGAGCGGCTCCGCCGGCTGGCGGCCGGTTGACGCGCCTGGCTCAGGGCTGGAACTCGGCCCTCGGGCCCTCCTGGTAGCTGTAGCGCTCCTCCGCGAACGGCTCGCCGTGCACGTGGTAGCCGCGCTGCTCCCAGAACCCTCGCTCGTTCCTGTCGCTGAATCGCAGGCCCGTGAGCCACTTGGCGCTCTTCCAGGCGTAGCGTTTCGGCACGACCAGCCGCAGCGGCCAGCCGTGCTCGGGCGTGAGGTCCTCACCGTGGTTGCGCCAGGCGAGCAGCACGTCGTCATCGCTCATCGCCTCGAGCGAGAGGTCAGAGGTGTAGCCGTGGCTGCACTCGGCGATCACCCACGCGGCCGTGGGGGCCGGCCCCGCTCGTTCGACGATCGTTCGGAACGACACACCCTGCCAGGTGTTGTCGAGCGTGGTCCATCCGGTGACGCAGTGCATGTCGGCGTCGACCGTCACGCTCGGGAGTGCCCGCAGCTCCTCGTAGGTCAGCCGGAACGGGTGCTCGACGAGGCCCGAGACCTCGAGATCCCAGTGCGTGCCGTCGAACCTCGGGATCGATCCGAAGTGCAGCACCGGCCAGGTCTTCACGAGCCGCTGGCCGGGCGGGATGCGGGGGGCGATCTCTGGTGGATAGCGTGAGGTGAACAGGCCCATCGAACCTCCTTCGTGGCGGCGCTCAGCCCGGATCGATGTCCGAGACCAACCGTGCCCAGGCCTCGAGGGCGAGCGCGACGCCGTCGTCGTCGACGTCGCCATGGGTGACCATGCGCACCTTGCCCGCCCCGTGGGTCACGCCCACGCCCAGGGCCTCGAGCCGCGCCACGGTGTCGAGCAGATCGAGGCTCACCGCGTCGGTGTCGACGAAGACCATGTTCGTTTCGACCTGCGTGAGATCGACCGATCCGGGAAGTCGCTCGGCCACACCCTCGGCGAGCCGCCGGGCGCGATCGTGGTCCTCGTGCACACGCTCCGGGCCCCGCTGCAGGGCGACGATGCCGGCGGCCGCCATGATGCCCGCCTGGCGCCACGCCCCACCGAACAGGATCTGCAACCGCCTCGCCTCGGGCATGAGGTCGGCCGGGCCGCACAGCACGGAGCCGATCGGTGCGCCCAGCCCCTTCGAAACGCAGAACATGACCGTGCCGGCCTCGTGGGCGAACTCCGCAGCGTCGACACCCGAGGCCGCAGCGGCGTTGAACAGGCGCGCGCCGTCGAGATGCACCGGCACGGCGGCCTCGTCGGCGACCTTGCGCACGGCCCGCAGCTCCTCGATCGGCATCACGCGCCCTCCGCTCCCGCCGAGGGTGTTCTCCACCGAGAGCAGATCGACGACCTCCACGTCGTAGTAGGCGTCGGGCTCGAGCAACGCGCGGGTCTGGTCGGCGTCGATCCACCCGCGCGGTCCCGGATCCATCGTGCGGTAGGCGACGCCCGACACCGCGGCGGCGGTCATCACCTCGGTCGTGGCCACGTGCGAGTGCGCAGAACACGCGACGAGATGGCCGCGGGTGCGAACGTGCAGCGCCAGCGCGATCTGGTTCGCCATGGTGCCGGTCGGCACGTAGAGGGCCGCCTGCATGCCGAGCCGTTCGGCAGCGAGCTCCTGGAGGCGGTTCACGGTCGGGTCGTCGCCGTACCAGGCGTCTCCGACCTCGGCCGCGGCCATCGCCGCGCGCATCTCGGCCGACGGCGTGCTGACCGTGTCCGAACGCAGATCGACGCGGAACCGGCTCACGCCGGGAAGTGTAGCCGGGCCCTCGCCGGACCCGGCGGCCACGTCATGCACCGGCGACCACGGCGGTTCAGTACAGGAACATCGGCTTGCCGTCGACGTGGCGGATCTTCGGCCGGTAGGTCTCGTCGTCGTAGAGGGCGTCGACATCGACCCGCTTCACGCCCTGACCCAGCACGGTGAGCGGCACGTTCACGTAGTTGCCGTTGCGCATCGCCACGAGCCGGCCGTACACGCCCTCGATCGCGAGGTCGGCGGCCATGACGGCGTAGTTGATCGCGACCATGAGGTCGAGCGAATCGGGCGAGCCCGATCGCATCAGGTATCCGACCTGCTGATGGATCATGTCGGAGCCGGTGCGCTCCTTGAGCAGCTCGCTGGTGCGCTGCCCGATGCCGCCGAGCTTGCGGTGACCGTACGCGTCCTCCGGCCCGTCCTGCACCATCTCGCCGCCTGCGAGGGTCGCGCCCTCGCTGATCGTCATCATCGCGTAGTTGCTGGGGTTCGAGGCCTTGTCGCGCATCAGCAGCTCGGCCAGCCGGTCGATGTCGAAGGGCACCTCGGAGATGATCGCCCGCTCGACCCCCGACAGGTACGCGGACACGAGCGACGTCTCGCCGCTGTAACGCCCGAACACCTCGACCACCGCCAACCGCTCGTGTGAACCCGCGCTCGTGCGCAGCTGGTGCACGAAGATCACCGTGCGCGTCACCGCCGTCGAGAACCCGATGCAGTAGTCGGTGCCGTGCACGTCGTTGTCCATCGTCTTCGGGATCGCGACGATCGGCACGCCCTCCTGGTGCAGCCTGAGCGCGAACGAGAGCGTGTCGTCGCCCCCGATGGGCACCAGGGCGTCGAGGCCGAGATGTTCGATCACCCGCAGCGTGTGGGCGGTGTGATCGCGCGGCGTGTCGTCGGTGCGGCCCGTCGCGAGGAACGCCGGCTCGTCGGCGTCCTTCACCTTGGCGGGGTTCGCGCGCGACGTGTGCAGGAACGTGCCGCCGGTGCGGTCGATCGTGCGGACCACGCCGGGGTCGAGCGCGAGCGAGTTCGCCGTCACGCTCTCGGGGTCGTCGGGGTCGGTGCCGAGCAACCCGCCCCAGCCGCGTCGGATGCCGGTCACCTCGTGGCCCTCGGACGCCGCGCGATTCACGACCGCCTTGATCGCGGCATTGAGGCCCGGTACGTCGCCGCCGCCGGTGAGGATGCCGAGTCGCATGATGCGGAAGCCTACGGGAGCCCCGGGCCGCCCGTGGGACGTTCACGGTCAGTCGCAGAGCACCTCGGGCAGGCGCCGAAGCTCGTCCGGCACCACCCGCGGCGAAGCGGCTGCCTCGGCGATCGGCGTCCGCACCACCGCTCGCCCGATCATGCCCACCATCGTCCCCCACCCGTCGTCACGGGCATGGTCGACGGCAGCCACCCCCAGCCTGGACGCCAGGACGCGGTCGTAGGCGTTGGGCGAACCGCCCCGCTGCACGTGACCGAGCACGGTGATCCGTGACTCGACCCCGATGCGCTCGCCGAGCTGCCGAGCCACGAGACCTCCGATGCCGCCCAACCTCGGCCATCCGTTGGGGTCGAGCGGGTAGTCGGGAACCTCCATCGTGCCGGGAAGCGGTGAAGCACCCTCCGAGACCACCACGATCGAGAACCGGCGCTCCTCGAACATCCGTTGCTTCACGCGGCGCGCCACCAGCTCGATGTCGAACGGGTGCTCCGGCAACAGGATCACGTCGGCGGCCCCGGCGATCCCGGCTTCCAGGCCGATCCATCCGGCGCTGCGCCCCATGACCTCGCACACCATCACCCGTTGGTGGCTCTCGGCCGTGCTGTAGAGCCGGTCGATCAGCTCGGTCGCGATCTGCACGGCGGTCTGGAAGCCGATGCTGTGATCGGTCCCTCCGATGTCGTTGTCGATCGTCTTCGGCACGCCGATGACCGGCACGTCGGGCATGGCCGCGCAGGCGCTCATGGTGCCCTCTCCCCCGATCGCGATGAACCCGTCGAGCTGATGCACCTCGATCGTGTCGCGCACCCGGTCGATGCCGTCGGGCGTGCGGAAGGGCTGCACGCCCGACGTGCCGAGGATCGTTCCACCCCTGGGAAGGATGCCCCGCACGTCATCGCGCGTGAGCTCGTCGGCGACACCTTCCATCACACCGCGCCACCCGTCTCGGAACCCGAGGACGGTGGCCCCGATCTCGTCGTGGGCGTGTCGCACGATCGCCCGGATCGCGGCGTTCAGGCCGGGGCAGTCCCCGCCGCCGGTGAGGAGTCCGATCCGCACGGGCGACAGCCTACGACGCAAGACTTCATCACCGACGCGAGACCTCCGGACCGGGCCATCGTGGACCGGCCAGCGCACGTGGTGACTAGCCCGTTCGGGCCAGGAAGGTCTCAAGTTTCACCCCCCGCGATGCCGAAGCACACCCCTATCCGGGGGATACGAGGCGGCCCGGCAAGCTCGGAGGGGGTTCCACATGGAACGCAGGGAGTTCTTGCGACGTGCGGCACTGGCGGCGGCGGGGACGACGCTCGCACCCGGGGCCTTGGCCCAGGTCGGTCAGCTCGTCGGCGCGCGAGCCTCCGCCGCACCGGTGCCTGCGGGGTTCGGCATCTGCGCCCAGGCATACGGGGGCACGAGCCGGGAACAGCTCGTGCAGTACCTCGAGGGAGCGGTCGGGCGTCGATTCACGACCGTGCACAACCGCATGGGGTGGCCGGTATCGCTGGTGAACCGGTACTCCCGATGGATCGTCTCGACCGGCCACACGCCGATCCTGACGTGGCAGTCGCACAGCAGCACCGTCAACGTGCGATGGTCTGCGATCGCCGCCGGACATCACGACGACCGCATCAGGTCGGAAGCCGCCGCGGTTGCCGCGCTCGACCGTGACGTCTACTTCTGTTTCCATCACGAGCCCGAGAACGACCAGACCCTGGGCACCCCCGAGGACTGGCGCCGGGCGTACGACCGCGTCTACGAGCTGTTCGACCAGGAAGGGGCGACGCGGGTTCGCCACGTGGCATGCCTGATGGCCTCGACCTTCAAGGGGTTGAACGGGGGCGAGGGCTCCTGGCTCCCGCCACGTTTCGACGTGCTCGGTGTCGACGGATACAACCGGAACTCCGGCGGTCGGTGGCGTTCGTTCTCCGACATCTTCCGCCCCGCGTACGAGCGGTCGGTCGCCCTGAGCAAGCCCATGTACGTGATCGAGCACGGGTGCGTCGAGGGAGCACCGGGTCAGAAGGCGCAGTGGTTCGCCGATGCGGCGTCCACGGTCGCGGCATGGCCGAACCTCGTCGGCGTCTCCTACAACCACGAGGGCAGCGGAAGCGGCAGCTATCGCGTCGACACGTCCACGAGCTCGGTCGCCGGGTTCCGTGCGATGGGAACCCTCGACCGCTTCACCGCACGGTAAGGGCGCGGCGGACTAGGACTCGGACGTCTCGCCGCCTGCCCGGGCCTTCAGCACCCGATACCAGGCATCGTTGTAGGCGCCGTCGTCCTCGTCGTCGTCGATGACGGCCGTCGGTTCCTCGGCCTCCGGCTCGGACACCGGCGGCGCGAAGCCCAGGTGCTCGTCGCGCGCGCGATCCTTCCTCGACTTCATGACTGCTCCTCCGTCCGACCGCTGACCCAGCCATGCATCGGACCGGCCATGGAACGGCTTGATACCGCAAGCAGGGTAAGGGGTTACGGTCAGACGGAGCCGGTGACCGTTTCCGGTAGCATGCCGGGCATGGCGGCGATGCTCGCGGGCCTGTTCCCGGAGATCAAAGGCACGCTCGAAGCGGTGTTCGTGGCGCTGCTCGTGCTGCTCGCGGCCGCGGTGGGAGCGTTCGCGCTCTTCGTCTTCGCGCAACAGTTCCGCAACCCCGGCCGTCGCGACGGTCCCGGTCGCTGACTACGGGCGCGGGGCGTTGGGCACGACCTCGGTGCCGGCTGCCCCGCGGAGCGCATCGGTGGCATCCTCGAGATCGGCGATCACGGCCCTCGCGCCGCCGCCACGCACGAACCCCTCGGCTGCCTCGATCTTCGGCCCCATCGACCCGGCGCCGAACTCGCCCTTCCTGCGCATCGCGCGCGCCTCGTCGATGGTCATGCGATCGATGTCCTCGGGATAGAGCGAGCCGTACCCGCGCTGCACCTTCTTCACGTCGGTGAGGATCAGGAGCGTGCTCGCGCCGACCTCCTTGGCGAGGATCGCCGACGCGAGATCCTTGTCGACGACGCCCTCCTTGCCGATGAGCCGCGGGCCGTCCTCGATCACGGGCACCCCTCCCCCGCCGCTCGCGATCACGATCACGTCGTCGGCCACGAGCGCTGCGATGACCGGGGTCTCGACGATCGAGTACGGGCCCGGACGCGGGACCACGCGTCGCCAGCCGCCGTGTGGATCGGCCTTCATCGTGTAGCCGCGGTCGGCCTCGAGGCGGTGGGCCTCCTGCTCGTCGTAGTACGGACCGACGAACTTCGTCGGATCGGCGAACGCGGGATCGTCGGGCGCGGACCCTCGCGAGCGTGAGCACCGTTGCGACCGGACGCTCCATGCCGCGTTCGAAGAACACGTCGCCGATCGTGACCTGGAGCAGGTACCCGATCTGGCCCTGGCTCTCCGCACCGCAGACGTCGAGCGGCATCGGGTGCACCGAGCCGGCGGCCGCCTCCTGCTGCAGGAGGATGCGGCCGACCTGCGGCCCGTTGCCGTGGGTGACGACCACCTGCCAGCCGTCGGCGGCGATATCGGCGACCCGCTCGGCGGCCGCGCGGCACGCCGCGTACATCTCCTCGAACGTGTCGTCGGCGCCGCGCCGGAGCAGCGCGTTGCCACCCAGCGCGACCACGACCCGTTCCATCGACGGCGTCCGCTCCGGTCGTCAGCCCCGAGCACCGGCGCGAGCACGTCGATGAGCGACGGCGAGTCGGGCAGCACATCGAGGTCGTAGCGCACGCGCACCGCCGGCTTGCGGATCGTCGATCACCCGGCGCAGGTCGATGGGTGTGCCGATCACCACGAGGTCGGCCTCGACGGCGTCGATGATCTTCTCCATCTCGGCGAGCTGACCGTCCGATGTAGCCCATGGCCGGCAGCACGGCACCGACGTCGTACTTGCGCGAACGTCTCGGCGATCGTGCCGAACGCCCACGGACGAGGGTCGACGATCTCGGGCGGCGCCGTTGCGGCGCGCCGCCACGACGCCTGCGCCGATACTTCATCTCGCCGTGGGTGAGCGTCGGGCCGTCCTCGATCACGAGCACGCGCTTGCCCGTCGATCGCGGCCGGCGTCGTCGACGCTGACCCGGCTGATTCGCCCTCACGACGGTGGCCGTCGGGTTCGACCTCGGCGATCGTCGCGTCGAGCTTCGCCACCTGCTCGGCCGTGGCCGAGTCCACCTTGTTCATGACGATGACGTCGGCGGCTCCGCATGTTCGCCTCGCCCGGGTGGTACGTGAGCTCGTGACCCGCCCGCAGCGGATCGGCCACGGCGACGCTCACACGTCGGGCCGTAGAACGGGCAGGTCGTTGTTGCCGCCGTCCCAGAGCAGCACGTCGCACTCCGGTCTGCGCCTGCTCGAGGATCGCCGCCGTAGTCGACGCCCGCGTAGATGACCGTGCCGCTCGCGATGTGCGGCTCGTACTCCTCCCGCTCCTCGATCGTGGTCTCGTACCGGTCGAGGTCCTCGAGGCGTCGCGTACCGCTGCACGCGCTGGGCGACCAGGTCGCCGTACGGCATCGGATGTCGCACCGCGACGACCCGCTTGCCCGCTTCCTTCAGCATGCCCGGCGATCGCCCTGGTCGTCTGGCTCTTGCCGACGCCGGTGCGCACGGCGCATGACCGCCACGGCGGGCACGTCGGCCCGATCATCGTGTCGCGTCGGCCCGAGCAGCGTGAAGTTGGCACCGGCGGCCAGCACCCGGCTCGCCGCGTGCATCACGTGCTCGTGGGAGACGTCGGAGTAGCTGAACACCACGTCGTCGACCTCGAGCGATCGCCGATGAGCTCACGAGCTCGGACTCGTCGTGGATCTCGATGCCGTTCGGGATAGCTCGGCCCGGCGATCTCGGCCGGGTACGTCCGGTCGTCGATGAACGGGATCTGGGTCGCGGTGAACGCCACGACCTCGGTGCTCGGCGTCGTCTCGGTACACGGTGTTGAAGTTGTGGAAGTCGCGTCCCGCGGCTCCCATGATGAGGACTCGGCGCTTCGCCATGACGAACTCCCTTCGGCCCGTTGGCCCGAAGCGTCGGAGTGTGTGATGCGCGGAGGCGGCGCGCCTCGGGGTCCCGCGGCTCGCGCGCAGCCCCCGCTCTTCACCGCGGAGCCTACCCCAGGTCCGACCCGCGAGTCAGGGGGTCATCCACCGTCTGCGCTCACGAGCCCAGCGAACGCCACCCGCCGTCGACGACGCGGCCGAACGGCCGGGCGAAGTGCGGAACACCGACGAGCCAGCGACGCGCCGACGCTTCGTCATCAGCCGCTCGGCGGGAGGCGGCACCGAGTTCGGGGTCGACGTCGTGGCTCGACCGCCACTCGGGATGCGCCGCCTGCACCGGCAGGTGGAGCAGATCACCGGTGAGCAGCGCCCCGGCCGTCGAGCACCACGCTGCGATGGCCGGGCGTGTGGCCGGGCGTGTGCACGACCGTGACGCCCGGCACGACCTCCCGATCCGTCGGATCGGTGTCGAGCAGCCCCGCTTCACGCACGACGCTCGCACGTCGTCGCACGGCCGCGATAGCCGTCGGGATCGGGGTCGGCCAGGAAGTGCTGCGATGTCGGCCTCGTGCACGCAGTATCGCGCGTTCGGGAACCGAGGTGCCGTCGCCGCCGCCAGTCCCGCCGGCATGGTCGGCATGCAGATGGGTCAGCACCACGAGGTCGACCTCGTTCGGGTCGACGCCGGCGCGCCGCGAGCGCGTGCTCGGCCGTGTGGTCGCCCGCCTCCGCCCACGGGCCGGAACGGGCGGAAGGCTCCCGTCCCCGTGTCGACCAGCGCGAGGAACCCCGGAGTCGCGGACGACGAACGCGTGCACGTGCCACGGCCACGAGGCGGTCGTCGAGGAACGCCCACGGGTGACGGCGCGCGTTCGGCCGCCCAGTCGACGGCGTTCCCCGGACACTCGTCGGCGAGATCGAGCGGCGCGCACCCCTGGCAGACGACCCCGACCTCGAACGCGCCCGAGGCCAGCGGCTCGCTGCGCCATCGCCGAAGCCTACGCCCCGTCTCGGCTCAGTCGCCGAGCTCCGGTCGATGTCGTCCGGCACGTCGACGTCGCGCAGGGTCGCCTCGCGGGATCCAGCGCGATCCACGTCGGCCTCGTCGATCACGGCCGTCCGGAGCGCCTGAGCAGCAGGCGAGCGCAGCGATCGCTCCCCTCGGTGCAGCAGGGCGTGGGCCGCCTCGCGGCGCGGCGGCCACGTCGCACCACGCTCGGCAGCGGCCGGAACCGGTCGCCGTCCTGCAGCGCCACGGCATCGACCGCGCCTGCACGCCACCTCGAGCATCTGCAGCACCACGGCCGTCGAGAGATCCGGCATGTCGCCGCCGGCCACGATCGCGAGGTCCGCGCGCACCGCTCTCGAGCCCGCCGCAGCGCCGGCGAGCGGCCCCTCGCCCTCCTGCGCATCCCGGACGAACCGCGCCGGTGCGCCGAGCGGGATCGTCGGCTCCGCGGCCCCCGGCGCGAGGTACCACCACGACATCCGCGCGACCTCGCCCAGACGGAGCACGGCGTGGTGGAGCAGCGGCATGCCGCCGTGGATCGCCGCGAGCTTGTCGCTTGCCGAACCGGCGTCGAACGCCCGCCGGCGAGCACCATCCCGGTCACGCCCCCGGGAGTCCGGATCAGACTAGTCAGGTCGATCCGCCTCGCGTGCCTGCGGGTCGGATCGTCCTCCTTGCGGGACTGCACGTAGGCGAACCCGAACCGGCCCTTGATGCACAGGTGCCCGCTCCGTCACGGAGTGGTCGGCCGGGCCCGTCACCTTCACGATCTCGTTGTCCTGCACGTGGAGCTCGAGCTCACATCCGACCCCGCAGTACGGACAGATCGTGTTCATGACCGTCTGCTCCTGCTCGTCCCAGGTGCCCTCCTCGCGCATCTCGTGCTCGCTCGTGAACATCAGCGCGCCGGTCGGGCAGACGCCGATGCAGTTGCCGCAGTAGACGCACGCGGACTCGTCGAGCGGCACCGCGTACTCGGTGGAGATGCGCGCGTCGAAGCCGCGCCCGGCGACGGCGATCGCGAAGGTGTTCTGCGCGTCGACGCCGCACGCCTCGACGCACTTGTAGCAGAGGATGCAGCGCGAGTAGTCGCGGACGTACAGCTCGTTGTCGATCTTCACCGGCTGGAACACGCCCTCGGCCACGGTCGGATCCTCGGGCTCGTGGTGGTGGCCCGGCTCGCGCGAGTCGCGCTCCCCGGCCGGCGAGCTCGGGCATCACGGCGCCGAATCGCTCCGGGTGCACCTCGTACTCGCGCATCCAGCGGTGCACGTCGGCGCTCGTGAGGTCCATCTCGACGCTCGACGCCAGGAGCTCCATGACGAGCGTTCGCGACCGGCGCACGCGCTCGGTGTCGGTCGTGACCTTCATGCCGTCCTCGGCCGCGCGGCTGCAGGCCGGCACGAGGGTACGTGCGCCTTCCACCTCGACGACGCAGACCCGGCAGGCGTTGACCGGCGTCAGGTTGTCCGCGAAGCAGAGCGTGGGCGTGTCGACCTGCTGGGCTCGGCACGCGTCGAGGATGGTCGAGCCCTCGGGCACCCGCGACTCCACCCCGTCGACGGTGATCGTGAGCAGCCGACGGGGGGGCTCGAGCGGCACGGCTGTCGCCATCTACGACTCCTGATCCTCGGTCGGGGTGGGCACGTCGTCTCCCGCCACGGCATCGGCCGGCTCGCCGCCGAACGCCCCGAGCGACGCGATCGCCGACTGCACCGCGTTGGCGGCGGTCTGGCCGAGCCCGCAGATCGAGGCATCGCGCATCACCTGGGCGACGTCGTCCAGCAGCGCGAGTTCGTCCTCGCGCGAGCCGAGCGTGCGGCCCTGCACGAGTCGGTGGAGCGCTTCCTCTTGGCGGACGGTGCCGACCCGGCACGGCACGCACTGACCGCACGATTCGTCACGGAAGAACCGCGCGATGCGAAGGCACGCGTCGGTGAGGTCGGCGTCATCGTCGAAGAGCATCACGACACCGGAGCCGAGCGTGTATCCGCCGGCTCGGGCATCCTCGAACGTGAGCCTGATGTCGAGCTGGTCGGGTCCGACGAACCCGCCCGCGGCGCCGCCGAGCAGCACCGCCTTGAGCTGCTTGCCGTCACGGACGCCGCCCGCGGCATCGATCACGGCTCCGAGCGTCACCCCGTGGTCGTGCTCGTAGACCCCCGGCCGTTCCACGTCGCCCGACAGGCAGAACAGCCGCGGCCCCGTGGAACCCTCGGTGCCGATCCCTGCGTAGACCTGGCCGCCGATCCGCAGCACCTCGAGCACGTTGATGAGCGTCTCGACGTTGTTGATGCCGGTCGGCTTGCCGAACAGCCCTCGCTGCACCGGGAACGGGGGCTTGTTCCGCGGCTCACCCCGCTTGCCCTCGATCGAGTTGAACAGCGCCGTCTCTTCGCCGCAGATGTAGGCGCCCGCCCCTCGCCGCAGCTCGATGTCGAACCGCGCGCCGTGACCCATCACGTCATCGCCGAGCAAGCCGTGCCGGCGAGCCTGCTCGAGGGCCTGCGTGAGCCGCTCGGTCGCGAGGGGATACTCACCGCGGATGTAGAGGAAGCCTCGCTCACACCCGGTCGTGAGGCCGGCGATCGTGAGCGCTTCGATCACGGCGAAGGGATCCTGCTCCATGACGACGCGGTCCTTGAAGGTGCCCGGCTCGCTCTCGTCGGCGTTGCAGACGAAGTAGTGGGGGTGCACGGGCTGCTCGGCGACCGCCTTCCACTTCACGCCGGTCGGGAACGCCGCCCCGCCCCGCCCCATGAGCGCCGAGTCGGTGATCTCACGCAAGGTCCACTCGGGACCGTGCTCGAGCGCGAGCCGGAGGGCCTCGTATCCCCCATGCGCCCGGTAGTCGTCGATCGAGGAAGGGTCGACGACCCCCGCCCTGCGCAGGAGCCGGAGCGACTCGGGTCGCTGCGGCACACTCGTTCCGACGCCACCGGCTGTGACGGCGCCTCCTTCGCTCAGCCCGCGCACGACATGCTCGGTGAGGGGAGCGACCGCGACGTCGCCGCCCGGGGTTCCGGCCATCTGGATGAGGCCAGCGGGTGCGTGCTCGCAGAGCCCCAGGCATGGGCTGGCGACGGCCGTACCCGTCGATCCTTCGAGCGCCGTGAGGAGTTCGGCGCCGCCCCGCCTCCGACACGCGATGTCGTCGCAGACGTGCACGACGGTCGTCGGGCGTTCCTCGGTGGAGAACATCGCGTAGAACGTCGCGACCCCGTATGCCTCGGCGGGAGGCACGCTGAGACGCTCGCAGACGTAGTTCATGCCCCCCGGGCTGATCCAGCCGATCCGGCCCTGGAGCGCGTGCAGTGCCGGCAGCAACAGGTGCCGGTCGTCACGCGCATCGGCGCCCCCGCGAGCGACCCGGTGATCGAAGGCCGTGCGTTCCTCTGCGCCTTCCCACGCGCTGTCGGGCGGACCGAGCAGCTCGTCGACGGCGGCACGCTCGGTGACCGTCGCCTCGGCCTGCATGAGCTTCAGGTCCACCGCGCCTCCGATGGCGCCGCCGACTCAACGGTGGTCATCACGGGCGTGATGCTACTCGCCGGCCCCGCCCGAGACCGAACCCGCGGTCGCCACCGGCTCGCGGGCGGCGGGCCCCTCGGCCGGCATCTTGTCGATGCGCACCGCTGCAGCCTTGAACTCGGCCGTGCCCGACTTGGGGTCGGTGGCCTCGATCGTGAGCACGTTGGTATCGACCTCGTCGGGGAAGTGGAAGGTCATGAACACCAGGCCGGGACGCAGCGCCTCATCGACGTGCACGGGCACCTCGACCGAGCCACGCCGGCTCGACACGATCACGCACTCCTGCTCGGCGAGGTCGAGTCTCGCGGCGTCCTCGGGCGCGACGTCGATCGTCTCGCCGCGTCGCAGCGGCGAGGTGTACGCACCCGTCTGTACCCCGGTGTTGTACGAGTCGAGCCTGCGCCCCGTCGTGAGGCGCAACGGGAACTCGTCGGTGAGCTCGTCGACGGGGGGATCGTCGATCACGATCGAGAAGGGCGCCTTCGGCCCCTGGGCCTCGGCGTCGTCGAACGCCCACAGCCGCGCGTGCAGGAACATCGTGCCCGGATGCGACTCGTCGGGACACGGCCACTGGATGCCGCCGAGCTCCTCGAGCCGCGACCAGCTCATGCCCGCGTGCATCGGGCTGAGCGAGCGGAGCTCGTCCCACGCCTGCTCGGGTGTGACCTCGCCCCACCCCGCGCCCATGCGGTTGGCCAGCTGGGTGATGATCCAGATGTCGTCGCGGGCGTTGCCGGGCGGCTCGAGCGCCTTCCGGGTTCGCTGCACCCGGCGCTCGGAGTTCGTGACCGTGCCGTCGGACTCGAACGCGCTGTTGGACGCGGGGAAGACCACATCGGCGAGCTCGGCGGTCTTCGTCATGAAGATGTCCTGCACGATCAGGGTGTCGAGCCCTTCGAGCAGCTCCACCGCGTGCTGCTTGTCGGCCTCGCTCGACGCCGGGTTCTCACCGATGCAGTACACGGCGGTCAGCTCGCCCCGCTCCATCGCGTGGAACATCTCCGTGAGGTGCCACCCGTACGTCGGCGGGATCGGCACACCCCACGCGGCCTCGAACTTCGCGCGCGCCGAGGCATCGTTCTCGATGTCCTGGAAGCCGGCGAGCTTGTTGGGGATCGCGCCCATGTCGCCGCCCCCCTGCACGTTGTTCTGGCCGCGCAGCGGGTTCACGCCGCTGCCGTACGTGCCGACGTGCCCCGTCAGCAGCGACAGGTTGATGAGCGAGAGCACGTTGTCGACGGCGTTGTGGTGCTCGGTGATGCCGAGCGTCCAGCAGATCATCGCGCGGTCGGCCTTGGCGTAAGCGTGCGCGACCTCACGGATCACGTCGGCCGGTACCCCGGTGACCTCCTCACCGCGGTCGAGCGTCCAGTCCATGATCGAGTCGACGTACTCCGCGTATCCCAGGGTGGCGCCGTCGATGAACGCCCCGTGCTGCAGGTCGCTCACCACGATCTCGCGGGCGATCGCGTTCGACAGGGCGATGTCGGTGCCGACGTCGATGCCGAGCCAGAGGTCCCCCCACTCGGCCGACTCGGTGCGGCGAGGGTCGACGACGATCAGCTTCGCCCCGCGGTTGACGGCCTTCAGGACGTGATGGAAGAAGATCGGGTGCGCGGCGCGGGCGTTCGAGCCCCACAGCACGATGAGGTCGGTGTTCTCGACCTCCTCGTAGGAGCTGGTGCCGCCGCCGGCACCGAAGACGGTGGCCAGACCGACCACCGAAGGCGCGTGTCAGGTGCGGTTGCAGCTGTCGATGTTGTTGCTGCCGAGCACCTGGCGGCTGAACTTGCCTGCGATGAAGTTCATCTCGTTCGAGGCCTTCGAACAGCTGAACATGCCGGTCCCTCGGCCCGGATTGCCATCGGCGGCGCGGCGGAGCCCATCGGCGGCCCGGTCGAGGGCCTCGTCCCAGGTGGCCACTCGCAGCTCGCCGTGCTCGCGGACCATGGGCTCGGTCAGGCGGGTGAGCGTCGTGCTCATCGACACGTCTCCTTCCAGGCATCGGAACGGGCGTCCCGGCTCCGATTGTACGGCCGGTGGCGCACTCGGCGACGGTGATTGCTGCTCGCTTCCCGGGCGGTCCATGATGATGGACATGGATCGCATCCCGATCGGCGAGCAACCGAAGGAACCGTCCAACGTCGTGCGCCTGCCCGGAGCCGACGAGCCGGCTGCCCCCGCGGACGTGGACATGAGCTACGAGGACGCGGTCGCGGCCGACGCAGCGTTCGCGCGCGATGAGGTGCCCCCGCCGGAGCCGCCTTCGCTCCCGCCGGCCGCCGAGCTCGTGGAGCAGGGCGTGCGGGTCGCCGCGGGCATGTTCGCGGCCGGAGCCGGCGCCCTCGCGGAAGGACTCCGCGCTACGCATGCCGAGCCGCATCGACGACGATGCGGGACATGACCGGAGCGATCCGGTGGCCGGCGTCGCCGGCGCTGCGCTCGGCGCGGCCGTGATCGCCGCCGAGGCCGCGGCCGCGGCGGCCGAGCAGCTCGCGACGACGATCGGGCCGGCGATGAGCTGGATCGCCGAGCCGCTCGCCGCCGCCGAAGCGAGCGAGCTCGCGGCCGGTGTCCTGCGCGTGCTCGACGGGCGATGGAAGGCATCGCAGACCGAGACGATCGAGGCGGCCGCGGCGTTCCTCGGTGCCGCCGTGCCTGCGGCCATGAGGGCCGTCGGCGACCGGATCGACCTCACGGCACTCCTCCGCGAGCACCTCGATGTGAACGCGATGCTGGCAGAAGTCGACGTCGCTCGCATCGCAGAGCGCCTCGACGTCGAGGCGCTCGTGGACCGTATCGACCTAGACGCGCTCGCGGAGCGCATCGCTCGCACGGTCACCGAGGTCGAGCGCCCGTCACCCGATCCATCCTGACCCGACGGTACCGGCGGGCCTCAGCCGCCGACGCGCTCGGGGTGCGTGTAGATGTTGCAGCGCCCTTCGCGCACGAACCCGACGATCGTCATGTTGAATCGTTGCCCGGCTTCGACGGCGAGTGACGACGGCGCACTCACCGCGCTCACGATCGGGATGCCCGCCACGGCCGCCTTCTGCACGATCTCGAAGCTCGCGCGTCCGCTCACCTGCAACACGTGGCCCGCGAGCGGCACGGCCCCCGCGAGCACCCGCTCACCGATCGCCTTGTCGACGGCGTTGTGGCGGCCGACGTCCTCGCGGAGCGTCACGAGGTCCCCCCCGGCGGTGAACAGCCCCGCGGCGTGCAACCCGCCGGTGCGATCGAACACCCGCTGCTTCGACCGGAGCTTCTCGGGCAGGGACACGAGCACCTCGGAGGACACCGTCGGTCCACCGGCGACGGGGGCGCATCGCACCTCGACGTCGTCGAGCGCCGCCTTCCCGCAGATGCCGCACGATGACGTGGCGTAGAAGTTGCGGTGCAGTCGATCGTGATCGAAGCCTCGACCGAGCGTCACGGTCACCACGTTGTACCGCTGCTCGTCGTCGTCGAGATCGTCGCAGTACGCGACGCGGCGAACGTCGCCGGGGGCGATCAGCCCTTCCGTGAACAGGAAGCCCACCGCCAGCTCGAAGTCGGCGCCGGGCGTGCGCATCGTGACGGCCACGGCGCGGGCCCGTTGGCCCGGCCCGCCGGCGCGGATCTCCATGGGTTCCTCGGTCGCCAGCGCATCCGGCCGCTCGGAGCGCACGCCGTCGTTGACCGCCACGACGCGCACGTCGGTCACGGTGCGTCTGAGGTCCTCGGAGGTCGCCATCACCACCAGTATCGACGCCCTCCGCCGAAGGGTCACGCGGAGCGTTCCCGACGGCCCGGAGTCCCACCCTGCCGAGGAGCGGGTTTGAATCTCGGCGACCGACGGTCGTATCGTCCGGGGCGCCCGCACGCTTCCCATCAGGAGGGACACACCGCCGCCATGAAGTCAGGACTCGAGATCGCTCAGGAAGCCGAACTCCGCCCGATCGCCGACATCGCCCAGGAAGCCGGCATCGATCCCGGTGAGCTCGAGCAGTACGGACGCTTCCGGGCGAAGGTCGACCTGTCGATCCTCGACCGGCTCGCCGATCGACCCGACGGCAAGCTCGTCATCACGACCGCGATCACCCCGACGAAAGCCGGCGAAGGCAAGACCACCACGAGCGTCTCGCTCACCCAGGGCCTCGGGGCGATCGGCAAGAACGTCATGTTGTGCCTGCGCGAGCCGTCGATGGGACCGGTCTGGGGCATCAAGGGCGGCGGCAACGGAGGCGGCTTCGCCCAGGTCGTGCCCATGGAGGAGTTCAACCTGCACTTCAACGGCGACTTCCATGCGGTGAGCGCCGCGCACAACCTGCTCTCGGCGGCCCTCGACGCCTCGATCTACCACGGGAACCCGCTCGACATCGATCCGCAGTCGATCACGTGGCCGCGCACGATCGACATGAACGACCGCGAGCTGCGCAACATCGTCGCGGGTCTCGGCGGCCGCGCCCACGGCTACCCGCGCCAGGACGGATTCGTGATCACCGCGGCGAGCGAGGTCATGGCCGTGTTCGCGCTCGCGAGCGACCTCGCCGACCTGCGCACCCGGCTCGGGCGCATCGTCGTGGCCTCGACCCACGACGGCGTTCCGGTCACGGCCGACGATCTCCAGGCGGGCGGCGCGATGACCGTGATCATGAAGGACGCCATCAAGCCGAACCTGGTGCAGACCCTCGAGGGCCAGCCCGTGCTCGCACACGCCGGGCCCTTCGGCAACATCGCCCACGCGAACAACTCGATCCTCGCCGACCGGGTCGCGCTGAAGCTCGCCGACTACGTCGATCACCGAGGGCGGGTTCGCGAGCGACCTCGGGTTCCAGAAGTTCTGCGACATCGTCTGTCGCACGGGAGGGTTCCGCCCCAGCGCCGCCGTGCTCGTGACGACGATCAGGGCCACCAAGTCCCATGGCGGCATGGCGTTCGCCGACCTCGGGACCGAGGACCTCGACGCGTTGCGCCGCGGCATCGACAACCTCAGCGCGCACATCGGCATCGTGCGGCAGTACGGGCTCCCGTGCGTGGTGTCGATCAACAACTTCCCCGATGACACCGAGGCTGAGGTCGAGCTGATCCGCGAGCTCGCGGTGGAAGCCGGCGCCGAGACCGTGGTCGTGAACCGGGCCTTCGCGCAGGGAGGCGAGGGTGCGATCGAGCTCGCCGAGGCGGTCGTGAAGGCGTGCGACCAGCCGAACGCGTTCGAGTTCCTCACCCCCAACGGGGCCCGCCTCAGGGAGCAGATCCAGGCGATCGCCGTGCGTCTGTACGGCGCCGAGGGCGTCGACTACCTGCCCCAGGCCGAGAAGGACATCCAGCGCATGGACGAGCTCGGGTTCGGCGCGGTGCCGGTGTGCATGGCCAAGACCCACCTGTCGCTCAGCCACGATCCGCTGTTGCTGAACCGTCCCGCCAACTTCCGGCTGCCGGTGCGCGCGGTCGTGCCGAGCGCGGGGGCGGGGTTCGTTGTCGCGCTCTGCGGTGACATGCAACGCATGCCCGGCCTCGGCCGCACGCCGGCCTTCCACAACGTCGACATCGACGCCGACGGCCGAACCATCGGACTGTTCTGAGCACCGCTGCGGGATCAGGCGGTGAGCCGCAGGCCGAACGCCGTACGGCATTGCTCGAGCAGGTCACCTGCTCGCTCGCGGATGCCTGCGACCTCTTCCATCAGCGCCTCGCGGCGCGACTCGTCCTTCAGCGACGCCGCGTTGATCTCCACGTTCGCGCGAGCGCCGATGACCGCCGCCACCAGCAGACCGGCGGCGGTCATGCCGTCGCTCGCCGCGTTCGGGTTGCCGAGCGCCGTGGCGTCCTCGGCGAGCTCCATCAGGTCGACGGCGCGGCGTGCGATCTCGAGCGGTGCGCCGGCCGCATGCTCGAGACCGACCTGGATCGCTTGGGCCCGAGACGCCTTCTCCACATCGCTGTCCTTCGGCATGCGGAACGCGGACATGACCTGCTCGAATGCCTCCGCGTCGCGGTCGGCCAGGGCGAGGAAGTCGGTGCGGGCCTCATCGGCCCGTTCCACGAGGGCTCGCATCCGTTCCTCGAGATCCTCGAACCCGCGCTTGCCGAGCGTGAGACGGCCCACCATCGCGATGAGGGATGCTCCGGTTGCGCCCGCGATCGCTGCGGCCGCGCCTCCCCCGGGGGTCGGGTCGCCGGAGCTCATCGACTCGAGGAAGCCCTCGACCGTCATCGCACCGAACCGTGCTTCACGCATGCTCGTCCCCTCTCGTCGTCATGCATCGGTCATGCCCGGGTCGTGCCCCGGTCACGCCTCGATCAGGCGCTCCAAGACCTGGCGATCCGCGTCGAAGCCCTGGAGCCGCAGGTACCCGGGATCGGCGGGTGCCAACGCAGAGTCGGGCACGAGTCCGACGATCTCGGAATCGGTGATGGCCAGGCCGTGCTCCGCCGCGAGCGCCGCCACCCGATCGAACGCGGCGCGCAGACCCGTGACGTCGTGGTCGACGAGGTTCATCGAGACCGTGACCACGCCGTCGCGTTCGGGCACGGCGAACCCGATCGCCCGCACCGCCGGGAGCCCTCCACCGGACTCCCTGACCGCTTTGGCGATCGATCTCGCCGTCGCCTCGTCCCTGCCGTCGAGATAGACGTTGAACGCCACGAGCGGCTTGCGAGCCCCGACCGCGGTCGCTCCCGCGGAGCCGATCTCATGCGGGCCGAAGTCGGGAAGGCGTTCACCCCTCGCGACCGCCTCTCGCAGGCCCTCGTACTCGCCCCGGCGTACCTCGGCGAGCGAGGCGCGCTCCGGAACGAACGCCGCGCGATCGTAGAGGTAGACGGGCAGATGGAACCGGTCCGCGAGCGCTTCCCCGAACGACCTGGCCAGCGCGATGCAATCGTCGATCGTCACGTGCAGCACGGGCATGAACGGGATCACGTCGGCGGCTCCCATACGAGGGTGACCGCCACGATGCTGGCGCATGTCGATGTGGGCCGCCGCGACGGCGGCGCCGGCCATGGCGCTCGCTCGCACGGCGTCGGCGCCGCCCAGGACGGTGGTGTCGAGCCGGTTGTGGTCGGGGTCGGCCTCGGCGTAGACCACCCTGGCCCCGGGCACATCCAACGCGTCGACGATCGCCGCGATCACATCGGGCCGGCGGCCCTCGCTGAAGTTCGGCACGACGCCGAACAGCTCTTCACCCATCCGGCCAGCATATGTGCCGGGACACGCGCCGATACTGCCTGCAGCGGGCCTCGACGCTAGGCCCGGGGACGCTCCTTCTTCGGGTCGAGCAGGGAGAGCACCTCGACGGTGGCCTGCGCGGTCCCGCCGGCGACAGCGACCTCGACCTTCTCGCCGTCGGCGGCCGCGTCGGCGTCGAGTATCGCCAGCCCGATCGTGCCGAGCCGCGGCGAGGTCGCGGGGGACGTCACGACGCCGACCTCGCGTCCGTCCTTGGTGACCGCCGCACCGTAGTCGGGGGCCGCGTCGCCCTCGATCTTCAACGTCTTGAAGCGCTTCGGCGGGTTCGCGCCACGCTCGGCGAGAGCGGCGGCTCCCACGCACTCGGTGTCGGTCACGATGAACCGATCCATCGAGAGATCCCACGGCGAGATCTCACCGGGGTTGTAGTCGACCGCGATGATGATCAGACCGATCTCGGTGCGTGCCAGATCGATCGCGGTGAGCCCGAACGGCGTGCCGCCTGCGCCGATGAGGGCATCCCAGATCCCGCGAGCGTCGCCGGGCGCCATCACGAGCTCGTAGCCCTTCTCGCCGCTGAAGCCGGTCCGCAGGACCCACGCCTCGGCACCGGCGACGGTCGCCTTCTCCGGCCAGAACCGGAAGTACCGCAGGTCGCCCAGATCGCGGTCGACGAGGGGTTGCAAGGTCTGCTGCGAGGTCGGCCCCTGCACGGCGATCATCGCGTAGTCGTCGGTCTTGTGCTCGATCGTGGCGTCGAGGCCCTCGGCCGTCTCCCGGAACCACTCCTCGATCCCTGCCGTGTTGATCATCACGAGGAAGCGGTCGTCGGCCAGCCTGTAGACGTTGCCGTCGTCGATCATCAACCCGTCGGCGTTCACGAACGCGCCGTAGCGAACGGAGCCATCCTGCATGCCATCGAGGCGGTTCGTGAAACGTCGCTGGATCAGCCGGGCCGCGTCGGGCCCCGAGACCTCGTACTTGCAGGTCGAGTAGAGGTCCCAGATGCCGGTCGCGGTGCGCACGGATTCGTACTCGGCGAGCGGATCGCCGCCCTCGTGCATCGCCCACGGATAGCCGTCTTCCCAGACGACGTCGGCGCCGTGCTCGACGTGCCAGTCGTGCAGCGGCGAGCGCTTGTCCTCGGTCATGCTGCCCCTCCTCGTGACTCGATGATGCGTGCCAACCCCGCGCTCCTAGGCGCGGGGACGTTGCTTCGTCGGGTCGAGCACCGCGAGCACGTCGACCGTGCCGCCCACCGTCTGGTCGTCGGGCATCGCGACCCGGACCTCGGTACCGGGCGCCGATACGCCGGCACGGAGCACGGCGAGGCCGAGCGGGCCGAGCACCGGGCTCGACGCAGGGCTCGTCAGCACGCCGGCATCCTCGCCGTCGACCGACACCGCCGCGCCGTACTCGGGAAGCACCTCGCTCTCGAGCCGGATCGTGACGAACCGGTTCGGCGGATCGGCCGCGACCGCTCGGAGCTGCTCCTTGCCCATGAACGCTCCCTCGGCGTCGAGGGCGACGAGCCGGTCCAGACCCAGATCGTATGGCGTGCGCTGATGCGGCTCGTAGTCGTAGTCGGTCACGACCATGCCGGTCTCCACCCTGACCGGCTCGATGATGTCGACGCCGTACGGGGTGGCACCCGCGCCCTCGACGGCTTCCCACACCGGTGCGGCGTGCTCCGGCCGCAGGAACAGCTCGTACCCCAGCTCGCCCGAGAATCCGGTGCGTGAGAGCCACACGGGTGCGCCGCCCACCGTCACGGGCTCGGGGAAGAACGTGAAGTACCGCAGCTCGTCGACGTCGGCCCCCGACACGATCGAGCGCACCAGATCGCGGCTCTTCGGGCCTTGGATCTGCAGACTCGGAAGCTCCGGTGCGATGTAGTCGATCTCGACCTCGAGACCTTTGGTCGCATCGGCGAAGTAGGCGGCGTGGTCGAACCCGTTCGTGCAGACCCACAGGTGATCAGCGGCATGCCGGAACACGGTGCCGTCGTCGACCACCATGCCGTCCTCGTCGACGAACGCGCCGTACCGCACCTGGCCGTCACGCATGCCCAGCACGTCGTTCGTGTGCACTCGCTGCGCGGCTTCGAGGGCCTCCTCGCCCCGGAACTCCCACTTGTTCAGCGGCGAGAGATCCCACATGCCGACGCCGTCGCGTACGGCTCGGTACTCCGCGTCGACGTCGCCGTAGTTCGTGACCCAGAGCCAGCCGGCCTCCTCCATGAAGCCCGCGGCCTTGGTCGAGGTGATGTCGTGGAACGCTGTCTGCCTGCTCTGCACGGAACGAAGCTCCTCGATGTCGACCTCATGATGGTGCCCGGGACGCGTGACCCGGGTTCTATCAGAGGATTGAACGGTTGTTCAAGTCGGAGCCGAGATGCGTAGCACCCCCGTCTCCGTGACCACGATGTCGACGCGCAGGTCGAAGCCGGCGCTCGGGAGTACCTCGCCGGGCGGCAGGAGCTGGCACCCGAACGCGATACCGATGCGCACGGCGTCGCTCCTGGTCCTCGACAGGAATCGATCGTAGAAGCCCCCGCCGTACCCGACACGGCTGCCGTCCCGATCGAAGGCGACGGCAGGAACCACGATCGCATCGATCTCGCGCGGATCGATGGGCGCGCCCTGGGCCGGCTCGAGCGCGCCGAAGGTGGTCGCCGTCATCGCGTCGCCCGGACGGTAGGACCGTGGCTCGAGCTCACCGTCGACGATGCGCGGGAGCACCAGCGCGACGCCGCGATCGTGGAGCCCGGTCAGCAACGGCGCGGTGTCGAGCTCAGACCCGAACGACCAGAACGCCATCAGGGTCCTCGCGCCGAAGACCTCCGGCAGCGCGAGCGTCAGCTCGGCCACGGCGCGCGACCGGCGCGCCCGGTCGCGAGCAGGCATCGCCTCGCGCGCGGCGAGCACGCGGCGACGCACCTCGCGCTTCGCGCGCTTGAGGTCGGCGCTGGTCATCGAGGGGTCGCGGCCGCGATCACGTCGAGACGATCGGGGGGCCCGGCGGGCAGCACCACGCACCAGGTCGCGCCTTCGGCGCGCAGCGCCTCGATGAACCGCGACCACTCGTCGGCGGTGCCGCTCCACACCCCGTCGAGCGGGAGGTTCCGCTCCGCGCGCTGGTCGAGCAGGCGGTCGAGGTCGGCGCGGTCGTCCCCGACCAGGGCGATGCCGGCCCAGGTAGGGGGGACGTGCCTGCCCTCTGCCAGCTCGCGGAGCCGTGCCGCGCGCGCTGCGAAGCCGTCGAGGTCGAGTCCCCATCCGTTCCATGCGTCGGCCACCCGTGCTGCCACGTCGAGCACCGCGTCGGAGAGACCGCCGACCCAGATCGCGGGCTCGCCCGGGGGCAGGAGCGGCCCGCGCATGGCCGGCACGAACGTCCCTCCGGGCCAGGTCTGCCCTCCGAACAGTGCGCGCAGCGCCCGGGCCGTCTCCTCGAGGCCCCCGAGTCGCTCGGCCGCCGGCGGGTAGGGGAACCCGAACCGCTCGTGCTCCTCGGCCGACGCGCGATCGCCGGTGCCGATGCCGAGGATCGCGTGCCCGTGCGACATCGCGTCGAGGGCCGCCGCCTGCTTGGCCAGGATGCCTGGGGCTCGCAGCGACACGCGGGTGACCAGCGTGCCCACGTGCAGCCCGGGAGCCAGAGCGGCCACGGCGGACAGCACCGAGAAGACCTCGAGCGCCGGTCGGTCCGGGCCGCTCGGCGGGTAGAACACGGGGGGAAGAGATGGTCGGGGGCGAAGACCCCGTCGATGCCGAGTTCCCGCGCCCGCGCGGCGACCATGAGTGGCTTCGCCGGATCGTCGGTGAACACCGGCAACGAGACGCCCAGCTTCACGAGCCGCCTCCGTCGAGGTGGTCGACGGCGAGCGCGGCCGCCCCGATCGCAGCCGAGTCCCCGCCGAGCGCGGCCTGGACGATCGGCACCTCGGGGCGATGGGCCGCGGCTTCGACCGATCGGCGGTACGCGTCGCGAGCGGGGGCGAGGAACAGCTCGCCGGCCTCCGAGGCGCCCCCGCCGATCACCACCACGTCGGGATCGAGCACGTTGACCAGCCCGGCGATGCCGACGCCGAGCCGGAAGCCGACTTCGACGAGGATCCCCCGGCTCACGGTGTCTCCGTCGACCGCCGCTCGGGTCACGACGTCGCCCGTCACCGCCCGAGGGTCGCCGCCGGCGAGCTCCCGCAACGACGAGTGTGGATGGCGAGCTGCCGCCTTCCGACCCGCCCTCGTGATCGCCGTCCCGCTCGCCACCTGTTCCCAGCATCCGCGGTTGCCGCACCCGCAACGTGGACCCGAGGGCTCGACGACGATGTGACCGATCTCCCCGGCGAATCCGTTGGCGCCCCGGTAGAGACGCCCGTCGAGCACCATGCCGCCACCGATGCCCGTACCGACGCTGACCATGAGCAGGTGGTCCACCCCCCTGCCGGCGCCGTGGCGATACTCCCCCCAGGCCGCCGCGTTGCCGTCGTTGTCGGCGACGCACGGCAGGGTGAGCTGCTCGCCCACGTACGACGCGAGCGGCACATCGCGCCAGGACAGGTTGGGCGCGGAGCGCATCGAGCCTCGACGGTCCACCATGCCGGCGGCCGCGATGCCGACACCCGCGGCCAAGGCAGGCCCGAGCGCGCGCGCGGCTTCCACCATGGTGGCCAGCGTGGCGACCTCGTCCGCGGCAGGCGTCAGGCGCACCTCCCGCGCGAGCACGCCCCCGCCCCGATCCACGAGCAGGGCGGCGGTCTTCGTGCCCCCCACATCGATGCCGATCACCGGCCGATCGTCGATCACGGACCTGCGGGAGGCTCCTCGGCGGCGGCTGGCGGAGCCCCGAAGGTGATCTCGAGATGATCGCCCATGAAGTTCGCCTCGCGCACGACGAGACGCTTGAGCGTCTGGGGCAGGATCAGGTTGCGCTTGTAAGAGCCGACACGCACGAACAGCTCCTCGCCACGGCGATGGATGTCCATGTCGTCGCGGGAGACGAAGGGCAAGCGCATCGAGACGACGTAGCGACCGTCCCCGCCCGCGCGCTTGCGCACACGGATCGGATCGTCGTGATGCAGCACCGCGGTGACGTCAAGGTCGCCATAGACCTCGCCGCCCATCTCCTCGAGCAGGGGCACGCCCACCATCTCCCGGTCGAACAGGCGAACCTCGAGGATCGGCACCGGTTCGAAGGACTCGTGCACCGTGACCAGGTGCTCGGCCTGGATGTCCTTCCACTTGCCGAAGTAGGGGTCGTTCACTTCCTCTGGCAGGATCCGGTTGACCACCACCGCATCGACGCGGTAGCCGAACAGGCCGAGGTAGGTGTAGGTCCGACGGGCCTCCGAGATCACCATCTTCTCGGGGTTCACGACGAGCCGCACCGACGAGGTGTGCTCGTCGGTGAGGATCTGCTTCACCGCATCGAGGTTGCGATGCAGCCGCTCGACGGCCGCGAACACCTGGTCGCCTGCGATCGGCAACGAGGTCATCTTCGACAGCATCGGCCGCACCGTCTTCACGATGCGCCGTTCCACCGGGAAGATCCGCTCGATGTACCAGTTCATGATCTCGGGGAGCGAGAGCAGCCGCAGGGTCTCGGCCGTCGGCGCGCAGTCGACGACCAGCATGTCGTACGCGCCGCTCTCGACGTGGGTCTTCACGTCGATCAGCGCGAAGATCTCGTCGAGCCCCGGGATCACGGTGAGCTCCTCGGCCTGGATCGTCTCGGTGCCCGCCCAGTTCATGAGCTGCACGAAGTAGTCCTGGATCTCTCGCCAGTTGTCCTCGAGGCGCTCCTGCGCGTCGATCTGCACCGCCCACAGGTTCGCGACGATCTCTGTCGGTGCGGACCCGATCTCCACCTCGAACGAATCGGCCAGCGAATGCGCCGGGTCGGTGGACATGACGAGGGTGCGATGGCCCGATCGCGCTGCGCGGACGGCCGTCGCGGCCGCCACGGTGGTCTTGCCGACACCACCCTTGCCCGTGAACAGCACGACCCGCATGCGGCTCAGCTTAGACGCTTCGGATCGGTCGGACCTGGGCAGACCTCAGCCCATCTCCACCCGGCGTTTGAGCTTCTCGAGCGCGTTCTCGATCACGCGCTTGGCGCCCTCGCTCCGCAGGAACCCCGGCACCAACACGCCGAGCTCGACGCCGAGCCGATAGGTCACCTTCGTCTCCGAGTCGGAGATCTCGTCGAACAGGTACTCGCCCCTGATGTCGCGGATCGCTCCGCGGGCCTCCGAGGTCGTCCATGACACCCCGGTATCCCCTGGCGCATACCGATAGCTCAGGGTGTACGCCGCGGTGCCGAGCACCGGCACGTCGACCTCGTAGGCGACCTCGGTCGCACGTCCACCTTCGCCCCGGCTTCGGATCGCCACCGTGCGCACGTCGGCCCAATCGGTGTACGACTCGAAGTCCTCGACGACCTCCATCACGTCCTCGAGCGACGCGTCGATCACGATCGAACCTTCGGCTTGCTCCATCGGTCGAGCATCCTAGCGTCTGGTCACGGTCACGACGCTCATCGCGAGCATGAGCACGGACGCCATGATCACCGCGACGGTAGCCCACAGCAACACCCTCGATGAGACCAGCGCGCGACCCCCGCCCGCCATGTGGAACGCCTCCCACGCGGTGCCGAGGTACACGGCCAGTGCCGACCCGAGGAAGAGCGCGAACACCCCGAACGTCGCCGTGGAGCTCACACCGGCGAAGAACACCGTGCCCGCCATCGAGGCCAGCACGACGAACAGCACGCCCCGCGCCAGGCCATCGAGCCCGCGTCCGACCTTGCGATGACCGAGTCCAGGGAACAGCAACGATGCCGAGAGGGCGTCCTTCGGATCGACCGGCGGCGGCGCCTCGTCCTGTCGCATGAGGGAGGCGAAGGTGGTGCCGCAGACCTCGCAGGCGTCGAGCGCGAGCGGGTTCGCGTTGCCACACGTAGGGCAGGGCCAGGTCGGGGCCGTCGGCGCGCCATCGGCTCCCGCCGGCACCTGCGCGCCGTCCCGGGCGGCGCCGGCCGGCTCGGACGCCGGTTCCGGTTCCGGCACCGGGTCGACGGACACCGGCTCCGCGAGGGAGCGGAAGCACTGGCCGCACCACTCGGCGTCGGCCGCGGCGAGCGCGCCGCAGGCTGGACACCGACGCTCCGCGGCCACCGGGCCTGTCTGCATGGTTGCAGGGTACCCCCGGCCGTCGCGGTCAGGGACCAGGTTCGCTGTTCAACCGGCGGCTTCCTGCAGCCACCGTGTGAGGCGCTCAGCCACGGCCGTCCAGGTCAGCCGCTCCAGCACCCGGTTCCTGCCGGCCACACCCATCCGCCGGGCTCGCTCGGGATCGGCGAGCAGGCATCCGACCGCGTCAGCGACCGCACCGACGTCCGCACCGTCGACGAGCACGCCGGTCTCGCCGTCGACGAGCGCCTCCCGGGCCCCTCCGGAATCGCCGACGACCACGGGCTTCCCGGAGGCAGCGGCTTCGATGAAGACGTTGCCCCAGCCTTCCACCTCGAGGCCGGCGAGCCGGGTTCGGCAAGGCATCGCGAACACGTCGCCGAGCGCGTAGTACCGGGGCAGATCCTGCGCCGGCACGGCGCCGGTGAACACGACCGAGCCGGCGGGCGCGCGCGCGGCCAGCGCGCGCAGATGCGGCTCGTACGGCCCGGATCCCACGATGACCAGGACCGCCCCCGGGGCGCGGCCGCGGATCCGGTCGATGCCCTCGATCAGGACGTCCTGGCCCTTGCGCGCCACGAGCCTGCTCACGCAGACCACCACCGGACGATCCCCGATGTCGTGGCGCTCCCGCAGATCGGCGGTGGGCAGGTCCGGCCGGAACGTCGCGGTGTCGGCGCCCAGATGTAGCACGGACACCGGCGTCGGGCGCGGCACGGCCGTGCGCACCGTGCGGGCCACGAACCCGCTGCAACAGAACACGCGAGCCGCCCTCGACGCCGCGTAGCGCATGGCCGCATGGGTCCCCGGGGCGATCGACAGCCAGTACTCGAACCCGTGCGCCGCCGACAGGTACGGGATGCCCATCCGTGCGAGACTCGGGCCGAGCAACGCCAGCGGGTACATCGCCCCGAACAACACGACGTCCGAGTCCGTGTCGCGAACGGCCGCCGCGATCCGATCCCCGAGGCCGAGCGTCGGCACCAGGAAGCGCTCGCGCTGACGGAGCACCCGGTAGGACAGCGACGCATCGAACCCCGCTGCGTCCGGATGCGCCGGACCGAAGACGGTGATGCGATCCGCAGGAAGCTCGCCGGCCAGGGCTTCCAGCATGCGCTCGATACCCCCCACCCTCGGCGGGAAGTCGTTGGTCACGAGCAGCGTGCGGGGCACGTCCACGGCGCCGATATCCTGGCAGAGCGATGCCGCCGCTCACCGCTTCCATCAACGACCTCGACGCACTCGAGGACGGGCGTGGGCTGGTCGACCTCTCCGACCACCGGAAGATCATGGTGCGAGGAAGCGAGGCTCGCCGCTGGCTGCACGATCTCGTGACGGCCGACATCGAGGCGCTTGAGCCGGGCCGAGCCACGAGGTCGTTGTTGCTCGACCCCACCGGCCACATCAGGGCCGATGTCCAGGTGGCCTGTGGCCACGACGGATTCTGGCTGTTCCAGGCGCCCGAGCAGCCCGAGTCCATCGCGAGCCTGTTGGCTCCCTACGTGCTCTCGTCCGACGTCCGGATCACGGACTCGACCGCCGCGTGGCGGCTGGCCTCGATCGGGCAGGGTCGCACGGGTTTCGCACCCTCGACCCTGGGAACGGGGTCCGATGTGCTCACCGACGAGGAAGGGTGGGCCGATCTCGCGCGGGAGGGTGTGGTGGTGAGCAGCGACGCGGTCGAGGTCCGCCGCATCCGGCAGGGACGAGCCCGCATGGGCGCCGACTTCGACCGTACCGCGATCCCCGCGCAGGCCGGCCTGGAACGGCTCATCGCCGTGGAGAAAGGCTGCTTCCTGGGTCAGGAATCGGTGGCCCGTGTCCGCAACCTCGGGCATCCGCCGACCACGCTGCTGCACCTGTCGAGCGAAGTGGCCGTCGATGCGGGATCGGCGATCGTGGACGAAACCGCGGACGAGGTGGGCATCGTCACGAGCGCCGCGACGTCGCCGTCGGGCGGCACGGTCGTGCTCGCGTCGGTGCGCTGGGCAGCCCGGGACCACCCGTTGCGCGATCGGCGCGGATCGGCGTTGCGCCCCGTCGGCTCATCGGACTAGCCCCTTCGGGTGGTGTTGCGTCCCTCTGTCGTCGTATCCGAGGATGCATACATCCGACCCTTCCGCTGACCGTTCCACCTCTGATATGAATCGAGGTCCGCGGGCGGATCCTCGCCCGTCGGGACGCTCCGAGGGGGGAACGAAGGTGAGGATCGAGCGGTTCCCGAGCATCGACGTCAGCCTGCTGCCGCGCGACCCCTCACCTCCCGACTTCTGGCAGGAGCGTGCCGCGTGCTTCGGTGTCGACCCCGACATCTTCTTCCCGGTCTCCGAGGAGGAAGCCGGCCCCGCCCTCACGTTTTGCAATTCCTGCCGCATCAAGCAGGAATGCCTGGCGTGGGCCCTGAAGAACGGCGAGCGGTACGGCGTGTGGGGCGGCCTCACGGAGCAGCAGCGCAGGCGCATCCAACGTCGCGTCGCCTGAGCGGTTCGACGCGCGCTCCCTGACTCGCCGGGTCGGCGTGTCGGTGCCGGGCGTCACCATCACGGGGTGCCCTCTCCCCGATCGACCCTCAGCACCGAACCGATCCAGACGACCCTCGAGATGGGGATCCCGCTGTCGGAGGTCACGTTCTGCGTGATCGACCTCGAGACCACGGGCGGCTCTGCGGCGAACGACGCGATCACCGAGATCGGGGCCGTGAAGTTCCGTGGCGGCGAGCGACTGGGCTCGTTCCAGAGCCTGGTCAACCCGTTGCGGCCCATCCCCGCCTACGTGTCCCACCTCACGGGCATCGACGACCACATGGTCTCGGTCCAGCCGTCGATCGAACAGGTGTTGCCGGCGTTCCTCGAGTTCTTCCGCGGATCGGTCTTCGTGGCCCACAACGCCCGATTCGACTTCGGCTTCCTCAACGCCGCATGCGACGCGCTCGACTACCCCGCGCTCCCCGGACCCGCGGTATGCACGGCCAAGCTCGCGCGACGGGTGGTCTGGCCCGACGTTCCCAACGTGAAGCTGCGCACGCTCTCGGCATACTTCCGCACCAGGGTCACGCCCACACACCGCGCCCTCGACGACGCCGAGGCGTGCGCCGAGGTGCTGCATGGGCTCCTCGACCTTGGGGGGCGGCTCGGCATTTCGAGCCTCGGCGACCTCGAGCAGGCGGTTCGCGCGACGGGAAGGCCGAACTTCGGCAAGATCCGCCTGGCCGATCACCTTCCACATGCTCCCGGGGTCTACCTGTTCCGCGGGCGCGACGGCTCCGTGCTGTACGTGGGCAAGGCCACCGACCTCCGAACCCGTGTCAGGTCGTACTTCTACGGTGACGAGCGCAAGAAGGTCGTGAACCTGCTCGACGAGGTCCGGTCCGTCGAGGGCCTCCGCTGCTCAGGGGAACTCGAGGCTCTGGTCACCGAGGCGCGTCTGATCCGGCGGTACGAACCTCCCTACAACCGGCGCGGCACCACCTGGCGGCGCGGTGCCTACGTCGCGATCGATCCGGCAGAAGCCTGGCCGCGGGTGAAGATCGTGCGCGCAGCCAAACCCGCTGACGGCCGCGTCTACCTCGGCCCGTTCGCGAGCGCCGCTCGGGCCCGCCTCGTCAAGGAGGCGCTCGAGGAGGCCGTGCCCATCCGCCGATGCTCGACGCCGATGCGCGCCGGCACGCGCTTCGCACCCTGTGCGCTCGCCGACATCGGAAGGTGCCTCGCACCGTGCGACGGGCGCACCGATCCCGAGCGCTACGGGGAGCTCGTCCGCTGGCTCGCCTCCTCCCTGAGCGCCAGGCCGGGCGAGCTCCTCGAAGCGCTCGAGCGCCGCATGGCGCGGCTGGCCGGTGCGCAGCGGTTCGAGGAAGCCGCGTCGGTCCGCGACCGGCTCCACGCGCTCGCCGAAGGCCTGCGGCGTGCGCGCTCCGACGCCTGGCTGATCGGCGCCGGGCGTCTCGAGCTGCGCCCCGACCGAGGGTCGCCGCTTCGGTTCGACCAGGGCTCGTTGCTGCGTTCCGACGGCCCGGAGGGCTCCCGCGCCCCGCCTCTGCACGGGGCGCTCCTCGAGGCCCTGCCGCAGCCGCTCACCATGCCGTGCCCGCGTGAGCGCGTCGATGAGCTCGCCGCCGTGCGTTCCTGGGTCGCCAAGCACCGCCCCCGGGTGGAGGCGTGCGATGAGGCGCCCGCCGAGCCCGTCGCCGGGGGCGCCACGCTCCAGCGTGTGCTGACCGCGACGCGCGCGGCCTCCCGGGGCGATCCCAGGGACCGGCGCAACCGTCGCCGCTAGAATGGCGTCCATGCAACGAGCGGTCATCGTCGAGGGCGCCCGCACCCCGATCGGCAGGTTCCTCGGATCGTTCGCCGAAACCCCTGCGGTGCAGCTAGGGGCACTCGCTGCCCGCGAAGCCCTGCGCCGCGCCCGGGTCGAGCCGGAGCAGGTCGACCAGACGATCGTCGGCCACGCGAGACAGGCGGGCAACGGTCCGAACACGGGCCGTCAGGTGAGCATGCGGGCCGGCGTGCCCGAGGACGTGGCCGGCTACAACGTGAACATGGCCTGCGGCTCCGGCATGAAGGCCGTTCAGCTCGCGGCGCAGCAGATCATGTTGGGCGAGAGCGAGATCGTGCTCGCCGGCGGCATCGAGAACATGTCGCGCGTGCCCTACCTGCTTCCCGACATGCGGCTCGGGCATCGCCTGGGCAACACCGAGGCCGTCGACGCCATGTACCGCGACGGACTGCTCGACCCCTTGTGCGACCTGATCATGGGCGAGACCGCGGAGAACCTGGTCGACATGTACGACATCTCGCGCGCCGAGCAGGACGAGTTCGCCCTGCGCTCACAACGGAACGCACAGGCCGGTGGAGAGCGCCGGGCAGCGGAGATGTTCCCGGTCGAGACGACCCTCGCACGTCGGACCGTGACCGTCGCCGACGATGAGCACGTTCGCCCCGACACCACTCCTGCATCGCTCGCTGCCCTCGCTCCCGTGTTCCGTGAGGGCGGAAGCGTCACCGCCGGCAACTCGAGCGGACTCACCGACGGCGCCGCTGCGCTCGTGCTCATGAGCGAGTCCCGAGCCGACGCGGAAGGGCGCGAGCCGCTCGCGACCCTCACCGCCATGTCGTGGGCCGCCGTGCCCCCGCGCATCATGGGCATCGGGCCGGTTCCCGCCACCCGCACGGTCATGGACCGGCTCGGATGCACGATCGACGACTTCGAGCTGATCGAGATCAACGAGGCATTCGCGGCGCAGGTGATCGCCTGCGAGCGCGAGCTCAAGCTGGAACGCGACCGACTGAACGTCAACGGCGGCGGCATCTCGGTCGGGCACCCGATCGGCATGAGCGGGGCGCGCATCATCCTGTCGCTGGCCTACGAGATGCGGGCTCGCGATCTGTCGATGGGCCTCGCGACGCTCTGCATCTCCGGGGGCCAGGGCCTCGCGGTCGTGCTGGAGCGTGCATGAGCCCGAGCCGCCGGCCGTACGCCATGGGAGAGGAAGCGTGAGCCGATGAGCGCCGTGCACGCTGTCGTCCTGATCCAATGCGAGATCGATGCCATCCCTGAAGCCGCCCAGTCGATCGCCGACATCGAGGGCGTGAGTGAGGTCTACTCCGTGGCCGGGGAATTCGACCTCATCGCGATCGTTCGGGTCTCATCGCACGATCGCCTCGCCGGCGTGATCCCCGGCGGCATCTCGAAGGTCGGGGGCGTCGAACGCACCGAGACGCTCATCAGCTTCCAGGTGTACTCGAAGCACGACCTCGACCGGCTGTTCTCCCTCGGGTTCGACGAGGCCTGACCCCGACCTCGGTTCAGATCAGCGACGTGTAGCTGACGCCGCCGGGCCAGTCGACCTCGACGACCAGGGCGGTGCGCGCCCACGTCGAGAGATCGCCACCGTCACGGGCCCCGTACTTCTCGAGCATCAGCCGTCGCGCACGCTCGTCGTCGGGTGATCGCTCGTCGACGACCCGAGCGCGGGTGGTTCGCTTCCTGCTGCCGAGCTCGAGCTCGACGTCGGGCGTGATCATCAGGTTGCGGACCCAGTCGCTGCGGTCCCGGTCACCCGCCATGAGGAAGACGGTCTCGTCGACCAGCACGAACCAGATCTCGATGCGGTGCGCACGCCCGGAGATGCGGCCGGTCGTCGTGAGGTAGCAGACATCCAGCGCCGCGAGGTCCTGGGACATCGAGCGCTACCAGATCGCCCAGATCACGAGGGCGACGATCACGGCCGATGCCGCGATGAAGATGACCAGATCGGCCTTCTTCACCTTGCCGGGCTGCCGGTAGTTGAATCCCATCGCGCTAGAGACGGTAGTACTCACGGAACCGGTCGGTCGACAGCCACGACAGGTGCTGGCGGACGGTGGACGCGTAGGTGCGAGCCTCGAGATGGTCGCGACAGATCCGCTGTGAGCGCACCGATCCGTCGGCGTCGACGATCTCCACGTGCCAGCTCCCTGCCTGCTCGTGCAGCTCGACCCGGAATCGCTCCTCGTGCACGTCGGCGGCTCGCATCGGGCTCAGCCCTGCTGCACGAGGTTCTGCCCGAGGCGGGACAGATGTGCGCGCAGCGGGCCGAGCACCGATGCTTCGTCGAGCGTGAACCCCGGGGCGAGGTCCGCGATCTGCTCCAGCGCTTCTTCCATCTTCGTACCGGCGTCCTCGGCGTCGCGCAGGGCGTTCACGAGGGTGACGGCGTAGTCGGCGCTGTACGGATGCCCGTCCCAGGGCGACGCACCCCCGCTCTCGATCACCTGCTCGATCATGAACTCCCGTCCCGTTCGCTTGTCGATGCCCTTGATCTTCACGCGCTCTCCTTCTCGCTCACGAGCTCGAGCAGCCGGTCGGCCAGCTCGAACGGGTCGACCGGCTTCACGAACCACGCGTCGGCTCCTGACCATCTCGCGAGCCAGGCGTCGTGCCGTCGCTCCAGCAGGATCACGATCACGCCCGTGTAGGCCGGCACGTCGTCCCGCAAGCCTTTCGCGAGCGCGAAGGCGCCGGCCCTCGACGCGATCTCGTCGGCGACGATGATGTCGGGGCGTTCGCGCCGGGCCGCGGCGATGCCCAGCTCCCCGTTGGCCGCCGCTCGGAACCGGAGCTCGCCACCGACCGCGCGCTCGATGCTTCGCACGGTGAGCGCCGTCAGCTCGCGCGAGGAGGGCTCGGGTGAGACCAGCAGCACATCCACGGCCCGATGCTACCGGGTTCGGCTTCGCCTTTTGCCGGGCTGGTGACCACCGGATAGGCTCGCGGCCGCGTCTCGGACCGCCCCCGGTCGGTGGCCAGGCGCACGAGGTCCGAGCCACACGAGGAGGGAACCTTGGACGACACGGGCAAGGCTGCCGTGGCGGAGTTCGTCGCCACGTTCGCCCTGATCTTCGTGGGCGCCGGGGCGGTGATCCTGAACGCGAACGGGCAGCTCGACCTCACCGGAGTGGCCCTCGCACACGGACTCGTGCTGGCGATCATGGTCTCGGTGACCGCCCACATCTCCGGCGGCCTGGTGAATCCGGCCGTGGCGATCGCGCTGTGGCTGACCGGGAAGCTCCCCACCGGGCGCGCGAGCGTGCTGATCGTCGCGCAGCTCGCCGGAGCGATCGCGGGCGCCTTCCTGCTGAAGTTCGTGATCCCCGCCGACCTGTTCGACGCCGGCGGAGGCGGTGCACCGGCGCTCGCCGACACGATCGCCGTGGGCAAGGGCATCCTCATCGAGGCGGTGACGACCTTCTTCCTCGTCTTCGCGGTCTTCGGCACCGCGGTCGACGATCGCGGGCCGTTCTCGAAGACGGCGGGGCTCACCATCGGCCTCGCGATCGCGTTCGACATCCTGGCGTTCGGACCCTATACGGGGGCCGCCATGAACCCGGCGCGATGGTTCGGGCCTGCGCTCGCGGCCGGCGAATTCGCGAACTGGTACGTGTGGATCCTCGGCCCGGTCGCCGGCGCCATCATCGCCGGCTTCCTGTACTGGAGCACGTTCCTCAAGGACAGGGATCTCAGCACGCCCTGACGAGCCATGACCGCGGACATCTATCTCGACGGTGCCTCAGCGACGCCGCTGCTGCCCGAGGCTCGAGCGGTGTTCGTCGACGCCCTCGATGCCTTCGGTGATCCGCTCCACATCCACCAGCAGGGTCGTGCGGCGCGCACGCTCCTCGAACGTGCTCGCGAGACCGTCGCGGACTCGCTCGGCGCCCAACCCGACGAGATCGTCTTCACGTCGGGCGGCACGGAATCTGTCGCCCTCGCCATCTGGGGGGGCGTGCGGGCCGTGCGCGAGCTCGGCACGCGGATCGTGGTGAGCGGTGTCGAGCATCCCGCCGTGTTCGGGGTGTGTCATGCGTTGCAGAGCGACGGGTTCGAGATGGTCGAGGTCCCGGTCGACGGCGAAGGACGGGTCGACCTCGATCGCTACGCCGAGGAGGTTCGCACGCCGGGTACCGTGCTGGCCAGCCTGCAGCATGCCAACCAGGAGCTGGGCACCATGCAGCAGATCGGCGAGGCGGCGCGGCTCGCGCGGGAGGCAGGCGTGCGGTTCCACACCGACGCGTGCCAGACCGTGGGGCGACTGCCCGTCGACGCGCACGCGCTCGAGGTCGACATGCTCTCCTGCTCGGCGCACAAGTTCGGCGGGCCGCCCGGGGTGGGTGCGCTGTACGTACGGCGCGGGGTGGGCGTCACCGCGTATCCCTGTGGCGACGACCGTGAGCGGAAGCGGCGCTCGGGCATGGAGAACACGCCGGGCATCGCCGCCATGGCCGTCGCGCTGGAGGTCTCGCACGAGACCCTGGCGGACACCGCCGCGCTGCAGTGGGCGCTGACCCGGCGCCTGCGGGAACGCATCGCCGCCACCGTGCCGGGCGCGACCGTGCACGGGCATGCCACCCATCGCACCCCGCACCTGGTGTGCTTCAGCGTCGAGGGCCTCGATGCGCCGACGCTGATGATGGCGCTCGACGACCGGGGGTTCCGGCTCGCGGCGGGATCGTTGTGCTCCGGGCAGCCGGGCGACCCGTCACCGGTGCTCGAGCACATCGGCTACCCCGGCCTGAGCAGCTTCCGGATCGGCCTCGGCCCCACCAGCAGCGAGGCCGACACCGACGCGCTGCTCGGCGTGCTGCCGGACCTCGTCGGTGAGCTTCGGGAGATCTCGGCCCGCTCCGAAGAGGCCCTCGCGAGATCGAACCCGGACCCGAGTGGGTAGGCGAGCGGATCGTCGGCTCAGCGCACCGTCCAGGTGTCGCCGCCGCCGAGGAGTGCGGCGAGGTCGCCCTTGCCGAGACGTTCCTCGGCGCTGCGCAGCTGGGCGTGCATCGCCTCACCGAACACGGGGCGCTCGAAGTTACGGAACACGCCGAAGCACGTCGCCTCGTGCGGGCCGAGCGAGAGATGGGCGAGCCCGAACGGCAACGAGGGGCGCCCGCCGGCTTGATGCACGACGATGCGCTCGGGGTCGACCTCCGCCGTGGGCCGCACCTGCAGGCGGCCGTTGTCACCCACGATCACGCACTTGGTTCCCTCGTCGAAGATGATCGGCTCGCCGTCGACCAGCCTGATCTGGTGGTGCACCCCCTCGGACTTCTCACGCAACAGGTCGAACGCCCCGTCGTTGAAGACGTTGCAGTTCTGGTAGATCTCGACGAACGCGGTCCCGCGGTGAGCCGCCGCCTGCCGGAGCACCTCGGACAGGTGTTGGCGATCGTTGTCGATCGTGCGCGCCACGAACGTGCCCTCGGCGCCCAGTGCGACCGCGATCGGGTTGAAGGGATGATCGACCGATCCGAACGGGGTGGACTTCGTGACCTTCCCCTCCTCGCTCGTCGGTGAGTACTGCCCCTTCGTGAGTCCGTAGATCTGGTTGTTGAACAGCAGGATCTTGATGTTCACGTTCCGCCGGAGCGCGTGGATCAGGTGGTTGCCGCCGATCGAGAGTCCGTCGCCGTCGCCCGTGACGACCCACACGTTGAGCTCGGGGTTCGCGGTCGCGATGCCTGTGGCGATCGCCGGCGCGCGCCCATGGATGCCGTGCACCCCGTAGGTGTCCATGTAGTAGGTGAACCGGCCGCTGCAGCCGATGCCGCTGACGAACACCGTCTTGTGCGGCTCGATGCCGAGCTCGGGCATGAACGCCTGCACCGTGGACAGGATGGCGTAGTCACCACAACCCGGACACCAGCGAACCTCCTGGTCGGAGGTGAAATCCTTCTTGGCGAGGGTCGCGACCCCACCGTGGCCGTCGTCGATCGACGCTTCCCGCCCCGACGCTCCGTTCATGCCGCTCACCTCACTCACCGAGGACCCGGTCGATCTCGGCCTCGAGCTCTTCCGCGAAGATGGGGAGGCCCTGCACCTTGGTGAAGCTCTTCGCATCGACGAGGAACTTCGCCCGGATCAGCATCGCGAGCTGCCCGAGGTTCATCTCGGGGATCAGTACCGTGCGGTAGGCGCCGACGACCTCACCGAGGTTCGGCGGGAAGGGGTTCAGGTGCCGGATGTGAGCCGTCGCGACCGGTCGTCCGCGCTGGCGGACGCGCGCGGCGGCCGCCCGGATCGTGCCGAGCGACGACCCCCAGCCGAGCACGAGCAGCTCGGCCTCCCCCGACGGGTCGTCGACCGTGATCGGGGCGATCTCGGCCGCGACGCCGTCGACCTTGGCCTGGCGAAGGTGCGTCATGTGCTCGTGGTTCTCCGGCTCGTAGCTGATGTTGCCCGTGCGGTCCTCACGCTCCAAGCCCCCGATGCGGTGCACCAGTCCCGGAGAGCCCGGCACGGCCCACGGCCGGGCGAGCCGGTCGTCTCGGGCGTAGGGCAGGAACCCGTCACCGTTCGCGACGGCGAAGTTCGGCTCGATCTGTGGAAGATCACCGACGTCGGGCACGCGCCAGGGTTCCGACGAGTTCGACAGGAACGTGTCGGAGAGCACGATCACGGGTGTGCGGTAGCGCACCGCGATGCGAGCCGCCTCGAGCGCCACGGCGAAGCAGTCGGCCGGTGACGAGGGGGCCACGATCGGCATCGGACTCTCACCGTGACGTCCGAACATGGCGAGCAGCAGGTCGCCCTGCTCGGTCTTGGTCGGCAGTCCGGTCGAGGGCCCTCCTCGCTGCACGTCGACGATGATGAGCGGCAGTTCCATGATCACGGCGAGGCCCAAGGTTTCGGCCTTGAGGTCCATGCCGGGGCCGCTCGTACCGGTCACCGCGAGATGACCGGCGAAGGCTGCGCCGAGCGCCGCGTTCGCGGCCGCGATCTCGTCCTCGGCCTGCAGGGTGATCACCCCGAAATGCTTGTGGCGGGAGAGCTCGTGCAACAGCTCCGAAGCGGGCGTGATGGGATAGCTCGCGTAGAACAGCGGCAGACCGCTGCGCTGCGACGCGGCGATGAGCCCCCACGAGAGCGCGGTCGACCCGGCGATGTTGCGGTAGGTACCGGGCTCGACGGGCGCCGCGGCGATCGAGTACGAGTGAGCGAACAGCTCGGTCGTCTCTCCGAAGTTGTACCCGGCTTTGAACGCCGCGACGTTCGCGTCGTAGATCTCCTGCTTGCCCCCGAACTTGCGCTCGAGCCAGTTGAGGGTGGTCTCGGTGGGGCGCCCGAACATCCACGACACGAGCCCGAGGGCGAACATGTTCTTCGCGCGCTCGGCTTCCTTCTTGCCGATGCCGATGCCCTCCGTAGCCCGCACCGTGATCGAGGTCATCGGCACCTTGAAGAGCTGGTAGCCGTCGAGGGTTCCGTCGGTGGTCGGATCGGCGGCGTAGCCCGCCTTCTCGATGTTGCGCTGGGTGAACGCGTCCTCGTTCACGATCACGGTGCCGCCGGGGTCGACCTTCGCCAGGTCGGCCTTGAGCGCGGCCGGGTTCATGGCGACCAGCACATCGGCGTGATCACCCGGCGTCGTGATGTCGCTCGATGCGAACTGGATCTGGAACGCGGAGACGCCGTGCACGGTGCCCGCGGGCGCCCTGATCTCGGCCGGGAAATCGGGCAGCGTCGCGAGGTCGTTGCCGAGCACGGCCGTCGCGGAGGTGAAGCGATCCCCGGTGAGCTGCATGCCGTCACCGGAGTCCCCCGCGAAGCGGACGACGACGCGATCCCTCTCTTCGACGGTCTTGGTCATAACGGCGGGTCGTGCTGCGACCGATGCTCCCTTCGGACGGCGGCGATCTCGACTGCCATGGGTTCCTTACCCAGGGTACTGCCGGCTCGAACGAGCGATGGCGCCGCGCGGGTAGATTGACACGATGAGGACACATCGACTCGGAACGCAGGGACCTGAACTCTCCGTCATCGGCTTCGGCTCGTGGGAGGCCGGGGGCACCGCCTGGGGGGCGAACGCGTCCGACGATCACGTCATCGACGCGATGCGCTCGGCGCTCGACGCGGGCATCAACTGGATCGACACGGCCGAGGTCTACGGCGACGGCGTCTCCGAGTCGCTCGTGGGCCGGGCGATCGCCGGGCGCAGAGACGACGTGCTCATCGCCTCGAAGGTCGCCCCCCAGCCCGAGGGGACCGGCTTCCGGCCCGAGGAGATCGCGAAGGCCTGCGACGCATCGCTCTCGAGGCTCGGGATCGAGGCGATCGACCTCTATCAGCTGCACTGGCCCGATGAGCTGGGCATCACCGTCGAGGACTCCTGGGGCGCCATGGCGGAGCTTCAGCAGGCCGGCAAGGTCCATTGCATCGGGGTCTCGAACTTCAACCGCGAGCTGATCACGCGGTGCGAGGCCGTGCGACACGTCGATTCGCTGCAGCCGGAGTTCTCGATGCTCGACCGCCGGCAGGCAGAGCTCATCGCGTGGTGTGGGTCGCAGGGCACCGGCGTGATCACGTACGGCCCGCTCGGCTACGGCATCCTCACCGGCGCGATCCACGCCGACACGGCCTTCGCCGAGGGCGACTGGCGGGCCGCCAGCAGCAGGGAGCCGGGCGAGCCCGAGGAGCTGAACCTCTTCGCCGGCGATGTGCTGCCGGTGGCCCTCGAGGTTGTCGAGGAGCTGAGGCCCATCGCGGATCGCCTCGGCGTCACGCTCGCCCAGCTCGCCCTGGCGTGGAACGCCCATCAGCCGGGCGTCACGAGCGCGATCGCAGGAAGCCGCAACCCCGACCACGTGCGGTCGAACGCCGAGGCGGGTGACATCGAGCTCGACGACGACACCCTCGCCGAGCTCGACCACGTGCTCGACCGGGCGAGCATCGGGGGCAGCTGACCGTACCGTCGCTCGACGAGTCGCTCAGACCGAGCGGTCGACCTGGCGCAGGCGGCGCACGATGCCGTCGAGGAGCTTCATGGTGACCTGCGGCTCGTCGTCGAGCAGCGCCATGAGGTGGCGACGGAACAACCGCAGCACCCGCAGGTGCGTGACGGCGAGCACCGAGGCGGTCCGCGGCTCGGCGTCGATCGCGGCCAGCTCACCGAAGAAGTCGCCGGGAACGACGGTGCCGACCTTCTTCCCGCCCCGCGTCACCCTGCCCTCCCCCTCCAACACCACGAACAGCGTCTCGCCGAGGTCTCCTTCACGCACCACCGACTCGCCCGGACCGAACGTGAGCTCGTCGGTCTCGCGCGCCAGCCGCTGCAGGTGGCGCTTGGAGAACCCGGCGAACAGGGGCACGCTCGCAAGTGCCGTGGCGCTCTGGCGCTTCGTTCGCGCGATGGACTGCTCGGGTTGCCGTCGAGCGGGTTCGCCGGACGTCGGCCCCCACAGATCGGCTAGGCCTTGGCTCATGCCCGCGAGCCTACCCCGAGCCCGGGGCAGGGACCAATCCCGTTCGAGGGCGTTGTGGGCGGCTCCACACGGCCCCGCTAGGGTGGAACGCATGGACACCCGCGCCCGCCTCGAGCGTCTCCTCGGCACCAGGATCGCCGTGCTCGACGGCGCATGGGGCGTGCTGCTCCAGGGCCGAGGCCTGACCGAGGAGCAGTTCCGTGGCGACCGGTTCGCCGACCACGGTCACGACCTGCAGGGGGACCCGGACCTGTTGAACATCACCCAGCCCGACGTCGTCTCGGAGGTGCACGACGCATACTTCGCGGCCGGCGCCGATATCGCGACGACCAACACCTTCACCGCCACCTCGTTCGGACAACGCGACTACGGGCTCCAAGACGCGGTCGTCGACATGAACCTGGAGGGCGCGCGACTTGCCCGAGCCGCCGCCGACCGGGCCGGCGACGATCGGTTCGTCGCGGGATCGGTCGGACCACTGAACGTGACGCTCTCACTGTCGCCGAAGGTCGACGATCCGGGGTTCCGCGCGGTCGCGTTCGACGAGGTCGTCGAGGCGTACGCCCAGCAGATGCGAGCGTTGCGTGACGGAGGCGTCGATCTGCTGCTCATCGAGACGATCTTCGACACGTTGAACGCCAAAGCCGCGATCGCCGCCGCCACCGACGCCGCGCCCGAGCTGCCGCTGTGGATCAGCGTCACGATCGTGGATCGCAGCGGCCGCACGCTCAGCGGGCAGACCGTCGAGGCGTTCTGGACCTCGATCGAACATGCAAACGCGGCGGTCGTGGGCATCAACTGCTCGCTGGGCGCGGCCGAGATGCGGCCCTATGTCGAAGCGTTCGCGCGCATCGCGGATGCACCGGTGGCCTGCTACCCCAACGCGGGCCTTCCCAACGCGTTCGGCGGGTACGACGAGACCCCCGAGGTCACGAGCGAACTGCTCGGTGAGTTCGCCGCCGCCGGGCTCGTCAACATCGTGGGCGGATGTTGCGGCACGACGCCGGATCACACCGCGGCGATCGTGGCCGCCGTGCGCGACGTCGATCCGCGCACGGTGCCGAGCTTCGACGACCGCGTGCCCACCTTCAGCGGTCTCGAGCCGTTCGCGATCCGAAGCGACACCGGTTTCGTCATGGTCGGTGAGCGGCAGAACGTCACGGGCTCGGCCATGTTCCGCCGGCTGATCGAGTCGGGCGACTACGAAGCGGCGGTCGAGGTCGCGCTCGATCAGGTGCGGTCGGGCGCGAACATGCTCGACGTCAACATGGACGCCGACCTACTCGACGGCGAGGCCGCGATGACCCGCTTCCTGAACATGGTCGCGGTGGAGCCAGAGATCGCGCGGGTGCCCGTCATGGTCGACAGCTCCCGCTGGGAGACGATCCTCGCCGGCCTGAAGTGCCTGCAGGGTAAGGGTGTCGTGAACTCGATCAGCCTCAAGGAAGGCGAGGCGGATTTCCTGGAGAAGGCCCGCACCATCAAGACCTACGGGGCTGCCGTGGTGGTGATGTGCTTCGACGAGCAGGGGCAGGCCGGCAGCGTCGACCGGAAGGTCGAGATCGCAGACCGCTCGATCCGGCTGCTGGTCGACGTGGCGGGGTACGAGCCCACCGACATCATCATCGACCCGAACATCCTCGCGATCGCGACGGGGCTCGAGGAGCACGCCGACTACGCGAAGGCCTTCATCGAAGCGACCCGCGAGATCAAGCGTGCCCACCCCGGCGTGCGTGTGTCGGGCGGCGTCTCCAACCTGAGCTTCTCGTTCCGCGGCAACGAACCGGTCCGCCGCGCGATCCACTCGGCGTTCCTGTACCACGCGATCGCGGCCGGACTCGACATGGCGATCGTGAACGCGGGCCAGCTCGAGGTGTACGAGGACATCCCCCGCGACCTGCTCGAGCACGTCGAGGACATCATCTTCAACCGCCGCGACGATGCGACCGAGCGCATGGTCTCGTTCGCCGACACGGTGAAGGGCGGCGGGCTCGAGCGTGAGGACGACCTCACCTGGCGTGAAGGCTCGGTCGAGGATCGGCTGGCGCACGCGCTCGTGCACGGCATCGTCGACCACATCGTCGACGACACCGAGGAGGCTCGTCTCACGTACGAGCGACCGCTCCAGGTCATCGAGGGGCCCCTGATGGCCGGCATGCAGATCGTGGGAGACCTGTTCGGCGCGGGCAAGATGTTCCTGCCGCAGGTCGTGAAGTCGGCGCGCGCCATGAAGAAGGCCGTCGCACACCTCGAGCCCTTCATGGAAGCCGAGAAGCTCGCGCTCGGCCCGTCGGCCGACCGGGCGCAGGGGACGCTCGTGACCGCGACGGTCAAGGGCGACGTGCACGACATCGGCAAGAACATCGTGGGGGTCGTGCTCGGCTGCAACAACTACCGCGTGATCGATCTCGGGGTCATGGCTCCGGCTGAGCTCATCCTCGACACCGCCGTCGCGGAGAAGGCCGACATCGTGGGTCTGTCCGGCCTCATCACACCGTCGCTCACCGAGATGGTGCACGTCGCCACCGAGATGCAGCGCCGCGGCATGGATCTGCCGTTGCTCATCGGCGGCGCCACGACGTCACGTCAGCACACGTCGGTCAAGATCGCGCCCGTCTACGAGCGACCCGTCGTGCACGTCATCGATGCATCGCGGGTCGTGGGGGTCGTCTCCGATCTCCTCGATGACGAGCGCAAGGCGGCGCTCGACCGGAAGAACCGCCAGGACCAGCAGCGGCTGCGGGAGCTGCACGCCGAGCGCGAGCGCACGCCGTTGCTTCCCTACCGCAAAGCACTGGCGAACCGCACGCCCATCGACTGGCGCGCCGACGACGTTCCGCCGGCGCCGTTCACGGGGGTCCGTCAGGTCGAGCCTTCGCTCACCGAGCTCCGCGAGCTGATCGACTGGACGTTCTTCTTCACCGCATGGGAGCTCAAGGGCCGATATCCCCAGATCCTCGAGCACCCCCGGCATGGCGCAGCAGCGCGTGAGCTCTTCGAGCACGGCAACGAGCTGCTCGATCGGATCGTCCGCGATGGATCGATCGAGGCCAGGGGGGTGTACGGGTTCTGGCCCGCGCATTCCGAGGGCGATGACATCGTGCTCGCCGACGGTCAGGTGTTCCCGATGTTGCGCCAGCAAGCCGATCATGGTCCGGACGACGATCGTCCGGATCGGTCGCTGGCCGACTTCATCGCCTCGCACGACAGCGGCCTGGCCGACCACCTCGGGGGCTTCGCGGTCACGGCGGGCATCGGCGCCGACGACCTGGCCAAGGCCTACGAGGCCGATCTCGACGACTACCACGCGATCATGGTGAAGGCGCTCGCGGATCGTCTGGCCGAGGCCTTCGCGGAGTGGCTGCATCGCGAGGTTCGCCGCGCCTGGTACGCCCCCGACGAATCGCTGTCCGGCGAGGACCTGGTGGGCGAGCGCTACCGCGGCATCCGCCCGGCGTTCGGCTACCCCGCCTGTCCCGACCACACCCTGAAACGGCTGCTCTTCGACCTGCTCGGGGCGCGTGACCACGGCATGGACCTCACGACCTCCTACGCGATGACCCCGGGTGCGACCGTCGCCGGCCTGTACTTCGCCCATCCCGACGCGCGCTACTTCAACGTCGGCCGTCTCGGCAAGGATCAGGTCGAGGATTACGCCCGGCGCAAGGGCCAGAGCCTCACGGAAACCGAACGGTGGCTCGCGGAGAACCTCGCCTACGACCCGGTGTGAACCATTCCCGCTCCCGGTGTGACCAGGAGGTCAGTGGAAGGAGCTGCCGCAGGCGCAGCCGCCCTGGGCGGCAGGGTTGTCGATCGTGAAGCCTGTCTGCTCGAGCGTGTCGACGAAGTCGATCGTTGCCTGGGACAGGTACGGAACGCTCATCTTGTCGATCACGAGGCGCACACCGAACTGCTCCTCGGCCTGGTCCTTGTCGCCGATCTGGTCGTCGAGGTACATGGCGTAGCGCAGACCGGAGCAGCCTCCGGGCTGCACGGCGACGCGCAGCCCGATGTCGTCGCGGCCTTCCTCGGCGAGCAGTTCCTTGACCTTGCCCGCAGCGGTCTCGGTGAGCGTGATCATCGTTCCTCCGGATGGTCGTCGGGTGGCCTCCCCATGGTACCCGTCGGAGGAGCGAAACCCCAGCTTGAGATGTGTGAGCGTTCAGCGCTCGGCGAGATCGACCATGGCAGCGCCGCTCAGCCGAAGGAGATCGGCGGGCGTGGTCGGGAACACGGATTCGGGGGTGCCGGCCGCCGCCCAGATCTCGTCGTGCCCGAGCAGCTCCTCGTCGCAGAAGGCGCGGACCCGGCCCACGGAGCCGAAGGGAGGCGTGCCGCCCACAGCGAAGCCGGTGGCGCCGCGAGCTTCCTCGGGCGTGGCACGCCGCACGACGGCGGCACCCGCCGCCGCGGCGAGCTTCGCCTCGTCCACCCGGTTGGATCCCGCGGCAAGCACCAGCACGGCCACGTCATCGGCCATGAACACGAGCGACTTCACGATCTGGCCGACGTCGCAGCCGATGGCACGGGCGGCGTCGGCGGCGGTCTTCGTCCCTTCCGGGAACCGTCGAACATCCGGGCGCAGACCGAGCGCCTCCGCGGCAGCGGTGAACCGATCGATGGCACCCGTCACGAGGTCGACCCCACCAGCTCTCCGACCCGGCTCGACATGTGTTCGGCAGCGCCGACGAGCGCGGTCCGGGCTTCGGCGACGGCCGCCTTCGGCCCGACCCGGTCGATGAGCGAGACGACCGGTACGCCCGGGTCGATCGTCGCGCGCCCGCACACGATGGCCGCCGGCTTCCCGGCGAGCCTGCACGCATGGAGCACACCCGCCGGCACCTTGCCGTGCAGCGACTGCTCGTCGAGCGACCCTTCCCCGGTGATCACGAGGTCGGCGGCAGCGATGCGTCGCGCGAGGCCCACGGCGTCCATCACGACCTCGACCCCGGGGCGCAAGGTCGCGCCGCAGAACGCCATGAGTCCGAACCCGAGCCCCCCGGCAGCCCCGGCACCGGGCTCGTCACGCACGTCGACGCCGAGGTCGCGCTCGACGACCGCCGCCAGCTGCCCGAGCGCCAGATCGAGCGACACCACGTCGCCGGCTGTGGCTCCCTTCTGAGGGCCGTACACGACGCTCGCCCCTGATGGTCCCGTGAGCGGGTTGTCCACGTCGCAAGCGCCCGTGACCGAGATCCGGGCGAGCCCCACGTGCCGGGTCGACAGATCGATGTGGGCAAGGGACGCGAGGGCCGCCCCGCCGTCGGCGATCGGCGCGCCCGACGCGTCGAGGAGCCGGACCCCGAGCGCCGCCGCCATGCCGGCTCCCCCGTCGTTCGTCGCGCTGCCGCCGATGCACACGACCAGCCGATCGGCGCCCGCGTCGATCGCCTGGGCGATGAGCTCCCCCGTGCCTCGCGTGCTGGTGCGTCGAGGGTCCCGGCGGGTGTCGTCCAGCAACGCGAGGCCTGAGGCCCGCGCCATCTCGACGACCCCCAACGTGCCCTCGGGCGTCGACGCGAGTCCGAACGCGGCATCGACCGCATCGCCGAGGGGACCGGAGACGGTGGCGGACACGACGTGCCCACCCAGGGCGTCGACGAGCGCGTCCATCGTGCCTTCGCCTCCGTCCGCCATCGGCACGAGCTCGAGCTCGTCATCCGGCCGGCCGCGGCGCCAGCCGGCCGCGAACGCCTGAGCAGCCTGAGCGGCCGTGAGGGTGCCCCTGAACTTGTCGGGGGCGACGAGGATGCGCACGGACCGGACTGTACAATCCGCTCCGTGAGTCTCGAACGCGCCGAGCTGCTCGGCATCGCACACGCCGAGCGCCAGCGGCTCGGCCGCACGATCCAGTACGCGGATCCCGGCACCTGGGAGCAGCCCAGCGCCGCCGAGGGGTGGTGGAACCGCGACGTCATCGCGCACCTCGCCGCCGGCGACACGATCGCCGCGCAGCTCGCGGCCGGCGAGCCGGCGATCGAGCTCGAGGAGTGGCAGGCGGAGCGGGCCGACGCACCGTTCGACATCGACGCCTTCAACACCTACACGGTGAACCGTCGCTCCGGACTCGACACCCGCGAGGTGCTGACCTCCTGGGGCCTGGCGGCCGAGTCGTTCCTCTCGCACTGCGCCGCCCTCTCCGACGAGGATTGGTCCGAGCGTCGCTTCGAATACGTGGCCGGACCGATCGCCGCTCGCTACCTCGTGCAGACGAGGGTCGTGGAGTGGTGGCTGCACGGCGAGGACGTGCGCGCTACGAACGGGCTCGGACCCCAGATCCAGCACTGGCCGATCCACCTCACGATCGACCTGGCCATCCGCATGCTGCCGTGGTCGCTCGCGCGAACCGGCCACGATCTGGCCGGGCGGAGCGTCGAGGTCGAGGTCGAGGGTGCCGGCGAAGGTTCGTGGCACTGGGGCCTCGGCGCGCACGACGCCCCGCGCCCGCGCTCGACGCCCGACGCCACGATCTCGGGACGTGCGCCCCAACTGGCTCTCGTCGCCGGTCAGCGGTTGAAGCCCGACGACGTGCTGCTCTCCGGCAACGTGGTGATCGGTGGCGACCGCGGGCTCGCCGACACCGTGCTCCGTCACCTGCGCGCGTTCCCGTAGAGGGCGCGTCCCGCCGGTGACCCTTCGTCAGCGCGAGACGATCAACCGCTTCATCGCTCGCGGCTCCGACCCGAACCGGTACTTGTAGGCGTAGTCGCCCTTCAGCAGGTCGAAACCTCCGCAGCCCTCCTCGATCGCGAGCCGGATGTCCTCGGCGACCAGCACCATGCCCGGAGCGAGGCTTCCCCAGGAGCGGTCGAAGGCCGAGTTGTACAGGTACGAGGTCCCGCCCCACACGAACCCGATCGTGCCGGCGGCCAGCACCCCGCCGACCTCGATGAACGTCAGCCGGAAGACGCCGTCGGCGCAGAATGCCTCGCCGAGGCGGCGGAAGAAGATCTCCATGCCCGGCACCATGAACACGCCCTTGGGCCCCTCCGACGTGCGGTGGAGCTCGACGAACCGGTCGAGCAGCGGCATCAGCGTGTCGGCCTGAGCCGTCACGATGTGGAACTGGCCGGCTTCCTCGGTGAGCTTGCGCGCCTTGCGCTTGATCTCGTGGCGATGCTTGCTCGACAACGCCGATAGGTAGTCGTCCCACGTGGCCGGCAACGGCAGGTACGGTGCCACGCCGTCGTCGTCATCGGCGACCGTGAGGCCCTGCGCATCCGCAGCGTCCCTGAGCAGCTGGTGCCAGGGCTCGTCGCCGGGCAGGCCGCGCAGGTCGGCCTCGCGCCAGTCGTCTCGAGCAAGCAGTGCCGACCAGAGCTCCTTGGCCATGGCGTCCTGTCGCCCGGGCAACCCCACGGGCCCCATGTAGTCGGTGACCTCGGTGCCGCCGAGGAACCGCAACGTCGATGCGATGCGCTCGAAGGCGCAGGCACCGACCTGCGTGCCGTCGTCTTCCTCCGCGAACGCCAGCAGCAGGTGGTCGGGTTGCTCGCCGAACTCCTCCCAGTAGAGCTTCAGGTAGGCCGGCGTGTGGAAGAAGGTTCCGGCCGGGTCGGCCTCCACGAGCTGGTGCCAACCCCGCCGGTGGAAGTCACGGCCGTCCTCGCTGAACACGATGCGCATGTCGTCAGATGCTACGGCCGGCGATCGGCCGGCGCCCGCCCGCTCACCAGCTTCCGCCTCCTCCTCCGCCACCGCCGCCCCCGGAGAACCCGCCCCCCGAGAATCCACTTCCCCCCGAGCCCGACGGGGTCGACGCGATCGTGCCGCCGGTCGTGACGGCGAAGCCTTCCATCGAGTGGGCGAAATGCGCGAACACGAACGGGTTCGGCGAGACGTACCAGCTCGTGTCGGGCTGCACGCCGAGCGCCTCGAACGCCTTCGCCCACCGGTCGGTGCAGCCGAACACGATCGCGAACGGCAGGAACCGCGTGAACACCAGCTCCTTCTCGGCCCATCGTGACATGTGGGTCTCGGCGGTCTCGATCACGGTGCGGAAGCCGCGCACGCGTCGCAGCATCGCGGTGCCCTTCGCGGTGCGCGCCGGCATGCGCGACGCCGCCACGAGCAGCGCGACGGCGCCGAGGAGCAACGGAAGGCCCACGAGGCCCCAATGCGTCCACCGGGCCAGGGCGAAGGTCGCCCCGCCCGCAGCGATCAGAGCGACCACCCCAACCCCTTGCCACCTCGATCGCACCCTGTCGGGGCGTTCGCTGAACCATCCTCGCTCGACGGCGTCGGCATAGAGCGACTCCTGCACGGCACCCAGGCGCGCAGCGAACGTGTTCTTCAGCTCGGAGACCGTCACCTCGGACCCGTCACGGAACAGGCCGTCTCGCAGCCTTCGCTCGTACGTCAGCAGGTCTGCGTCATCCTTCTCCAGGGCGATGAGACGCCAATCGGGCTTGCCGAACCAGCCTTCCTTCGGGATCTCCTGGATCAGCAGGTAGCCGCGCACGGCGAGATCGACCAAGGTCGCCGACACGTCGAGCACGTTGGCCTGCTCGTCGACGAGCGTGCCCATCTGACCAGGACGCATGCCGTCGGGCGGTGCGAACTCCACCGGCGCCGAGGCGTCACCTTCCCCAAGCGGCACCGCCTGATGCTCGCCCGTGGGGTTGCCCATGACCTGGTCGACCGGCGAGCCGCGGAATCTCCGGTCGCGGCCGCGCCGCCACACGAGCGCAGCGACCCCGCCGACCGCTGCGACCGCCACCGCGGCCGAGGCGCCGAGCGTCGTCGGATTCGCCTCGAACGCGCGCCCGAGGGTCCAGCGCTCCTCGAGCACCGGAGCGGGTTCGGGCACGGCCCCCTTGGGCAGGCCGACCACGATCGTCACCCCGCTGAAGGAGCCGAGATCCGACTGCGTGAACCGTGCCCGCTCGCCCTGAGCCGATGCCCGGTCGCACGGCAGCGTCGATCCGTCGTAGCCCTGGAAGCACGCGACCTGCGTGATGTCGGCCGGCGCCCGAACCGCGATGGTGGCACGCCCGATCGGCGCCGGCCACTCGGAGCCGATCGCGTTCCAGTACAGCTCGTCGTGGTCGGGGAAGCCGTTGAGCGCGGCTCCGACGGTGTAGGTGAGCTCGTAGGAATGCCGGCCCGTGATCTCGACGTCGGCATCACCGACCCTGATGCGCGTGATGCCGCCTTCGGCGGACTCGACCGCATAGCCGGCCGGCGTGCCTTCGGACGCGCGCACCTCGACGACCTCGAGGGGGTAGATGCGATCGAACGTGTCGTCGTAGGTGAGCCGGGTCGGGATGTCACGAAGGATGCCGTGCCGCGGTGACGACCCGAAGTCGTAGTCGATCGTCTCGACGATGGCGAGCGAGCCGTCGCCGCGGATCTCGATGGCCACGTCGTAGGCCACGATGCGCTCGCCCTGCTGGGCGAGCGCAGCTGCGGGGGCCATCGCGAGCGTGACGGCGGCGGTCGCGAGGGCCACCGCGGCGCGAGCTGCGCGGCCGGCCGACGAACGCCTCTGCCGCGGTTCCACGCGGTGCAGCCTAGTCAGCCGCCGGTCGCGTGGTGTGCGGCCGGGCGCCCGTGGCGCTTCCGGCGCCCTCGAGGGCGTCCTGCAACACGTCCCATGCGAGCACGGCGCACTTGATGCGGATCGGATACTGCACGACACCCTTGAGCGCGATGAGGTCGCCGAACGACTCCTCGTCGGGGTCGACGTCGCCTGCCATCATGCCCCGGAATGCCCCGGCGAGGGCGTTCGCCGCGTCGACGGTCGTGCCGGTCACCGCCTCGGTCATCATCGAAGCGCTCGATTGGCTGATCGAGCACCCCGCCCCCTGAAACGTCACCTCGGCGACCGACCCGTCGTCGACGTGCGCGAAGACCGTGATCTCGTCGCCGCAGAGCGGGTTGTTCGCATGGCACTGCAGCTCGGCGCCAGGCAGGTCCCGCTTGTTCCGCGGATTCTTGTAGTGATCGAGGATGACTTCCTTGTAGATGTCGTCGAGCGCCACGGTTCCCCTCTCGTCCGTCGTCGTTCGCCGGCGCGGTTCGATCAGCCTCAGCCGAAGATCCCCTGCGCACGGTCGAGCGCATCGATCAGCGCGTCGACCTCGGCGGTGGTGTTGTACACGTAGAACGACGCGCGCGCGGTGGCCGGAACCCCGTAGCGACGCATCGCGAGCTGCGCGCAGTGATGACCTGCCCTGATGGCCACCCCTTCTTCGTTCAGGATCGTCGCCAGGTCGTGCGGATGCACGTCGCGGAACCAGAAGCTCACCGCCCCGCCTCGCACGCTCGCGTCCTTCGGCCCGTAGACCGTGGCGCCGGCGTCGAGCAGGCGATCGAGCGCGTACCGCGTGATCTCCTCCTCGTGCGCGCGCACCTTCTCCATACCGAGGCCCTCGAGGTACTCGATCGCCGCCGCCAGGCCGACCTGCTGGGCGATGGGCATCGTGCCGCCCTCGAACTTGTAGGGCGACGGCTTGTAGCTGCTGTGATCGTGGAAGACCTCGTGGATCATCTCGCCGCCGCCGAGCATCGGATCCATCGACTCCAGCACCTCGCGCTTGCCGTAGAGGCCGCCGCTCGCGGTGGGCCCGAGCATCTTGTGGCCGGTGAACCCGAGCAGATCGACGTCGAGCGCCTGCACGTCGATCGGTGAGTGCGGCGCGAGCTGGGCCGCATCGACCGCGATCGTGGCGCCCACCGAATGCGCGGCGTCGGCCAGCTGACGCAGGGGTGTGATCGTGCCGAGCGCGTTCGACATGCCGGTGACGCTCAGGATCTTCGTGCGCTCGGTGAGCAGCGACCCGAGTTCGGACAGGTCGAGCAGGCCGTCGTCGGTGAGCGGGATGTACCGGAGCGTCGCGCCGGTCACCGCCGCCGTCATCTGCCAGGGCACGATGTTGGAATGATGTTCCATCTCGGAGAGCAGCACCTCGTCACCCTCGCGCAGGTGTGCGCGACCCCAGCCCTGCGCGACCAGGTTCATCGACTCCGTGACCCCACGGGTGAACACGATCGTCTCGGGCTCGGGTGCGCCCAGGAACCGGGCCACCCTCGCGCGAGCACCCTCGTAGGCCTCGGTGGCCTCCTCACCGAGCATGTGGATGCCGCGATGGGCGTTGGCATTGTGGCGCCGGTAGAACTCGGCCTCGGCGTCGATCACCTGGTTGGGCTTGTGCGAGGTGGCCGCGCTGTCGAGGTACACGAGCGGGCGATCGCCCACGGTGCGATCGAGGATCGGGAAGTCGCGCCGGATCGACGCGACGTCGAGACCACCCAGACGGGCGGTCGTAGCCTGGTCGTTCATGGGCGCTCTCCCTCGGGGTGCTACCCCACCTCGACGGGGGCTTCGGCGTCGATACCCAACTCGGCTCGTATGCCCTCGTACCCCTTCTCCTCGAGCTCGTGCGCGAGCTCGGCGCCGCCGGAGCTCACGATACGCCCCCGCATCATGACGTGAACCCGGTCGGGAGTGATGTGGTTCAGCATGCGCTGGTAGTGCGTGATCAGCAGCACGCCGAGGTCCGGCCCGACGAGCTCGTTGACACCCTCGGCGACGAGCTTCAGGGAGTCGATGTCGAGCCCCGAGTCCGTCTCGTCCAAGATCGCGATGCGCGGCTCGAGCACGGCGAGCTGCAGCACCTCGTTGCGCTTCTTCTCGCCCCCGGAGAACCCTTGGTTCACATAGCGATTGACCATGGCGTCATCGATGCTCAGACGTTCCATCTGTTCCTTCATGTGCTTGCGGAACGCGAGCGCGCTCACCTGCTCGCCCTTGACGGCCTGGTACGCGGTGCGCAGGAAGTTCACGACGCTCACCCCGGGCACCTCCGTCGGGTATTGCATCGCGAGGAAGAGCCCCCGTTTCGCGCGTTCGTCGGGCGTCAGCGTGCTGATGTCCTCGCCGTTGAAGACGACGCTGCCCTCGACGATCACGTAGCCGGGTCTGCCCATGATCACATTGGACAGCGTGGACTTGCCCGACCCGTTCGGACCCATGAGCGCATGCGTCTCACCCTGGCGTACGACCAGGTCGATGCCGTTCAGGATCCGTTTGCCCTCGACGCTCGCGTGCAGGTTCCGGACCTCGAGCGTTGCGGGAGTGATGTCGTCGTTCGTCATGGGGTCCTCACATCTCGATGTACACATCGGTGGCGTCGATCATGGCGGGGAAGACGTCGACGGGCTGGGTCGCAGGAAGGGTCTTCGGGCTTCCCGTGTCGAGGTCGAAGGTCGAGCCGTGCTTGGGGCACTCGATCGTCTCGAGCTCCACGTCGACCTCGCCCTCGTCGAGGTAGTACTTGGCGTGGCTGCAGATCGCGTCGAGCGCCCGGAACCCCCGCTCGCCGAGGTTCACCACGGCGATCTCGCGTCCGTCGAGGGAGAATCGGCGCACCTGGCCGGGCGCGACATCGGTGGTCTCGCAGACGCGCACGGCGGTGCTCATCGGATGCCCCGTTCCAACTCGCCGGCGATCGCAGCCACTGCACCCTCGCGCACCTCGTCGATCTGCACGCGGTCGAGGACCTCTTGGAAGAACCCGGTCACGATGAGCCGCTCGGCTTCGTCGCGCGCGATGCCCCTGGACTCGAGGTAGAAGAGGGCGTCGTCATCGACCGGACCCACGCTCGCGGCGTGTCCGCACCGCACGTCGTTGGCCTCGATCTCGAGGTTCGGGATGGCGTCTGCCTTCGCGTGCTCGCTCAGCACGATGTTCCGGCTCGTCTGCATCGCGTCGGTCTTCTGGGCCCCTGGTCGCACGTAGACCCACCCGGAGTACACCGCACGCGACCGGTCACGCAGCGCCCCCTTGTAGAGCAGGTCGCTCCGGCAGTTCGGCGCCACGTGCTCCTGGGTCGATCGGTGGTCGAAATGCTGTTCGCCGTCGGCGAAGAAGACCCCGAGCTGCTCGCTGAACCCCCCGGGCTCGGCGAGCTCCACCTCGGTCTCGGTGCGAGCGAGGTCTGCGCCGAACCCGAGCGAGAGCGTGCGCAGGTCGGCATCGCGACCGGTACGCGCTCGCTGGACCGCGAGGTGGGTCATGCCGGCTCCCCAGTCCTGGATCGCGGCGTAGCGCACGTGTGCCCCGTCGCCGACGTGGATCTCGGTGATCGCGTCGCTGAACGCCCTCGTGAGATCGGGTGAGGCGTACCGCTCGATGAACGTCACCTCGGCGCCGGGTTCCACCACGATCAGCGTGTGAGGGAACACGGCCGCTCCGTCGACGTCGACGTAGGTGAGGGTCTGCAACGGCACCTCGACGGCGGTGTCGCGAGGCACGTACAGGAAGGTCCCCCCTGTTCGGAACGCCGCGTGCAAGGCGGTGAACCGGGTGCGCTTGGCCGCGACCAGATCGTGCAGGTATCGCTCGACGAGCTCGGGGTGAGCGGCCGCCGCCGCATCGAGGTCGCCGAAGATCACCCCTCGCGCCTCGAGGGCGGGGTCGAGGTGCGTGGTCATCACGTCGGAGTCGTGCTGGACGTGCAGCCCCGCCCGCTCGCCGATCTCACCGGCCGCCTCGAGGATCTCGCTGGGAACGCCGTCGAGGTTCTCGGCCCGGCCGCCGGGCGTGTACGGCGTGAAGTCGAGGACGAACTCCGAGAGGTCCGTGTAGCGCCACTCCTCGGTCTCCTGGGAGGGCATCGGAAGCGCTTCGAACTCGTCGAACGCCTGCCGACGCAGGCCGGCGGTGAACCCCGCGACCTCAGGAAGGCTCGCGAGCGCGCGCTCGTCGAAGGTCGTCAGGGACCTGGTTTCGATGGTCACACCTGAATGCTACCTGTGAGGTCGGATTCACCCAACCGACCGTTGCGCCTGCTGCGCCCGAGCGGCCTGGCGAGTTGACTAACTCGCGCGGAACGAGTCTCGAAGAGCCCCGATCTCGCCGCCGTGCCAGAGATCGTGATGGATCATGGTCCAGAAGATCCGCCACGCCGGCCAGTCTTCACCCCAGTTCGTGCGCACGGGCAGATCGAGCCCGCCGTCGTCCATCGATCGAAGGTCGGCCGCGACGAGCTCGTGCCCGCGTTCCAGAGCGCTGATCGCGTCCACCGCAGTGTGTGGACTATCGAGCTCGGGCCACGTCAGTCGGGCCTCTCCGAACGCGTACTCGTGGTACATGAGCTTGCACTCGGCCACATGGACGAGACGCCATCCGATGGTCGTGATCGGCGCGGGATCGGGGTCCGGCTCCTCGTAGTCGGCCGCCCAGGTTCCCCGCTCCGTCGGCCGAACGGTCCAGGCCTCAGCGACCGGAGCCCACCAGAACTCCTCGTCGGAGAGCCCCTCCACCCGATCCCGGATCATGCGATACGCCTCGTCGAGCTCTCCGCGGAGGAGTTCGACCCGCGATCCCATGGGTCCCCGTTAGCCGACCGAGCCTTCCATCTGGAGCTCGACCAGGCGGTTCAGCTCGACCGCGTACTCCATCGGCAGCTCGCGCGTGATCGGTTCGATGAAGCCGTTCACGATCATCGCGGTGGCCTCGACCTCGGTGAGACCTCGGCTCATCAGGTAGAAGAGCTGGTCGTCACCGACCTTCGAGACGGTCGCCTCGTGGCCGAGCGACGCCGTCTCGTCCTCGACCTCGATGTACGGATACGTGTCGGAGCGGCTCTCGTCGTCGAGGATCAGGGCGTCGCATCGCACGTTCGATTTGGCGTGATGCGCGTCGGGCTCGACTCGGATCAGGCCTCGGTAGCCGGTCCGTCCCCCGTCCTTCGAGACCGACTTCGATGTGATCACGCTCGTCGTGTACGGCGCCGCGTGGATCGCCTTGCCACCGGCATCGGTGTGCATGCCCTTGCCCGCGTACGCGACCGAGAGCACCTCGCCGCGCGCGCCCTTGCCCATCAGGTAGATCGACGGGTACTTCATCGTGACCTTGGAGCCGATGTTGCCGTCGACCCATTCCATGACGGCGTCTTCCTCGGCGACGGCGCGCTTGGTCACCAGGTTGTACACGTTCGTCGACCAGTTCTGGATCGTCGTGTACCGGACCCGTGCGCCCTTCTTCGCCTTGATCTCGACCACGGCCGAGTGCAGGGAGTCGCTGGTGTAGATCGGCGCGGAGCACCCCTCGACGTAGTGCACGTAGCTTCCCTCGTCGGCGATGATCAGCGTGCGCTCGAACTGGCCCATGTTCTCGGCGTTGATGCGGAAGTACGCCTGCAGCGGGATGTCGACGTGGACCCCGGGCGGCACGTAGATGAACGACCCACCCGACCACACGGCGGAGTTGAGCGCCGCGAACTTGTTGTCGTTGGCCGGGATGACCGTGCCGAAGTGCTCACGCACCAGGTCGGGGTGGTCGCGCAAGGCGCTGTCCATGTCGGTGAACAGCACCCCGATGTCGTCGAGCTCCTTCTTGATCTTGTGGTACACGACCTCGCTCTCGTACTGCGCGCTCACGCCGCCCAGGTACTTCTGCTCGGCCTGCGGGATACCGAGCTTGTCCCAGGTGCCCCGGATGTCCTCGGGCAGCTCGTCCCAGTTGGCGGCCTGCTTCTCGGTCGAGCGGATGAAGTAGTAGATGTTCTGGAAGTCGATGTCGCTCAGGTCGGCGCCCCACCAGGGCATCGGTCGCATGTCGAAGTAGCGCAGGCTCTTCAGGCGGTACTTCCGCATCCAGTCGGGCTCGTCCTTGAGGGCGGAGATCTCCTCCACGACCCGCTCGTTGAGACCACGCCTGGGCTCGAAGACGGCGTGGGAGGGGTCCTTCCAGTCGAATCGGTATCCCTTGGCGAGCGCTTCGAGGTGCTCTTCCTGGGTGACGGCCATGCGTGGCAGCTCCTTGGGCGTTCGTGTCGGCGGCTCACCACTCGGGGAGCGGCGAGGCGTACGCATCCAATCTACCCGCGGACGTCGCGGAAAGTCCACCTGGAAGGTCGGATTTGCGGCGCACGGCCCCGGTGCCTACGCTGCGGGACGGTCCGGATCCGGTCCGGGAGGGAGCACGATCGATGCCCAGCGCGGGTTCAGCACGCGGGTTCCGGCGACGGATCGACCTGGCGGTGATGGGCGGCGGCCTCGGCCTGCTCGCCGTCTGCGCGATCCCGGCCTCGACCGGACGGGTCGGCTCGCTCGAACGGAGCGTCTTCGAGGCCATCAACGGCCTCTCCGGCGGGCTGGAGCGGTTCGCGCAGCCAGCACAGCTCCTCGGAGTGCTCGCGGTGGGTCCCGTCGTCGCGGGCATCGCCCTGATCGCCCGTCGGCCGCGGCTCGCGATCGCGGCCCTCCTCGTGACCGCTGGGAAGCTGCTCGCCGAGCGTGCGGTCTGGGAGGTGGTGCAGCGAGAGCGGCCTGGGCAAACGCAGCCCGCACCGATCATCCGCGGGGACGCCGCGACGACCGGGCTGTCGTTCGTGAGCGGCCACGTGGTGCTCGTGACGGCTCTCGCCTGGATCGTGACGCCCTACCTTCGGGGCCGGTGGCGAGCGCTCCCCTGGACGGTGGTCGTGATCGTGGCGTTCGCCCGCATCTACCTCGGCGCGCACAACCCACTGGACGTGATCGGAGGGCTCGGCCTCGGTCTCGCGGTCGGCTCGCTCGTGAACCTCGTGACGGGCGTGCCCGTGCACGTCGACGAGCCCGGTCGGAACTAGCCGCCCATCTCGACGGGGGCACCCACCAGCGAGCCGTACTCGGTCCAGGAGCCGTCGTAGTTCTTGACGTCTCCGTAGCCGAGGAGCTCGTGGAGCGCGAACCACGTATGGGACGAACGCTCCCCGATGCGGCAGTAAGCGATGATCTCCTTGTCCGGCGTGATGCCTTCGGCTTCGTAGAGGGCACGAAGCTCATCGGCGCTCTTGAACGTTCCGTCGTCGTTGGCGGCCATCGCCCACGGGATGTTCGCGGCACCTGCGATGTGACCAGGCACCTGCGATTGTTCCTGAGGCAGGTGGTCCGGCGCGAGCTTCTCGCCCCGATACTCCTCCGGCGAGCGCACGTCGACGAACCCCGTCGGGCCCGTGATCTTGCCGATCACCTCGTCGCGCATGGCCCGGATGTCCGACCGTTCGGCGCCCGCGATCTCGAACCCGGTGTCCTCGTAGGAGGGCACGTCCTGGGTGAGCTCGCGGCTCTCGAGCTCCCACTTCTTGCGCCCCCCATCGAGCAGCTTCACCCGCTCGAAACCACGGAGCTTGAGCAGCCAGTACGCGTATGCGGCGAACCAGTTGTTGTTGCCGCCGTAGAGCACGACGGTCGTCTCGTCGTCGACACCCGCCTCTGCCAGCAGGCGTGAGAAGCCGGCCCGATCGCGGAAGTCGCGCCCGACCTCGGTATGGAGGTCGGTCGTCCAGTTCCACCTGCAGCGCCCCGGCGATGTGACCCTTGTCGTAGGCGGACGTGTCCTCGTCGACCTCGATCACGCGGATGGTCGGGTCGCCGAGGAGCTCCTCGAGCTGATCGGTACTCACGAGCACATCGGGCTTCGCGTAGCCGGCCATAGGTGGTAGCTCCTTCCGGGGACGAGGCGCCCGTCACGCGACGCCGGTTGAGATGGGGCGATACCTATCGCAGCGAGGCGCAGGCCGTCAACGATGCGGCGACGCGGTCAGAAGATGCCGAGCGCCGCCTTCGCCTCGTCGGACATCATCTCGGGTGTCCACGGCGGCCGGATCACGAACTCCGGCCGGACCTCGTCGACGCCTGGGACCCCACGCAGGAACGAGCGCATCTGATCCTCGATCATCGGCCCGATGGGACACCCCATGGTCGTGAGCGAGTACTGGATGTCGACCCCTCCCTCGTCGTCGACCTGCACGTCGTAGACGAGACCGAGGTCGACGATGTTCAGGCCGAGCTCCGGGTCGATCACGTTCTTGAGCGCTTCGAGGACCGCCGTGCTCGTGCCCGCGGCCGTCGCGTCGCCGTGCTCGGCGGTGCCGAGGGTGTCGCCTGGGTCAACCGCGATCTCTTCGTGCATGCGCGCATCCTGTCTCGACTCGGCCTATCCTGCACAGGGTACCCGCACTTCCCCACAACCGAAGGAGCTCGATCCGCCCATGCCGCCCGACGCGCCGATCCGAGCGCTGATCGTCGACGACCATCCCGTCACCCGGGAAGGTCTCCGCACGGCGCTGGAGCTCTCCGACGAGGTGGTCGTGGTCGTCGGCGAGGCGGCCAACGGTGAGGAGGCCGTGGACCGGGCGAGGGAGCTCACACCCGATGTGGTCTTCATGGACGTGCGTATGCCGGGCATGGACGGTATCGAAGCCACCCGGCGCATCCGCCTGGCCGCACCGGCGACCAAGGTCATCTTGATCACGATCGACGAGTCACGCGGCGCGATCAGCGAGGCGATCCAGGCGGGTGTCTCGGGGTACCTGCTGAAGGATGCCACTCCCGACGCGCTCGTCGACGCCGCGCGCAACGCGATCGAGGGACATGCCGTCATCCATCCCCAGCTCACGAAGACCTTCATCGAGGAGGTGCGTCTCGGCGACGCCGAGGGGCCGAAGACCACGCCCCTGTCGAAGCGGGAGCGCGAGATCCTGCAGAAGGTCGCCGACGGCTCGACCACTCGTCAGGTGGCCACCGAGCTGGGCATCTCACCGCACACGGTGAAGACGCATCTCGAGCGCATCTTCGAGAAGTTGAGCGCCAACGATCGCGCCCAAGCCGTCGCGATCGCGATCCGCACGGGCATCGTGCACTGACGACCGGGTTCCCGGACCTGCATCTCTCAACCGCGGTGGCCCCCGGCCGATAGGAACAACACATGGTCCACTCCGTGCTGCTCTGTGACACGCCGGGTGCGATCTCGGCGTTGCATGCCGCGACGCGGCACACGCCGGATCTCGTCGTCGATGTCTCGACCGACGCCCTTCGCGCGATCGAGGCCGCCGCGCGCATCCGTCCCGACGCGATCTGCTGCCGGCTCTCGATGGATGGGTTCTCGGGGCTCGATCTCCTCACTCGCTTCCAGTCGGCCTCCCCCCAGTCCGCGATGGTGGTGCGGCTGTCGAGAGACGATCTGGTGCTCGTATCCACCTGCCTGCGAGCCGGGGCGCGGGGCGTCGTGGCAACCGACGACGACCCGGCGGCATGCCTGGAGGTGATCTCCGCGGTCGCCGAGCGGATCGACGCGGTCGCCCTGTCGTCACGTATGGGATTCGATCTCGGCATGACGCTCGGCGACCGTTTGGCCGAGACCGACCGACTTCGGCTCGAGCTCGACGGCCTCCGCCAGAGCGTCGCGCAGGGCACCTCGGCCAAGGCCGAGTTCCTCTCGAACATCACGCACGAGCTGCGCACGCCGGTCACGGTCGCGAAGGGCATCGCCTACGTGCTGCGCAATCCGAGCGTCGGTGAGGACGAGCGGAGTGAGTTCCTCGACACGCTGCAGGCATCGCTCGACAACCTCATGGGGCTCGTGGACGAGATCATCACGATGTCGGAGCTGGAACGAGGCACGTTCGAGCTGGAGCTCGCCGATGTCGACCTCGCTCCGATCGTGCGGCGATCGGTCGACCGTGCCCGAGACCGGCACGAGGCGATGCGCATCGAGGCATCGATCGGGCCGACCCTGCCGACACGCGCCGACGCTGGTCGTCTCGAGACCGTCGTCGACGAGCTGCTGGACAATGCCTGCCGCTACTCACCCGCGAGTGAGCCCGTCGAGATCACGGCTCGCCTCATGTCCGAAGGCATCGTGGTGAGCGTGACCGATCACGGCGAAGGTCTCGATCGCACCGTCGCGAAACGATCGTTCGAGCAACCCTTCTCGACCGGAGAAGGCGTGCTGCGCAAGGAGAAAGCGGGGGTCGGCGTCGGTCTCCACCTCGCCCGGCAGCTCATCGTCGAGCACGGGGGAACGCTCTGGACCGACCCGCTGCCCGGTGGCGGCACGCGTGCGTCGTTCTGCCTCCCCGTCAACGATCGCGAGCTGGGTTTGCACACGGGGTCAGGATCGACGCCCACGGTCGACCCATAAGCCTGGCGCGGAACGGCCAGGTCGCCTAAGCTCGCGCGTGAGGTCGCGTGCGGAGAACCCTGATCGGCATCACCATCGCCCTCGTGGGCAGCGGGTGCACAGCACCCCGATCGGTCGACCCACCGCACGTCGGCTCTCCGATCGAGATCCTCGCCTCACCGAGTCCGTTCACCCAGGTCACGGCCGGTGCGGTGAGCGCCATCGTGCCCGATGGCTGGCAGGCGCATCCGCCGACCGGCGGATCGTTCCGCGGGGGCTTCCAGGCATCGCCCGACCCCGCCCGATGGAGTCGAATGAGCGGAGGCGTCGCCGGCATGTCCGCGACGTGGGTCGACGCCACCAGGGTCGGGATGCCGTCTGACTTCTACTACCTGGCGGCCACCGGCCCGTTGCTCTCTGGCCTCACCCATTCCCATCGATGCGAGGCCGAACCCCGCCACGTGGTGGTCGACCGGCGACCCACCTTCTCGGCGACGACCTCGACGCCTGGAGACTTCGTCGCGCGAGGCGAGGGCACGTGCACCGTCGGCGGGGTCTCGACCCGCTGGGCATACTTCGTCGCCGCGCCGGGGTACGGACCGGTGCGGGAGGTGGGCATCCCGGCATCAGGCCTCTACGTCGTCGTCGCCGTCACACCCGAGGACGATCGCGCCGCGTCGCTGCTCGATCGGCTGATCGGGAGCACGTCGTTCGGCGGTTCGTCGGTGCGCGATCTGCTCGACGCCGCTGGCAGGTCGCCCAACCGCTGAGGCGGCTCGGCGCCACCTCAGCGGGGGCTGCGATCGACGAACGGCGGCTTGACCACCTCAGCCTGACCTCGGCGTCCTCGGATGTCGACCTCGACCTGGTCGCCGACCGCTGACGACATCGGCGGGCCACAGGTAGGCGAGCGCGATGCCCGACTGCAGGAGGGGCGAGAACGTGCCGCTCGTCACCTCACCGATCAGCTGGTCGCGTTCGAACACCGGGTAGTGAGCACGCGGGATGTGCCGACGCTCGTGCATGCGCAGACCGAGCAGGCGGCTCGGCAGTCCCTCCTCGCGCTGGCGCATCAACGATCCCGCCCTCGGAAGTCGCCGGCGTCGAACGAGACCGCCCATGACAACCCCGCCTCGAGGGCCGTGACCGATTCGAACAGATCCTGTCCGTAGAGCGGGTACCCCATCTCGAGGCGGAGCACGTCGCGCGCCGCGAGCCCGCACGGCATGCCGCCGAACGGTTCCATCGACTCGATCAGGTCCATCCACAGTGCGTGCGCGACGTCCTGGAAGGTGAACAGCTCGAATCCCACCTCCCCCGTGTACCCGGACCGGGTCACGATGACGGGCCTGCGCCGGTACTCGGACTCGACGCACTGCATGAAGGCCAGGTCGCCCGCATCGGGGAAGATGCGTTCCATCACGTGCACCGAGTCCGGTCCCTGGACGGCCAGGAAGCACCAATCCTGGTGGTACATCAAGTGGACCCGGTCCTCGGCCGGTGTCTCCTCGAGGATCTGCAGTACCCGGTGCGCGTTCGCGGCGTTGGGCACCACGAAGTAGCGCTGTTCCTCGAGCCGGTACACGATCAGATCCTCGATCACCCCGCCGCCCTCGTTGAGCACGAGGTTGTAGAGCGCCTCCCCCACCGCCGCCTTCGCGAGATCGTTGGTCACGACACGCTGCAACAAGCCGAAGGCTCCCGGTCCCGTCACGTCGACCTTTCCGAGATGGGTGAGATCGAAGAGCCCGACGCGCTCGCGCACCGCCTCGTGCTCGCGGAGCGCCCCCTCGTACTCGATGGGCATGCGCCAGCCGCCGAAGGGTCCCATCTTGGCACCCAGGGATGCGTGCTCGGGCTCGAGCGGGGTGCGCTTCAGCTCCTCCGGCCCGTCCACGACCGGCATCGTAGCCGCTACCGACGAGCCCGGTAGACTGGCTCATCGGATGGGTGACACCTACGACGTAGCCGTGATCGGCGGGGGCACGGCAGGGTATTCCGCGGCCCTGCGCGCAGCCCGATCGGGGCTCCGCGTCTGCCTCGTCGAACGCGATGCACGTCTCGGCGGCACCTGTCTGCTGCGGGGCTGCATCCCGACCAAAGCGCTCCTGCAATCGGCTGCGGTCATGGACGCCGTCCAACGTTCCGACGAATGGGGCATCAAGGCGTCGGGCGAGCCCGACTGGTCGGCCGTGAAGGCGTTCGAGGAAGCCATGGTCGACAAGCTCGTCAAGGGCGTCACCGGACTGATCGCGGCGCGCGCGATCGACGTCGTACACGGCCGAGCGCGTCTGGAGCCGGAGAGCCTCGCACTCGACGTCGACGGCAACCGTGTCGAGGCCACCGACATCGTCATCGCGACCGGTTCCGCTCCGAGGTTGCTGCCCGGCGTGGAGCTCACCGACCGGATCATCACGAGCGACCAGGCCTTGTGGTACGACCGCATCCCCCAGTCGGCCGTGGTCATCGGTGCCGGGGCGGTCGGCCTCGAGTTCGCGTCGATGTACCGCTCGTTCGGCGCCGAGGTGACGGTGCTCGAAGCACTCGCCCGTCTCGCACCGCTCGAGGACGAGGCCGTGTCCAAGGAGGTCGCGAGGGCGTTCCGCAAGCGGGGCATCGCCGCCGTCGCGGGCGCCTCCGTCCAGGAAGTCGCCGACACGGGCGAGCACGTCCGGGTCGTCCATGACACGGGCGAGGGCGCGACCGAGACCATCGCCGATGTCTGCCTCGTCGCGACCGGCCGGGGCCCGGTGACCGAGGGACTCGAGCTCGATGCCGCCGGCGTCTCGACCGATGCGAAGGGCTACGTGACCGTCGACGGCGAGCTCCGCACCAACGTCGATCATGTCTGGGCGATCGGCGACGTCGCCTCGACCCCGCTGCAGCTCGCCCACGTGGCGTTCACGGAGGGGTACGCCGTCGCCGAGCGGATCGCGGGTCTCGACGTCGCCGAGATCGACTACGCGAACATCCCCAAGGTCACGTACTGCTCGCCGGAGATCGCCAGCGTCGGCCTCACCGAAGCACAGGCGAGGGAGCGCGAACTCGACGTCGTCGTCGAGACCGTCGATTTCCGGGGCATCGGCAAGGCGAACATGCTCGGCGAGGGAGGCTTCGTGAAGGTCATCGCCGAGGCCGACGGCCCGGTGCGGGGCGTGCACATGATCGGCCCGCATGTGACCGATCTCATCGCCGAGGGCATGTTGATCGTGAACTGGGAGGCCATGCCTGCCGAAGTGGCAGCCATGATGCATCCGCACCCATCGTTGTCCGAAGGCATCGGCGAGGCGCATCTGGCGCTCGCCGGCAAGCCCCTGCACACCCCGTGAGGAGCGCACCTGTGGCGACCGAGGTCGACCCGAGCACGGCCCCCGCCGAGCCGGCGAGCGGGGCACGCCCCCTTCCCGACGACGAGCTCGTCGAGATGCTCTCCATGCTGAAGCTGTGTCGCTACTTCGACGAACGCATGGAGGCGCTCTACCGGCAGGGGCGGCTTCCCGGAGCGATCTACTCGGGTCGCGGCCAGGAGGGCACCCATGTCGGGGTCGCGTGGGCGCTCCGCGAGGGCGACTCCCTGTTCCCGACCCATCGCGACCTCTCGGCTCAGCTCGCCAAGGGCCTCGACCTGAAGCGCGTCATGGCGCAGTTCTGGGCACGCATCGACGGCTACACCCGCGGGCGCGACGGCAACAGCCACATCGGTGACTGGGCAGGCGCACGCACCTTCACCGTCATGTCGCACTTGCCGATCGCCTACCCGGTGGCTGCGGGCGCTGCGCTCGCGTACAAGCTGACCGGTGAGCCCACCGTCGCGCTGGCGATCTGCGGTGACGGGGCCACTTCCAACGGACGCTGGCACGAGTCGCTCAACACCTCGGCGATCTTCAGGCTCCCCGTGGTCTGGGTCGTGAACAACAATCAGTTCGCGTACTCCGCCCCGAACCCGCTCGAGTTCCCCACCCCCACGATCGCGGAACGTGCCGGTGCCTACGGCATGCCGGGCGTACGGGTCGACGGGGGCAACGTGCTCGAGGTCTTCGAGGCAACCCGCGACGCCGTCGAGCGGGCCCGCGCGGGCGAGGGTCCGTCGCTGATCGAATCGGTCTCGCTCCGCTGGCGTGGTCACGCGGGTCACGACCCCGCCGCCTACATGCCGGATGAGTTGCTGCAGCGGTTCATGACCGATCACGACCCGGTTCGCAACTTCGAGGAGTTCCTGCTCGCCGAGGGCGTCGTGACGCCGAACGACGTCGACGCGATCGCCTCGAAGGTCGAAGCGGAGTTCGAGCAGGCACACGAATACGCGCTGGCATCCCCGTTCCCCGAGCCGGGCGACGCCACGAAGGGACTGTGGGTCGAAGACGGCTACTGGACGACCGACCCCGGCCGTGACGGCGGCACGGAGGCCGGCTGATGCCCCGGACGACGGCGACCGTCGAGGCCGGTGCAGCGGGACACGGGGCCGAACCGCGAGGCAAGCGCACCGACGATGGTCAGGCGACGTACCTCATCGCGATCGCCGAGGCCCTCTGGGAAGAGATGGAACGCGACGAGCGCGTGTACATGCTCGGTGAGGACATCGGGGTCTACGGCGGCGCGTTCAAGGTGACCGAGGGCTTCCTGGATCGGTTCGGCGCCACGCGCGTGATCGACACACCCATCGCCGAGGAGACGATCGTGGGCATGGCCGTCGGCTCCGCCATGGAGGGTCTTCGCCCGGTCGCCGAGTTCCAGTACGCGGACTTCATGTCGTCGGGCTTCGACGAGATCTCGACGGTGCTCGGTCGCTACCACTACCGGTCGGGCGTGCCGCTTCCGGTCGTGCTGCGCGGTCCTTCGGGCGGCTACGTGCGCGCCTCGTCGTTCCACTCGGTGAATCCCGAGCCCTGGTTCGCGTACGGGGGCGGCATCAAGATCGTGTGTCCGTCGTTCCCCTCCGACGCCAAGGGTCTGATGAAGTCCGCGGTGCGGGACGACAACCCCGTGATGTTCCTCGAACACAAGTGGATCTACCGCCGGATCAAGGAGCAGGTGCCGACCGACCCCGACTTCCTGGTCCCGATCGGTGAGGCTGCCGTCAAGCGCGAAGGCTCCGACGTGTCGATCGTCACCTACGGGGCGCTCGTGCACAAGGCGCTCGAAGCCGCCGAGAATCTCGCCGAACGTGGCGTCTCGGCCGAGGTCGTCGACCTGAGGACCGTGCATCCGATCGACGAGGAGACCGTGCTCGGATCGATCGCGAAGACGTCGCGGGCGCTCGTGGTCACCGAGTCCTACCGCACCGTCGGCATCGGGGCCGAGGTGGGGGCGACGATCGCCGAGAAGGCGTTCGAGCATCTCGATGCTCCGGTGACGCGGCTGGCGCCGCCGAACATGCCCGTGCCCTTCTCCCCCACGCTCGAGGACGCCTTCCTGCCGCAGGTCGCCGACATCGAGCACGCCGTCGAAGGCCTGGCGGCCTGGTGAGCTCCGCTCCGAACGAGGAAGGGGACCGATGACCTCGATCCAGATGCCTCAGCTCGGCGAGACGATCGTCGAGGGCACGATCTTGAAGTGGCTGAAGGCCGAGGGCGAGTCCGTCGAACGCGACGAGCCGCTCTTCGAGATCTCGACCGACAAGGTCGACACGGAAGTGCCGTCACCGGTCGCCGGCACCGTGACCTCGATCCTCGTGGCCGAGGGCGAGACGGTGCCCGTCGGGACCGAGCTGGCGGAGATCGCGTCGGACGAGGACGCTCCGGCCGCCACGGCTGCGGCGACGTCCGCGCCGTCGGCCTCGAGCACTGATGGCGGGTCCGGCGACGGCGCGGCAGCCCAGGACGCGGGCGACGCCTCCGCCGCAGCCGCCTCCGCTCCCACGTCCGTGGCACCTGCTGCCGGCGCTTCAGCGACGGCGCCCCTGCCTGATCGCGGGGAGCGCTCGCAGATCCTCTCGCCGCTCGTTCGCAAACTGGCGCAGGAGCATGCGATCGACCTCGCGACGGTGGTGGGCACGGGCACGGGCGGGCGGATCACGAAGTCGGACGTGATGGCCGTGGTGGCGTCGGGCGGGGGCCGCTCCGAAGGAGCGGCCGAGGGTCCTGCTGCTGCGTCGCCGACGCCAGCGGTCACGGCTGCCCCGCCGTCGGTCGGCCTGGCGGCCGCCGAGGGTGAATCCGTCGAGCCGATGTCGCACATCCGCAAGGCGATCGCGTCGCACATGCTCGCGTCGGTGAACGAGACCGCCCGGGCATGGACGATGGTCGAGGTCGACGTCGAGCACCTGGTGCGGCTGCGCGAACGGTCCAAGGATGCCTTCCTCGCCACTCACGGCGTGAAGCTGACGTACCTGCCCTTCGTCGTGCGTGCCACGATCGACGCGCTGTCGGCGTACCCTCAGGTCAACTCCCGCATCGTCGGTGACGACATCGTGACGCCGCGTGCCGTGCACATGGGGATCGCGGTGAGCTACGACGCCGGATTGATCGTGCCGGTGATCCGCAACGCCGACGTCATGAACAGCGTGGGCATCGCGCGCGCGGTCGCCGACCTCGCCGGCCGCGCTCGTTCCCATCAGCTGAAGCCCGACGAGGTGCAGGGAGCGACGTTCACGATCACGAATCCAGGCCCGTATGGGTCGTTGCTGAGCCTGCCGATCATCAGTCAACCCAACGTCGGCATCCTGTCGCTCGACGGCATCCAGCGACGGCCCGTCGTCGTCGACGACGATGCCATCGCGGTGCGCAGCATGGTGTACATCTCGATGTCGTGGGATCACAGGCTCATCGACGGCGAGATCGCGACGCGCTTCCTGGCCAGGGTCAAGCAGAACCTCGAGCGCTGGGACTTCGCCGAAGACCTTGGGATCTGAGCCCCGCATGGCGCGCCGCACCTGGCTGATCGAACCGTCGGGACCGGTTCCGTTCGACCCGATCGACGACGCCATGCACGCGCTCGCAGATCGCCGCCTTCGCGACGAGGTGCCCGACTCCTTGATCGTGCTGGAGCACACGCCGGTGTTCACGGCGGGCCGGCGATCCAAGCCCGACCACCTCGTGTGGACCGTTCCGCAGGCGGCCGCGCGTGGGGCCGACGTCCGTCACATCGACCGGGGTGGGTCGTTCACGTTCCACGGCCCCGGCCAGCTCGTCGGATACCCGATCCTGCACCTCGGACACCGGCCCGACGCCGCCGCGTACCTCCGTGGGCTCGAGGAAGCGGTGATCCGGACCGGCGCCGACTTTGGCGTGCGACTCCACCGGCGCGACGACGTGCAGACGGGCGTGTTCGCAGGCGACGACAAGGTCTGCGCGATCGGCGTGCGGCTGATGCGTACGAGGGTCACGCTGCACGGGTTCGCCATCAACTGCGACACCGATCTCGCCTGGTTCGAGGGCATCGTCGCGTGCGGGCTCGCCGACAACGGCGTCACATCGTTGAGCCAGCTGCTCGGTCGCCGGGTCGGGGTCGACGAGGTCCGTCCCGCCGTGCGTCGCCATCTCGGCGATGTCTTCGGGCTCGCCTTCGAGCCGGCGCCCGACCCCGAGGTGCGCCGTTTCACCTCCGGGTTCGGAGCGTCCGGAGACCGCGAGTACGCGGGCGTCAGCCTCGGTCGGCGATGAGCGCGTAGCGCGGCACGTGTTCGAGCCAGCCGAGCAGCGATCGCTCGTGCAGCCGAGCGGCCCATTCCACGTCGCGGAGCCGCTGGATGCGAACGCCCCTCCATCCGGCCTCGTGCACGGCCGCGACGACCGGCGAGGGCGAGGGCATGGGCGCGAGCGGCAACGCCGCGAGCACGTCGTCCGGGTACGACGCGTGATGATGATCGGCCACCCGGCTCGCCCGGCGCACCGCCGCGGCGACGGCCCGCCTCGCTCGGTGGACCGGCGTCGTCGAGCCCCAGATCCCTTCGAACAGCACCAGCCGCCCGCCGGGGATCGTCACGTCACGCCACGCCGACAGCGCTCCGACCGGATCGGGCATCGTCCACAGCACGTGGCGCTCCATCACCGCCCCGAACGGACCCCGCGGCGGCGCCATCGCCGATCCGACCTCGAAGGAGAGCTCGAGCCCGCGAGCTTCGGCCTTGTGGCGAGCCTTCGAGAGCATGGCGTCGGACAGGTCGAGCGAGGTCACGTGGTGGCCGAGCTCGGCCGCCAGCAGACTCAGCGACCCGGTGCCGGCACCGGCATCGAGCACCGTCGCGGGTGGGTCGGGGAGCGAGCGGCGAAGGGCAGCTCTCCACGCGGTCGCCTCTACCGGATCCGAGACGGCATGTGACGCGGACAGATCGTAGGTGGCGGCATCGCGGTCCCAGTACTCGCGGATGCGGCCCTGCACATCGGTCATCGCAGACCGCCGCTTCAGAACAGCCGCGCGGCGAGCTTCGGCCGGAACTCCGCCACGAGAGGGTCGTCTCCGAGCGTCGCGAACACGTCGACCATCGCCTCACGCGCAGCGGCCGGATCGACGTCGAACGCCGCGAGCATGCCCTCGAGCGCCTCCCGCCAGTGGCGTTCGGCCGCAGCTCGTCTCGCCTGGGAAAGCGGATCATCACCCTCGATATCGGCCCACTCCGAGACGCGCACCGCCGACATCACGGTCTCGGCTTCGGCGTCGGGAAGCAGGGGCTGCACGAGCGCCGAGGCCTCGCCGACGTCGCCTCGTCCCAACGCGATCCGCGCGAGGCCGATCGCGGCTTCCTTGTTCTCGGGCTCCTTCGCGAGCGCTTCCCGGAACCCTGCCTCGGCCGTCGCGACATCGCCGATCGCTTCGACCGCCAGCGCCTCCTCGACCTCGACCTGCGCCTCGCTCGGCATGATCTCGTCGATGAAGCGGTTCACCTCCTGCTCGGGGTACGCGCCGATGAACATGTTGACCGGCTGCCCACCGCTGAACGCGACGACGGTGGGGATGCCCTGGCTCTGCACCGCTTGCAGGAGCGCGTTGCCGACCGCGTTCGCGTCGACGTCGAGCTTGGCCAGCAGGAAGCCTCCCCCGCGCTCGGCGGCGACCTTCTCGAGGATCGGCCCGAGCGTGCGACAGGGTGCACACCATGACGCCCACATGTCGACCACCACGGGGCGCTGCATCGACCCCTGGATCACCACCTGCTCGAAATCCGCGTCGGTGACATCGACCACGTGTGGTCCGGCGAACCCATCTGAGCCCGGGGCCGCCTGTTCCGGGGCGACCCTCGGAGCACCCATGCCGCTCATGTCGACCATGGCTTCAGCCTCTCACACGCTCGCCGGTGCGACGGGCGAGACCGGAGGGGCGTTCGGCGGTCGATACCGGCGCAGCCTGAGGGCGTTGAGGACCACGGTCACGCTGGACACCGCCATCGCCGCAGCGGCCCACATGGGGTCGAGTACGCCGAAGACGGCGAGCGGGATCATCACCACGTTGTAGGCGAATGCCCAGAACAGGTTCTGCCCGATGACGCGGTAGGTGCGTCGCGCGAGATCGAGGGCGTCGGCCACGAGCGAGAGGCGATCGCCCAGCACGTTGACCTCAGCCGCCGCGAGAGCGACGTCGGTCCCTCCGCCCATCGCGACCCCCACGTCGGCAGCTGCGAGTGCCGGTGCGTCGTTCAGGCCGTCACCCACGAAGATCACGCGCCGGCCCGCAGCACGCAGGGTGGCCACGTGCTCGACCTTCCCCTCGGGACTGGCCTCGGCCACGACGTCGTCGATGCCTGCCTCGGAGGCGATCGAGCGAGCGGTCGCCCGGTGGTCTCCCGTGACCATCGCCACGTCGAGTCCCAGACGGCGCAGCCGCAGGACCATCGCCGGCGCATCGGGTCTCAGGCGATCGGCGACGCCCACGATGCCGATCGGCATGCCCGAGCGCCATACCCCGAAGGGCGTCACGCCGGCGTCCGCGAGGCGCTGGGTCGCGTGATCGAGCTCGTCGGGCAGGCCGGCCGGGCGCCCGACGCGCACCTCGACGCCTGCGACATCGGCGGCGGCACCGGCTCCCGGTGTCGTCCGGTGCTGTGTCGAGGCGGGCACCTCGACGCCGAGGCCGCGTGCGTGGTCGGTCACGGCACGAGCGATGGGATGGCGGGAGCCGTGCTCGGCTGCGGCGGCCGTGGCGAGGACCGCATGCGTGTCGATACCCGAGGCCGGCACCACCTGCACCACGCTCATGACGCCGTCGGTCACGGTGCCGGTCTTGTCGAGCAGCACGGTGTCGGCAGACCGCGTCGCCTCGAACACTTCACCCCCCTTGAACAGCAGGCCGAGCTCGGCGGCCCGTCCGGTGCCGGTCATGATCGCGGCGGGCGTCGCCAGGCCGAGCGCGCACGGGCACGCGATGATCAGCACCGCGACCGAGTGGAGCATCGACGTGCCCACCGAGGCGTCGGCGAACACGATCCATCCGACGAAGGTCGCTACCGCGACCGCGATCACGACCGGCACGAAGATCGACGACACGCGGTCGGCGACCCGCTGCACGGGCGCCTTCGATCCTTGAGCCGCGTCGAGCAGCCGGACGATCTCGGCGAGTCTCGTGCCAGCCCCGACCGTGGTCACGAACACGACGAGGCGGCCGTTCCCGTTGATCGTGGTGCCCACCACCTCGTCACCGGGGCCGACATCGACGGGCGCCGATTCACCGGTGATCAAGGAGAGGTCGACCCACGATGTTCCCTCCCTGACGACGCCGTCGACCGGGATCGCCTCGCCCGCTCGGACCACGACGAGCTGGCCCGGCCGGATCTCGTCGATCGGCGTGAGCTGCTCGGCTCCGTCGAGGAGAAGGGTGGCGTGCCGGGGCTGACGTTCGAGCAGCATCCTCGAGGCGTCGCCGGCGCTCGAGCGTGCACGGGCTTCCAACACCTTGCCGACGAGGATCAGCGTCACGATCACCGCCGCGGTGTCGAAGTAGTGCTCGTCGCGCCCGAGCAGCTCGGACGCGGCGCTGTATCCGTAGGCCGAGACGGCGCCGAGCGAGATGAGGGTGTCCATCGTGGTCGAGCCGTGGCGCCCGGCCCGCCAGGCCGCCCGCAGGAACGGCCATCCGGCGACGAAGACCACGGGGGTCGTGAGCACCCACGCGAAGCCGGAGCTCCACGCCGCGTGTGGCAGAACGAAGGTCGCCCAGAGCACGGCGATCGTCGCGGGTGCGGCCACGGCCAGCCGCCGACCGTAGGCCCGAGCCTCGTCGTCCGGCGAGCGCCGCTCGGTGTGCTCGCGCGCGTCGTATCCGGCCCGTCGCACCGCATCGACGAGGGGGGAGACATCCGCGTGCTGCGGCGCAGCCGAGGCGTGCACCGTGGCGGTGCGGGTCGCGAGGTTCACCGAGGCTTCCCCGATGCCTGGCACGTGCTCGAGAGCCCGCTCCACCTTGCGGACGCACGACGCGCATGTCATGCCGTCGATGTCGAGCACGATCTGCCGTTCCCCGGTCGTCACCGGCTCATCGCCCCGCCAGCCGTCCGACCGCCGTCATCAGCTCCCCGATCTTCGCCTCGGCATCGCCCCGCTCGATCGACTCACGCACACAGTGGCGGACGTGATCGTCGAGCACCCCCATCCCCACCGCGCGGAGGGCAGCCTGGACCGAGCTGAGCTGCGTCAGGATGTCGATGCAGTACGTGTCATCGTCGACCATGCGCTGCAACCCCCGCACCTGTCCCTCGATGCGGCGGAGCCGGTCCTGCAGTGCCTTCTTGTTCATCTCGTAGCCGTGCATCCGGCCTCCTCACATGTGCCGCTCGTCGTCGGACAGCGACAGGAAGTGCGCAGGGTCGGTACGGAAACGGCGCATGCATGCCACCGAGCAGAAGAGATAGGTGGTGCCTTCGTGCTCCCACGCGGCCGCGGCCGACGACGGCTCTACCTGCATGCCACAGACGGGATCTGTCACCCTGGCCTCCTCGGTATCCGCTCGCCCGGTCATCGGCCTCAGCATACCATGGGGGGGTATATTGCCCCGAGGGGAATCCGGCCGTGCCCGGGTGTATGCTCGCCGCACCGATGCGACGGAGCTCCAACTAGTGGCCACGCGTGTCGAGCCAAGCCCGCACGAGCAGCTCGGACTCTCCGATGACGAGCTGCGCACGATGTATCGACTGGTGCTCACGGCACGGTTGCTCGACGAGGCTGCGCTGCGACAGAACCGCATGGGGCGGGCGCCGTTCGTCGTTCCGGCGGAAGGGCACGAGGCGTGTCAGGTCGGCACCGCGTGGGCCATGCGCAAGGGGCGTGACATCTGGCTCCCCTACTACCGCGATGGGGCGCTGGTGCTCGCGGCCGGCATGACTCCGTACGAGGTGTTCCTGGGCATCTTCGCCAAGGCCGCCGATCCGGCGAGCGGCGGACGTCAGATGCCGTCGCACTGGGGCCATGCGGAGCTCGGCATCATCACCGGCTCCTCGCCGATCGCGACCCAGGTGCCGCATGCCGCCGGCATCGCGTACGCGATCAAGTACCGCGACGAGGACGCCGTGGTCGGGTGTTGGTTCGGCGACGGGGCCACCAGCGAAGGTGATTGGCACGAAGGGCTCAACTTCGCCGGCATCCACCGGCTTCCGGTGATCTTCGTCTGTGAGAACAACCGCTACGCCATCAGCGTGCCGCAGTCCAAGCAGATGGCCGTTGAGCACGTGGCCGATCGCGCGGCCGGATACGGGTTCCCGGGGGTCGTGGTCGACGGCAACGACGTGCTCGCGTGCTACGCAGCGATGCGGGCAGCCCACGACCGCGCTCGCGCCGGCGAAGGACCGACCCTCATCGAGTGCATGACCTACCGGTTCCTAGGGCACACGAGCGATGACGACGACAAGACCTACCGCTCTCGGGACGAGGTGGAGCAAGCTCGCCGGCACGATCCCGTGCACGTGCTGGCCGCCTACATGCGCGAGCACCGTCTGCTCGACGAGCGTGGCGACGACGAGCTGCGAACGACCGTCAAGGCTGAGATCGACGAGGCGCTCGCCGCGGCGTGGGAAGCCGAGGATCCCGATCCCTCGTCGGCGATGCGGTTCGTGTTCGCTGAGCCGACCGATCGCGGCGGGCCATGACCGAGAAGAACGTCGTCACCGCGATCCGCGACGCCTTGCACGACGAGATGGCCGACGACGACCGCATCGTGCTGCTCGGCGAGGACGTCGGCAACCGCGGCGGGGTCTTCCGCATCAGCGTCGGCTGGATGGAGGAGTTCGGTGAGCAGCGGGTCATCGACACGCCGCTGGCGGAATCCGGCCTGGTGGGGATCGCGATCGGCATGGCCCTGCACGGCCTGTTGCCGGTGGCCGAGATCCAGTTCGCCGACTTCATCCACCCGGCGTTCGATCAGATCGTCTCCGAGGCGGCCCGCATCCGCTACCGGTCGAACGGGGCGTTCGGATGCCCACTCGTGATCAGGACGCCATGCGGCGGCGGTATCCACGGCGCGCTCTACCACTCGCAGTCCATCGAAGCGTTCTACGCGCACGTGCCCGGACTCAAGGTCGTGATGCCCGCGACCCCCGCCGACGCGGCCGGCCTGCTGCGCTCGGCGATCGCCGACCCCGACCCGGTGCTGTTCCTCGAGCACAAGAAGACCTACCGCGCGATCACCGGCGAGGTGCCCGACGAACCTCACCTCGTGCCGATCGGCGCGGCCGACATCAAGCGAGAGGGCACCGATCTCACGTGCGTGAGCTATGGGTACGCGCTGCACGTGTGCCTCGAGGCCGCGTCACGACTGCAGGCGGACGAGGGCGTCTCGGCCGAGGTGGTCGATGTGCGCTCGCTCGCACCCCTCGACACCGACACGATCCTCGGGTCGGTGCGACGAACGTCGAAGGCGATCGTCGTGTACGAGGACAACCGCACGTACGGCGCCGGTGCCGAGATCGTCGCCACGATCGCCGAGCAGGCCATGTTCGATCTCGACGCTCCGATCGTCAGGATCGGCGGCCCCGACATCCCCGCCATGCCGTTCGCCGCGCCCCTCGAGCATCTCTACATGGAGCCGGAACCCGACCAGGTGTACCGGCGCATGCTCGAGCTCGCGCACGCCTGACCGTCACCGGTCATCGCCGCTCAGGCAGGGTTCAGGCCCCCGGCTCCGCCGTCGATACCCGATAGCGGATGTGAGCTCCCGACGCGAGATACCCGAACCCGACCGAGAGCGGTCGACGATCCGGCGCGACCTGATGGTCGTGGCGGTCGCTGTCGTGTTGTTCGGCGTGGGGATCGTGAGCGGGGTGTTCACCGCGATCCACGACGCGATCGGGTCGGCGTCTCCGGCCTTCGCCGGCTCGTCGGAGGGATTCCTGCTCGTCACCGCGTGTGCCGTCGGCATGCTGGCCGTGTCGCAACGGCGACGGGGCCGCGCGGAATGGCGGCGACGCACCGAGGCCGAAGCCAAGTACCAGACGATGATCGAGCATGCACCGGTGGTCGCCTACACGTGGCATCACGCAGACGAGGGCGGCGGCTCCGCCATGTCGTACATCAGCCCGCAGATCGAGCGTCTCGTCGGGTTCGCCCCGCAACGATGGCTCGAGGATCCGAACCTCTGGCGATCACGCGTGCATCCCGACGACCTCGAGGACGTGGTGTCGACCTGGAACGCGGCGGTGGACGCGAGCTCACGGTTCGCGGCTGAGTACCGCATGCGAACCTTGGCAGGCGAGGAGATCTGGATCCGGGACGAGGCCAGCCCGGCCACCGATGACGGCGTGACGTGCTACCGCGGCGTCATGTACGACGTGACCCTCGAGCGTGCGACCAAGCAGCAGGTGCTCGAAGCTGAGGCACGCTATCGCTCACTCGTCGAGCGTCTGCCCGCCGTCACCTACCGTAGTGACGTGCATGATCGGGTCGAGGGCGATCGTGTGAACTACGTGTCGCCGCAGATCCTCGACCTGGTGGGGTTCACCCAGCAGGAATGGTCCTCACCGGGATCCTGGGAGTCCCGCATCCACGAGGAGGATCGGGTCGCGATCGTCGCCGAGGCCAGGCGCACCGACCGAACGCTCGAGCCCTTCGATGTCGAGTACCGGCTGGTACGCAAGGACGGCTCCGTCGTGTGGGTGCACGACAGCTCGGCCGTGGTGCATCGGGGCGACGGCACGACGGTCTGGCAGGGGCTCATCCAGGACGTGACCGAGCGGCGTCACGCCGAGATGGCGCTGGCTGAGGCCGAGGAGCGGTTCCGTCGCTTGGTGGAACAGCTTCCAGCGGTGGTCTATATCGACGCCGCCGACGAGATCGCGACGGCCCACTACGTGAGCCCGCAGTACGAACCACTGACGGGCTATACCCCCGAGGAACGTCTCGCGACCCCCGATCTGTGGATCGAGCTGATCCACCCCGACGATCGCCCGCGCGTGATCGCGGAGTCCAACCGCACGAACGAGACGGGCGAGGATTACGAGGTGGAGCACCGGATCGTGCGCAAGGACGGCCGGACGGTGTGGGTCCACGACCACGCGATCCTGGTGCGCTCCCCCGGCCACGACGACGTGTGGCAAGGGGTGCTCACCGATATCACGGAACGCAAGCTCGCCGAGGAGGCGTTGTCGAGCCGCGACCGCATCCTCGAGGCCGCGGGACACGCGGCGGAACGCTTCCTGCGCGCGCGGTCCTGGCGCGACGACATCGACGATGTGCTGGCTCGTCTCGGGGAAGCCGGCGGTGCGACACGCGTGGGTGTCTTCGAGAACGTCGAAGCGGACGGCGAGAGCCGGGTCCGACTGCGCCACGCATGGCTCGCCGCGGACGCACCGGAGAGCCTGGGCCGATCGCCCTCGATCGTCACGGCCGGCGGTGACTTCGCGAGGTGGGAAGCGTCGCTCGAGCAGGGCGACGTGATCCACGGGCCCGTCGCCAAGCTCGACCCCGCCGAGCGGCAACCGTTCGTCGATCTCGGCATCCGATCGATCATGGTGATGCCCGTGTTCGCCGACGGAGCGTGGTGGGGCTCGATCGGCCTCGACGACTGCGACGCCGACCGCGTGTGGCAGCACGCTGAGATCGATGCCATCAGGGTCGTCGCGAGCACCCTGGGCGCCGCGATCGAGCGAGAGCAGGCGGCGCGGCGCCTCACCGAGGCCGAGGAGCGCTACCGCGCCATCGTGGAACACGTGCCGGCGGCCATCTACCTGGACCGTGCAGACGCCTCGATGCGGTCGGTCTACGTGAGCCCGCAGATCGAGCACATCGTCGGCGTGACCCCGCAGGAGTGGATCGACGAGCCCGAGATCTGGTTGAGGATCATCGCACCCGAGGACCGGGACCACGTCCGGCGCGGCTACCTGGAGGCCGTCGGCGCCCACCGCGACTGGCAGGCGGAGTACCGCGTCACCACCCCCGACGGTCGTGCGATCTGGGTCCACGACGAGATCACCTTCATCACCGATGCCGCTGGAGAGCCGGCCTTCCTGCAAGGCGTGCTGATGGACATCACCGAGCGCAAGCTGGCCGAGCAATCCCTGCGTGATTCCGAGCGCCACGAGCGGGAGGCCGCGGCGAGGCTCCGGGCGCTCGATGACATGAAGAACACCTTCCTCGCGGCGGTCTCGCACGAGCTCCGCAGTCCGCTCACGTCGATCCTGGGCCTGTCGATCACGCTCGAGCGGGCGCCCGACATGGGCGACGAGGACCGCGGCGATCTGTTGGAGCGCCTGGCGTTCAACGCGCGCAAGCTCGACCGACTGCTGAAGGACCTGCTCGACATCGACCGCCTGAACCGAGGGATCGTCGAGCCCCAGTATCGGACCATCGACGTGGCGGCGCTGATCCATCGCTCGGTGGAGAGCCTCGACATGCTGGGCGACCGGGCCATCGAGGTCGACGCCCAGCCCCTCGTGATGCCCGTCGATCCGCCCAAGCTCGAACGGATCGTCGAGAACCTGGTGATCAACGCCGTGCGGCACACCCCCGCGTCGAGTCGCATCTGGGTCCGGCTCGAGCGCTCGGAGGCGGGCGTCCTGTTGATCGTCGAGGACGACGGCCCCGGCGTGGCCGAGGAGCTCCGTGGCGTCATCTTCGAGCCGTTCCGTCAGGCGGATCCGGGCGTCTGCCCACGCCCCCGGCACCGGCGTCGGACTCTCGTTGGTCGCGAGGTTCGCGGAGCTCCACCGCGGTCGAGCGTGGGCCGAAGATCGGCCGGGGGGTGGCGCTTCGTTCCGCGTCTTCCTCCCGTCGGACCCGGGCTCCGTCGTCCGAGCGGGATCCTCCGACGACGACCTCGCACCCGCCTCAGCCGAGCTCGGATGAGGCGGCGGGCCTACGGGTCGCCGGGTTCCCTCGATGGCTGCCGATCAGGAGGCGGGCGCTCGTCGCCAGGGCGGTGGCGAGCCCCCGCGAGCCGCATGCGCACGGCGGCGAGCAGGGACCGGCCGCCACGCGCCCTTGCCAGGCGCCGCTGCTCCTCGAACTCCACCTTCGCATCCTCGGGATCGACCTCGCGCGTGAGATCGGCCTCGATCACGTCGTGACGATCGAGCGCGCTCGAGACGAGCGCCTGCACGATGGCGGCCACCGGAAGGGCGATGAATGCTCCGAGGAAGCCGGCGACGCTCGCCCCCGCGATGGCGCACCCGAAGGCGACCGCTGCGTGCAGCTCCATCGTCTTGGCGGTGATCCGCGGCCCGAGCACGTAGTTCTCCACCTGCTGGTAGGCGGTGAAGAACGCGAACAGCACGAGCGCCCGGAAGGGGCTTTCCACGACCGTCACCAGCAACGGAAGCGACATCGCGATGTAGGTGCCGACGGTCGGGATGAATTGGGACACGAGCCCCATCCACATGGCGAGGGGCACGGCGAACGGGATGCCGAGCACCGTCAGCACGACGAACGTGGTCAGTCCCGCGACGAGCGCGAGCAGCAGCCTCGAGTAGAGGTAGGCGCCCGTCTTCTCGATCGCGACCTCCCAGATCCACAGCACCCTGCGCTGACGAGCGGGCGGGAGCACGGCCAGGACCGTGCGGCGGAAGCGGGGGCCGTCGGCCGTGAGGTAGAAGGTGAACAGGCCAACGGTCAGCAGCATGAAGATGGCGCCGACGAGCGACGACGCGAAGCCGAATACGTTGCCGGCCACGTTCGTCGCGAATCCGGCAAGGTTCGAGTCGGCGCTGCGGAGCTGCTGTTCGATCGTGGCCTGGGAGATCTCGACGTTGAACCAACGCTCGGTGTACCTGCTGACGGTATCGACGATGTCGGGGGCAGCCTCGATCAGCGCCCTGAGCTGGTCGATGATCAGCGGGATCATCGAGGCGACCATCACGACGGAGAACACGATGACGCCGAACAAGATCACCCCGGTCGCGAGCCCCCGGCGCCAGCCTCGGCGCGCGAGCCAATCGACGGCGGGCTCGAGGGCGAACGACGCGAACAGCGCCACGAGGATCCAGGTGAGCAAGCTGGAGAGCTGTCGCAGCACCGACGTGACCGTCGTCGCCACCAGCCACGTCACGAAGATCAGGGCGAGCAAGGACACGATCCACCGCCACGGGGGCGGCTGGATCACGACCGGCATGGGCGCACGGTCATCGAGCGACGGCGCTGGGTCGGGCGTCGGCTCGAGTTCTTCGGTCATCGTCTCCCCCGGTCCGGCCGAGGATACCCCCGGGGCGGGCTAGACTCGACACCGATGCCCTCGCGCGACCACAACCCCCGCGGCCGCCGCCTCCACCTGCCGATCGTGTCGGTCTCGAGCGGTGCGGTGTCACCGGGAGTCGCGCCTGGGGTGAACGCGCGCGGCGAGCGCAAGCCGCCGTGGCTCAAGGTGCGTCTGCGCGACGGACCGAATGCCCGAGAGCTCCGGACGATCGTGCGAGGCCTCGATCTGCACACCGTCTGCGAGGAGGCGATGTGCCCGAACATCCACGAGTGTTGGGAAGACCGCGAGGCCACGTTCCTGATCCTGGGCGACCGGTGCACACGCCGCTGCGGCTTCTGCGACGTGATGACCGCCAAGCCCGCACCGGTCGACGACGGATGAGCCGAGCCGCATCGCGGAGGCGGTCGCGCGCATGGGCCTGCGCTTCGTAGTGCTGACCGGCGTCGCTCGAGACGATCTTCCCGACGGCGGAGCTGCCGCGTGGGCAGAGACCATCCGATGCGTGCGCGCGTCGGCACCCGACGTGCGCGTCGAGGTGCTGCCCTCCGATCTCAAGGGTGGGGAGCGCGACATCGCCGTCGTGCTCGCCGCCGAACCGGATGTGTTCGCGCATAACCTCGAGACCGTCCGGCGCCTGCACGACCGCATCCGGCCTGCGTTCGGGTACGACCGGTCGCTCGAGGTGCTCAGGCTCGCGCAACGCCTGCGCCCGGGCCAGGTCACCAAGTCGAACCTCATCCTCGGCATGGGCGAGCGGCCCGACGAGGTTGCGCCGGCTCTCGCCGACCTCGCCGATGCGGGATGCAACATCGTGACGATGGGCCAATACCTGCAGCCCACGTCGCAGCACCTGCCCGTCGACCGCTGGGTGCATCCCGACGAGTTCGCGGAACACGCTCGCGTGGGCGAGGCTCTCGGCATCGCTCACGTCGAAGCGGGACCGCTCGTGCGATCGAGCTACCACGCCGGTGCCCAGTACGATCGAGCGCGCGCTCGAGGGCTGGCCACGGTCGCGGAAGGTGGAGGAGCCGGCCTGTAAGCCGGATCCTGTGCGCGGGGCAAGCGCCCCGCCGGCGACCATCTCTCTCGGCGATGTCTCGCGACATCACCGCCGGGCCGTTCACCGGCCCGGTGCGGCCTACCCGGCAGCTCGGACGGGCCGCCCTCGAACGCTGCCTGCTCGGCCTTGCTCCGGATGGGGGTTGCCAGCCGCGGCGGTCGCCCGCCGCGCTGGTGCGCTCTTACCGCACCGTTTCACCCTTACCTCGCACGACCGGGGCCGTGCGGGGCGGTCTGCTCTCTGTTGCCCTGTCCGCGAGGTCTCCCCCGCCTGGCTCTCGCCAGCATCCTGCCCTTCGGAGTCCGGACTTTCCTCGAACGGCCGAGGCCGTCCGCGGCCGCCCGGCCGGCTCCTCCGGACCCGAGGATACCCCGCCGTAGACTCCCGGAACGATGAAGTACCGCAGCATCGCCCTCTTGACCGTGGTGTCGCTGGCGACGGCCGCGTGCTCCGCCGAGATCGCTGGGCCTGCGAGTCCTGCTCCGGCACAGGAGCTGCGAGGCGCGCCCGCGATGCTGCAAGCCCAGGTGCGCGGCGCCGCGCTCCGATTCGTCGAGGCCTACCGCGCAACGGTCGCCGGCGGCGACGACCTGGAAGCGGTCGCTGCGAGCCCTCTGCTGGAGCGGTTCGCGCACTGGGTAGGCGTCATGAACCGCGCGTTCCCTGGAGAGGTGGCGGCCACGTCGACGGTGAGCGCGGTCGGTCCGGCGACTCCGGTCGATGAAGCAGGGAGCGTGCTCGACGTCGACCTCGCCGGGCAGATCGACGTGGTGGCGCAGCCGGCGAGTGGCGAACCGATCGAGCTCTCGATCCCGCTCACCGGCCCCGTCCGCCTCGCCGCGACGGCTCCCGGGAGCTGGCGGGTCATCGACTTCGTGCGGTTCGGAGTGCCGGTGAGCAGTGCGTACGTGCCGCTCGACCTCTCGTTCGATCGTCCGGGTCTGCGTATCACCATCGACTCGTTCGGGGCGGTTCCGACGTGGGCCTTCTTCGTTCGGATCAGAGCAACGGGCGGATCAGGCCTGACCCTCGCCGAGCGGCACGTCACCCTCGTCGATGCCGACGGGCGGGGTGTCGCCGAGGCGGTCGAGGTGTCGGTGCCGTTGCTCGAGATCGCCCCAGGGCCGGCGGTCGAGGGGGCGCTCTCGTTCGAGCGGCCTGCACGGTTCGGAGGCTTGTCGCTGCGGATCGATCTCGGTGGCGACCGAGGGCCGGCGCCGCTCGAGATCCCGCTCGACCCACTGCTCGGTGAGATCCCACGTGAGTTGCTCGGAGCCGACTCGGCGGGCGGGTAGCGCCTCCGTCAGCGAGCCGCCAACCAGGCGTCGACGGCCTCGTTGGCCAGCCGGTCGGCCTCGGTGTTGCGCTCTCGGCGAACGTGCTCGTACTCGATCGAGTCGAACCGCGCAGCGAGCTGCCTGACGCGGCGGTGCAGCGGCTGCAGGTGTGGGGTCTTGACCCTATAGACCCCGGTGAGCTGGTTGATGAGCAAAAGCGAGTCGGAGCGCAGCAGCACCGTTCCCACGCCGAGCTCGAGCGCTCGTTCCAGGCCACGGATCACCGCCGTGTACTCCGCGACGTTGTTCGTGGTCTCGCCCAGGCCCTCGGCCACCTCGGACAGCACGGTGCCGTCGACGTCGACCAGCTGGGCCCCCGCGCCGGCCGGCCCCGGATTGCCGCGCGAGGCGCCATCGCACGCGACGATCACACGACCAAGATCCGGCGGCAATGCTCACACCTCCTGATGCCCGTCGCTCGCTTCACCTTGTCGAGCTCGACCGCGGAGAGCTGCTCGTGGCAGGCCTGGCAGACGCCGTCGATGAGCGCCGCCGCCCCGACGCCCTTCTTCAGCCGGCGCAGATCCTCGTAGAGCTCGAGCACTTCGGGATCGATCTCGGCCTCGATGGATCGTCGGTCGTCGGTCCGTGCAGCGAGCTCCGTCTCGACGTTCGCGAGCTCCTCATCGGCGGCGGCCACGGCTGCTTCGGCCTTCGCTCGAAGGGTCGTGGTGAGCGCTTCCGCGGCCGTCGCATCGGACTCGAGCTGTTCGCGGAGCTCGAGCAGCGCCAGCAGCTCGTCCTCCCGATCCGACCGGCGCGTGCGAACACTCGCGATCCCATGCTGCAGCGCCTCGAGCTCCTTGGCGTTGACGATGGACCCGTCGTACATGCGCGCGTTCTCGTCGCGTTCCTTCTGGGTCATGGAATCGATCTCGCGCTCGAGGCGGCTCTGGTCGCGATCGAGATCGGAGAGCCTCAGCCGGATCTCACCGAAGCGCTGCTCACCCGCGTCTGCTTCGGCGCGCACGAGGGCGACCTCGCCGCCTGTCTCGAGGACCCGCGCGCGCGCGCGGAGACGATCGATCGCGGTGTCGGCAGCTTGCAGCGCGAGCAGGCGCGGGGTCGTCATCGGATGCGCAGCCTAGCTCGCTGCGCGCGCGACCGGCTCGCCGCCTCCCCTCGCGTGTGCCTGACAGACCCCCTCCGGCGGCCCGCCTCGCCGCCGGTCAGGGCAGGTCCGCCATCGCTACGGGAAGTCGACCGTCTCGAACTGTGCGGTCGTGGACTGCCCGAGGAACGCGACCGCACCGATGATGACCATGAAGATCAGGGCCAGCATCAGCGCGTATTCCACGGCGGTCGCGCCCCGGTCCTCCAGCACCCGGTCAACGATCGCCGCTCGCCAGACCTGGGCCTTCGAATACAGCCGCAGGATCATGCAGATCCCCCTCTGTCGGTCGGTCGCGGGACCGGCCGGGGTGCCGGCCGACCCGTGCGTCCGTCTTCCCAGGGTGTATCGGCTGCGGGCCTAGGGGAAGTTGAGCCCCGAGTAGGCTTGGTTCGTGCACGCTGAAGCGGACGGCCGGGTCGCGCTCATCACCGGCGCAGGCAGCCCGACGGGGATCGGGTTCGCATGTGCGGCCGTGCTCGCGCGCGAGGGCGCGGCCGTGGCACTCAGCTCGACCACCGATCGCATCGAGCAACGGGCTGCGGAGCTGCACGGCACGGGTGCCGAAGCGGCCGGGTTCGTCGCGGATCTCACCGACCGGGCACAAGCGCGCACGATGGTCGAGAGCGTGCTGGAGCTGTTCGGTCGTGTCGATATCGTCATCAACAACGCCGGCATGGTCAACGTGGGCATGCCGGGCGAGATGACCGGTGCGTTCGCCGAGATGAGCGATGCGGCGTGGGATCTCGACGTGGCGCTCAACCTGCACACGGCGTTCAACGCCACCCGGGCGATCGTGCCCGGCATGATCGAACGCGGTTGGGGCCGTATCGTCATGGTCTCGTCGGTGACCGGACCGGTCGCAGCGATCGAGGGTTCGGTCGGGTACGCGGCCGCCAAGGCGGGCATGGACGGGCTGATGCGAGGGCTCGCGTTGGAGCTCGGGCCGGCCGGCATCACGGTCAACTCGGTCGCCCCGGGCTGGATCGCGACCGGATCGCAGACACCCGGTGAGGCGGTCGCCGGCCGTCACACGCCGCTCGGGCGTTCCGGCCGCCCCGACGAGGTCGCGGAGGTGGTGGGGTTCCTGGCGAGCGAGCGGGCCAGCTACCTCACGGGACAGTCGATCGTCGTCGACGGGGGCAACACGATCCAGGAGATGAAGGGCCCCTAGGCCGCACATGCTCCGGGTCCTGCTGGCTCCCCGATGGATCGCCCTCACGATGTTCGCGATCGCCGCGGTCGTGGTGTGCGTGATGCTCGGCCTGTGGCAACTCGACAGGCTCGAGGAGCGCCGGGCGCTGAACGAGCGCATCGAGGCCGGGCTGGCGGCTGCACCCGCACCGTTGGTGGATCTGCTCGACCTCGGGGGTGCGCTCGACCACCGTCGGGCCGTCGCCTCCGGCAGCTACGACGTCGCCCACGAAGTGATCTTGTACGGACGCACCCTCGAGGGGCAGCCCGGCAATCACGTGCTCACCCCGCTCGTGCTCGACGACGGCACCGCGATCGTCGTCGACCGGGGATGGGTTCCCTTCGAGATGGACGAGCCCCCCGTCGCGGAAGCAGCGCCCCCCGATGGTGAGGTGAAGGTCGAGGGGGCGCTGCTCGCTCCGCAGCCGGGCGGCGCAGGCTCGATCCAACCGGGCGCCGACCGGGTCACCACCGTTCGGTCGGTCGACGTCGAGGCGATCGCTCGTGACGTGCCGTACGACCTGGTGCCGTGGTTCCTACAGATGCAGGCTCAGACCCCGCCGCCGGGAGAGCTTCCGGTCCCCGAGCCGCCGGTCGAGCTCACGCAAGGCCCGCATCTCAGCTACGCGTTGCAGTGGTTCGCCTTCGCCACGATCGCCGCGGTGGGGTACGCGATCCTGGTTCGACGCGAGTTCACGGACCGTCGCTCGACCGCGACATGACGGGTCGGGTCAGGCCATCTGGTTGCGCATGCCTTCGGCAGCCATGTCGAAGTAGTCACCGAGGGCGCGCGCGATGTCGTCGGGCGGTTCGAGTGAAGCGATCGCGGCCCGCATGTGCACGAGCCATCGGTCGCGTTCCTCGACGCCGATCGTGAACGGCGCGTGCCGCATGCGCAGGCGCGGGTGCCCCCGCTCGTCGCTGTAGCGCGTCGGCCCGCCCCAATACTGCGCCAGGAAGAGCGTGAGCCGGCGCCGAGCGGGCGCCAGATCGTCGGGCTCGGGATAGAGCCGCAGGAGCACGGGGTCCGACGCCACCCCATCGTAGAACCGGTCGACCAGCTCCTCGAAGAAGGGCATGCCACCGACGGCGTCGTACAACGGGACCTGCTGATCGCTCATGCCTTCGAGTCTACGAAGCCTCACCAGACGAACGGCAGGAAGCGTCGCCGGATCCGCTCACGGTAGGTCAGCGTACTCCGGGGTAGCGCTCGATCAGCCATCGTTCCTCGCGCACGACTCTTGCCGACCAGCACGAGCACGAGCACGCCCACGGGAGGCAGCGCCCAGGGCGAACCGCTCAGCGCGACGCCGAGCGTGCTGAGCATGAGCCCTCCGTAGATCGGGTGTCGCACGAAGCCGTACACGCCGCCGTCGCGAAGGCTCCCCGCCTCTCGCGGGCGAGGAAGGGGCGTCAGGGCCGAGCCGAGGGAGCGCGCACCGCCGACCATGAGTCCGAGACCGATGAGCAGGACGGCCGCCCCCGCGATCCGCAACGGTGACCTCCACGTCGCCGGCCATGCCGGACCCAGCGCGCGCCGAGCCGACGACCGCCACGATGAGCACGACCTGCAGAGCTACCCAGCCCTCGCCCCGAGCCCCGAGGTCGGGTAAGGCACGAGGGCCGTCAGGCACTCGCGGCGCCAAGCTGGCGATCGCTCGTCCGAGGCACGCTCGCTACGTCTAGGTGGGATTGGAGCCTGGATCCGTCGTGCTCGTGTCCGTGGGCGGATCCGTCGTCGGCGGGTCCGTCGTCGGCGGATCGGTCGTGGGTGGGTCCGTAGTGGGCGGATCCGTCGTGGGAGGCGGATCCGTCGTGGGAGGCGGATCCGTCGTTGGGGGTGGGTCCGTCGTGGGGGGCGGGTCCGTCGTCGGCGGAGTCGTGGTCGGAGGCGTGGTCGTTGGCGGGGTCGTGGTCGGTGGTGTCGTCGTGGGGGGCGTAGTCGTGGGGGGGTCGTGGTCGAACTGTTCGGCGGGTTGTTCGGCGGGCCGTTGGGGTTGTTGGGGTCGTTGGGATCGTTCGGCTCGTTGGTGGGGTCGACGCCCGTGGGATTGCCCGACGGATCGATGTTCGGCGTGAGGTCGAGGCCCCCGGGGTTGTAGGGGGCGGCCTCGAAGACACGGGCGGGCTTCCCCTTCGGCGGTGAGGAGATGTAGTTGTTGTCGACGAAGGCCCGTGGATCCGGCTCCGTGAAGCCCGTGGTCGAAACATCCAATCCGGCGGCCCCGGCTGCCGACGTGATGGTCTCGCGGGCGGTGGGCCAGACGGCGACCCCCGCGACCCCGACCGCAGCCAGCGCAAGGGCTGAGAGCGCGATCTTCACGGGCTTGTGCACGGAGCGACGCTTCCACGTCGCTCGGGCCACGGCGTAGGCGATGGCACCACCGATCGCGATCAAGATCGCGAAGGTCACCGCGTCCGCGAGGATGCTCAGGTCGGTCGTCGACATCGGTCCCTCGTGCAGGGTGCGGGGGAGGCGCCGTGGACCCCATGGTCCCTCGGCCGGCGACCGCATTCCTACATCTTCTGTAGGAGTGTTCTACCCCGTTTGCCCGTTCCCGACAACGCTCCAGGCGCAAGAAAGTCGTGAAGAAACAGGCACATCCGGGGCCCGAGTCGTGGAGGTCGCAGGGTGGCCTCGCCTATGCTGCAGCCGTCAACCTCGTGGGGAGACGGGAGATGGGTCTGGCGCTCAGGTCGTTGGTCGCCGTCTGCGTCCTCGTCGTTGGCGCGGGTACCGCTTCCGCACACCCGACGGCGGAGTTCCGCGCGTGCGCTGCACATCAGCGGGTCGGCGGATCCTGCGTCGCTCGTGGCGCGGCATACGTGTACGGAAGCACGGTGCACCTGCGGGCCAGGGTGAGCCCCGCGCACGCCGCCCAGCGAGCGTCGATCGTCCGCAAGCGACCGTACGCATCGACGTGGCGGGTCGTCGGGCAGGTGTTCATCTCCGACACCGGCCGCATGCGATGGGCATGGCACACGACGATCGACGACGCCGTGCAGCGCAGGCCGTACGAGTTCCGGTTCCGCATCCCCGGACACGGGTTGAGCAACAGGGTCGAAGTGTTCGTGTTGCTCGGCGAGTAGCGAAGGCGAACGCTCGATACGCGGTTCCGTTCCTGGGCCCGCCGATCGGCGAACATAGTCCGTTCGGCTACGACGGCTCAGCCCAACGACCGTATCCGAACGGATGCGAGCGCGACTACCGTGACCTGGTTCCAGCCCATCGGTGCTCCGGGAGTTGCGCATGTCGAGAGGTTCGGTCCGTTCACGATGCACGCTCGCGGTCGCGGCCATCGTGGTCTCGGTGCTGGCGAGTCCATCGGCCGCCGCGGCCGACACGGTGACCGTGGCGACGGCCGGCGACATCGCCCGTACGACCATCGGCGACCCGCAGGTCAGGACCGCAGGGTTGATCGCCGACATGCATCCGGCCATGGTGTTCGTGCTGGGAGACGCGCAGTACGAGCACGGGGAGTACGCCAACTTCACGCGGTCCTACGGTCCGACCTGGGGCGACTTCGACCCGATCGCAGCCCCCGTTCCCGGGAATCACGAGTACGAGACGCCCAACGCTTCCGGCTATTTCAACTACTTCAGCGGCGTGCTCGACAGGTTCGGCTCGACGGCATCGATCCCGTCGAAGGGCTACTACAGCTTCGACGTCGGTGACTGGCACGTCGTCGCGCTGAACTCCAACTGCGCGGTCGCGGGCGTCAGCTGCACCGAGCAGCGATCGTGGTTGCGGGCGGATCTCGAGGCCGACACCCATCGGTGCGAGATCGTGTTCTTCCACCACGCGGGGCAGAAGGCCTTCGCCCAGACCTCAGCGAACCTGGGGGTCGATCTCGCGCTCGCGGGGCATCGCCACGCGTATGAGCGGTGGGATCGACGGTACGGCCTCAACCTGCGCATGTTGATCGTGGGCACCGGCGGGAAGTCGCTCGGCTCCCCCGCCAGCGGTGCGAACGTGGGCATCAAGGCGTATGGCGTGGCGGAGCTGACGCTGAACGCCGCCGACTATTCGTGGCGGTTCGTCGACATCGGCGGCAACGTGCGGGACACCGGCACCGGCAGCTGCCGCTCCTGACCACCCGCTCCGGTACCTGCCTCTCTCGCGCCGCGGACCTCAGCGACGAGAGGTGCCCGACCGATGCAGCGGATCGGGCAGCGGCACCGGATCGGTGGATGGATCCGGACTCGGGGAGGGTGAGGGATCCGGACTCGGCGAGGGAGAGGGGTCGGGACTGGGCGAGGGGGAAGGATCAGGTGAAGGAGAGGGGTCGGGGGAAGGCGAGGGGTTTCCTCCTCCTCCTCCTCCCCCACTGCCGCCGCCACCGCCCGAGCCGCCTCCGCCGCCCGAGCCGCCACCGCCTCCGCCGCCCGAGCCGCCACCGCCTCCGCCGCCCGAGCCTCCTCCGCCGCCCGAGCCGCCACCGCCGGATCCACCGGGTGACGGATCCTCGACGGCTCCGGGGCCGATCAGCGCATCTGCGATCGCCCCAACCGCATCGGTGAGATCCAGTCCCGCTGACACAGGGCCGGGTGCGCCGCCGGCCGGAGCTTCCGATGTCGAGCTCGCTCCGACGCCCGGGCTGGGGCTCGGGCTCGCCACCGACGTCGTTCCGTCGATGGTGCCGGTCACCGGCCACATGGCTGCGCCGGCTGCCAGGATGACGACGAGGGCGGCAACCGGCATGCCGATCTTCAATGCCGCAGGCCCCGAACGGTGCTTCAACGCGGCCCGAACCGCCGCGTACACGAGCACGCCGCCCAGGCATGCCACGATCGCGAACGTCACCGCGTCGGTCAGGATGTTGAGGTCGGTCACCGACATGAGCGTCTTCCAACTCTAGAGACGCGAGGCCCCGAGCGTCAGACGGCATGGTGGGGGCGGCCGGGCGGTACCGTTTCGGGGATGGAACCGAAGAAGGTCTGGGACGGATACCGATCGTTCTCCTACCTGGAAGCCGATACCGACTACCGGCGATTCGACCTGTCGCCCGAGCTGGGCCGGATCGAGCCGTTCGTCTATCCGCTGAGCGGCGACGACGAGGAGCGGGCCCAGCGGCTGCTTCGTGAGCACGTCTGCATCTCGCTGCACGAGCACGGCGGCATCGCGCCGGCGGACTGGTCCGACAACGACGCCTACACCCGCGAGGGGCGGGAGTGGTACGGGTTCGAGGGCCTCGCCGCATCCGGACTCGACGCGGTCTTCGAGAACTTCCTCGACGGCACCGCCACGATCACCTCACGCATGGGGTGGAAGTGGACCGACGTGATCCACGACCTGGGCATGCACTTCGCAGACGTCGCGCACCAGTCGGTCGTGTTCGTGGCCTCGGACATCGATGACATCGTTCGAGCGCATGAGACGGGGCGCATCGCCATGGTGCCCTGCCTCGAGGGGGCCGCGCCCATCGAGAACGAGCTCGACCGGCTCGACGTGCTGTACGGGCTCGGCGTGCGCATGATGGGCGTCGCCTACAGCGAATCGAACCAGCTCGGCGGCGGCATCCGCGACCCGGGCGACGCCGGGCTGACCAGGTTCGGACGTGACGCGGTTCGGCGCATGAACCGCCTGGGCATGGCGATCGACGTGTCGCACACCGGCGACGTCACCGCCTTGCAGACCTGCGAGGCATCGGAGCGGCCGGTCTTCCTGTCGCACTCGGGAGCGCGAGCGCTGTTCCCCGAACGCAAGCTCAAGACCGACGAGCTGTTGCGGGCGGTGGCCGGCACCGGCGGCGTGATCGGCATCGAGGCGTCGCCCCACACCACGATCACGCCGAGCCATCCGCGACACGACATCGAAGGCGTGATGGAACACGTCGAGTACTGCATCGGCGTGATGGGCATCGATCACGTCGGGTTCGGCCTCGACACGTTCTTCGGTGATCACGTCGGCCTGCATCGCATGTACGGCGCCTTCATGGACAGCGGCGAGGAACCCGAGCACGAGTGGGTCGACCACGTCGAGGGTCTCGAGAACGTGAGCGAGTTCCCCAACGTGATCCGCTGGCTCGTCGCGCACGGCTACACGGACGATCAGATCTCGAAGCTCGTCGGCGGCAACGCGTTGAGAGCGCTCGCCGACACCTGGACCTAGCGAAGGACGAGGCTAGGCGGACGTGCTCTCCGCTGGCGCGTGCACGATGTCGACCATCCACGGAACGCCGAAGCGATCGACGCACATGCCGAACTCGTCTCCCCACATCTGCTTCTCGAACGGCATCGTGACGGTGCCGCCCTCGGACAGCTTCTCCCAGTAGCCGCGAAGCTCGTCGGCTTCCTCTCCGCTCAACGAGATCGACATGTTGTCGCCGCGTGTCATCTGCATGCCGGGGGGCGTGTCGGAGCCCATCAGGGTGAATCCACTGTCCGTCTCGAGCATCGCGTGCATCGTCTTGTCGGCGATCGAAGGATCGTCGCTCCCGTACTCGCCGAAGGTGTTGATGCGCAACGACCCCCCGAACACGTCCTTGTAGAACTCCATCGCTTCGCGGGCGTTGCCGTCGAACGAGACGTACGGGTTGAGTCGGTTCGGCATGGGTCCCCTCCTGGCTCGAGATGAGTTCATGGAGCACGGCTCCGAGCAGAGCTTGAACCTGATGCAGCAACTCCGTCAACTCGACCGACATGTGGCATCGTCGGGGGCGATGCACGACTCATCGTGGCTGCTGATCGGGATCCTCATCGTCGTTCCAGCCCTCAGCCTCCTCGCGCGTGCCATCCGCATCCCGTATCCGATCGTGTTGGTGCTCGGCGGCTTGCCGCTGGCGTTCATCCCCGGGATGCCGCGGCTCCAGCTCGACCCTGATCTCGTGCTCGTCATCTTCTTGCCGCCGCTTCTCTACGCAGCTTCCTTCTTCGCGAACGTGCGAGAGCTCAAGACGGATGCTCGAGCGATCTCGCTGCTGGCGTTTCCCCTGGTCCTGTTCACGACGGCGGCCGTTGCCGTCGTCGTTCACTGGCTCGTCGAAGGCCTGCCGTGGGCGGCGGCATTCACGCTCGGTGCGATCGTCTCCCCGACCGATCCGGTCGCGGCCACGGCGATCTTCCGCCGACTCGGCGCCCCGCGACGACTCGTGGCCATCACCGAGGGGGAGTCGCTGGTGAACGACAGCTCGGCCCTGATCCTGTTCCGTGTCGCGGTCGCCGCAGCGGTAGGAGGAAGCTTCTCGCTCCTCGGCGCGACGACGAGCTTCCTGCTCGGCGTCGCCGGCGGGGTCGCGATCGGACTCGCGACCGGGTGGGTGATCGGCGAGGTCCGCCGTCACATCGAGGATCCTCCGATCGAGATCACGATGTCCCTCCTGACCGGGTACGCGGCGTACCTCACGGCCGAGGAGATCGGGGTGTCCGGGGTGCTCGCGACCGTGGCCGCGGGGCTGTACGTGGGATGGCGCGCCCCCGATATCTCATCGGCGTCGATGCGCGTCAGCGGGTTCGCGGTCTGGGAGTTCGGGACCTACATCGTCAACGCCGTGCTGTTCGTGCTGATCGGCTTCCAGCTCCGTCCGATCGTCGAGGATCTCGCGGACGTCCAGATGTCGACGGTGTTGGCGTCGGGCGCCGCCGTCGTCGCGACCGTCGTCGCCGCCCGGTTCGTCTGGATGTTCACGACCCCATACTTGGTCCGAGCCCTCGACCGGCGTCCCGGCCAGGTGGCGCGACGAGCCGATGCGCGAACGCGCGTGATCGGAGCGTGGGCAGGCATGCGTGGCGCCGTCACACTCGCGGCTGCCCTTTCGATCCCACTGACGACCGACGCTGGTGACCCGTTCCCCCAGCGAGCGCTGCTCATCTTCCTCGCATACGTCGTGGTGCTCTTCACGATCGTGGTGCCGGGACTCACCCTGCCGGCGGTGATCCGGACCCTCGGAGTCCGTGACGACGGCGCCGAAGAGCGCGAGGAGCTCACGGCTCGGATCGTTGCGGCGGAAGCGGCGCTCGAGCGCCTGGACGGGCTCGCTGAGGCGGAGTGGATCCCGGCAGGGAAGATCGACCGACTCCGCACACAGTTCGCGTTCCAACGCGATCGCTTCGAGGCACGAGCCAACGGTGTGCCCGACGACGGATTCGAGGATCACTCGCGGGCGTACGAGCGACTCGTGCGCGAGGTGATCGCCGCGCAGCGGACGGTGGTCGTGCAGCTCCGCAACGAAGGACGGATCAGCAGCGACGTGATGCACCGGCTCGAACGCGAACTCGACCTCGAGGAGACGCGGCTGCAGGCTGACGTCGAGCGGCCCTGATCGTCTAGGAGCCGTTCGGGTGTTCGATCCGGCTGCTCTCCGCCCTCGCCAGCGCCGTGAGTCCCTCGATGTCCATCTCGGACCCCTCGGCGAAGGCGCGCTCGAACCCCTCGTCGCCCAACGCTTCCCGTGCCGCGACGGCCGGGTCGCCGAACTGCTCGATCGCCACGTCGGGGAATCGCAGGACGAACTCACGCTCGAGCCGCTTCCACCCCCCCATCAGCCGGGCGGCGTCCCGGTGCCGACCGACGAACGAAGCGACGATGGCGTTGGGCAACAGCACCGTCGACAGCAGAGACGCGTTGGTCGACGCGGTCGCGGCCCCGGGACCCTCGCGCACGAGGGCCGTGGCGACCTCGGTCGCCTCACCCACGAGCGCAACCGCCGCCTCTGCGTCGCCGAGCATCAGTCGCATCCCGGCGAGGCCCGACGAGGTTCTGGCTGATCCCGAGTCGGTCACCCATGGCTCGCTGGATCTCGATCGCCCGTTCGAACGGCTCCACCGCGCCGGCTGCGTCACCCCGCAGCATCCGTGAGAACCCGATGCCGCCGATGATGCGGCTCTTCAGGAAGAGATCGGCGTCACCCAAGACCTCGAGCGCCTCGTCGAGGAGCCTCTCACCGGCCTCGAAGTCGCCGTCTGCCATGCCGCTGACGAACGAGAGGTCGAACAACGCCGATGCCAGCAGCTCACGATCGCCGAGCGATCGGGCGATCGTCGCGGCTTCCTCGTAGGCGTGTCGCATCGCCTCCAGATCCGCCCGCCAGTACAGGATGCCGCCGTGGGCCCCGAGAGCCCGGGCCCGCACCTCATCGGGTTGCTGCGCCGCGGGCAACGCGAGCAGTCGTTCCAGGCGCGCCTCCGCCTCGACCGAGTGACCTCGTTCCTGCCAGAAGCGCCAGATCGATGCGGCGATGCGCAGCCCGGCCTCGACCGCCACCGGATCGTGGCCGTTGCGCTCGGCGACGTCCAACGCTGCGCGGATGTTGTCGTGCTCACGTTCCAGCAGGGCGAACCAGTCGGCCTGTTCGGCGTCGACGAGGTGTGGCTCGGCCTCGATCGCCACCGAACGGACCCACGCGACGAGCCGACGGTCGAGCGCCTCCCGTTGTCCGGCGGCGTCGAGACGATCGCCGGCGAACTCGCGGATGGTTTCCAGCATCGAGTAGCGGACATCGCCGCTGACGGGATCGGACCGGCGCACCAGGCTCGCGTCGGTCAGCCTGCCCATCACATCGAGCACGTCGAGACCTTCTCCGGCGACGAGCTCGGCCGCGTCCAAGGTGCTGCCGCCGGCGAACACCGACAGCCGCGCGAACAGCACCCGGGCGTCGTCGTCGAGGAGGTCGTGGCTCCACCCGATCGTCGCAGACAGGGTCCGCTGGCGCTCGGGGGCATCGCGCGGCCCTCCCGTCAGCATGGGGAGACGGCGCGTGAGGCGATCGGCCAAGGCGTCGGCGCTGAGCAACGCCATCCGGCTCGCCGCCAGCTCCAGCGCGAGCGGCAGGCCGTCGAGCGCGGCCACGATGCGGGCGACGGCCGGCGTCGTCCTCTCGTCCAGCTCGAAACCGGCATGCACGGCGGCGGCCCGCTCGGCGAACAGACGCACGGCATCGAACGACCCCGCATCGGCGGCATCGTCCGCGGGAACCGGCAGGGGCTGCAGTGCCAATCGCTGCTCCCCCGCGAGCTGCAGCGGCACACGACTCGTCGCCAGGATCGTGAGGCCGGGCGAACCGTCGAGCTGATCCCCCACGAGCGCCGCGGCCTCGACGACCTGCTCCATGTTGTCGAGCACCAGCAGCAGCTGACGATCGCGCAGATGACCTCGCAGCGCCTCGGCTGCGTCATCTCCCGGCTTGCGAAGGACCTTGAGCGCCGTAGCGATCTCGGGCAGCACCACCTCCGCGTCGCTCACGGCGCTGAGGTCCACGAGGAATGCGCCGTCGGCGAACCGGTCCAACACCTGCGACGCGACGTGGATCGCGAGCCTGGTCTTGCCGGTGCCACCGGGACCGACGAGCGTCACCAGCCGCGCCGCGCCGAGCATCTCCTCGAGCCGTGCGACCTCCTCGGCGCGGCCGACGAACGAGGTTCGTTCGGCGGGCAGGTTCGTGGGACGAGCGTCGAGGGTCCGCAGCTGCGCGAAGTCGGAGGGCAGGCCGGGGATCACGAGATCATGGAGCCGCAGGGGGTCGGGGAAGTCCTTGAGACGGTGGAGCCCGAGATCGCGCAGCACCACACCATCGGGCAGGGTGTGTTCGACGAGACCTGCGGTGGCGGTCGAGAGGACCACCTGGCCGCCGTGGCCCACCGCGGCGACGCGGGCCGCACGATTCACGTCGATCCCGAGGTAGTCGTCACCGCCGAGCGAGCCCTCGCCGGTGTGCATGCCGATCCGGATGCGGATCTCCGAACCGTCGGGCCAGGCGTGGGCCGCCAGCCCCTTCTGCACCTGGGTCGCCGCGAGCACCGCGCCGGCAGGCGAGCCGAAGACGGCGAAGAAGGCATCGCCCTCGGTGCGGATCTCGACCCCACCTCCCTGGTCGATCGCCTCGCGCATGATCGCGTTGTGCTCGTCCTGCAGACGGCCGTATGTCTCGTGACCGAGGGCCTGCAGCAGCCCGGTGGAGCCCTCGATATCGGTGAAGAAGAACGTCACGGTCCCGGTCGGCAGACTCACGGCCAGGCAACTCTAGTCTCGAACCGCACCGGCGTACGGGTCATGCTGTCCTCGATCGGGTTCGGATAGGGTGTCGCGCACCGATGAGCACACCCGCGACCACCGGGTTCCTCCACGGCGGGACGCCCTACCTGCGCATGGGTGACGGTCCTCCGTTGGTGATGGTGCAAGGGCTCACCCCGGAGCACGACGTTCCCAAGGGCTCGGAGCGACGGATGCTCGTCTCCTCCCTCGCTCCGCTGGCCGAGCGCTTCACTGTCCACTCCGTCAACCGCAAGCGCGGGCTCCAGCTCGGCGAGTCGATGTCCGACATCGCTCGGCACCTCGCGGACGCGATCGACAGCGACATCGGAGGGCCCGTGTTCCTGTCGGGCACGAGCTCGGGCGGGTCCGTCGCGCTGCAGTTGGCCATCGATCGTCCTGACCTCGTCAGGCGGCTCATCGTCGTCTCGGCGGCGTGCCGGCTGGGGGCCGAGGGGCGGGCGCTCGACGAGGAGATGATCCGCCGAGCGCGAGCGGGAGACCTGAAGGGTGCGTGGACGTGCCTGTACGCCGCGATGCTGCCGAAGCGGCTCCGCCGCCCGATGCGGCCGGTCGCACGCCTACTCGCTGCCACCGTTCGTCAGGAGGATCCGACAGACATGTTGGTGACGCTCGAGGCGGAGTGCGCGCTCGACGTGGAGGCGGACCTTGCTCGTATCACCGCGCCGACCCTCGTGGTGGGTGGTACGAAGGATGTCTTCTACCCGCCAGATGTCCTCGAGGCCACGGCGTCCGGGATCGTCGGCGGCCGTATCCATCTGTTCGAGGGCTGGGGCCACCTGCGGGCGTCGCGCGTCGAAGAAGACGACGAACGTGATGCTCGGCTTCCTGCTCGAGGACGAGTACGTAACATCCAGAGTTGATGCAAGGGGAGACGTCGATGCCGCGTACGCCTGCGTTCTCGCCTGGGCTTTCAGTTGTCGGCGAATCCATCACTCCGCTGCGGATGCGGCGATCACGCGCTCGAGCTCGTCGGGCGATGCGCTCGGGGATCTCGGGCTCCATGTAGTGGGGCGCATCGACATTGATCAACCGACCCGGTGAGAACCGCTTGACGAACGTCCTGCTAGCAGCCTTCGCCAGGCAGCGTCCTCTCTCGGGTCCGGAAGCGGCTCGTCGCTTGCCAGGTACGTCATCGGGATGGAGGGCAGGTCCTTTTCGAGCGCTCGGGCTTGTTCGAACACCGCCAGCTCGTCGATCTCCTCGTTCGTTCCGATCCAGTCGTCGGGGTGGAGCCGCTCGTTCTTGGGGATGAACGCTCCATCGCTTCCAACGTGTCGGGAACGACGGCGTCAAGCTGCACCATCCCGACGACCTCGTCCGGGTAGGTGGCTGCGAAGATGTCGGCGATCACCCCGCCGAACGAGGCAGGCGAGCAGCACGTACGGAGGCTCGACGCCCGCGGCCGCCAGCAGGCGGTGCAGATCCGTCACGCTGCTCTTGCCCGTCAGCGGTCCGTCGATCGAGTCGCTCAGGCCGATGTTGGCGCGGTCGTAGACGCACATCCGATGGTTCTCGTCGACGATGTCCTGGATCGCTAGGGCGCTCGAGTGCCCCTGGAAGGCAGGATCGGGGATCGAGCCATGGAGATAGACGATGGTCGGAGAGCCCGTTCCCGAGCAGCGCATGTAGAGCTCGTAGCCTCCGACATCGAACGAGCCCTCGAGGACGTCAACTGGCGCGGATGGGCTCACCTCGTCGGTCCCAACGGATGGGTTGGCGCCTGCGTCCGTCGATTCGGAGTGAGGCGGATCGGTCTGGTCTCCGGACGTGCACGCACCCCCCAGCATGACCACTATCACCAAAACCCACCGTGTCATCCTTGCGTGCATGCAGTCCTCCGTCTGTTTGGTTCTGCGCGTGTGCCCCTCATGGCACGGGGCGCCAAGCCGGCCGGCCAAGCGCCCCCTCGCGGACCAGTCGAAGCCCTGTGCCGTCCGCATCCATCACGTAGAGGCCATCGCGCTCCGGGCCTTTCCCTCGACCGGGGGCGGGGATAACAGCCGCCAACTGGGTTCCATCTGGCGACCACGCGAGTCCCGGTGAGAGATGGCAGAAGCATCGTCCGGCCCGCAGCACTTCGGTTGGGTTGGAGCCGTCCGCCTTGATCACGGTGACGTTGATCCGCCACGTGTCGTTGGACCATTCCCCCGAGGCGATGTACGCGATCTTCGATCCGTCGGGTGACCATTCCGGTGTCTGCACACCGATCCTGTAACCATGCGGCTCCTCGACCAATAGCTGAAGACCTGAACCGTTCGTATCGACCGTGTAGAGGCGATCGGGTTCTTCTGGACCGTACCCGGGTACGACGAAGGCGATCCGCCTGCCATCGGGCGACCACGTCGGATCGCGAACGATCTCGTCGGAACCGACGTCGAGACCGACAGGCCTGAGGTTCGTTCGGCTGCTCCCGTCGGCGGCTACCAACTCGATCTGATCGTCCTGGGCAACCGCGATCGTCGATCCATCCGGTGACCACTCGAAGGTGCACTGAGTGCGTGAGCTTCCCGCACGCCATGATCTCTCCGTGATTCCCCGCTCGCGACGTCGAGGATCCGCATCCCATCGAGCACGTATGCGAGCGACATGCCGTCTGGTGACCACGCGAGGTCGCTTCCTGACGGGCTCTCGATCGGTAGTTCGACCACCCGGCCAGTTGCCGGGTCGACCTGGATGACCGAGCGACCCTCCCCTGCGGACTGAAAGGTGATCTGACCGTTGTGGTACCTCTGGATCGCCGGATCGGCTGGCACCATTGGATCGGCGCGATCGATGTATCCGAGGCCCACGACGGCCCCCGCAACGACCGCTCCGACAGCCAGAGCTGCCGTGAGCACGGTCAGCCCTTGCCGCCGACGCACGCGATCGGTGATGTCCGGAGGCGCGGCGACGGACCCCGTCACGTCGCCCTCGTGGCGACGGAACATCTCCCGCAGGTCGTGGTCGATGTCACTCATGCTTCGTCCCTCCGAACCTGCGTACGCAACGTCGCCGTGGCACGCACCACGAGTTGATTGAGAGCGCCCGAGGAGCAGCCGAGGATCCCGGCGGCTTCTCGCTCCGACAGGTCTTCGTAGTAGCGGAGGACGACCGCGGCGCGTTGGCGATACGGCAAGAGCTCGAGGGCCCGCCAGAGCTCATCACGCAGCGTGCCGTCCGCGGGCCCGGTAGTCGCGAGCTCCACAGTCTGGCGCTGGAGCCACGTTCGCTCCAACCGGCGCCGACGGAGCTGCGACGTGAACAGGTTCACGATCGTGCGACGCAGGTAGGCATGAACGTTCTCTGGAACCCGGCGATGTTGGAATCTGCCGGCGACGCGAACGAACGCCTCCTGAACCAGATCCTCTGCTTGGTCACGGTTCCCTGTCAGGAAGTACGCAAGGCGCATCGCCGCCGGGGCGTTCCGCACGTACAACTCCTCGAGCGCGCCGACACGATCCGCCGTCCCGGAAACCTCGGCCCTCATCACGGTCACTCTTCCACCTCGACCGCAAAGACGAACGACGGTGCCGGATGACTACGCGGATCTCTTCGAAGTTGTCATCTCCGAGTTGTGATCTCTCGCTGGCCGTCGTGCTGTTGCTAGATGATCAACGTGTCGTTGCCGAACCAGGCCGGCTCCTCACTGGACTCGCCGGTCGCATCGCCGCTTCCACCCGTGGCACAGCACCCATCGATGGCGACGATCTCGGCCTTCCCGTCGTGCGAGTACGCGACATGCTTGCCGTCGGGCGAGACCCGTGGCCACGCGAAGATGTCGCCACGGCTCTTCACGATCGGACGGGCGTTGCTCCCGTCACCGTCCATGATCCAGATGGCATCGCCGTGGAACGGGATCGGACGATCGAGGAAGACGATCGAGCCGTCGGCCGCGTACTGGGCATACCCCGCGTTCCTCCGAAGAAGGGTCGGCTCGCCGCCGGTGAGCGATGCCGTCCACAAGTCGTACTCCGTGTCCTCCGTCCCTCGGGGGAGGTGGAACAGCACCGTCGTCCCGTCCGGGCTGACGTCGGAGACCACGATCCACGCCGGGTTCCGCTCGTCGGGCAGATCGATGACCATGGTCACCTCGCCCGTCGTGAGGTCGGCCACGTAGAGGTCGCCCAGCTGGAACGTGCCCTGGGGCCGACCCTGGAAAAGGATGCTCTCGTCGTCGATCCAGGTCGGCGCGTACCCATCGAGCTCCTCGGGCGTGATGATCTCGGCGCCGGAACCGTCGAGGTTCGCCACGAACACCGCGTCGTCGTCGCAGCACGTGTTGTACGCGACGGCCTCCCCGTTCGGTGAGACCTCGAGCAGGTTGGCCGCACCCAGGTTCGCCGCCACGGGCAACCGGTCACCGGTGGCGATGTCCAGGTACCAGTTCGTGGTCACGGTCGGTCCGGCGCTCGACGGGCTCGTCGCGCCCGCGGGCTGGCGTGGGTCGGTGTCTCGCTCCTGCGTCGAGACGATCGCGAACCCCCCGACCGCCACCATCGCCGCGACCACCGCGTACGCACCCATCTTGCGGTTCCGCATGCGGCGCCGCTGGCGGGATTCCTGCCGTTCCGTGAACCCCTGCTCAGGCCGGACCTTCTGCGTGGACATCCTGAACACCTCCTGCACGTCAGGCATCCCGCACCCCTTCCGTCGATCGAAGTGACTTCCGGCCCTGGCTCACCAGGTTCCGCACCGTCGACGGTCGGATCCGGAGGATGCTCGCGGCCTGCTCGGCCGGATAGCCGAGCTGGTCAACAAGCAGAAGGGCGGCCCGTTGTCGAGGCGTGACCTCGAGGAGCAGTCGTCGCACGTCCTCGCGCATCTCGGCCTCGGCGTAGCCGTCGCGCTGCTCGGGTGGCGCGGGCAGACGACGGATCGCCATCGTGGCGCGACGGCGTCGCATCCGAAACCCGTTGAGCGCCACCCGGAACAGGTAGGCGGTGGGATCGCGGATCGTGTCGATCCGGTCCCAGCGTTCCCAGAGCTTCAGGAACGCCTCCTGGGCCAGGTCCTCCGCCTCCTCACGGCTTCCCGTGACGAAGTAGAGGGCCTTGAACAGTCGGACGTGCTCCTCCTCGACGAACGTGTCGAACCGAGCCCCGTGTTCGGCCTGACCGGTAGGGAGGTGTACGACCTCGCCTTCAGCTTGCATGGACCTTGGATGCACGATCGTGCCTGAGTGTCTAGACGAGCCTCGCGATGACCCTATGCCACGGCCGTCATCCTCGTTGAGCACCGGGGCACTGCTCACCCGGAGACGATCAGGCTGAGCTGGTCCTGACGGGCCGGCAGATGGTCGCCCCTTCCGAGCCGAGCTGCAACCGCGTAGCGTGGGGAGACGTGAAAACGAAGCCCGGCGACGCCGATCGGGTCCGTGGCGCCGAACTGATCGCGACGACGTGCCTCGCGACCGATCTCGCGATGCGGTTTCCCTTCGAGCACGGGCTCCGCGCGACCGCGATGACGATGCGGCTCGCCGAGCGCTGCAACGTCGATCGGGCCACCGCGACCCAGGCGTATCACGCGTCGCTGCTGATGTACGTGGGTTGCCTGACGGACGCGCACGTCACGACGAGCATCTTCGCCGGCACGTTGGAGGTGCACACGACGCCCGCCCAGTTCGGCTCGCGGGCCGAGATCATGCGAGGCGTCGCCAGGGCACTCCCGGAATCCGGCGCTCCGCCAAGCCGACGGATCGTCGAAGTTGCCCGACGGTTCCCGCGCGCGGCAGCACGCGTGCGCCCCCAGTTCGCTGCGATGTGCGAGGTCGCGGAACTGCTCGCCGACGGCATCGGCGTGCCTCGCGACGTGCCGACGCTCTTCCCGTACCTCACCGAGCGGTGGGACGGCAAGGGCGTGCTCGGTCGCGCGCGCGGCGACGAGATCCCGCTCGCGATCCGGCTGATGCACGTCGCGCGTGACGCGGCGTTCCAACGCGTGATCGGTGGCGATGCTCACGCGGTCGAGACGATCCGACAGCGAGCGGGGCACGCCTTCGACCCCGACGTCGCGCGCACGTTCGTGCTCCACGCGTCGGAGATGTTCCAGGCTGCCGACGATCCTTCATCGACGTGGAACGTGATCCTCGCCGCGGAACCCGAGCCGCACGTTTCGCTGGACGGCGAGGCGATCGACCGGGCCCTGACGGCGATCGGAGCCTCCGCGGAGATCTCGTCGCCGTACCTCGCGGGGCACTCGGCGGGCGTCGCGGAACGCGCCGCCGCCGGAGCTCGCATGTGTGGGTTCGACGAGGCCGACGTCCGGCTCGTGCGGCGTGCCGGCCTCCTCCACGATGTCGGCCGCGTGGCCGTGCATCCGCGGGTCTGGGAGATACGAGGGCCGCTCCACGCCGACGCGTGGGAACAGGTCCGCCTGCACACGTACCACCTCGAGCGTGTGACCCACCGCTCCCCGTTCCTCGCGGCGTTTGCAGCGATCGGCTGTGCCCACCACGAACGGCTCGACGGGAGCGGGTACCACCGAGGCCTACCGGCCGCCGGCCTGCCCCCGCTCGCTCGTCTCCTCGCGGTCGCCGACGTGTACCAGGCGCTCATGGAGCCCCGTGCGTACCGTCCCGCGTACGACGTCGATCAGGCTGCGGGGATCCTCCGCGACGAAGCCAAGGCCGGCCGGCTCGACGCCGAGATGGTGGTCGCCGTGCTCCAGGGGGCCGGTCAGCCCGCACCACGCATCGAGCGCCCGGCCCATCTCACCGACCGCGAGGTGCAAGTCATCGGTCTGCTGGCACGTGGCTTCCAGACGAAGCAGGTGGGGCGGAAGCTCGGCATCTCGGTCAAGACCGCAGACCGGCATATCCAGAACGCCTACCGGAAGATCGGGGTATCGACCCGCGCGGGCGCCGCGGTGTTCGCGATCGAACACGGCCTCGTGCCATGGGGAGGACTCCCGATCGCGGATCGACCTCGCGAGACCTAGCCTCAGATCCTGTGCGGAGATCCGCGCACGAGGAGGTCGAGCGATGAACACGCCGCGCATCGAGCGCATCGAGACCGTCGTGATCGGCGGAGGGCAGGCCGGGCTTTCGGTCGGCTACCACCTGAAGCGGCACGGCCTGTCGTTCGTGATCCTGGACGCGAACCCGCGCATCGGCGACGCGTGGCGCAACCGATGGGATTCGCTCCGGCTGTTCACGCCCGCGTGGCTCGATGGCCTCGACGGCATGGCGTTCCCGGCGCCGCGTCACTCGTTCCCGACGAAGGACGAGATGGCGGCCTACCTCGAGCGATACGCGAACCACTTCGAGCTCCCGGTCGTCAACGGGCTGCGCGTCGGATCGCTCACCCGGAACGGTGACCGGTTCGTGGTCGACGCGGGCGACCGTCGATTCGAGAGCGACAACGTGGTGGTCGCGATGTCGAGCTGGCAGGTGCCGGCGATCCCTGCGTTCGCGACGGACCTCGACCCGCACATCACCCAGATCCACAGCGCCGCCTACCGCGGCCCGCACCAGCTGCGGTCGGGGCCGGTGCTCGTCGTGGGCGCAGGCAACTCCGGCGCAGAGATCGCGCTCGACGTGGTTGGCCGGCACGAGACGAGCCTCGCCGGACCTGACACCGGCCACATCCCGTTCCGGATCGAAGGGCTCTTCGGGCGGATCGGCGTGCGCATCGTGTTGCGCGTGCTGTTCCACAGGGTGTTCACCATACGGACGCCGATCGGGCGCACGATCCGCAGGAAGATGCTCACGAGAGGCGAGCCATTGATCCGCACGAAACCGAAGGACCTCGCTGCCGCCGGCATCGAGCGGATGGGACGCGTCGTGGGCGTGCGCGACGGCCTCCCGGTCCTCGAAGGAGGCACCGTGCTTGATGTGGCGAACGTGATCTGGAGCACAGGCTTCTCTCCGGGACTCTCGTGGATCGAGCTTCCGATCATGGACGGCGGCTACCCCCGACAGGAGCGAGGGATCGCCGGAGAGGAGCCCGGTCTGTACTTCGTCGGTCTGAAGTTCCTGTATGCGGCCTCGTCGGCGACGCTCCCGGGGGTGGGTCGTGACGCGGCCAGGGTCGCCGACCACCTCGCGGTGCGCATGGCCGAGAGCCGCCCTGCCGAGGTCGCGGCCGCGACAGGGTCGTCGTAACGGGAGTGTGATGCTCGATGACGTCGAACATGACGCGCTGACCCTGGCGACCCGAGGAGGCTGCGGAACCTCGGGACGAGACCAGCACATGGCTTTACGCCGCCCGGGTCGAGGGGGCAGACTCCTTTCCGCGATGGAGCCATCAGAGGAGATCCGCAGCGTCGTCCAGCGCTTCTTCGAGGCGCTCCGCGACGGCGATGAAGAGGCGGTCAGCAGCCGGATCTCGCGACGGGAGGGGTTCGAGCGGTACGGATCCGATCCGAATGAGTGGTGGCGCGACGGCGAGGAGGCCGTCGTGATCTTCCGGCAGCAGATGCAGGAGATGGACGGGGGGTATCCGTTCGAGCTGACCGAGGAACCGACCGGCTACCGGGAGGGCAGCGTCGGATGGGGCGGTTTCCAGGCATGGATCGTCCCTCGAGCCGGCGGCGATGGCGCTCTGTGGCGGGCCACCTTCGTGCTGCACCTCGAGCACGGCGACTGGAAGATCGTGCAGGCGCATTCGGCGATACCGGTGACGAACGAGTCACAGGGCTTCGAGCTCACGACGTCTGCCGACGAGATCGCTGAGTCTGTGAGCGTCGCGAGGCCCGACCTATCGTCGGCCTCGGCGCCGGACGGGACCGTCACGATCGCGTTCACCGACATCGAGGGCTCGACGCGGTTGAACGACTTCCTGGGCGACCAACGCTGGCTCGAGATACTCCGCGCCCACAACGACGTCGTGAAGGATGTCGCCACCGGACACGGTGGGACGATCGTGAAGGGTCAGGGCGACGGGTTCATGCTCGCCTTCCCCTCCGCTCGTCGAGCGCTCCGCTGCGCCGACGCGATCGAACGGGCGGTGCTGGAACGGTTCAACGACCCAGGCTCGATGATCCGAGTCCGGATCGGGATCCACGTCGGCGAGACCGTGCGCGAGGCAGACGACTTCTTCGGTCACGCCGTGACCTACGCGGCGCGGATCGCCAATCAGGCGACCGGCGGTGAGGTCGTGGTGTCGTCGCTCGTGCACGACCTGCTCGCGCCGACGGGCGAGTTCGACTTCGGCGAGCCGCGCGTCGTCGAGCTCAAGGGCATCTCGGGCGCGCACCGGATCTTTCCGCTCGCGCCCGTCGTCGCTGGCTGAGCCGACCTCGAACTCCCGTCGCGGAGCGAATCTTCCCCGCCGACCTGCCGCTTTCTCGAGTGGGCGTGAGGGAGTCGAACCCCCGACCTTCGCCTTGTAAGAGCGAATCGAGGCTATCCGCTGACCTGCTGCGATGCGGCGTGATTCGCCGAACAGGCCCCTGACCTGCACGTTTGTCGTCCGGGCCCGTCCGGCGTCATCCGGCCTGATCCCGAAGTCGCGCGCGGAATGCACGCCCCCTGCGCGCCCCCTAGCATCGAGCTCGTGGGATCGTGCAGCTATTCGATCGTCGTGCTCGACCACGACGCGAACCCCGGCAGGCCGGCGTGCCCGAGGTGCCGGGCAGGTGCTCGTGGCCGCGTCGTGACGGTTCGCCATCCGAGCGGCACGCGATACCTGCCGCGCACGATCGAGCACGGCCGAGCTCGTGACGTGCCCGGCGGTGCCCGAGCGACGAGAGCCGAGGCCGAACGCGCGCTCGCAATCGCGCTCGCGATCACGCGGCCCTGCGGCGTGCCGACCTTCGTCGACCGGGCGACGTACCTCGATGCCACCGGCGCGCTCGGCCTCACGACGGAGTTCACGTGGGACGCCTTCCTCGCCCTGGACGGAGTTCCGTTCGAGGAGGCGTCGCGCGTGCCGGCGCAGCTCGCCGAGATCGAGGACGCGATGCAGGCCCAGCCCGGTCTCTCGTCGACTCGCATGGTGAGCGGCCTCGACACGTTGTTCGACCTCGTCGACCTGCGCGTGAAGAACCTGCGGGTGCCGATCCTGCTCGTCGTGTTCCAGATCGGGGCGGTGACGCTCGCCGTGCTCGCTGGGGTGGGCTCGCTCACGCTCACGCGCCAGACGTTCGAGCTCGCGGTGCTGCACAGCCGCGGCTTCTCCCGCCGCACCCTGCTCGCGGCGCAGGGCGCGCAGGCGCTGCTCAACGCGGCGGTCGCGTTCCCGCTCGGACTGCTGCTGGGTCTCGGGCTCGCCAAGCTCGCCGGACGGTTCAACGGTGAGCAGCTCCCCGGCGTCGAGTTCCCCGCCCGGCTCAACGACGGCGCGATCTGGCTGGGGCTCGCCGTGGCGCTCGTCGGCGCACTCGTGCTGCTGGCGCTCTCACAAGATCACCGCGTTGATCGCCGAGCAACTCCTTTGCGTCCGAACGCGCGATCGCCGAGATCACTCCCTGTGAACAACGGACGACAAGCGATCGATTTGCCTCCCGTTTCAGCGTCGCGCGGGGCCTTTGATTTTCGGCCGAGTTTTCCAGCGGGATCAGCGGATCGGACCACTAGCCAGGCTTGTCGAATACGCCCTGGATGAACACCGTGCGCCCGGCGTCGGTGTTGCGCCCGGAGTTACTCATCTTGACGGCTGCCTGTTCTCCCAGCACGAGATGCATTCCAAGCGGAGGAGGGGCGCTGGAGCCGCTCGCACCCGACGCTTGCGCCTTCGCCTGCTGTGCCTTGCGCGCCGCCACGATGTCGGCGGTAATGTCGCGCCAGGTGCGCTCCAGGAGACCTGCACCGCGGATCAACCCGCGGAGGGATTCCGCATCGGCCAGATGGCTCTGGTTGGGGCGGCTCGCCCATGGGACCGGAAGCTCGATCGGCTCGCCGTTCCCCGCGCAGATTTCCTGGCAGACGAACAGCCCGCCCGGCCTGAGTACCCGGGCGATTCCGGAATACAGGCGGCGCTTGTCCCGGATGTTCATCTGCATTTGTATCGTCCACACCACGTCGAAGCTGGACGCGGCGAACGGAAGCTCCAGGGCATCACCCGCCTGAAAGCGGGTGCGATCGGACAACCGCGTCATCCGAGAAAGGGCGTTGGCCACCCCGCAGAATTCAGGCGAGAGATCGATGCCTGTCACGTCGCAACCCAAAGTTGCGGCGAGGTAACGCGCCGGGCCGCCCAACCCGCTGCCCACGTCGAGCACTCGCGATCCTGGCGGAATCTTTGCAAGCTCCACCAATGCGCGCGTGGCCGAACGTCCCGCGGAGTGAAACTCGTCGGCCGGCGCGAGATCTTCGTGCGTGACCGAGTCCAGGTCCTTGCCGAGAGCTTGCAACCCCGCCACGATTCGCGGCAGAAGTCCGCCCGGCTCGTAGTGACGAAGCATTTCCTCGTGCGACTCGCCCATGGACGCAAATCCTGCGCGGATTTCGGGGAGCCGTCAACGCCGGCGGCAGCGGGCCTCAGCGTCGCGCACAGAGGCCTGTTTCGGGCGATGATGCGCCGGATGCGATGGCTATCGATCGTCCTCGCCCTGCTCGTCGGCGCGACCATCGGTGGCCTGATCGCCCTAGCCGGCGCGTTCGGGATCCAATCGCGCAAGGATCACCGCGACGACGTGCAGGCCCGCAGGGCACGGCAAGAGGCCGTGATGGTCGAGAGCTATCGCAGCTCGTCGAGATCCGGCACCTGACCCTCGCGCTCGCGAAACAGCGGGCCCACGGCCTGCCGCCGTCGGGCGCCGTCGAGATCGACGCGGCGCGATCGCACGCTCGGCCCGAGCTCGAAATGATCGACGACAACACGATTCGCCGCCTCGCCGTCGAGGCCCTCAACGGCTTCGCGCTGACCGCCGACGCGATCGCGACGAGGATCGACGATATCGGGCGCCTTTGGCACGGCGACGCAAACGTGCCGGCGCCGTGACCGGGATTCGGGCCGATCCAATACTCGGCGGACGCCGTGACCGTCGAGCTCGACACCTCGCCGCTCGACGACAACGAGGATCCGGCGACCTAGCCGCGCGCCGCGTGCAGCGGCACCTCGTCGAGCTGATCGAGCTCGTGGGGCAGGTCGTCACCGCATCCGGCGCACGTCGCCACGTCGAGCAGCACGAGGCCGATCACGGTTTCGCAGCACGAGCACAGCACCTGCTCGACGCGAATCACGAGGCCACGAAAGGGCGAGACGACCATGCAGGTCAGGGGTCTGAACTGCGGAAACGATCGTCGTTGAGTAACCAGTGAGTACCTTGCAGTGCCTTCGGCTCGCTATGCAGATGTTTATGCAGGGCGCCGAAGGCAAGCCGCACTCGGTGAGGGTTGTGACCCGTTCTCTGATCGAACTCCGGTTCCGCCCACACTTGGCTCCCAAGGCCGGAGGTGCGGCGGATGGGGACCGCGGCGAAAGCGATCGTAAGTCGGGCGATGGAGCTCGGCTCGCCCGGCGTTTCGTCGAGGACGTTGCGTCCGCCAATCACGTTCCCGCCGCCACCACCGCTAGAACGTGCAAGAGTTTCCGAGCTGCGTCTCTGACGACGTCCAAGAGTTCGATCCCGGCGGGCGACGGTGGACCAAGACCGAGTAATGAGGATCGCTCGCGTGCTGCTCGCCGACGTCCACGCCCACGCGGATACAGAACGACCCGTTCACTACACCTGCGAACTGGACCTGGGTGCCCGGGCGAATCCTCCTGAAGGCGGCGCGTACGTCTTCAAGGTTCGTGGGGAACGCTCCGGTTCGGTCGGCGTAGTCGCCAACCGCATCCGCAACACCTGACGTCGTTCGCCAGACGGCATGTCGCTGCACAGAGGTCAGGCTTCCTGACCACGAGAGCGGCAAGAGCGCCATCCCGAGGGCGAACCACAGTCCGCCCAGAACGAGCCCGGCGATGCCGATCGCACCGGCAAGCTTGGTGGGGCGGCTCGAGCCTTCGACATCGTGATGTCTGCCCACCGCGACGAACGTCCCCACGGCTAGGGCAGCGTCGACCATCGTGACTATCACGAAAGCCAGCTCATCGCCACCGTGCCGCCAGAAGGAGAAGAAGATCGTTTCGGTCTCGGGCCACCCGGACCGAACGGGCCAGATCGCGATCGCCACCGCACCGACCACGACGGCGATCGCACCCGCGAGCAACAGCCAGCGACCGGCGACCCCGGCAGGCCGTGCGTGCGCACCCGCGACCGATCCGAAGCCTGCGCCGACGAGCCATCCGAGTCCGGCGGTGACCATCACGGCGGGTTCCAGCCCTTCGGTGTTGTCGGGAAGCCGCAGCCCGAGCACGTTGAATGCCACGGGCGCTCCGGCGACCATCCCTATGAGGCCGCCGAGTGCCGCGTAGCCCAGCACGATCGTCGGACGGGACGCGCCGCTTCGCCGAGCGTGAGGTGCGCTATCGGGGGTCAAGTGAAGCGCCATGGCTGAAGTATCGACACGGGCCGCGAGGAATCCAGGGCTGCAACAAGTACGCAGCAGGTTCGCCATGCTCGCCTACACGCCCCGCTTGATGCCGGGGTCTTCATGTCGATGTCCCGCGTATTCGCACCGGGGCTGGTTACGTGTCTCCGGGCACTCACGGGCTTCGGATGGAAACGCTACTAACGAAACACAAGTCACTCGTCGGGCGCGACGCCCGGATCATCGGCCTCGACAGATTCCTCGCCGTGCGCCTTTCCGAACAACTCGTATCCGCGTGCGCAAAGGCGTCCCAGGGCCTCCGCGAGCGCTGGAGATCCTCACCGTCGAGAAGCACGATAGTCGCCTTGCCACCCGGGGCTACCGCTCGATACGGATGGAATCAAGAACCGCCTCGAGTTCATCCACGTCCTTCCTCGACGTCCTTTCAGTGAAGTGGGCCACGAAGACCTGGCGCTGCCCGTCCACCTCGAGGATGTAGACCCACGCGTAGACACCGGGCGCAAGCACGAAGGAGGTGTCCACAGCACTGTTGTGCCAGATGCGGAGTCCGTCCTCCTCGAGCATGCAGGCCGTGAGCTCGAGGTCCTTCGGGAGCTTGTAGAAGGAGTAGAGGGCCGGCACTCCGCCCAGCGTCAGGCCACTCGGGCCATGCAATTTCGCCGGGCCGCGCTGCGTGAGCAGTGCAGCGGCGAGGTCAAGGGCCGTGGGACCCACCTCGATGACGTCGCCGCCATCACACGAGTCGGTGAAGACCTCGTCGACCACATAGGCCTGGATGCCGAACTCGTCGTCCGCGTCCGAGTGCTTGAGGTAGTGGCCTTCCTGAACGGTCCAGCCGTCCGGGAAGGTGACCGCGAAGTCGGCGACCGACCACCCGGAACGTTGAAGCAGATGGGTGCCGGGTTCAACCGACGCGGCTCCGGTGGGGGTCGTCCCGGACGCCGTCGTCGAAATCGTCGAGGGTTGCGGTTCGTCCGTGGCGCCGCCTTCGCATCCCGTCAGGACCGTCAGCAGCACGGCCAGGGCGAGCGCATGTCTACTGCCATCTCTCATCTCGTTCATCCGGAGTCCCAGTGGTCCGTCGTGAGCGTGAAGACCAGCCTGAAGCCGAGGTCGCCGTCCCGGCTGACGTCCTGCGGGTCCGTTCGGATCGATCGGATGACGGCGTGGGCCTCGGCCACCTCGGCCTGGCTCGTGCCACGTGCCGCCTCGAGGAAGATCGCGATCGTCGATCCCTGGATATCGACGATCCACCACTCCTGTCGAGGACCGATCCGTCGGTAGAAGCCGTCGTGTCCGGCGACGATGACCGCCGTAGCGCCATCGGTGATCCCCCCTTCGGGAACCTGATGGATCGTGATCGCGACGCCACCGTCACCCGGCGCGTAGCCGTTATGCATCCAAAGCGAATCTGGTCCCTTCCACGAATACGTCCCAGCCCGGTTCCGGGAGGGGCCCGGCCAGCCGCGGATGTCTGCGTCGTTCGGTTCGGGTGTTACCACCGACATCGGCGATGGCGATGGTCGGTCGATCACGGTCGGTGGTCGATCCCCTCGCACGAGCCCGCCGACCTCGGCGGACGCCGCGAGCGTCAGGGCGATACCGGCGATCCCGCCAACGAGCACGCTCCCGACCTGTCGCTCGCGGTCGTTCATCGCGCCTCCTCCCGATCCGGGTGCGGGAGCCCGGTCCCTTTCGGGACCGGGCTCCTCGGTCTCTGGCCTCCCGTGGATCCCGGCCTTTCGGTCAGCTCACGGGCTCGATCTGGATCGACGCCACCATCTGCTCCAATTCGGCTCGGTCCTGTTCCGTTGCAAACGCATCGATCACGAGCGGGTGGCCGTCGACATCGAGGACCCACAGCAGGTCGAGCGTGGGTTCGACACCCTTGAGGTGCCGACGGCCCCCCGGCTTCTCGTCCGCAAGCGCGAACGCGCTGAAATGCCCATCGTCACAACGATCGAGTGTCGTCTGCGAGGTAACCGTCACCGCCAAGCGCGTGCCGGCGTAGCCGCCGACCGTGACGGCGGTTGGTGTCGAGACGAGGAGTCCCTTTTCGTCGAGGAGCGCTGCCACGACGTCATCCGCCGACGAGGTCGGCGATGCGGTGCCGCGCCACTGGCATGCATCGGCGAAGACCCAGCCGACGCCCCAGAGGCTCAGTATGGAGTCGCCCTTGGAGACGAGCGACGGGCCATAACTGACGTATCCGTCCGGGATGTCGACCGTGATCTTGTGCGATCTGTCCAAGGGAGAGAGCGTGCCCATCACGTACCTCCCAGGTTCGATGTCGAAGCCCTCTGTCGCGGGCACCGCTTGGATGGCCTCGGTTGTGTGCGAAGGGTCGTCTGCCGACAGGGTCCCGGTACCGTCGCCGACGTGCGAGATGACGGCGATCAGCGCCACCAGCCCGATCGACGCCGCCACCACCATCGCGCCGATCTTGCGGTTCCGCGCCATCCTCACTTGCCGGGTGTGCTGCCGCTCGAGCGCGCCGGGCGCAGGCGGCTTGTGCTTGGTCACCATGTCGTAGACCTCCTTGACGTCGGTCATCGCGGCCTCCCCACCTCCCGTAGCGCCGCGCGTCCCTGCGACGCGAGCACACGGACCGTGGTCGGCCGGATGTGCATGATCACGGCAGCCTGTTCCGAGCTGTACCCGAGGATCTCCGTGAGGACGATCGCGCTCCGCTGTCGAGGCGAGAGCCGCCGGAGCATCCGGCGCACGTCCTCTCGCACATCGACGTCGTCGAACGGATCGCGCGGATGCACTACGGGTGCGATCCGGCGGGCCGCCAACCGCGCACGGCGGGTCCGCGCCCTGAAGCCGTTCAGCGCGGTGCGGAACAGGTAGGCGGCGGGATCCTCGATCTCGTCGATCCGATCCCATCGCTCCCACAGCTTCAGGAATGCGTCCTGCATGAGCTCCTCCGCCTCGGCCGAGGACCCACTGATGAAGTACAGGGCCCGGTACAGGCGATCGTGCAGCTCGAGGAAGAGCTCGTCGAAGCTCGGCGGTACCTCTGGCGCCTCGGGTTGCCGCCGCAGCTCGATGACCTCGCTCTCTCCCTGCACGGGCCCATGGATGCGTGAGGGGTCGAGAACGTTTAGCGGGGTCGCGCGCGCCGACCGACTGAACCGCATGGGGGCGACCCTAGCGAGAGCGGCGGGACGCGGATCCACTCGGTGGCGCTTCGCGAGGCGACCGCCTTTGAGGACGCTCCACGAACGCGGTCCACCTCATGGTCCGCCGGTTCCGTCTCTCGAGAGGTGGCAACGACCCCTCTCGAGGACCCCTGCGATCGCATGCGCCTCTTCGGGGGTCTTGAGACGTGGGAGTCGGGCGTGCAGGAGCAGGACCGGGAACGAGCACGAAGCTACGCGCGGTCCCTTTCGACGGCCCTGATGAACGACGCCTGCCCCGACAGCTACCTTGGGTACAGGCCACTTCGGGTGGGCGCTGAGGGTCTCGAACCCCCGACCTTCGCCTTGTAAGGGCGAGCGCAGAAGACCGCGTTTCCGCAGGTTGATCGCTAGATTGTGGTCTCCGCGATGCCGGCGAAGTAGGTCTGAGTTGATCCGTTTAGCTGGGTGTCGATCGGGCTTGTTAGGGGAGAGTTAGGCTCTGATTCATGGGGGCCACACCGTTTCCAATCTCTAGCCACGCGGTGAGGGTGTACGCCGACGACTGGCTGAGGAGCCGGACGGCGAGGAACTTGCTCTGCAAGTGGAGGTCTTGGCTCGGCGCTTCTGGAGCCGGTACGAACTCGCCCAGGACGGAGAGTGGGAAGACGACCTCACCCTTGCGTGGCATCACCTCTTGATGGCTGTTGGCAACTTCAAACGATCTGCTGGCAGAATACTGTCTCCCCTCACCCCCGGCCGACCTACGGGGGACCGTCAGACGAGTGGAATCTGTCGCGCTCCCCGGCGGACCCAGGCTCATACGAGAGGGAACGCCGAACGAGCTGCGCCGGGCGTTCTCCCAACTTCACGGCTTCGGAGTTGCTACGGGTCCGCGCTACTCGCGGCTCTGTGGCCCCAGCACCACTTGATTCTGGACCGAATGGCCTTCGCCGTGGCTCTCGTACTGGATGATGAGGAGCGCTCCTAAACTCGAACGTCGCACCTCTTGGGACGCCAGGCGGTCGGTAGACCCGAGATGGTCGGAGTACGTCTGGTTCCTGCACCGGGCCCGCGCGTTCGTAGGGGACAATCCAAACGTGGAACTCGTCGAAGTCGATCGAGGCTTCTACGAGATCGGTCGGAAATGCAGCTCTCCGATGCGCACATGGCGGGAGTTCGATGCAATCGTTCACCGCCTACTCAGCGGTCGCCTGTAGAGCACCAGCCGAAGTGGAGTACGCAGGTCATCTGCTCTCCTTCTCGTGGAGATGCTGAACCAGGATCGGGAGCATGCCCCAGACTGACCGCCAACTACGGCTTCCATCGCTCATCTAGGTGCACGCGGAGGATGGGTTACATGTTCGCGATGCACAGGTATGTACGCTCAACGGCAGCGAGACTCTACGGAGGGACTCGCCACCCGGCGAGTCTAGGGGCTGTGGTCGGCGGGCGAAAGTCGGGGGGTCGCCAGGGATGGAGGTCTACCTCCCATCTTGCGGATTCGCCACCCTCCCCTAAATCGAACCGCCTGGTAGAACCCATGGCTTGGGCCGCTCTCCTTCGGACTTCCTTCGCGTCGGGCGGTCTGCCGTCGCTGGCTGGTCCAGAGCTTCCCCCCGACCAGCGATCTCTCGCACCACGAGTCATGTCCAGAGCCGGAGAACGATCGGTCCGCATGGCAGCGCGCCGTCCATGGTCATGGCGCTCATCACGACGTTGCCGTTTCGCGCCGAAGGTTCGATGTCGTTGCAGCGCGTTGACGAGCAGGGCTGGGTGGGCCCCACCGTCATGGGCGACGAGCACCGCCAGGCCCCACCAGCTGCCATCAACCTGGAGGCTCTGCTGCACAAGCCGCCGCGGCTCTGACCATTCACGCCACGGTACACAGCTGGGACGCCGTCGAGCGAGAAGCCGAGCGCGTGCTGCGCTTCCTCGACCCGCCCGTTGCGGCATCATGACGACGACTACATCCTCCCCTCCGCGAACTCGGCTTCGCGCCGCGCACAGCGCCCGGAATCCCGCTCAAGCACAAGCCATGACCGGCCGATTCATCAGGTATGAGCGGTGATGATCAGCCGTCGGGACTCACAGTATTCGCGTTCTGGGTAGTTGTAGTTATCGTGGGTGTCGTCCTCATCAACCTCGCGGACGACGGACCCGGGCGGCTCCGGATCATTCCACCTACTCCGAGCCCGACTGCTCGGCTCGGTACTGGCACCGAGCTGCTGACATCTCGGGAAGGGTTACCACGAATCCGGCTTGGTGGAGGTCAGGTTCCGTGCCGGGCCCTGCTGGCACGCTCGCGCAGGTCTGGGCAGCGACCGAGCGCACCTGCTTGTTCGCTCTCGTTTGCTCACCCGGCATCTGCTCGGATCGTGCCACACCCGAACTCGAGCCCGTAGCAGGCCCGGAGCCGATGGCGCGCCCTCCTCGAGGCGCTTCGTGAGTTCGGCCACACGCGGCGCTTCGGCCGGGAATACGAGTCAGCGGAAACTCGAGGCGCTCGAGGTCTAGTAGCTCACCGCATCTCCATTGGTCGCTGCCGGAGTCATCGCCCAGATCGGCGGAGCCGAGGGCCACCGAGGTGGTCGCTGGTGTCGGCCAGCGTCTTCTTCGAATCGCTCCAGGCTCCCGGCGAGGGCAAGGAGCGAGCGGTCGGCGATCGATGCCACCTGCTTCAGCTTCGAGTAGGTCAGCAGTCGCGCGATCCCTCGGACCGATCCACAGACTCGTCGTGCCCTCCCTCGCGACCCATGGCTGCCGCTTGCTCGGCCATAGAGACCCGCGCTCTGCGGACGCCATCGATGGAATCCTCACCCCGGCGTTCGTAGAGCGAGAGCCAAGCTTCCGAGGTCCCGTATTCGACGACAGGCTCGATCAAGTCGATTACGGACGGGCTCCCATGATGGGCAGCCACTGCAGCCATTGCCTTCACGGTGAGAGGTGCGAGCGTGATCCGAGTTTCGCCGATGCTCGGAGAATACTTCGAGATTCTTGAGCTTCAGCTTCGGAATGAGCAGTTCTCGGAGCACGGCGGAAAGCGAGAGCGAGTACAGGGCGACGTCGCGAGGGCGAGAGGCAGCCACGACGAAGTAGCCTTCTGCCTCAGCCATGCCGCGCATCGACATTTCCGCTGCTGTTTGATCGCCGCTACCATCTCGGTGCGCCCGCCACAGATGCACGTCGGCGGCGGCAGCGTAAGCCAGGGCCAACTGCTCACCCAGGAGCTCCCATTTGCCCGGCAAGCGCGTACGCGCGACCCTTGTCCGAGCCGCTCAGCATGGCGCTTGCCTCCCAGAGTCGCCGAGTGGACGACATCTGCCACTCGGCTGCCTGATCGGCGACGACTTCGAACGCGGCCGGCAGCTCCGGGTGGTCGGTCGTGGGTGCACCGAGACGACGCGGCACGAGCGCGGCCAGGCGAGGCGATGACTTCACTTCACGATTTCTCTTTCGATCTCGTCAAATGTCTCGCCCCGCCACCGCCCGGTCAGCGACTCCGTCGGCTGCTCCGTAGTCACTCCGAATGTGTCATGCCGCGGTGAGTTCCAAGTCGAGAAGACCCTCGTTGGGGCGAGCGGCGCCTGGCACGAAGAACTCGTCGGTCGACCGACGTCCCGCGTACCGCTGACTTTGACCTACTCGAGTTCAGGGTCGGCGGGCATCGGCGCCGGTGCGCCGATGATGTCCTGGACCTCACGAAGGACCGCGATCACGGCGTCGATCGTCGGGAAGAGATCGATCTCCTCACCAGGACCAACCTTCACAGAGACAGATCGCAAACTGGATGCATCCTTCTGCCGCTGTGTCGCCACCATGGGCAAGTATCGGTCCGGCCGCACGGACTCGCTCTTCCGCTGGAGGAGGCCCTCACCGAGGAAGTACTCGTCGATGTGCTCGAACACGTTCCGAGCCCGCGTCCAGTCGGCTCCCCGTTCGGCCAACTGGCCCGCAACCTGATCGATCTCGCTCGCCTCCTTCGGGAATGCTTTCTTCGCGAGGTCAACAGCTCGAAGAGAGGCTCGAAGGGCAACCAGGGCAAACCACACGTCCGGCATGATCTGTCGACCAGGCTCCAGCACGTCGTTCGTGATGGGTACGGCCACGTCTTGAGCCGCGACCACTGCCCATCGAGTGCTCGGATGACAGGTTATGACCTCTTGGGCACCGAGTTCGGCGAGGAACTCGTCGACCATCACAACCGCTCCAAGTTCGTTGGATTGCGCGTGGGAGACTCTGAGACTTCACCAGCAAGACCGGACGCCCCGCACGCTCGACCGTAGCCAAGTTCAGCGGCCGCCCTCGTTCTTCACGACGGCGATCGCCTGACTAATCCTAGGCTATCACTTCCCTGTGCCCCTCACGCCTTCTTCCTCCGCTTCGAGACGAGGGCAGCGTCTTTCGCGAGCCGGTCAGCCACCGCGTTTCGCTCGCGGGGAATCCGTGCGAACGTCACGCCCCCGGGGTATCGGGCGCGCTGCTCCTCGACCTCGGCCTTGAGCCGGATCAGGTGCTCGGCCCGCGTTCTCGACTTCTTCGTGAGCTGCTTGATGACGACCGACGAGTCGAGGCGGACGTACGCCGAGGTCGCGCCCGCGTTTGCGGCGGCCCGAAGGGCGTTCCGCACCGCCGTGTACTCCGCGACGTTGTTCGACGCGTCGCCGAACGCGTCCGACCCCAACAGCCGCACCTTCTCCCCGACAACCACGTACCCCGCGCCGGCGGGACCACCGTTCGGCATCGCCGAGCCGTCGCACCAGATGTGGACCCTCATGACCTCTCCTCCTCGCAGGATCATCATCGGCGCCCGGTGGGACGTCCTTCAGCCTTGGCCGACTGGGTCGCCGCCAATCCCCATCATCAACGACCCGCCGGAGACCCCGCGGGGGGTCGGCGGCGAACTCTCTGACGCGGCGCCGACTCGGTCGAGGGTAGCCTTCGGCCAACACGTCCACACCGGATTTGCACGTCCCTGGCAAGATGAATCCTTCCCGAAGGCATGCTCGCACTTCCCTAGTCCCAGCCACGCAGGCTCCGCTGAAACTGGTGGTCAAGTTCGGACGTACTACGTTTGAGCCAGCGGTCGAACCGTAGGCGCCAAAGGCGAGATGCAAGGGATCACGGCTGAGACTCTCGCCTGACGATTACCTGGCCGGGTTCGTGCTACCGCCCTTCCGCAATCTCCCAGTACGTGACCTTCAGGCCACCCGGTGGAGGAGCCTTGTCAGGTAGATCGTGATCACGCTGTCCCGCATGACGTCCTGCTCGATCGGGATCGTCCGCTGCTCGTAGGAGGTCCGATAGCTCGGATCGTCCCCCGTCACACTGCAGGAAGACGAACTGCGTGCGGGCCGCCCCGGCCTTCTGGATCCGGAACTTGAACTGGGTGGCGCCGCCAGGGATCCTCACGATCCCTGTCGTCGGGCTCCCCTTGTCGAACTGGATACCGAACTGTCCGAGGCTCGCCTGGGTTGCTGCGAGACTGCCAATGGTCGTGAGGTCGGCTTCGAGGAAGTTGAATCCAACAGACCCGACGAATGTAGTGCGCGTCTCGCTGTCGTTCTCCTGGCCGAGGATGGCGGGATCGCCGTCAGCACCGGTCGCGATGGCGGTAGTGCCCAGGACCAGCAGAGCGATCAGAGCGATGACGAATCGATACTTGGTCACGGTGAGACCTCCTCATGTGGGTTTGGTGGGCAAGGGGCAATCTGCCAGGCGCACGTCGGCACCTCGTCGAGAGTGTGAGCACGCCCTGGGCCCTACGGCTCCCAAGCCACGACCTGGTACGTGAAGGAGACCCACCGGCGGGCGCCGGCGATCGATCTTGAGGATGCCGACTCCCTGGTTCACCTCGCGGTAGGAGTAGGCCACGGGAGTGCGGCCCGTGGGCGTGAAGTAGAGCTGGATCCAGTCGCCGGGGCCATCTGAGACGCCGTGCGTGATGCGTGTGCGGACCTCTCCGGCGGGGATCTGCGCGGTTCCGACCTCGTGATGTCGGCATCCCCGAGGAGACTTGAGCCGACGCGCCAGCAAACGAGCCGACTACCAGCAGAGTCATGAGCGCGATCACGAATCGGTGCTTCGTCAAGACGTCTCCTTTCGAGAGGGGCGAACAGAATGGTCACCGCGTCCTCTAGCGTCCTCGATTATCCGCCCCCCTTAGGAGCGGTAGCGGCTGAAGTGTGGTGGCAGCAGGCTGTCGATCACGGTCAGGCCGTAGGCGGTGGGATTGATGACCGGGTAGGTGATCGGGGCACAGAACGGTGAGTGGATCTTCTTCTTCTGGGCGCTGGCCGGCACCCATTCGGTATAGGCAGGGACCGTGTAGCGAATCCCTTCGTCCAACTGCTGTGGCCACCAGTCGTGGATCCGTACGCTGACCTTGGTTCCCACCTCGATCTGTCGGCCCTTCAGAACCGTGTCGACGAAGAACACGACCCGGTGCGGCTGATGGCTCTGCAGGACCCTGCCGGTGAACACTTGGTCGTACTGGGCGTAGAACGTATCGGGAGCGGACCATACGCAGAGATCGGGATAAGCGTGAGTCAGCTCGGGACCCACATCATCCCGACCACGATCACAACGGCGGCAGGCGTCTCATCGGGACCTCTTGAGGATCAGGGTGACTGCTGATCCGATCAGGGTGCCACCGGCTAAGGCGATAAAGATCGGTGGCCATGCATGAGCGGGGGCGGCATCAGCCGTCCCGGCGACCCGCAACCGTTCGGGTTCAGGCAGGCCCCACCTCTCGTGATTGAGCGACCCGATGATCTCCTTGCCACATCCGGAGTTGAAGTCGACAGAGCTGGACGGCTCCGCGGGCTCCACGAACAGCGAGTAGACGTGCCCATGGACGTACTGCTGATGGATCCGCAAACCCAGTCATCCTGAACGTCAACAACGGATCCGAGTGCTACGTCGCCCCTGTAGACGGCGCTGACCCGGAACGACACAGCCGAGTTGTTCGGGAACGTATCGATCGTCTCGGTGGCGACGCCCTCGAAGATCACGTCGTAGGGGAAGTTTGGGTCGCCGTCATAGAGCTTGAAGAAGCGAGGCGACATGCCGACGCAGGAGCACGCTTGCGCCTTCTCGAGGGGGAGCACCACGGAGGCGAGTACGATGATCACGATCGCCATGACGACGTGGGACCGATGCTTCAACGAGTCCTCCTGGGGCGCTGATCGACCGACGGTATCCCGAAGATCCCCCGCAGCACAACAGGCGGATCGCCCCTGATTAGGCGTACGAACTAGGTCCAGCGGGACTTCGCACCGATGCTCCCTGAGCGCCCTCGAGGGGCCGACCGAGGAGTCAGTTAATGGCGGGCACGACAGCGAGGAAGTATGGGGACCGCATGACCACCTCGATCTACTGATGTCCGAAGTGGTCGTGTGATTGAGCGACCGAGCGAGGGAAGGACCGATGGATACCACTACTTCGCATGCAGGGCGGAGGGCGGTGCGCCGCAAGGCTAGCCGTGTGGCCGATGTTTTGGCTCCACGCCTGACCTAAGCTCGGGCATATGAGGCGCGTGACGTGGGTCGCTGTGGGTCGGCCTGATAGTCGTCGGCTTCATCGCTGGCACCGTGATCGACCTCCGGGGCGAGGCCAGCAGCCCCTCGCGACCGCCAGCGTGTGGCGATTCCCGTCCCCGAGGAAGGCGTCCGACACTTGAACAATGCCCTTGTTCCGTGGAGTGGCCTGACGTTCGACTCCCCGCCTGGATCACTCATCCCGGGGGCCCGTTGAGCGGGCTGACCATCGTGCGGACAGAGGTCGACGGGCCAGGGTTTGAGGCCGCAGGGGACGTCTGATCTGGGCCGTGTCGCCGTATTCAATGGGGACATTCAATGGGCCGAGGATGTTTGCACTTAATCCGGTTGCGAGGCGGGTCGATGGGCGCTCGACCTACTCGGCTAAACACCTGCGACAGTTCACGCAAGAGGGTGAAGCCGTCTACCACCCGAGGGTCATCCGTGCCGATACCCCGGCCGTGGCGGCCTCGTGCATCAACGCCTAGTCCTCCCACACTCACGTTCGCCAGGTCTCTTACGCGGAACAGACCGCAGAAGAAGTGGAGTCCGGCGAAGCCTCTGCTTGTGTGGGCTCACCATGAGTACTCGCATGAGCGTCTTACCTCAGCAGCAGTACAGCTGTCCTTACCCGGGCCGCCATCTGCCGTGTCATGACCTGAGAGGCCCACTAGGCCGTCGTTTCCAGCTCGCCCAAGCATCGTGTCGTCCCCTGAAAGGCCCAGACGACCTCGTCGCCCGCCGAGCCGACGAACAGGTCGTCTCCAGAGCCCATCTTGAGGTGATCAGCCCGATCATCACGTTGTCGTGCTCGCCTGCCTCACCGTCGTTGGCTTTCCCGTCCATGCGGACGACGATGTCCGCGGTTCTACCTGAGTACACGACGGTGGTGTCCGAACGACCGATGATGGTGTCGGCGCCGTTGGGCCCAGTGCCCTCGATGATCTTCGCATCGCTCGCACCGTCGATGAAGTCTTCTCCCGGTCCACCCCAGATGGTGAGCGCGTGCGAGATGGTGTCATCCCCGGGTCCGCCACGAGCGTTCTGGATGTTGCGGAACCCCTCTCGGTCGCTCCTCATCAGATCGTTGCCTGGCCCACCCCTCACGTCGTTCTCCCAGTACGACAGGATCTGGATGTCGTCTGCACCCCTGCCCGCGTCGAGGTACCTGGCTGACCCGGCGTACTCATCGTCGCCTGACCCGAGGCGAACGTCGATCACCAGCAGTCCCGCCAGGTTCATGAGCGTGCCATCCATGTTCATCACGCCCGTGCGCGCCTCGGGGTATGAGGACGCGGCATCCATGTCGTAGTCGGATGAGTACCGGTCTCTGGCCGGTGTTCCCCAGATCGCGAGCGTGTCCTCGTCCCCGTATCCGGCCGCGGGATCCGCCCCAGGCCCACGTCGAAGGCGATGTCGGCCGGGAAGCGTCCGCCCGCTCCGTCGTTCCGGACGCCGAACCATGTGCCGGGCCCGATCGGACCGCGGACCTGCACCTCCACGGTGTTCGTTGCGGTCGCGCCGCCACACTCGATGGTGCTCGTCGCGTTCCGAAGGACGATCCGACCGCTATTCACGATCACGATGCTCCAACGATTTTCATCGCCGAGCGACACCATGATGCTCCCGCTGCCGGGTTGGAAGGCACATGCGGTTGCTGCACTTACAGACGTTGAAGGAAATGTGGCCAGAGCCGTAGCCGCTACGACCGTCGTGACGATGTGTTTGGGGGACTTCACCTGTGCAGCATGGGAACTACCCGTTGGTCGGTCAATCGGTCGAGGGGCGGAACGTTGGCTCGGGGTTTTGAGTCATCGCACCGAACTCCTTCCGCGACCTCAGTTGACCAGCGTCCACGCGACCACGGTCTTCACCGTGGCGGCCTTGTTCAGATAGATGGTGAAGCTCTCCGGCGCGGGGTTCGGCACCGCCGCCTTGACCATCGCCCCGCCGGCGGTCTGCTGCACGGTCGCGAGCACCAACGTGGCCGGCGTGATCGGGTCGACGCTGTCCAGCGCGCTGATGGTGACCCGGTTGGCGCCGACGGGGCACGGTCGCGACACCGCTGCGGCCGCCCAGGATGATTCTGCCCGACGTCTCGAGGGCGATCGCGTTGCCCGCGACGACCAGGGCAGGATTCAGGTTGTAGTCCCAGGCGAGAACCTTCAGGGGAGTTCCACCGCCGTCCTATGGATCCGGATGCCGTAAGGCTCAGCCCGGGAGACGTCCCAGTCGGTGAAAGGCTCCGTTCCCTGAACCGGTGCCGGCTTGATTCGATCCCCCGATGATCAAGGGGTCGCCATCGAAGCTCTGAGCCATCGTTGCGAGCACAACGACCAGCAAGGCGGCGAGGAGGGCAGCTCCGCGCATCGAAGCAAGCAAGCGGGCGATCCGGGGCGCTTTCATGATTGGGTCTCCTTCCATCGGGCGAGGGCGTGCAGACTAGGCCAGTGACACGTCACGGCCGGCCTCACTGAGCGCCGCGAGCTCTTGTTCGGAGGTTGCTGATCATGACGTGCGATACCTGGCGGTGTGTCGCCCTCCAACCGCGATCACCTTCCCGCCACTGAAAGCCAGATCCTCGATCTTCGCGCCCACCGTCTTGTTGGAAGTGGGATAGCAGGCTTGGCGACGGAACGAACGGAAGCCGCTGACGGCGCTGAGGCTGAAGCGATCCTTGTTGTCACCCCACTTGTCGTTAGATGTACCGCCCGCCACCGTCCTGGCTCCGTGCAACGCGACGGCGTATGCACCATCCACGTTGGAACACACCGCGACGATCTCTCCACCACTGCCGAAGGCTGCATCCACGCCACCGCTCACCTTCAGCCTGGTCGCGAACCCATAGGTGTAGGAAGAGCAGTCGTCCTGGGAGCAGTCGTACTTCTCCCGACGACATAGATCCTTCCCGTTGCGCTGTTGATCGCGATGTCGCGAGGTTCATAGCTCGTCACGACTCCGTACTGGTCATACGTGATCGCAGGTCTAAGTGAACGGCCCGTACCGCCGTTGTAGCTTTCGTCGAAGGTCACCCTCGGCCGCGTGCGGACCTAGACGACCATGACCCGAGTGGGGAAGCTGCTTGGCGCCGACGCATCCTCAGGGTGCACGCCCACGGCGTACACGAAGCCGTCGTGCAAGGCGATCGCTTGAAGATCAGGCCGGTCGAGAGAGACAGGGGTGGAGGAACCGTTGAAGGTGCCGTCGGCAAAGAACACGAACAAGGAGGGCATCTCGAAGCCGTCCGCATGCAGAGGCCGCCATCTTTCGTTTTCGCTCCGCAGTGTACTTCCACAACCCGGTGATGCCAGACAACAGGAAAATCCACTTCGCAAATCGCATGAATGATTTAATCCCCGTCTACCACTGCGACGAATGCCTCGCCGGCTCTCACGATTATCGGCTCCGTAAGGTCCACCCAGCCACCCTCGCTCACGGTAGCCGTCGTCAACTGGCCCAGCCTTTGCCCGTGCTGGAGTCGATCTTGAAGATCAACACCCGCCGCCCGACTTCAACGCTCTCGAGGTGGAAACGGGGAATAACTCGGTCGTCGGCAAAGCGAAGGTGAAGCAGGAATCTCGGTAGAGTGGGATCATCCTGCTTTCTTACTCAATCGAATCAATGCCAGCTTGTCTCGTCTTGTCATTGCCTTAATCGCTGCCTCACGCTTCAAGGCCGAACTCCGACTTGGCTGCGCCTCTTGCCAGATCAACTGGGTTGGGCGGCGGCTACGAGTGTATCGTGAGGCGGTTCCTTGGTTGTGCTGACGGCAACGGCGCTTTACGTCCGTGGTGATCCCGGTATAGAGGGAGCCATCGGCACAACGATGGATGTAGACGAACCAGTGATCGATTGACAGTTTTTTCATTTCGGTTTTCTGGCCGCCCTCGACAGCTCGCCATGGCGGAAACATTCGACCAAGTGGTCGTTCACCATGCCCACGGCTTGCATGAAGGCGTAGCAGATCGTGCTGCCGACGAACTTGAATCCTCGTCGCTTCAAGTCCTTGCTCATGGCATCCGATTCCGGGGTCTTTGCGGGGACTTCCTTGATCGACTTCCAGGCGTTTTGTTTCGGCTCGTTGCCGACGAATCCCCAAATGTACTTGTCGAACGTGCCGAACTCGTCCTGCACGGCCAGGAACATCCTTCGCATTCTGGATGGCAGCCTCGATCTTTGAGCCGGTTGCGGACGATCCCAGCGTTCGACAGCAAGCTCTCTCGCTTCTTTTGGCCGTACTTGGCGACGATGGCAGGATCGAAATTGTCGAAGGCTGCCCGATAGCTTTCTCGCTTTTTCAGGATCGTCTCCCAACTCAGGCCAGCCTGCGCCCCTTCGAGAATCAGGAACTCGAACAGAAGCCGGTCGTCGTGGACCGGCACACCCCATTCGGTGTCGTGGTACTGGATGTACAGGTCTGTCTTGGCCCACGGACAACGCTCAATCGTCCGTTCGCCGATTGCGAAGCGCAAGCACTCGACGGCATCCTGCATCGTGTCCATCCCAGGATTCACTTGGAAACACGAACCGCCTGGACCCAATTTCGCTCTGGTGGATTAATAATCACCTTTGGCGTGATTAGCACCAACACGTCATGTTCCTGACGGGCATAGGCGACATTCGTAAACAGACGATTCACGTATGGGAGTCTGGACAGCGTGGGTGGTCCAGATTCCTTGCGTTGCATGTTGGCCACTCGTCCCATGCGGAACGCCACGGTTTTGTTGTTGGGAATTACCACCGTTTCCCTGGCTTTGAGCTCCACAACCTCGGGATGATCTGTTTCTTTGCCTTTGATGTCACTTAGCAAGACGTCGGCATCCAAGCGCACTTTGAGCCTGTCAGCGGATACGACGGGCAACAATTTGAGGAATACGCCCTCTTTAATTCGATCCGAGGAAAGAAGCTCCATTTCGGCGCCTACACTGATCGTCAAATCCTGACCATTGAACCCAGTAACTTTGGGCGGTCGTATGAAATCGACCTGCTTGTTGTTTACAGCCAGGTTCAACCACGCATGTAACTGCTTCTGCGTCAAAAACGCCAGCTTGCCATCGAATTCGTCGAAGTCCAACAGATCGACCAAGTTTTCGCCGTTGGTCGAAGGCAAGCACACAATGCGACACTCCAAAGCAACTTCCACGTCCATCACGCGCCGAAATGACTCAAGCGTTGCTGCCACTCGGTCCTGATTGGTCTTGGATTGAAAGACCACCAACTGGTGATCTTTGGTCTGAAACTCAATCGTGCCAACGCCGCCCTTCGCCCGCCACGATTCGGGGTCAACGGTAGCTTGCAGATACTGAATGATGAATTCCTGCGTTGTCTTGCACTGAAACCGTGGTTTGCCACTCTTGCTGTCAACGAACCATTCCTGACATTCTGGCAAGCGCTGAAAAACTTCCACCAATTCTTGATTACCCAAAGAAATAGCAAGGTCCGGTATCCGATAGATGACTGTTTCCGTCGTGGTATCGACCGGAACGACCAGGTAACGCGAATCTTGACCGTTGGCATTGAATGTCAATCCTGCGGCGATCAATGCGAAAATGGCGAATAGGTGCAAGCGGGCCATAACTTCTCCTTGGCGTGGGGAAAAATACAACCAAGCGGAAGACTGATAGCCTCAACCTCCGCAAAACACAAGGTAGCCAGCGCCACGGCTACTGCTGTTTTGGAAGGCTAGTCAAGTTGGGCAAGACCAACAGCAACTGGGCATTACAGACCACACCTCCCGGATACAGTAAGCGGAATCGGCTGCGATAGCGATTCTTTGAGGGCAGATTGCCGATGGCTTCATACTCGCTCGGATACCGTCAACGTCAACGTAGCGAGACCATCGATTGATAGAATTCACCTGGGACAAACGACAGGGCTCGGAGACTTCAACAATGGCACTCACCCCTTCTATAATGCGCGACCTCGGAACCCTCGCCCCGGATTTCTCGTTGCCGACGCCGGACGGCAAGATCGTCAGCCGGCGCGACCATGTTGGCAAGCCGATGCTGATCATGTTCATCTGTAACCATTGTCCGTTTGTCCGGCACCTGCGGGCGTCGCCAGGCTCGGCAAAGAATATCAGGAGCGCGAATCGCCATCGTCGGCATCAACTCTAACGACGCGGCTAACTATCCCGAAGACAGCCCTGCCAAGATGACCGACGAAATCCGCGCTGCCGGGTACTCGTTTCCGTACGTGTTTGACGAGACCCAGTTGGTCGCCAGAGCATATCACGCCGCATGCACTCCTGATTTCTTCCTCTACGAGAAGGCCCACAAGCTCGTCTATCGAGGGCAATTTGACGATAGCCGACCCGACAACGGCAAGCCGATTACAGGCGCCGACCTGCGTGCCGCTCTCGATGCGGTCTTGGCAAGCAAGCCCGTGAGCAATGATCAGAAGGCGAGCATCGGCTGCAACATCAAATGGAAAGCGGGCAATGAGCCGAAGTATTGACGGTCTGGTGGAGCCCTAACAGGAGTGACCATCACGATGAAACGAAATTGGCTGATCGCGCTAGCGTTTACACTTCTGGCGTTTTTGGCACCTTTCGTTGGTGCCCAGGAGCAGACGAGTGAAGCTAAAAAACCGTCGATTGACGTGAAGGACCTCCCGCGCTTGTTTGACCGAAAGAAGCTCGACGACTCCAAGGCGGCGGCGGCCGCGATTGAGCAGATTGAGGCCGCTTTTCAAAGCGTGCGTCAGCCTGAAGCGGTGCGGATGTTGATCGACATTCTGCGCGGCTCTCAAATGGGCGGTGATAGCGGCTGGTTCGGTCCCGCAGACACTCGCTACACATTGCAGTGGCTCGCCGCGCGCTCCGGCGCCGATCCCACCAAGGGCGTTCCCCGCGGCAAATTCAGCGGCCCCGACGCCTGGTTCACCTGCCTCGATCGGAACAAGGACGGCCTCATTACCTCAAGCGATCTCGACTGGGGCAAGCTCAAGGTCGGTGGCAAAGTGAGCGGCACCCCGCCTGGCGGTGGGCCAAGCCGGTCGGTGCTGATCAAAGGCTTGTTCGAAGGCGAGATCGGTTCGATGCAAGTGGGCCCTCAACTCGAACACCTTGCCCCGGACTTTACGCTCAAAACGGTGGACGGCAAGAGCAGTGTCCAGTTTTCCAAGCTAATTGGTCCCAGGCCAGTGGTGCTTGTGCTCGGCAACTACACGTGCGGGCCTTTCCGAACGTTTTACACCACCATCGAAGGCATGTATGAGCGCTATAAGAATGACGCGACTTTCCTGATGGTCTACGTGCGCGAGGCCCACCCGACCGATGGCTGGAAGATGGAATCGAACACGCGTGCCGGAGTCGCTGTCAAGCAGCCGACGACACTCTCGGAACGAACCGCGGTCGCAAGCCAGTTCTGCGAGAAGCTCAAGCCAACGATGCCGGTGGTGGTGGACGAGATCAGCGACCCGGTTGGCCATGCCTACAGCGGTATGCCGGGTCGAGTGTATGTGATCGACGCTCAGGGAAAAGTGGCCTACAAGAGTGGTCGCGGGCCTTTTGGCTTCCGCGCGGGCGAAATGGAACAGGCGATCGTGATGGCATTGTTGGAGCAGATGGCGACAAAATCCAAGTGACGAACAATATCGCCGAAGCGATTGGCGGTGAATCGCTTGGAGATCAGCCATGCTTCGCACGGATGTCTCAGGAAGAATATTGTGCATCCTGTGGGCCGGCTGTGCTGTAGTCGGCGGTTTGGCGGCTGGCTTCGTTGCGCTGGGAAACCCAGGAAACATGGGCATCTGCGGGGCGTGTTTCTTGCGCGACACGGCGGGGGCATTGGGGTTGTTCACCAAGGAAGGCCCGCGGATCTTTCGCCCGGAGATAGTCGGACTCATCGGCGGCGCTTTTCTCCTGCGACTTGGGCAACGACGCTTCGAAGGACGAGCAGGGGCACACACTGCCGCCCGGTTCTTTCTCGGCATGTGGATGGGAATTGGAGCCTTGGTCTTTTTGGGCTGCCCTTTCCGAATGTTGCAGCGCCTGGGCGGCGGGGACCTCAATGCCGTTATCGGATTAGTCGGTTTCATCTTCGGCGTTGGTGTGGGCCGCCTGTTCGAGCTGCGCGGCTACACCTCCGGCAAAACCGCTGTCGTCATCACACCCGCCGGCACACCAGCCCTATTCTTGGCCGTTGGCACCCTCATTCTCTTTTTGGCCGGCCAGATGCCGTTCGGTCCCGGTCCAGACGACATCGGCACACCGCCGCCGCATGCTGCCTGGTATTGGGCCCTCGGCTTGGCGCTTGTCAGCGGCGCAATATTGTCCCTGACGGGATTCTGTGCCGTGACCGCGGCCAGACAAGTGTTCGCCGGTCCCAGGCAGATGCTCTGGGGCGCCGTTGCTTTGATCGCTGGGTTCGCCTTGCTGTCCGCCCTGACCGGTAACTTCAAACTCGGCTTCGCTGACCAACCGGTCAGCCATAGTGATCAACTGTGGAACGGCCTTTCAATGGCATTGGTTGGTTTGACGGGCGTCTTGGCGGGCGGCTGTCCTGTAAGACAAATCGTGCTGGCAGGTGAAGGCAACGGAGATGCCATGGTAACGGCTGTCGGCATCCTTGCTGGTTGCTGTTTGGCTCATAGTTTTCAGACGGTTTCTTCTGCGTCCGGGCCGTCAGCAGAGGGAAATACGGCCGTTATTCTTGGCCTTGCAGTCTGCTTGGCATATGCGACCTGGGTTATTATCGCCAGAGGCAGTTCAGGAGCCTCGGAGTCGGCTGCGCGTAATTGAGTCTGGGATCCCTAAACCAATAAAGTAGAACGGGTCTTGCTGCCTTGCAGCGTTACGAGTTTCGCCCGCTCACCCGGGTGACGCCGGAACCACGACGCGAGAAGAGAGATGCCGGCGACCCGTTCCGCGAGGCGTTGGGAATCTGCTCGCGCTTTGGCCAGGGAAACAAGTCGCCGAACCATGTTCGGGTCATCTTTGATTTCCGGATTGCACGTCGCTGGAGCAACAGTGACTACACGGCCGCCATGCAATAGGTAGTGGTGCCAAATCTCGTCGTGTCCTTTCACTGGATAGATGGCTGTACCCATTTCCGCGGCTTGCCGCATTCGCTCCAACTGCCGGTGTAACCATTCGAGAGCCACCAGCTTGTCGCGCAGCAAGAGGCTAACCACTTTCTTCCCAGACTGAACGGTACGCCCCGATTGATTCAAAGTAGGCCACCATGTTTGCGTAAAACGGATGGCTTGACAGCGTTGCGGCGTCGCCGATCACCAGCAATTTGCGGCGAGCCCGGGTGAGGGCGACGTTTGTCCGGCGAACATCGGCCAGGAAGCCAACTTCGCCTTCGGCATTGGAGCGCACCAAGGAGAGCACCACGGCTTCCTTTTCGCGTCCCTGGAAGCCGTCCACGCTGTCGATTTCCAGTCCGGGAATTGGGAGCTTGTCGCGCAGCAGCGTGACTTGAGCCGAATAAAGCGCGATCACGGCAATCGCCGCCGCTGGCACGCCGGCATCCAGGAAAGCCTTCACCTTGCAGGTGACCAGCTCCGCCTCCTGCGGGTTGAACCGGCTTTTGCCGTCCGGCTCCGGCATCTCGTCGTAGCCTGCTCCGGCCGTATCGATGAACTCGACCGGAGTTTGCGTCAGGAGATTCGCCGTCACACCGGGCAATTCGCACAACAGATGGCCGCGGACCGAAGCATGGGCTTCCAAATCGGCGTCATAAAACTGCTGCGAGGAGAAGGTCATGATGGCTTCGTGCATTCGATATTGCACGGTCAGGCGCCGTGTCACCAGGGGGCCATACATATCGACGAGTCGCTCCATCAGGCTAATGCTAAAACCGAGCTGGGCCGCTTCTTGGGAAAGTATCGTGGGAGGCAACTGGCAATGATCGCCGGCCAGGATCAAACACTTGCTTCGCAAAAGAGGCAGCCAGCAGACAGGCTCCGTACACTGAGCGGCTTCGTCGATGACAGCCAGATCGAATTGGCGCTGCCCCAGGACTTCGCTATCCAGCCCAGTCAAGGTCGCACAGACGACGGTGGCGCCGTTCAGAATTCGCTCGACGGCCTGCGCCTCCAGTTGCCGCATCCCCCGAAAGCGCTCGGCCCTCCTGACGAATTTGCTGGCGCGAACCTGGTTCGGGCTTGGCGCGTGTCCATTTACCGGCCTGGCGAAACAGTGCGTACGCTTTCTTGGCCAACTTGCGTGCCTGGCGGGTATCGTCATGGTCTTCGACCATCAGGTCCAGGGTGTGCTCGCGAAGATCGGCCAAGACTCGTGCTGGATGCCCAAGCCGCACGGCCCGCTCCCCACTTGCGAGGAGACGCTCCAGCAGGTTGTCCACGGCAAGGTTGCTCGGAGCACATGCCAGCACTTTTTGTCCGCGTCGCACGGCCTGGCGAATCAGCTCCACGACGGCGGTCGTCTTGCCCGTGCCGGGCGGACCGTGAAGAATGGCCAAGTCCGCGGCGGAGAGGGCGAAACGAATCGCGTTCTTCTGGGAGTCATTCAAAGTCCCGTCAAGAGGCACGAGCGGAGTTTCCGGCTGGAACGCCGGCGCTGTTTCACCGAGTAAAACGCCACGCAATTCGGCCAACCGATCCCGCACAGCAGTGCGTGAGCGTTCCAGAGCCGCCAACTGTCTTTGCCGGGCTGCTTCATCCGTGGAATAGTCAAGGCGATAGTTTGCCGAACGTTCGCCTTCGCCGGGTGGTTCATTGAGAGCTACTCTCAATTCCATGCGATTGCGTTCGCAGACGACCCGCGCCAGCCCTCGCCGTTTTTCCCACTCCCGGCCGAAAGGAGAATAGGCGCTCCGGTTCCAGTCGATTCCACGGCAGCGGCATGCTGCGATTACGTTTGCCCAACGTCAAAATAAAACGCCCGCCGAGTCCTGTGGTTTCCTCGATCACGACTAGCCCGGTGAGGCAGTCGCCGGTACGCTCCGCTGACGCCGTTTGGGCGTTCCTTTCCAGGATCTGTTGTGCTTCTGCCTGCGATTCCAGATTCAGTAGTTGCGTCAGGTGCTGAAAATGCTCGTCTGCATCGGTCCGTGTCCCTGTACCCTGTCCCCCAAGAGAGGGAGTGATCCATGCACGCAGTTGCCGGTCCTTGAACGGGAATCCATCGAGAGCCTTGATGACTCGTGCCTCGCAGTTGGACGGCACCTCAATTGTTGCTACGAATCCGTGCAATTCGATCCGTCCGACCTGTTCTCGTCGCAGCCCGCCGGTAGTACAGAGAACTTGCAGAATCTCACCTTTAGTCGTGCGCGCTTGCCAATGGTTCTAGGTGGAGTAATGACATGAAGGCATTGGGACTTAACTAACGACCGCGTTTGCTTGGTGTTTCATGGTCTATCATAACCCATGTTCCTAAGCTGGTTTCTGTCGGCTCGAATGCGTGTCCGGCATTGCCAATAGGTCTCATTGCCCAGTAATGGTGCTGCCGATGGACATGATAGTCGCTCCAATCTTACTGAAAGACTGCACGGCCACTCAGTTGCACGCGCGCCTGGCTGGCCTGGGCGTCAGCGCCCGGCTGGCGCGGCGGTTGCAAGCGGCGGTGCTTCGACACGGTGAGGCTGAGATTCCCACCCAGATGCCGGAGGTGCCCGCGCGTTTATTGGCGAGCGTTCGGCAAGCGACGGCCATTCCTCGTTTGACGCTGGTCAACAAAACGGTGTCACCCAACGATGGCTTTGCCAAATACCTTTTTCGCGGCGACGGCCTGGCGGCCGTTCGAATCGGTGCGCATTCCCCTGCTGCATCGGCCTGAGAATTTGAAGTATATCGTCTGCGTCAGCTCCCAAGTTGGCTGCGCTCTGGCTCCGCCTTCTGCGCCACAGCGCGACTCGGCTTCCAACGCAACCTGGCCACCTGGGAAATCGTTGACCAGGTCATGCAGGTGCAAGCCGATTCGCCGCATCCGGTTCGGGGCGTCGTCTTCATGGGCATGGGTGAGCCAATGCTGAACTACGACCGCGTGATGCGGGCGGCAGAGGTTCTATCGGAGCCATGCGGCCTGGCTATTAACGGCAAGGCCATCACGATTTCGACAGTCGGTATTGTGCCGATGATACGCAGGTTCACGGCCGAGAAGCGGCCTTATCGCCTGGTCGTCTCGCTCACGTCGGCCGATCCGCAGCGCCGAAAGGAACTATTGCCGATTGAAGCCACACATCCATTGCCCGAACTCGTCGAAGCATTGCGAGAGTATCACCAAGCGACGGGTCGGCGCGTCACGCTGGCGTGGACCTTGATGGCCGGAATCAACACAAGCGCGAACGACGCTCGCCAACTGGCGGAGTTGACGCGCGGCTTACCCATTGTGCTGGATTTGATCGATGTGAACGATCCGACGGGACAATTCCAGCGGCCGTCGGCGGCGGAGCTAAACGCTTTCAGAGACGCCTTGACCGCGGAGTTAGGAATGCCGGTAGTGCGCCGCTATAGCGGTGGACAAGACATCTACGCCGGCTGCGGGATGCTGGCGGGGAGGAATGAGGCGAAGTTGCGCTTGAGAGTGGGCTCCGCCTTTCTATTTGCATCGTTACTTTTCCAGCTGCCATACCAGGGCAGTCGTATCCCAATTGCCGGATACCAGGCGTTTGCCGTCGGGACTGAAGGCGAGGCACGTGACCCCGCCGAGCGTTCGAGCGTTGCCAAACTCCCAGGCGGCTTTTTCGGCGCGATTTCCAGGCGCGGACAACGTTGCCCTCGTACCACGCCAGGCGGCGGCCGTCGTTGCTGAATAGAATGTGTCGAAAATAGTTACCGCCGTCCACATCCACTTGATGAATCAGTTTGCCTGTCGCCGTTGCAAAGACCATGAGCCGGCCAAGGTCGCTGCTGGCGGATGCACCTTTGGCAATTTCCGGCGTTGGTCGCGTTAACCCAAAAGCAATCTTGTCGCCTTCAGGCGACAAGGCCACGCCGCGAGGCGACACGGCGGAGGAAGCCTTCTTGGCATACCCCTTGGTTGCGGGCTTTTCAAGCACCTTGCTTCTAATCAAGCTCCAGGAAGACTGTTGCTTTCCGCTTTGCACTTCCCAAACTTCTACGATTTCGCCTTGGAGTACCAGCGACTCTCCGGCGTTAGTGAAGCCACGGACAACGGGCGTCGGCCAATCTGTGTAATGCCCAGCCGAATAGACTGTCGGCGCCATGTAGGGTGCCGCCTCGGTGTCCAGCTTGCCGATCTGCTGACCGGTCGCAATATCGAAAACCTGGACATGGCCGCTGCTGGTTACCGCCACACGCTTTCCATCCTGGCTCACGACGGCCGACTGTCCGCCCTTCTTTTGGAAAACCGCCTTGGCAGTAGTCGGGTCTATCACCTCTATTGTCTTTCGCTCCTTGTCAAAAGCGACGATCAAGCCTGAGGAAGAAAACTCTCCGGCCCCGTCAGTAATGGGCGTCGATCGTTGCTTCAACATAGTGCCGCTGGCCGATTCCCACTCGCGACAGATTTGTATCGGCACCGAGCGTCCACACCTCTGTCCCCTTTTTGGCGAAGTAAATCGCCTGCAGTCCGCCTGCACTAGATGCCGCCGGGTTAAGCTCCTGGCCGTCAACCATGCTCCACAGGCGAATCGCGCCAAAGCCATTTAGGGTAGCCAAAGTCTTGCCATCGTGACTCACGGCGAGGCGTTGACCCATGAGAGGATCGTCGGTCCAAGAAAGGCCTGGATTTCCGGTAGCAACGTCCCAAGTGCGCATTGCTCCGACAAGCAAGTGCTTACTACCGGCATCACGGCAAACACTTGCTGGCTATCGGTACTGAACTTGATCGACGTTACGGGCGACGTCTCTGGATAATCGAGCGTGCGCTTTGCGTTCCCTTTTCCAGGTTCCAAGTTCGCAAGAAGCTGTCCTTGGGGCTGGCGGTGGCTAGCCATTTGCTGTCCGGCGAGACAGCGAGAGCACTGATGCCATTGACATTGGCGATGCCAAAGCTGCGAAGCTTTTTGCCAAAATGAATGTCAATAATGTGAATCTCATGAGCATCGTCACCCGCGATGATCGACTGGCTGTCGGGAGCGAAAGCAATTGCCGTGTACTTGCCCAAGTGGTTGTGAAGACGGTGGACGACTCTGCCATCCTCAGCACTCCAAATCATGATCTCTTCCGAAAGGCCCGCGCAGTACTTTCCGTCGGCAGAGATTAAGCGGGGATTCCAATAACGCTGGGGTTGATCGGTATGCCTTTTGAACTCAAACGATCGTAGCGCCCGGCCGGTTTCGAGGTTGTACACATGCATTTCCCATTTGACACCGGATGGCGGACGGCGGTCGGCACGATATAGGCGGTCTTGTTTTCGATCATGCACGTTTGCCACTCCCATGCCTCGTCCTTTTCCGGATCAGCTCCAAAAGCGTGAATCGCTTTTCCAGTCTTGGTGTCCCAACGGCGTATCCAGCCCGTTCCCATCGAAACCAATTCCTTGCCATCGGGCGTGAACTGCAAATCTGTGCCACCCGCATGGCGCATGGCCAGGGTCCCCAGGCGCCGACCTCGCCCTTGGGTAGCGCATTGCCGAATACGTCTTGGCCTGGCAGGGGCGTTTTGGCCTGAACCGCGGGCATCACAATCTTTTCGCTGGCTTCCGCGGTCGAGTGCGGGTCGCTTGCGTTGCGGTCGCGAGCAGGCCCGTTGAGCACGCCATAGCTTGCGCCTACGACACTCAAGCACACAATGCATGCCACCGTCAGCTTTAGCTTCGCCATGAGCAATCCCTTGATGACTGCATTTGCCAGGGCCAAGACACCGGGCGAACCAACTGGAGACTCTGAGCGACGCGTTCGCGGCGGCGCTGCAATCGCTCGGTGTCCGCAAAGGCGACCGGGTCGCGTTCGTCCTGCCCAACTGCCCGCAGTTCATGATCGCCGAGCTTGCGGCGTGGAAACTCGGCGCGATTGTCGCGCCGCTCAATCCCACCTACACGGAAAGCGAGCCGGAAGGACCGCTCAGGGACAACGGCGTCGAGACGGTCGTCACCCTCACCCGCTTCTATGATTGCGTCAAGCGCGTTCAGCCGCGAACGCCCGTCAGCCGCGTGATTGCCACCAACATCAAGGAGTACTTCCCGACGGTGCTGCGGATCCTCTTCACGCTCGTCCGCGAGCGGAAGGAGGGCGATCGCGTCCAGCTGGCGACCGGGGATCATGCCTTCGCTGCACTGCTCGCCGCGCATCGAGGCCGATCGCCGAAGCGTGAAGCGGTCGGACCCGACGATGCCGCCGTCCTGCTGATGAGCGGCGGCACGACCGGCACGCCGAAAGGCGTCCTCGGCACCCACGGTGCGTACGTGATGGCCGGCCTGCAGATCAAAGCCTGGAATCAGTCGGTGCTCAGCGACGGCGGCAGTCCGATTCTGCTGCCGCTGCCGCTGTTCCACGTCTACGGCAATGTCGGCGTTCAGTCGCTGGCGCTCATCACCCGCAACGCCGTCTCGCTGGTGCCGAACCCGCGCGACATCCCGGATGTGCTCGCCACGGTCAACAAAGTGAAGCCGGCGTTTTTCAACGGCGTGCCGACGCTCTACATCGCGATGCTCAACCATCCGGATGTACCGGCTGGCAAGATCGACTTCAAGTCGATCAAGGTCTGCTTCTCGGGTGCGGCGGCGTTGATGGCCGACACCAAGCATCGTTTCGAGACCCTCACCGGCGGCCGCATTGTCGAAGGCTACTCGCTGACCGAAGCGATGATGGCGCTGTGCGTGAATCCGGTGAAGGGTGCCAACAAGCTCGGCTCGGTCGGCATGCCGCTGCCCGACGTGCACGTCACGATCTTCGATGCCGACGACGGGATACGCGAGATGCCGTCCGGCGAGGTCGGCGAAATCTGTTTCGCCGCGCCGCAGTTGATGACCGGCTTCTGGAAGCGCCCCGAGGAGACGCGCGGCGTGCTTCGCGACCACGTTGGCGTGGACGGCACGCGCCGGTACCTGCACACCGGCGATCTCGGCTACATGGACGACGATGGCTACGTCTTCATCGTCGATCGCAAGAAAGATCTGATCAAGATGAGCGGCTATCAGGTCTGGCCGCGCGAAGTCGAGGAAGTGCTGGCCTCGCATCCGGCGGTCGCTGAGGTCGGCGTCGCCGGCGTGATCGACGACGTCAAGGGCGAAGCGGTCAAGGCGTGGGTCGTGCTGCGCGCCGGTCAGAACGCCAGCGAAATCGATCTTCGCAACTTCTGTCGCGAAAAACTGGCGCCGTACAAGGTGCCGTCACGTATCGAGTTCCGGTCGGAGCTGCCCAAGACGATGGTCGGCAAAGTCCTGCGCCGCGCGTTGCGAGACAGCGGGTGACGCGTAACCCGGACGATCTCGCGCAGGCGGTTTACCACGAGCTGCGCCGGCTCGCCGGCGCTTATATGCGCCGTGAACGTCCCGGACAGACGCTGCAGGCGACCGCGCTGGTCCACGAAGCCTACTTGCGGCTGGCGCAGAGCGACCCGGTCTGGACCGATCGCAATCATTTCGTGGCCATCGCCGCCCGATCGATGCGTCAGATTCTGGTCGAGCGGGCGCGGGCGCGGGGCGCGCAGAAGCGCTGGGCCGGCGTCGATCGCGTCACGCTCTCCGAGACGCTGGTCGGTGCCGCACACGAAGACGCGATGCTGCCGGCCCTCGACGAGGCCCTGGGCCGGCTCGAGCAGATCGACGCTGAGCAGGCACGAATCGTCGAACTGCGCTACTTCGTCGGCCTGACCAACGAGCAGACAGCGGAAACGCTCGGGCTCTCGCCAGCGACGGTGAAACGACGCTGGGCGCTGGCCCGGGCGTGGCTGTTCCGTGAGCTGGCCGGGACGCCGTCGACAGGGTGATGCGGGAAAACTGGCACCGCGTCCGTGATTTGTTCGAGCGCGCCCTCGATGAGCAACCTGGCGACCTCGAGGGGTGGCTGGCCCGGGAAGCCGCCGACAACCCCGACGTGCGGGCGGAGGTTCGCTCGCTGCTCGAGCACCATTCCCACGCCGGCCGGTTTCTCGCCGAACCGGCACCCGAACGCATCCCTTCTCTACTGGACGAGGAAGAGCACACCTATCCAGCGGGCCACACCATCGGTCCGTACACCATCGTTCGGGAGCTGGGCCGGGGCGGCATGGGACGGGTGTACCTGGCGACCGATGCCAAACTCGGCCGCGCGGTCGCGCTGAAAGCGCTCCCGTCCCGACTGACGAGCGATCCGATCCAGCGCGAACGGCTGCGCCGCGAAGCACGTGCCGCAGCGGGCTTGACCGACCCTGGCATCTGCACGATCTACGCGCTCGAAGAGCACGATGGTGAACTGTTCATTGCCGCCGAATACGTAGAGGGGCACACGCTGCGCGAAGAGATCGCCAGCGCTCGCCGTCCGGGGCCGGCCGACGTCGTGCGGACCGCGCGGGATATCTCGGCCGCGCTGGCCGCCGCGCACACGGGCGGTGTGATTCACCGTGATCTGAAGCCCGAGAACGTCATGCGGACGCTCGACGGTCGCGTGAAAATCCTCGACTTCGGCCTGGCGCGCGTCGATGTGCCGTCGAGCGAGCCGCCAGCCATCCAGGTAACCCAACCGGGAATGCTCGTCGGCACTCCGGGTTACATGGCGCCCGAGCAGTTGAACGGAGAACGGGGCGATTCCCGCGTCGACGTGTTTGCATTCGGCGTGGTGCTCTACGAATACGCGTGCGGTGTTCATCCGTTCGCGGCCGCCTCCCCGCTCGGCGTGGCCGCCCGGATTCTGCAGAGCGATGCCGCCTCGATCGCGGGGCTCTGTCCGAACCTGCCGCTGTCGGTTGTGACGGTCATCGAACGCTGTCTTCGCAAAGCCCCTGGCGATCGATATGGATCGGCCGTCGAAATCGCGACGGCGCTGCTGTCGGGCGGCGACACGGATCAACGTCCGGTCCGGCGATGGTGGCGAACGCACCAGGCGGTCGCAATCGGCTTGTACGTGATCGCCTCGGTGCTGGCCTGGCTAATCAAGGAGTGGCAGCCGGGCGGCGCCTCGATAGCGGTCTTCGGCGTCGTTGGCGTGGCAGCGACCGCCGCAGCCATCTTCAGGGGACACCTGCTCTTCACCGAGCGGATGAACTCGCAGGGGCTGGCCGCCGAGAGGGAGCGTGCCGATCGAGTGACGCTCGTCATGGATCTTCTGATTGCGTCGGCGCTCGTCGTCGACGCGGCGCTCCTTTCGACCGATCGCACGCTTGCGGCCGTGCTGACGGCCGGTCTGGCGGTCGGGATCGCTCTGGCGAGACTGTTGGTCGAGCGGTCGACAGCGGGCGCCGCATTCGGTTGATAGCGGCGAACAGGCTACTGAGCTACTTCAGCCCGCCTTTTCGCATTGCAGGGTGGAGGGATTGATGAGCCACCCGGCATGCCACCACGTCCGAGAGCACACCAGCCTGCTCGCATCCGTGGAACGACGCGTTCTCCACTGGATCGCGCGGCGTCTGCCGAACAGGTCACATCCGATCAGCTGTCGGCCGTGGGGCTGCTCTCGATGGTTGCCGTCGGAGTCGGCTTCGCCCTGTTTCCCTGGACACCCTGGGCTGCACCTCTAGTGATTGCGGGGCTGGTCGCCAACTGGTTCGGCGACAGCCTGGACGGAACGGTCGCGCGCGTTCGAGGTCTCGAGCGGCCCCGATATGGCTTTTACGTCGATCACGTCATCGACTTGATGGGTACCACGTTCCTTTTTGGAGGGCTCGCGTTCTCGGGACTCATGAGCCCCATCCTGGCGCTGGTGCTGCTCGCGGCCTACCTGCTGGTCTGTGCGGAAACCTATCTGGCAACGCATGCCGCCAGCGTGTTCCGCATGTCCTTTCTGGGATTCGGACCACCGAGTTGCGCCTCGTGCTGGCGGCCGGGGCGCTGAAAGCCGCGGGCCAACCGTGGATTTCATTTGGCGAGTCGGCAACGGTCCGGTTGTTCGATGTTGGCGCGCTGGTCGCGATCCTCGGGTTGGCGATCGTGTTCGTGGCGTCTTGCGCGAGAAACATCCGAGCGCTGTACCAAGCAGAGCCGCTTCCCGCAAAGCATCAACGCACGAGGGCGGCGTGACGTCACGCTTCGGCAGATTCGCCGTGGTCGGCGCAGTCGGCTTCGCGCTGCAGCTCGTCGCACTCGGAACGCTGACAACGGCTGCGGACTGGGGCTACGTGTACGCCACCGCGATGGCCGTGGAAATCGCGGCACTGCACAACTTCTGGTGGCACGAACGATGGACGTGGGGCGACCGGAGATTGTCGCGTCGAGCGGTGGCCGGACGGCTCATCAGATACCACCTGACTACTGCGATCACGTCGATGACCGGCAACGTCATGCTCACGGCGGCGTTCGTCGAGCTGGCCGGAGCTCCAGTTATTCTGGCCAACGCGGCCGCGGTTGCGGCGATGGCCGCGGCAAACTTCGTCGTCGCCGATCAGTGGGTCTTCGCCCGCCGCGGCATCGCACTGACCGCCGCGATCGCGTTGACCCCCGGTCTGGCCGATGCTGCTGAACTCAAGCCGGTGACGCTGTCCGCCTGGAATGACTTCGTCGAACAGGCAGAGCGCCGACTGCACTCGTGCTCCTGCGATACCACCAGGCCGCAGGGGACCAGCATCGAAGTGCCCGGCGGTACCATCCATCAATGGCGGGGCTCGGTCCTGGTCAAAGGCGTCACGGTCGATGATGTTCTTCATGCCCTGACCGTTCCGGGGACGCCTCCCCCGCAGGACGATGTCCTCGAGAGCCGGGTCCTGTCCCGCTCCGGCGACAGCATGCGGATCTACCTGAAGCTGAAACGGCGGGCGATCGTCACGGTCACCTACGACACGGAGCACGACGTGACGTTCAGCCGCCTGTCACCTCACTCGGCGGCCAGTCGCAGCATTGCCACACGCATCAGCGAACTCGATGGCGCCGACCGGGGTTCCTGTGGCGCCTCAATTCCTATTGGCGCTACACACAGCAGCCGGATGGCGTCCGCATCGACCTCGAATCGCTGTCGTTGAGCCGCCGCGTTCCCAGGCTCGTCAGGCCGGCAGCGTCGCCGATCATCAATCGCGTGGCGCGCGAATCGATGACGCGCACGCTCGACTCGGTACGGCGCTTCCTGGAAACTCGAGGAGAGTGAGCGTCAGTCGGCAAGCAGAGCCTGGACGGTAACCCCCGCCTTCGTCAGGCCATCGCGCAGACCTGCCGCGAGGCGGCCGGCGCCCGGTGTGTCGCCGTGGAGACAGAGCGTGTCGGCAGCAATCGGTATCAACGTCCCGTCAAGCGACTCCACCACACCTTCGGTGACCATCCGCACGGCCCGCGCAACGACGATGGCCTGATCCGTGATGACCGCACCCGGCGTCGCTCGCGCTGCGAGCGTGCCGTCAGGCAGGTAGCCGCGATCCGCAAAGGCCTCGGCGGCTACGCGGAGCCCGGCCGCCGACCCGCCTCTATCAGGCTCGAGCCCGGGGACCAAACAGCACCAGACGATGGATCGAATGCTTTGACCGCCCCGGCAATCGCCTTCGCCAGCGCGGCATCTTTGGCCGCCAGGTCAGCGCGCGTGGGCTCACCTCTGCAGGCGCACGCCTTCCGCGCGCGCGACTCCGCCACAGCCGCAATCTGGTAGAGCACGAGGTCTTCGGCTTCGGCGGGGTCGAGCCGCATGTCGCGGCGGCCGAAGCCTGCGAGGTCGGGGAACCCGGGCTGGGCCCCGATTCTCACGCCCTTCGCCCTGGCGAGAGCGATCGTGCGCCGGAGGACCGTCGGGTCACCGCCATGGAAGCCGGCCGCGAGACTTGCCGAGGTTACTGACGCGAGGATCGCCTCGTCGTCGCCAATGGTGTAGGCGCCGTGCGATTCGCCGACGTCAGCGTTCAGGTCGATGCGCGGCGGTTGGGATGAGGCGATGGAGCGCGATTGTACAAAAAAAAGGGCACCACGATACGTGGTGCCCCCCTGCTTCACCGATCTGGCTCCCCCAGCATTCACGCGCCCTGCCGTAATCAGATCGGCGACCTGCCACTCTTATCGCAAGCGATGTACCCACCAAAAAGCTTGGAAATGGAGCCCTTTCGCTGGGAGAGGCCCTCACACGACCACGACTTTGTCGTGTTCGTTACAGTTCTGTTGTTGAGGTCAGAGGAATCGCTTCAGTGAAGGCCGAGACGCTCGCGATCGTAACGTCCCCGCTGGACTCCGTCGCACCAATCGCGGCGCTGGGCGTACCACTTCACGGTCGATCGAAGTCCGACCTCGAAGGTCCGTTCGGGGCGCCAGCCGAGCTCGCGCCGGATCTTCGTGGCGTCAATCGCGTATCGCCGATCGTGCCCCGGCCGGTCGGGAACGAACGTCTTCAAGCGCGAGCGTCGTCCCGGCCCTCGTCCCTCGACCGCATCGCAGATGAGATCGACGATCTCCAGGTTTGTCCGCTCGTTGCCGCCTCCGATGTTGTAGGTCTCACCCGGTCGGGCCTGGCGAGGGACGAGGAGCAGCCCCGCGCAGTGATCCTCGACATGCAGCCAGTCGCGGACGGTGCGCCCGTCACCAGGGATCGGCAGCGGCCGGCCATCGATGGCGTTGAGAGTCATCAGCGGCATCAGTTTCTCGGGGAACTGGTACGGCCCGTAATTTTTCGAGCAATTCGTCGTCAGCACCGGCA
>CAWBOB010000001.1:0-422752 GCA_963790335.1 uncultured Actinomycetes bacterium | reverse complement strand
CAGCAGGCGGTCGACGCTGCGCTCGCCGCCTTGGGTGCGGCCGCGGCCGGCACCGACAACCTGCTGCCGCCGATGAAGGAAGCGCTCCGCGCCAGCGCGACCCTCGGAGAGGTGAGCGAAACGCTCCGCCAGACCTTCGGCGAGTACCGTCCCACGACGTAGCTCGCTCCGTTCCGCCGTCGGGTACCGGACACGCCGATGACGTGGGAACATGCGGTTCCCGGAGGATCGGCCGTGACGGACGTCACCACGCTCGAACGGGCTCGACAGGCCCTGGCGGACCACGCCTGGGCCGACGCGTACGAAGGCTTCGCGCAGGCCGCCGAGGCCCGAACGCTGGCGGGAGAAGATCTGGAGCAGCTCGCCGAGGCGGCATGGTGGACCGCCAGGCCCGACGCATGCATCGACGCGTGGGAGCGAGCCTACGAGGCGATGCGAACGCCGGGAACCCGCCTCGCGCTGCCTACGTTGCGCTCAAGCTCGCCGATCAGTGGAGCGAACGGTTGCAGTCGGCGCAGGCAGCAGGTTGGTTCCGGCGGGCGACCAGGCTGCTCGAAGGGGAACCGGATGCGTGGAGCAGGGATACCTCGAGCTCGCGATGGCCAAGAGCAGCGGGAGCGTCGACGCGATGATGGGGCACGCGACGGCGGCGCTGGACATCGGCTCGCGGTTCGGCGACCGGGATCTGCAGGCGTTCGGGCTCATGTGCCAGGGCATGGCTCACATCCTGCAGGCGCAGGTGGAAGCGGGCATGTCGCTGATCGACGAGGCCACCGCGGCGGCCGTGGAGACGAGCTCTCGCCGTTCGCGACGGGCATCGTGTACTGCTTCATGATCGTGGCGTGCCGCGACCTCGCCGACTACCGGCGGGCGGGAGAATGGACGGAGGCGACGAAGCGATGGTGTGACCGGCAATCCATCAACGGGTTCCCCGGGCACTGCAGGGTTCGTCGGGCGGAGATCATGCGTCTGCGGGGGGCCTTCGCCGAAGCGGAGGACGAGGCTCGTCACGCGGTACGAGAGCTGATCTCGTTCGGAGAGCTCCCCATCGCGGGCGCAGGCTTCTACGAGATCGGTGAGATCCGTCTCCGGATCGGTGATCTGGACGGCGCCGAGGAAGCGTTCACGCAGGCGCATCAGCGCGGGAACGATGCCCAGCCGGGGCTCGCGCTGCTGCAGCTGGCACGGGGTCGTTCCGTGGCCGCCCGGTCTTCGATCCGAGCCGCCCTCGCGGACCAGCCCATCGCGCTGGTCAGAGGCCGTCTGCTTCCGGCTCAGGTCGAGATCGCGTTGGCTGCCCACGACGCGTCGGAGGCGCGCGAGGCGGCCGAAGAGCTGAGCGAGATCGCCTCCGCCTACGCGGCGCCTCTGTGGCAGGCGAGCTCCCACCAGGCGCTCGGGGCGGTGCTCACGTACGAGAGCGACGCGGCTGCAGCGATCGCCGAACTCCGTCGGGCCGTCCGGCTGTGGACCGAAGCAGACCTCCCCTTCGAAACCGCGCAGGCACGCCGATCCCTGGCCATGGCTCATCGGGCACACGGCGACGAAGCATCGGCTCTGCTCGAACTCCAGGCCGCGCGTGCCACGTTCGAGCAGCTGGGTGCGGGCCTCGAGGCGAAGCGCTGCATCTCGTTGATCGATGCGGGCGCTCCGGCCATCGGCATCCGGGTGACGCGGGCATTCATGTTCACCGACATCGTCGGATCGACCAACCTGCTGGAAACGATCGGCGACGAAGCATGGGAGGACGTCGTGCGCTGGCACGACGAGGCCTTGAGGGCGATGATCGAGTCCCACCAGGGGGAGGTCGTTCACTCGACGGGAGACGGCTTCTTCGCGAGCTTCTCCGACATCGACGCCGCCGCCGAGAGCGCGGTCGCGATCCAGCGGCTGCTCGCGGAGCATCGGCGGCGCCATGGGTTCGCCCCACAGGTACGGATCGGGATGCACGCAGCTGAAGCGACGGCCATCGCCGACGACTACGCGGGCCTCGGTGTGCATCAGGCCGCGAGGGTGGGCGCCCTGGCCGAAGGCGGCGAGATCGTGGTGACCCTCGGTTCGTTGCAGGGTCGGTCGATCCCCTATCCCGTCGGGAACGAGCGGACGGTCACCCTGAAAGGCATCGCGCGACCCGTCCCGGTCGCGAGCATCGAGTGGCATCCTGGCTCACCGTGATGGCGAGGTTCGCCTCCTCTCGAAGCGGGGACGGACGGCCGATCTCGACGACACGCTTCCGTCGATCCACTCGCAGACGCCTCTCGCTCACGTCTCAGGCCGATGTCGTCCCGGTGACGGTCTCGTCGGCCGTTGCGGGCGACGATTCGGCCAGTCGCTGACACAACGTTCGGATGACGCCGAGCGCGGTCTCAGGGCGTTCCCGCAGGATCGACTCGAACTGCGGGCGGGCGATCGATAGGACGCGGACGTCGCCGCGCGCGAGGAGCCCGGCGATGCGCGGCTCGTTCGTGATCACCGCCATCTCGCCCACGACATCCCCGCTGGACCTGACCGCCACGACGCGTCCGCCTGCCGGCTCAGCGGCCCCGTCGTGCGTGACCACCGAAACGTCGCCGCTCACGATGATGTGCATGGCGTCTCCGGGCTCGCCCTGCTCGGCGATCGTGTCCCCGTCGGCGAAGGCATGCTCCTCGGCGATCATCGCGATCGGCTGAAGGTCCTGCGGAGGCAGCTCGGCGAACAGGGCTACCTTCCGCAGGAACAACACGCGTTCCATCGGTGACAACGTCGTCAGGGTGCGCGCCATCATCCCTCCTTCGGGGTCGGGTCGCGCTGCGTCGAGGAGTTCCACGCAGGCTCGGATCCAGTCGTCGGGGTCGTCCGTCAGCCGTTCCCGCAGGGTCGCTGCGTCCATCGGTGTGACCGTGCCCTCCCAGATGCCGAGGAGTGGCGCGACGAGGTCGCGTGCTCCGACACTCTCGATCACCTCGATCGCGTTCGCTCGCTGCTCCGGATCGGCGACGGCGAGGTTCTCGATCGCCGCAGACATCGCCGCGGTGCCTTCCAGCGCCGCTGCCGCACGAAGCGCGAGCGTCGCCTCCCGCTCCGACCTGGACACCAGCGAGTCCCGCAGCAACACGGACCGATCGCCGGCACCGAGGTCGACCGACACCGCGAGACGATGGCTCTCGACGGCGACGGCCACCATCTCCGATGCGAACCGCCGTACCCGCTCCGCGTGCCCGTCGAGCGCGACGTACTGCAAGGCAGCCGTCGCCCCTTCCCGACGCGTCGGAGCGTCGAGCGACTCGACGACCGCCGGCGTCCCCGCCGGGCCGATCATCCCGAACGCCTCAGCGACGGCTGTACGAACCAGCCGGTGCTCGTCCGCGAGCGCCGGGGTGAGCAGCGCCACAGCCCTGGCGGCATCGAAGGAGGCGATCGTTCGTGCCGCCCCGGCGCGCACCACCGGAGCCGGGTCGGAGAGCGCAGCCGTGGCGCTCGCGAACAGGCCGTCGCTCCCGAGACCGCGCATCGCGTCGAGCGCTGCGGTGCGGGCGAGCGGGTCGGGATGCGCGACCAGGTCGGCCAGCGTCGCGAACGCGGTGGGAGCGTGCGCTCCTTCCACGAGGGCTGCCGCGGCCCTCGCTCGAACGATCGGATCTGCGTCGTGCAGCGCGTCAGCGAGCGCGGTGGCGGACTCCCCGTCCTCAGGGGACCCGGCGAGTGCTTCGACGACCGCGCGGCGAACGCTCGCCTCGGGATCACGGGAGCGCTCGATGATGGCTGCCCGGGAGATGCCCGTCGGGGCACGAGCGAGTGACCCGACGACCGCCGCGCGGACCTCTGCGTCGTCGTCGTGGAGGTGGGCGAGGAGCGACTCGGACGCCGCATCCGGGTCCATCTCACCCAGCACGTGCGCCGCAACCCGTCGCACGCGGGGATCGGCCGCGGCCAGACCTTCCACCGCGGCGGTCATCGCCGCTCGATCCGATCGATGCAACGCGAACGGTTCCGACCCGGCGGGGTCGGCATCGAACACCTTCGGTCGCCCCTCTCGCAGGGCCCGCACGAGCTCGATGGGGTAGGCACGCCGAACGCCGATCATCGCGACGGTCGCGAGGACGGCCGACGCGAGTCCGATCGTGGACAGGGTCGTGGGGTTGAGCGATCTGCCGACGAGGGCGACCACGCCGGCGAGCACCGTGCCGACCTGGGTGGGGCCTCCGTACAGGAACGCACGCGTCTGATCCCGCCGATCCGACGGCACCGTGTTGATGACCGCCTCCCAGGAGCTGACGGCGCCGCCCGACATCCAGGCCACCTGGGTGAACCTGAACACAGCGAGGATCGCGAACGTGGACTCGATCGAGAGCACGCCGAACGCGGCGACGTACAGGATCGGAAGCACGAGCAGCACCGTCGGCACTCCGAAGCGAGCGAGCAGGCGGTTCGTGACGAACAGCGACAGCAGGAACGCGACCCCGGTCGAGAGACCGAAGAAGAGGCCGAAGAACCCTGCCAGCTCGTCGGGGTCGGGGTACCGAGCGGTAGCAGCTCGCGAGAACGGGAGGTAGAGGGAGAAGAACAACAGGGAGAACAGGATCGAGCCGAACGCGAGCCAGCGCATCAGCGAGGAGCGCCGCACGTAGTGCAGCCCGGCCAGGAGCTGTTCGACCGGGCCGTGGTCGCGGTGGCGGCCGACGTGCGGCCCACGCCCCGAGCCTCCGATCGCGAGCAGCCTCGCACCGAGGATCACGACCGCGGCCAGCGTGGCGATCCAGACCATCAGCAGGTTGGCGGTGCCGACCCATGACGCGAGCGGCTTCGTCACCAGCCCGCCGATCACGTACCCCAGCACGCTGCCCGCCCCGATCAACGGGAAGAACCGCTTCGCCTGGCGGGTGTCGGTGACGAGGCCGGCGAGTCCCCACACGGACAGACCGATGAGGAACTGGGCGGCTCCCTGCAGCAGCCACAACGCCTGCGTGATCCAGGCGACATCGCCGGCGAGCGCGATCCGCCCCGCAGCCGCGGCGGCCGCGAGCACGATCGGGATCAGCAGGCACGCGCGACCTCGTCCCAGCCGGCCGAGGAGCGCGCCGAACCCGATCGTCAGCACGAACATCGTGCCGCCGAGCGCCACGTACATCACAGGAAGCTTCGAGACACCGTAGCGCGCGAAGAAGAGCGCCTCGATGCCGCTCTGGCCGATCATCAGGCCGGCCGACGCGAAGAACGACACGGCGACCGCCAAGCCGATCGGTCTGCCTTCGCCCGGTCGCAGGCCGATGAACTTCGTCACCGTGCCGGTGGGCAGCTCGGGCATGAGCCGTAGCCTAGTCCCGGCGGGCGGCGCGGTCCGCCTAGTCTGCACTGGACTAGCCGGACCCCAGTCGGACGAGAGCGTGGCTCGCAGCGGCGAGTCCGGCGACGATGAGCACGACCCCGACGATGCGCAGCCGCCCTCCGCGCCAGGCCCCCGCGCCCACCACGAGGCACGCGATCCCGACCCCGAGCTCGACGAGCCACGTGACCGTCTCCACGTCGGCGGACGGTAGCAGCGGGGGCACCTCGCGTCGTTTCGTAGGCTGCGAGGTCATGGACGTCGCGATCGTGGGTGGCACGGGCGCCGAGGGCTTCGGGCTCGCCCTGCGTCTCGCGGGCGCCGGGCACCACGTCACGATCGGCTCTCGCTCGGCCCAGAGGGCCGACGAGGCCGTCGACGAACGCGACGGAGACGCTCGGCGCCGGCGCGTCGGTCGACGGCGCCGAGAACGCGGAGGCGGTGCACGGTGCCGAGGTCGTGGTCGTGACCGTGCCCTTCGCCGGCATGATCGAGATCTATGACTCGATCGCGCCGGCGCTCAGCCACGGGCAGGTCGTGCTCGACGCCACGAGCCCGCTCATGGCTGCCGTCGGGGGCAAGGCCTGGGAGGCGATCCGCCCCTGGCACGGATCGGCGGCCGAGCTCGCCGCCTCGCTCGTGCCCGAGGGCGTGGCGGTGGTGGCAGGCTTCCACACCGTTGCTGCGCACTCGCTCACCGCGCTCGACCGAGCGGTGGACTCCGATGCGTTGCTCTGCTCCGACGACGACGATGCCAAGCGGCTCGTGGGGGAGCTGATCGATCGCGTGCCGGGCATGCGGTGGGTCGACGCCGGACCGCTCGCGAACGCGCGGCTCACCGAGCCGCTCACCGCGCTGATCATCTCGATCAACCGCCGCTACAAGGTGCGCGACGGGGGCTTCCGGATCACCGGCCGTGACACGTGGGGTTCGGGGGAGTGAGCGACGGACGGTTCGTCGCGATCGACGACACGTCGCTCTGGCTCGTCGAGCGCGGACCCGACGACGGCCTGCCGCTGCTCGTGCTGCACGGCGGTCCGGGTCTCGACCATCACGAGTTCGGCGACTACCTCGACCCCCTGACCGAGCGCGGCATCCGGCTCGTGCTCGTCGATCAGCGTTCGTGCGGCCGGTCGGAGCGAACCCCCGAACACACCTGGACGCTCGAACGGCACGCGCAGGACGTCGTGATGCTCGCTCGCGCGATGGAGCTCGATCGATACGCGGTGCTCGGGCATTCCTACGGCGCGTTCGTGGCGCTGCAGAACGCCGTGGACTTCCCGGGGGCGGCGGCGGCGGTCATCGTGTCGGGCGGCGTCCCGTCGATGCGGTACCTCGATCGCGTCGACGAGAACCTCGAGGCGTTCGAGCCCGAGGAGCTGCGTCTGCAGGTGCGCGCGTCGTGGGACCGGGAGCCACACGTCTCGATGGCCGAGGAGTTCGCCGAGCTCATGCGCGATCAGTGGCCGTTCCACTTCGCGGATCCGCTCGACCCACGGATCGACGACTACGTGCAGCGCACAGGCGACACGGTGTACTCGCCCGACGTGCTTGCGCCACTTCGCCGCCGCGGGTTCCGGCGCGATCGAGGTGGAGGACCGGCTCGACGAGGTGACCGTGCCGGCGCTGGTGCTCGCGGGGCTGCACGACCGCACCTGCGTGTTCGAGGCAGCCGATGTGATCGCCGCGGGCATCGACGACGCGCAGCTCGTCGTCTTCGAGCAGAGCGGTCACATGACGTTCGTCGAGGAGAACGAGGAGTACCTGGAAGCGGTCGCGAGGTTCGTGGGCACGCCCGCCTGAGCGGCGACCCTTGGGCGAGCGCTCAGTCGATGACGGCGAGCGTCTGCCCGGTCTGCACCACCTGGCCGGCGCGGATCGGTAGGTCGGTGACCTCGCCGTCACGGGTCGCGGCGATGTGGTTCTCCATCTTCATCGCCTCGAGGATGCAGATCACCTCGCCCGCCCTGATGTCCTGGCCCTTCTCGACGAGCACCTTGACGATCGTGCCCTGCATCTCCGCGCGCACCTCGCCGTGCACGTGCTCCTGATGCCCGGCGGTGTGCGCTTCGGGCGGCCTCGGTGCGACGTCGCGGCGCTCGTCGAACACCCGCACGGGCACGCGGCGTCCGTCGACCTCGACGAGGATGTCGGCGGGCCTTCCCTCACGTGCATGGGGGCCGCCCTGCTGTCCCAGCTCGGGGTGCGCGGGAAGCCCCGCCTCGGCCAGGGCGCGCTCGGCCCACGTCGTCGAGTGCGTGCCGGTGCGGAACTCCTTCGAGGCCAGGATCCAGCGGTGCGCCTCGATCGTGGTGGGCACGCCTTCCACGGTGTACTCGTCGAGCGCTCGCAGCATGCGGCGTCTCGCCTGCTCCCGGTCGGTGCCCGAGACGACGAGCTTGGCGAACATCGAGTCGTAGTCGCCGGGGATCTCGCGTCCCTGCCCGAAGCCGGCGTCGACCCGAACGAACGGACCGCCGGGCTCCTCGTACCGCGTGATGCGGCCGGGCCCGGGCATGAAGTTGCGTCCGGGATCCTCGGCGTTGATGCGGCATTCGATCGCCGCCCCTCGCGGCGACACCTCGAGTCCGTCGATCGACTCACCCATGGCGATGCCGATCTGCAGCGCGACCAGGTCGAGGCCGGTCACCATCTCGGTCACCGCGTGCTCCACCTGGATGCGTGTGTTCATCTCCAGGAAGAAGAAGTCCCCGTCCTGGTCGACGATGCACTCGATCGTGCCCGCGTTCACGTAGCCGGTCGCGCGCGCGAGCCCGATCGACGCGGCGGCGAGGCGCTCACGCATCGTCTCGTCGATCGCGGTCGACGGCGTCTCCTCGATCAGCTTCTGATGCCGACGCTGCACCGTGCAATCACGCTCTCCACAGAAGAGCACCGTGCCGTGGGTATCGGCGATGATCTGCGCCTCGACGTGCCGGCCCTGGTCGACGTAGCGCTCGAGGAACACCTCGGGCCGGCCGAAGTACGACTGCGCCTCGCGAGCACCGCGCCGCAACGCTTCCTCGAGGTGACCGGCGTCGCGCACGATGTGCATGCCCTTGCCGCCCCCGCCGAACGCCGCCTTGACCAGGAGCGGGAAGCCGATGCGCTCCGCCTGCGTCCTGGCCTGCTTCACGTCGACCGCATCCTGCGTGCCTGGGACGACCGGCATGCCGCTCGCGTCGGCCGCGCGGCGGGCCGCGGCCTTGTCGCCCATGATCTCGATCGCCTCGGGCGGGGGACCGATGAACGTATGACCGGCCTCTGCCACCGCCCGCGCGAACTGCGGTCGTTCCGACAGGAACCCGTAGCCCGGGTGGATCAGGGTCGCCTTGGACCGTCGCGCCGCATCGAGGATGTTCTCGATCGACAGGTAGGACGCCGAGGCGGAGGCCGGGCCGATGCGGAAGGCTTGATCCGCCATCTCCACGTGCAACGCATCGCGGTCGGCGTCGGAGTACACCGCGACGCTCGGGATGCCGAGCTCGCGGCACGTGCGCATGATGCGCACCGCGATCTCGCCGCGGTTGGCGATCAACACCTTCGGCTTCACCATCGCGTTACCGCCCGTTCGCTCGTGGGCCGGGCCGTGGGCTCATCGCTCTCGAGCGGCGGCGGCCGGGCCGGCTCGCCCGGCGATATTGTCCGGACTTCTCATGGGAGTCAAACCTTCACGATGGAAGCCGGCACGATGACGGCGACGGACCTCGAGCGAGCCTTGCACCTGGCGGGTCTGGCGGCGCCGACACACTGGCACGAGGTTACCGGGTCGACGAACGCGCTCGCGGCCGAGCTCGCCGACGACGGTGCGCCGGAGTGGACCCTCGTCGGAGCCGGCCATCAGACGGCGGGCCGCGGCCGACTCGACCGGACCTGGATCGATCGTCCGGGCGGATCGCTCATGACGTCGCTGGTGTTGCGCCCGTCGATGGCGCCCGACGACCTCGGTCTGCTCACACTGCTCGCGGGCGCCGCCTGGGCCGAGGCGGCGTCCGAGGTCGGTGGGCTCGACGTGCGCTGCAAGTGGCCCAACGACCTGATGATCGGGAACGCGAAGCTCGGCGGGGTGCTCGCGGAGTCCTCGGTGACGGGGGACCGCGTCGCATGGGTGGTGCTCGGTTCGGGGCTGAACCTCGCGGTGCCCGAAGGGATCCCCGGCGCGCCCGAGTCAGCGGTGGCCCTCGGCTCGGCGATCGACAGGATCGCCCTGCTCGGCGGCTTCCTGTCTCGATTCCGCATGGGCTATCGAGCCCCGGCGGCGGCGTTCGCCGATGAGATCGTCGCTCGCTGGTCCGCGGTCTCATCCACGCTCGGCCGCGTGGTGCGCGCATCGGGCCTCGATGGCCGGGCGCGTGAGGGGGTGGCGATCGGCGTCGATGCATCGGGTCGATTGCTGGTCGAGACCGCCGATGGTCCCGCCGCGGTCGCGTCCGACGACATCGAGCACCTCCGCTGACGGTCCCGCCGATCGCTGCGTGTGGCTCGGCGAGCAGGCCGTGTTTGCCGGGGGACGCGGCGCTCGGATAGCGTCTGCCCATGTTCCCTCGCAAGCTGTTGATCCCCGGCGAGGAGATCGTGCTGGAGCTGCGGCCGCATCCGGTGGCGCTCGCCGCCCCGGCGATCGCGCTCGCCGTCGCGACCGCGATGGTCGTGTGGGTCGCCGACCGGTTCGACGGCCTCGGCGTGTGGATCGTGTGGGCCGCGTGGGTGGCGTTGGTCCTGGGGTTCGTCGCACCGAGGCTCGTCGCCTGGTGGACGTCGATCTTCGTCATCTCGAGCGATCGGGTGATCAGCCGGGAAGGATTCATCGCGAAGCGCTCGATGGAGATCCCGCTCGAGCAGGTGAACGACGTGCGGTTCGAGCAGGGCATCTTCGACCGCATCGTCGGAGCGGGCACGCTGCTGATCCAGTCGGCGAGCACCGGAGGTACCAACTCCTTCGACGACATCCGCAAGCCCGAGGAGGTGCAGCGGACGATCTTCCATCAGGGAGAGCTGAATCAGCGCAGGTCGTCGGCACACGCGCCGCCGCCATCGACCGACGACCCACCCGCTCGACCCGACGCCTCGAGGACGGCGACTGGATCGCCGCCGCTCTCGCCGTCGGTCACGACCGAGCTCGAACGACTGGCCGACCTGCGGGCGCGAGGGGTGCTCACCGAGGACGAGTTCCAGGCGCAGAAGGCCCGCATCCTCGGACGGGGATGACCCGCGATGATCGGCGAGATCGATCACGTCTACTACTGGGTGCGGGACATGGACGCGGCGCTGGCGTTCTACCGTGACGTGCTGGGTCTGCCGGTGCTCCGCCGCGACGGTGACGAATGGGCAGAGCTCGGGGCGGGCCCGGTGCGGCTCGCCCTGCACGGGACCGCCGACTCGGGTCCCGGGAGCGGCACGGTGGTGTTCCGGGTGGCCGACCTCGACGACGCCAGGCTCGTGCTGCGTGAACGCGGCGCGGACGTGGATGAGCACCTGGGCGAGGTCGAAGGGTTCGCGCGCTTCGCGACCGTGCGCGACCCCGACGGCAATCCGGTGCAGCTGATCGAGTACCTGTCATGAACGCGGAGCCGGAGGCGCTGCGCCCGCGCCCCGACCCGGCGTCCGAGGTCACGGCAACCGGGGCCGGGCGAGACGAACCCTGCGCGCGATGCGGACATCCCGTCGCGCCGACCCAGAACTTCTGCTCCAACTGCGGGGCGCCGGTCGCGGTGCCGGCCGCCTCGGAGCGCCGCGTGGTCACGGTGGTCTTCGCCGACCTGGCCGGGCTCGACCGAGCTCGCCGCGCGGCTCGACCCGGAGCGGTTCCGCGACGTCCTGGCCGCCTTCCACGGCATGGTGACCGACGAGATCACCGCGCTGGGCGGGCGCGCCGAGGGCTTCATCGGCGACGCGGTGCTCGGCGTGTTCGGCATGCCCCTCGTGCACGACGACGACGCCGAGCGTGGCGTGCGGGCCGGTCTCGCGATCGTCGAGCGGGCTGGGCGCATCGGCGCCCGGCTCGAGCTGCCCGTGCCGGTGGGTGTGCGCGTGGGCGTCAACACCGGTCCGGTCGCCGTGGGAACGCCGACCGACCGCAACCTCGTGATCGGCGCCGAGGTCAACATCGGCGCCCGGCTGCAGCAGGCCGCCCGCCCCGGCGAGGTGCTCATGGGCGAGCGGACGCGCCTGCTCGTGGGCGACGCGATCGAGCTCGGCGAACGCCGCCTGGTCGAGGCCAAGGGCTTCGATGCCGCGATGCCGGCGTGGCAGGCGCTCGGCGTCGTCGGGCCGCAGACCCGGCGATCGATCTCGCTCGTCAACCGGCGCCGTGAGCTCGCGCTGCTCACCGACACGTTCGAACGGGTGCGGGTCCGCGAGCGGGCACACCTGGTGACCCTGCTCGGCGAGCCCGGCATCGGCAAGACCCGGGTCGTCGAGGAGTTCCTCGCCGGTCTGCCGGACGGGGTGCGCGTGCTCGCGGGCCGTTCGAGCGTGTTCGAAGAGGAGGTCACGTTCTGGCCGCTCGCGCAGATGGTCCTTCGGGAGATCGGCGCCGACCGCGGTGCCCCCGCCGACCTCGTTCGCGAACGACTCCGGTCCTTCGCCGGCGAGTGGGTCGGACAAGACGACGCCGATGAGGCAGCACGCCGGCTCGCCATGGCGCTCGGCATCGACGCCGACGCCGAGGACCAGCGATACCACGCCGCCGAGGTGCGGCGGGGCTTGCTGAGCGTGCTCGCCGGCATCGCGTCGCGCGGTCCGGTCATCCTGGTGTTCGAGGACCTGCAGGAAGCCGACCCCGTGCTGCTCGACCTGATCGAGCAGCTCGTCAAGGAAGCCCGCAAGGTGCCGCTCATGGTGCTGTGCGTCGCCCGCTGGGAGTTCCTGGAGCAACGGCCGAGCTGGGCGGGCGGCATCGCCGACAACGTGACGATGTGGGTCGAGTCCCTCACGGTCGGACACGCGACCGAGCTCGCCATGGAAGCCGGCGGCCTGCGGTTCGACGACGCCGAGCGTGTGGCCCAGCATGCCGGTGGCAACCCGTTCTTCATCATGGAGATCGTCGGCATGCTGCGACGTGAGGAGCGTGACCTGCCGCCGTGGGGGCCCGCTCCGAGCGGACGGCTGCTCCCGGCAACCGTGCAGGCGGTGATCGCGGCCCGAATCGACCAGCTCTCGCCCGCGGCGCGCGAGCTCGTGCGCCGGGCGTCGATCTTCCCGCAGGGGCGCTTCGACCTCGACGAGCTCGCGCTCCTGGCCGATCCACGGCATGAGCTGCTCGACGAGGCGGAGGACGACGAGCTGTTGATGCGCGACGAGGAGCGGCCGGGCGTGTGGCGGTTCGGCTCCGACGTGCTGCGCGACGTCGCCTACGACTCCCTCGCCAAGCGGGAACGGCAGCGGCTGCACCTGCGCGTGGCCAACAAGCTCTCCGAGGGCGATCAGGCCGACCGGTATCCGCGAACCGTGGCGTTCCACCTCGAGCAGGCGGCACAGGCGGCGCTCGATCTCAACCCGGGCGATCGCACGCTCGCCGAGCGCGCCGTCGTCGCGCTCGCGCACGCCGGCGACATCGCGCGACGGCGCCTCGAGTCGCACTCGGCCACGGACCTCTACGAACGCGCGCTGGTCATGGCGGGTCCCGACGATCGGTGGGGCGACCGGGAGGCCTGGATCCTGAGCGTGCTCGGCGAGGCTCGGTACTGGCTCGGCGAGTTCGACGCGGCGACCGCAGCGTTGCACCGCGCGCTCGCGCTCGGCGGTGATTCCAGCGACCGTGTCTGTGCGCATGCCTCTCGGTTCGTCGCCGACATCACGCTGACGATCGGCGGTGACGCCGAGGGCGCGTCGGCGTTGTTCGAGCGCTCGCTCGAGGCGGCGCGCCGCGTGGGGGACCCACGCGTGCTCGCGCGCACGCTGCTCATGGCCGCGTGGGTGCCGTACTGGGCGAGCGATCTTCCTCGGGCCGAGGCGATGTTCCGCGAGGCGCTCGACGTCGCCCGATCCGACGAGGCTCAGGACGCCTGGGCGGAATCCCGATCGCTCGTGGGCATCGCCAACGTGATCTCCCCGGTGGGCGACGAAGCCGAAGCCCTGCGGGTCGCGCTCGAGGCGCTCGACATCGGCGATGACGCGGGGCAGGCGTTCACCGCGGCCGTGGCGCGGGAGACGGTGGCCTCGTCGCTGCGGCGCATGCTGCGTCTCGACGAGGCCCTGGAGCACGCGGATGCCGCGATCCGCACCTTCCGTGAGCTCGGCGCCCGCTGGGAGCTCGCGAGCGCGCTCGGCGACCGCGGCGCGGTCCACCGTCTCGCCGGTCGTCTCGAGGAAGCCGAGACCGATCTGCGCGAGGCCTTCGTGCTCTGCCGCGATCTGCGGGAGCGCGCGCTCGTGACCTCGATCGCCGTGGAGCTCGCGCGCACGGTCGCCGCGCAGGGTGATCCGACGGCGGCCCGGCAGGTGCTCGCGGACCCGGCGACGCAGCTGGCCGACGGCGACGCCGCGACCTCGGCCGCGCTCCTCACCGCCGAGAGCGTGGTCGCGCTCGCCGAAGGCGACGAGGGCACCGCCCGAGCCAAGGCGACGCTCGCGCTCGACGCGCACGCCGGGCTCGAGGGCATGCCCAACCTCCGAGCCGCGCAGGTCTGGTGGGCCGGGCACCTGTTCGGACCCGACGACGCCGGCGGTCCCCAGGCCCTCGACGACGCCCGCCGCACCCTGGAGGATCACCACTGGCTGCAGGCGCTGCGTGAACCGGACATGGTCTCCGACCTGCGACGATAGCTGTAGGGCGCCGTGCGACCCGACGCTCAAGGGCCCAGCGGCGATCTCCGAGGATGGTTGCATCTGACCCGGCTCCGGGGGAGCCTGTGTGGCGTCGGGCCGGTTGCCAACCCTCCCCTGGTCCGATATGGGTAGACGCTCACACATGACCGGCAGGTACTTCCCCTTCCCCATATCGTTCGGCGCGGCCGCCCGCATCGCGGTGGTCTCGCTCGCGCTCGGCTCGTTCATCGCGGTCGCGGCGACGAGCGGACTGGCCGATCCCAAGCAGGAGCTGCAGGAAGCCCGCGACGCGCGGCGGAGCCTCGAGGCGAAGCTCTCGGCCGCCAGGCAGCAGCTCTCGACGATCGACGCCAGGCTGGCCGAGGCCCTGCTGCAGCTCGAGGACGCGACCGGCCGTCTCGAGGAAGTCACCGCGAACCTGCAGGCCACCCGGCAGGAGCGCGACGACACCGAGGCCCGCCTCGCTCGCGTCGAGGTTCGCCTCAACGAGCGCGCCGCCGAGGTCTTCATGGAAGGTCCCGCCTCCGACGTCGGGTTCTTCCTCGGCGCGACCTCGCTCTCCGATCTGTCCGACCGCATCGAGTTCGTCGATGTCGTGCAGCAGGAAGACGCCGACCTCGCCCAAGAGGTGCTGAACGCCCGGAACGAGCTCATGGCCGCCGAGAAGCGTCTCGAGACGCTGCAGTCCGAGGCGCGGAAGCGCTTCGCCGAGGCCCAGGAGCTGGAAGCGCAGGTGCAGGCCGACCTCGCGGCCCAGCAGGGGGTGTTCGCCGACGTCAAGGATGCGCTCGCCGGCGCGACCGCCGACGAGCGGGCCGCCGAGAAGGCGTACCAGCGCGCGCTGGCCTCGCAGAGCTACGGCGGCCACTCGTCGATCCCGATGCCGGCGGAGTGGGAGGGTGTGTTCGAGGCCTGCCCGGTCGACATGCCGCGTGGGTTCGGCGACGGGTTCGGGGCGCCGCGGTACGTGGGCGGCTACCACCTGCACAAGGGCGTCGACATCGTGGCGCCGATGGGCACGCCGATCCGCGCCACCTTCGACGGCGTCGCGACCGATGCGACGAACGCCTACGGCGGCATGGCCGTGTACGTGAGCGGGAAGTACGGCGCCACCTACAACGCGCACATGACGTCGATCGCGAAGCTCGGCGCGGTGCAGGCCGGCGACGTGATCGGGTACGTGGGCAGCACGGGCCTCGCCGGCGGCGAGACGAACCACAACCACTTCGAGTTCCGGCCCCACGTGATGCCCGACGGCTGGCCGGCGAGCTACTACGGCTACTCGATCATCGACGATGCGATCAACCCGTACCCGCTGCTCGTCGATGCGTGCGGCTGAGCGACGGCGAAGCTACCGGGCGCGACCGCGGATCAGCAGGCCGAGGCCGATGACGAGCGCGACCCCGGCCGCGACGAGCAGGGCGACGGCGACGGGTGGCATGGCGGAGCCGCCGCCGGTCCCGGTTCCGCCGACATCGGGTGACGCCGTCGTCGGCACGCCCGCCACGAGCAGGTAGCCCGGCCCGGGGATGCGGGCCGCGGCCTGCTGCTGCCCGGGGGAGTCGGTGGTGTCGAGCGGGCTCCAGGTCTCTCCGTCGCGCGAGTACAGCAGGTCGTGGGCGTTCGCGTGCAGCGACGACGTGGCGGGGTAGACCACGATCGTCTGGATCGGCGGATCGAATGTGCCGACGCGATCTCCCGACGGGCGATAGCGCGCCGTGAACCGGTACGCGTTGCCGAACGCGGCGAGCCCCTCGCCGGGCGGGCCGAGGCGCGCCGGGTCGACCGGCTCGACCGCGAGCTCGACCGACCGCTCGCCGGGCTCCGGTCCGATGGCGCCCTCGTCGATCACCACCGTCACCTGACCGTCGTCGGTGAACTGCACCTGCGTGCCGACGCCGGCTTCCCGGAGCGGAAGCTCGAACCGCCCGGAGCTCGGCGGCTGGTTCGTCGACGCGAGTTCGGGCGGCGGCGAGACCCAGCGGTAGTTCATAGGAGCGGTCCCGTCCAGCAACGGGCCCCGCGCCAGCGGTGAGAGCGAGGACGACCATGCGGCGAGGGCTGCGTAGCCCGCCGCGATCGCGAGCCCGGCGACGACGGCACGCCGGCTCTCACGGGGTCACCGGGCGGCCTCCGGTTGCCGAGCCTCACGGAGCGATATCCAGGGGCCGGACCTCGTGCGTGGCCAGCTCGGGCGGCCAGACGACCATGTGCTCGCCGGGCACCATCCATTCCCAGATCACGGCCGCCGCCGCCGTGTTGTCGCCGGCCGTCACCGTGCCCGGATCGCCGAGGTCGAGGCCGCTGCCGTTGGGCAGGCTCCCGAGCGGAAGCTCGGTGTCGAGCGCGGCGCGGGCGATCGCGTCGGGCGTCGTGCCGGTGGCCCTCGGCATGATCTCGGCGAACAGCGCCCACGCCGCCGAGAAACCGGCGAGCGCCGCCGGGCTCATCTCCTCGTGCCACCGCTCGTCGTACGCGGTCCGGGCCCGTTCGAGCAGGGCCGCACCGTCGGGGCGAAGCGTCGACGGGTCGATCGCGTCGCCGCTCGGCTTGTCGGAGGCGAACAGGCCGAGCGCGTCGGCGCCGAGCGCCGCACCGAACTCGGGCATGCAGTACGACGACGAGGTGCCGATGCTGGCGAGCAGGTCGACATCGTTGCGCACGAGCGCCCTTCGCAACGCGATCGCATCGGTGAGGTATGCCGAGACGAAGAGCACGTCGGCGCCCGATCGGTCGATGCGCCGGGCGAGGGCGTCGTAGTCGGCGGTGGCGAGGTCGTAGCCGAATCGCCCGACGACGTCGAGGCCCTGCTCGCGAGCGGCCTGGAGCGCGCCGCCCGCGACAGAGCGCCCGTAGAGGTCGTCGACGAACGACACCGCGTAGCGCAGGTCGCTCGCGTCGCGCCCGAACGCCTCGGAGAGCGGCCCGCTCGTGAACACGATCGCGTTCCGTCCGAGCACGGCGCCGGTGGGCGGCATGCGGAACGTGCGCACGCCCGGTTCGGAGCGGGCGGTCAGCATGCCGACCGCGCCCGTCTCCCAGAACAGCATGTCGCGGGCGGCGGCGGCCTCCGAGGCCGGCGCCGAGATCGTGCTGCCGTAGCTGCCGATCACGAGCTCGATGCCGTCGGCGTCGAACCCCTCGACCGCTGCCGGCGCCGCTTCGGCCGCCGAGACGTCGGTCGAGACGAGCTCGATCGGGCGGCCGGCGATGCCGCCGTCGGCGGTCACGAGCTCGGCCGCGAGCAGCGCCCCGCGGTGCTCGTCGATGCCACCCTGACCCTGTGAACCCGACAGGGGATAGATCGCTCCCACGCGGATCGGATCGTCGCCGGCCGGGGCGGCGGTGCACGCCGAGAGCGAGAGCATCGCCGCCGCGACCAGCGATGCAGTGGCGCGCAGGCCGCTCGGATGCGAGCGCACTCGCCTCATCGCAGCACCGTCATCGCGATGTTGGCGGCTGCGTGGGTGGCGGCGGGAGCGGCCCAACTTCCCGATGCCCACCGTTGCCACGAGAGCAGCGCGCCGGCACCCAGGTCGACCGGGAACACGGCCACGCCGTAGATCGGCACGTGCATCGCGGCGAAGACGAGCGCGGTCACGCCGATCGCGACGACCGCGCCTCGCCGCTCGAGGGTGGCGTACATCGTGCGGCGGAACAGCGCCTCCTCGGCTACGGCGGCCAGCACGGTGAGCGGCATCGCCCATGCGCCGATGGGAGCGGCGACCGGCCGTCCCGAGGCGAGCAGGGCGAGCGCCACGGCGCCGACGCCGATGCCGAGCACGAGGCCCGGGTGCAGCCGCGCGCGCCCCGCTGCGACGGGCACGAGCAGCGACCCGACGAGGACCGCGACGAGCGTGAGGGTGAGCCCCGCCACCCGCCCGAGGGAGCCGAAGGTCGGTGACCAGGCGCGCGCGAGCAACAGCGCGACGGCGAGGGCGAGCATGGCGGCGACCGGCACGTCGAGACCGGTGGCCCTCACGCCCGGTGCGCTCACGCCCGGCGCCTTCACGACCCGGCCTCGAACGAGACGGCCGTGAGCACCCTCGGGTCGAACGGGGCGTGGTCGGCCGCGACGAACTCGACCTGCAGAAGATGCTCGCCGGGCGTGAGATCCGTGAGCTGTTGCGACGTGCCGGACGTCATCGAGACGAGCGAGCCGTCGAGCATCACGTGCAGGTGGCCCTCGTCCGGCCGCAGGTCGGTGGAGGTCTGATCGACGATCTCCGCCCCCTGCAGGTCGACCTCCAGCCGTGCCGTGCCGCCCGGCACGCGCTGGCCGTTCTCCGGGCTGAGGATCGTCAGCACCCCGGTGCTGGTGGGTCGTTCGAGCGCGGCGGACGTCGTCGGCGGCGGGGATGCGGATGGCTCACCTGAGGAGCCGCCGCATGCCGTCATCGCGAGCGCCGCGACGGCGACCGCCACGACCGGTCGCAGGCGGGCAGCTCGCTTCGGGTTCACGCTTCGACCTCCAGGTCGTGGGTCGCCTGCAGCACGGTACCGCCTTCGGTCGTGGCGACCACATGGAAGCGCCACCTGCCCGCCGGTACCTCGGCAGGGGCCGAGAAGTGCCCCGCGGTGAGACGCGTGCTCTCCAGCAGCTCCCTGCTCCCGTCGGGCCCGTCCGCGACGACGACGATCCCGGACAGCGGAAGCTCATCGCCTCCAGGGGCGAACGCCGTCACATGCAGCTCGTTCGCGCCCGGGGTGGCTGGATCGAGGTAGATCGCCAGCTGGTCTCCGGTCGGCAGCGTGAAGGTCTCGATCTCGGGAAGTCCGGGTTGCCGCGTGACGGTCGAGGGGGCCGGGGGGGCGCGCGTGACGAGCACGAGCGGCACCTCGGTCGTGCGCGCCCCGGATCGCACCTGGACCACCGCCTCCCATGCCCCTGCGAGCGAGAGCTGCGTGCCGGTGCCGGTCCAGGCCGAAGGCGCGCCGTTCCCGCCGTGCCCGGCCGGCTCCAGACGGAAGCGTCGAGGGCTCGATCTCGGGCCGGCCGATCGCAGCGAGCGCCAGGGTCACCTCGTCGGCTGCGACCGGGGCGCCGTCGTCGTAGCCGACGACGCGCGCCTCGAACGTGTTGGGTCCCGCCGTTCCCGGTGACGCCGTGAGCGTGACGCGTGTGGTGGTGGCGAAGTCGGCGCCCGACGCCGCGATCGACGGTGGATGCTGCGGGGCATGCCGCTCGTCCGCGCCGTCGGGGTTCAGGCTGGTGAGGGTGCCGGTGAGCCCGAAGACTCCGAGCGCGCCGACGAGCTCGATCGCGACGATGCGGCGCAGCAGCCCGTCGTCGCCGGAGAGCCGTGGGATCGAACGGCGGCGGTTGAGCGCGCCGAGCGCGATGAGCCCGGCGGCGATCGCGACCTTCACGATGAGGGCGGTGCCGTAGTCCGTGTCGGTGAGCATCGTGCGCACCTCGCCGATGCCCCCCGCCTCGCCGACGGCTCGTACCGTACCGGTGAGCACCACCGCGAGGACCGCCCACCCAGCGATGCGGGAGAAGCGCTGCGCCTCGATCACGGGGGCGGGCTCGCCGCCGCCGGACGCAGCGTGTGCCCGCGCTCGTACGAGCAGGAGCAGTGGCAGCAGCCCGCCGATCCAGATGCCCACGGCGAGCATGTGGACGGACTGCGCGAGCTCCGCCGGCCAGGCGGGCTCGAGCGCGGCCGCGTGTCCGCTCGTGGCGCGAGCGAGGATCGCCGCCGCAGCAGCGATCCCCGTCGCGACCAGGGCAAGCGCGCGCCGTCGACCGGCTCGCGACGAGCGCGGCGACCATGGTGAGCGCGGCCGCCGCCAGCAGCCAGGCATACGCGCGGCCGGCCGACGACGCGAGCAGGTCCATGATCGATGCCCCGACGACGTCGGCTTCCGCGAGGGTCATGACGACCGCACCCACGCTCGCCGCGATGCCTGCCAACGGCAGCACCGTGCGCCGGTTCGCCACCTCGCCACCGAACGCGGCGAGCGCCGTGACGGCGATGCCGATCGCGAGCGCGAGGCCCAGGTACAGGAGCGTCTTGCCCACGACGGCGAGCGGTGAGGGACCGGGTGCAGCAGCCGGCGCCGCCGCCGGCGCGGCCTGCACCTCGCCCGGCTCGACACCGACACCGAAGGCGAAGACGCCCGGTGTGAGATGCCCGTCGGCCTCGGAGACCACGACCCACGAGACGGTGTACACGCCGTCACCGAGATCTCCGGGCAGCTCGAGCTCGAGCGAACGCGCGCCCGCGCCTCGCCGCAACGGTCCGGTCTCGACGACGGCCCCGCCGGCCTCCAGCACCGTTACCGACGACAGGTCGGGGTCGGGGGGCTCGGTGAACGACATCGTGATCGACGCGGGAGCGGCCGCGAGGGTGGCGCCGTCGGCCGGATCCGACGAGACGAACGCGGCGTGCGCCGACGCCGCGGGCGCGAGCGCGACGACCAACACCGACCCGATCGCCCACGCCGACGCAGTCCTCGCGATGCACCGGATCGCGTCGCTGCGTGTGCCCATCATGGTGTCACCGTCTCGAACCGCACCGCCGTGGTGACCCTGGGGGCGAACGGTGCGTGGTCGGCAGCCACGTACTCGGCCTGCAGCGTGTGCGAACCCCGAGACACGCCCGCCAGATCGACGACCTGCACGACGCCGTAGGTCATCGAGACGATCGTGCCGTCGAGCGCGAGGTGCACGTGCCCGGTGTCGGGCGTGAGCACGGTGCTCGCCCCATCGACGATGCGCCCTCCCCGAAGGTCGAGCACGACCTCCAGCTCGTCGGCGGGCACCGTCGATCCATCGACCGGCCTGCGGAAGGTGAGCGTCGCCGTCGACGCCGGCCTGGGGCCGGTCGCCGACGGAGCGAGCGATGACGCCGGGGCGGCTGGACCCGGGAACACCGCACGAGGGACGACGGCTGCCGAGATCACCAGCAGGGCGGCCGTCGCGAGCAACGCCGGCCCGGCCCACGAGGGCAGGCCAGCGAACGCCGTGCCCTTCAGCCTCGACCAGCCCATCCAACCGACCCAGAGCGCGCCGAACAGGATCGCGACCGAGAGGGACTCGTCGGCGGCGCCTGCATGTGCGAGCACGCCGGCGCCTCAGGCCTTCCGGCGAGCCGCGGCGAGCGCGTGAGCGCGCGCGACCCCGATCGCACCGATCACGATGCCGACGATGCCGATCGTGCGGGCGGTCGACGCCGCCCGCTCGGCCGATGCCGCCGCAGCCTCGGCCGCGGCGACGCCGTCGGCCGCCCGCGCGCTCTCGGCGTCGATCCGCGACACGATCTCGTCGATCGACGGCGCATCGACGGCGGGGAAGGTCATCGACGACGCATCCTCGACCGTTGCGAACGTCTGCGGCCCGGAGGTCATCTCCTCGTCGACCTGCTCGCCGTCGATCTCTCCCGTCACGTGGAAGGTGTACTTCCCCGGCTGCGACGGCACGAAATCGGCGCGGTAGTCGCCGGCCTCTCCGGACACGACCGTCCCGGCTTCCAGGAAGAACGCCGGCTCCAGGTCCATGGACTCCGAGGTCTCGTCCCCGTAGGTGATCTCGACCGCCATGTCGCCGGGACGGAGGTCGGTCACCGGTTCGCCGTCATGCTCGACGACCACCTGGACCGCGTTGGGCTGGCCGGCGAACGCCGGTTCCTGGGCGAACCCGATCGTGAGCACCAGCCCGCCCTGGGTGACATCGCCGTGCGCCCAGGCCGGAGCGGCCGCCAGCAGCACGAACCCGGCGGCCATCGCGACGTGAGCGACGCCGCGCACGCGTGGATGTCGCATCGCATGAACACTCCCTTCCCTGTCGATGCACCGCGCCGTGTGCCCTGCGGACGGGCGCAGGCGCCGGAGTGGATCAGGTGTCGAAGCAGGGAAGCGGGGGAGGAGCTCGGCTCTGGATCGACCGCGTTGCGAGACGCACGGGCGGCACGAGCCGCTGGAGGGTGAGCACCGCAACGGCCGACCGGAAGGAGGCACGGCCGTGCGGGCTGAGTGGCTCGATCGACGCGGCGGCCCGCTCGGTGAGCCGGAGCGTGAGGGCGCCCGCGACGGCGAGCACGATCTGCACCGCGAGTCCGACCGCGAGCAACGGCGTGTGTGTGAGGTCGTGCAGCGACGCACCCGAGAGCAGGCGCTCGCCCGACTCCATCACCACGAACGCCACCGACTGCACGGCCGCGAGGCTCGCGACGTCGGCGCCGAACGACCGCCGTGATGCCCGCCGTCGGGCGAGCCGCGCGGCGAACAGCCCGACGATCGCGGTGGCGCCGGCGAGCATCGCGACCTGGCTCGCGTACGGCAGGTACCCGTGCCCGGTGGCGGCGAGCAGCTCGTCGCGCGCGGTCGCGTGCGGCGACCCGATCGCGTAGGCGAGCGAGTGCCCCGCTACGAGCCCGGCACCGGCGACACCGAGCGTGACCGCGACATGGCGAGGGTGCGAACCGCTCATCGCTCCGATTGTAGGCCCGACGCCGACATCGCACGTCTGGGATCGCTGGAAGAGAGCGTCTCCGAGGACATCGGCGACGTTCCTCCGTAAGCTCGGCGCCGACAACGACGGCGGGGAGACAGGAGGATCGTGGACGCGAAGGACGTGCGAACCGTCGGCGTGGTGGGTTGCGGGCTCATGGGCTCGGGCATCGTCGAGGTCGCGGCCCGTGTGGGCATCGATGCGATCTTCCTCGAGCCAACCGACGAGCTCGTGGAAGCCGGCCGCACCCGCATCGAGACCTCGACCGCGCGGGCGCTCGAGCGGGGCAAGCTCACCGCCGCCGAACGCGACGACGCGCTCGGCCACGTCCGCGGCGTGACCGACATCGCCGCCTTCGCCGAGGTCGACCTGGTGATCGAGGCGGCGACCGAGGATCCGGCGATCAAGCTCGAGACGTTCCGCCGGCTCGATGAGGTCACGAAGAACGAGGTCGTGCTCGCGTCGAACACGTCGTCGATCCCGATCGCCACCCTCGGCGCGGCGACCCGCCGCCCCGACCGGGTGATCGGCATGCACTTCTTCAACCCGCCGCCGGTGATGGGCCTCGTCGAGCTGACGCCGTCGCTCACGACGAGCGACGAGACCGTCGCGTTCGCGCGCGGGTTGGGTGAACGCCTCGGCAAGACCGTGGTCGTCGCGAAGGACCACGCCGGGTTCATCGTGAACCGGCTGGTGATCCCGTACCTGTGCGCCGCGATCAGCCTGGTCGACCAAGGGTTCGCGAGCCCTGAAGACATCGACACCGCCATGACCCTCGGCATGAACCATCCGATGGGGCCGCTGCGACTCGCCGACTTCATCGGGCTCGACACCGTGCTGCAGATCGCCGAGGTGCTGCACGGCGAGTTCCGCGACCCGATGTACGCGCCACCGGCACGACTGCAGCGCATGGTCGACGCCGGGCACCTGGGCAGGAAGAGCGGCCGCGGCTTCTACGACTACTGAGCCCGGCACGTCGATCAGCCGCAGCCCGCGCTCGATCGCCTTCCTAGGTGGGTTGCCAGGTCAGCCAGTACTCATCGACGTCGGCGGTGTTCGTCACTCGCGCTCATCGCTGCCGTCCGCAGCGACCGTGAAGATGTCTCCGGGTGCCAGGAGCCTGCGGGCCTGGCCCCGGGAGAACGCCACGAGCTGTCCGTCGGGGAGAACGTCGGTGAAAATTCCCACCGTCCCGGCGTGTCCGTCAGACGCATGCGCCCGGTGCCCTCGGAGCCGATCGAGAAGATGTCGCTGCGATCGTCTCCCTTGGAACGGAAGAACACGATCCGGAGTTCCATCGGGGACCAGTCCGGGTCATCATTGAACCCGCGTCCGACGAGGACGGTCCGGCCCGAACCGTCGGTGTTCATCGTCGCGATCGCGAAATGCTCGGCCGAGGATCGTCGCGAACGCGATCCGCGTACCGTCGGGCGACCACGAGGGGTGGCAGTCGAAATGCCGTCCCGTGCGTGATCTTCGTCAGGCCCGACCCGTTCGGCGTCGATCACGAACAGCGCCGGGCGGCGGCGCCCTTCAGCGCAGAAGACGATCCGCGATCCATCAGGCGACCACGCGGGGCCGAGGATCCGCTTGCGGTCGTCCTTTCCCTGGAAGATCGTGGTCTTGGCGGAACCATCGGCGTTCATGGTGACGAGCACGTGCCGGCCGGCATCGATGCGCCGTGATCGCACGTACACGATCGTCGAGCCGTCAGCCGACCATGCGGGATGCTGGCTGTGCCACGATCCGCCCGTCAGCTGCGTCGTGCCCGAGCCGTCGGGGTCGATCGAGAAGATCTGTTTCGGGTCTCTCAAGTAGTCGTAGTAGGCGATCTCTCCCGTTCCCTCCAGGGAACGTCGCCTGGGCCGGCGTGTTCGTGGCAACGAGGCCGAACATCGCCACGACAGCGATCGACACACGTTTCATGCTCTCCCCCTTACCGATGCTACCGAGCAGAACCCTTGAGCGTGGCATACCGCAGACCCACCTGACCCGTCAAGAGGGGTTGTCGGCGCTCGGGGCCTTCGAGTCGATCGCGCGCCGTCTCGTGTGCCGCCGCCTGCGCCTCGCCTGTCAGTGCGGCCAGGAACTCGTCACGGTGCAGCGAGAGCAGCCGTGAGTCGGTGACCGCCACCACCGTCGCGGTGCGCGGCACGTCGCGCAGCAGGGCGATCTCGCCGAACTCCTCGCCGGGGCCGAGGGTCGCGACCTGAGCGCCGTCTTGCGAGACCTCGACCGAGCCGGCTCGCGACCGCGAAGTAGCGATCGCCGGCGTCGCCTTCACGGATCACGGTGGTCCCGGCTTCCACATGCACCGGCACGGCGTTGCGCGCGAGCCGTTCCAACGCCGGTCCCGGCAACACCGAGAAGATGCGGGTGCGGCGCAGCACGGCCAGCTCCTGCTCGGGCACCCGGACCCCGACGTCGAGGTTCGCGAGGCGGCGCCCGACGGCGAGCATGATCACCGGCAACAGCAGACCGCCCACCGCCAAGGTCCATCGAGGTCCGAACGAAACGACGGCGACCGACGCTGCGAGGGCTCCGAGTCCCTCACCGCCCATGTACATCGACTCCAACACCCCGAGCACCCTGGTGAGCTTGGCGTCGGGGATCAGCCGCTGCAGCATCGTGATGCCGGCGACGTTGCTGAGCGACATGCCCGCCGACGAGAACGCGAACAGCGGCCCGGCAGCGACCGGCACGATCGCGGTCGCCGCGACCGGAGCACCGGTCACCAGCAATCCCGACCGGAACGAGCCCGCGAGGCGGCGGCGACCCGTCATCACGACGGCGACCATCGCACCGAGGATCGATCCGACGTCCGATCGAGACGTTCATCAACCCGACGCCGGCGTCGCCGGTGCCGAGCACCTCGAACGCCAGCACCACGATCAGCACGTCGATCACGCCCAGCACGAAGGTCCACATGCCGAGCAGTCCGACGAGCAGCCGGGCGCGAGGGTCGTGCCAGGCCGTGCGGACGCCCTCGGACACCTCACGACGCAGTGCCGGACGCGGGGCAGCGGCACCTCCAGCCGTTCCCTGAGGCTCGACGGCTGGGATCGTGGCGACCAGCCCGGTGCCGAGCACCAGCAGGACCGCCAGTGCGGCGTTGATCGATCCGGGTCCCGACACCGAACCGCTGACCGCGAACACGATCGTGGCCAGCAGCGGTCCGAGGAACGCGCAAGCGCTCTCGATCATGCCGCTGGCCGCGTACGCCGCCGTGAGGTCGCTCGGCGTCGGAGCGAGCGCCGGCAGCACGGCGTTGTGCGTCGGCCTGACGAGCGTGAGGAGCGCGGCGGAGACGATCGCCGCGACGTAGACGACGGGTGGAGGCAGCGCCGCGAGCATGGCGATCCCGGTGACCCCCGTGCCGATCGCGAGACCGCCGTGGGCGAGGATCAGCACGCGTTCCCGGCGGTAGCGATCGCCGAGCACCGAGCCGAGCGGGGCCACGACCGCGGCCACGAGCAGCGTCAGCGTCGACACGAGGCCGACCCTCGCGGTGCCACCTTCCGCGAAGGCGTACACGATGAGCGCGATGTAGGCCGCCCATTCGGTCATGCCGAACGCGATCAGCGCCACCAGGGCCTTCGCGAGCGAGGGGGTTCGGAACGACCGGGCGAACCCGCGGGCCGAAGCGCGCAGCTCGGCCATCACCGCCCCAGGCGTATCGGTGACGACCTCGTCCGTAGGTGCACCGCCGTCGGCGTCCACCGGCGCACCGTACCCCTGCGGGGAGGGGTTGCGGGATCCCGCAGGTTCCTGCGAGGCTCGCGCATGTGACCGCGACCGACAACGCCCCGCTCCTCGCGAACTCCGCCTTGTTCGTCGATCTCGCACCGAAGGCGTTGCAGTTCCTCGCGGAACGCGCGACACGTCTGGAGTTCGAGCGCGGGCGGCACATCTTCCGCCAGGGTGACGAGGGCGACTCGCTGCACGTGATCGCCGAAGGACTCGTGAAGGTGTGGGTGTCGTCCGGGGACGGCGGCGAGATGGTGCTCGCAACCCTGCGATCGCCCGACGCCTTCGGAGAGCTGACCGCCGTCGACGGGAGGCCGAGGTCGGCCTCGGCGACGGCGATCGAGCCGACGACGCTGGTCGCGCTCGATCGGGCCACGTTGCTCGACGCCGTGCACCGCCACCCCGGGGTCGCCGACGGCATGCTGCGAGCGCTCGGCGGGCTCGCGCGCCGCATCACCGAGCAGACGTCGGACCTCGTCTTCCTCGACCTCGCCGGGCGGCTCGCCAAGACCATCGCCACGCTCGCCGACCGCGACGGCCGCGTCGAAGGTGACGCGGTCGTGCTCGCGCTTCCGTTCACGCAGACCGAGCTCGCGGAGATGGTCGGGGGGTCGCGCCAGAGCGTGAACCAGATCTTGCGGTCGTTCGAGTCGCGTGGCCTCCTCGACGTGCGGGGCCACGAGGTCGTGATCCCCGATCTCGACGCGCTCCGGCGTCGAGGGTCTCGCTGAGTCAGTCCGCCTCGGGAAGCAGGGCCCGAACCGCCTCGTCGCTGAGCTCGATCTGACCGTCGGCGACCACTCGCCGCAGGAGCTCGGCCCACCCCGAGTGCGCCTCGTGCGCGATCGCCGCTGTGCGCCGCGCCTCGTCGAGCCGGCCGCGCGCCGGCCATGGCCACGGCCGCCCAGAAGGCGATCTCCGGATGGTCGGGCTGGATCTCGAGGGCGAGCAGGCGCTGCTCGAGCGCGCCGCCGAGGTCGCCTGCGAGCTCGAGGTCCTCGGCGCGCTCGGCATGGCCGTAGGCGCGCCACAACCGCACGAGGCGTGCGAGCTCGTCGACCGGCGTCGCGTGATCCTCGATGCGCAGGTCGATCACGCGGTCGTCCCATTCGTTCCCGGTGGGCTCGGCTTCCACGACGAGCATCGCGGCCGATTGCATGCCGCGGATGTCGCCGCGCTCGCTCTGGGCCGCCGCCAGGGCGGCCAGCAGGCGGTCGGGAAGATCGCCCTCGGCGTCACGGTAGGCGTCCGCCATGGCGGTCCAGACCGTGTCGCGTTCCATCATGTTAGCCTGCACCGAGAACCCGTCGCCGGTGAGGTGGCCGAACTCGCGGATGCAATCGTCGCCCGTGTGCACGCCCACCTCCCCCGACGCATCGACGAAGGCGACCTGCCGCACCGCTCGCTTCTCGTCGGCGTGAACGAGCGTCTCGAGCGCCTCGGGTGCGCTCCGTCCTCGACGCATCAGCTCGAGACCGAGCGGTCCGTAGGAACGCTCGGCGAACGACTGGGTCGCGACCGCGCCGACGCCCGCCTCGGCCCACGAGACCACGCTCCCGACCGAGAACCAGTGGGATTGCACGGCCACACCGAGCCGGCCGGTTTCGCGGGTCGCGAGCCACGATCGAGTAGGTCATGCCGCCAGTTCACCATCGGCGCGGCGGCGAAGGCCGGGCCCGTTCGCATCCCGGCCCCGGAGATGCCCGAGATGGTTTCGATCCGGCAGCTAGGGCGCAAGGTGACCGTGTCGGCATCGGGGATACGGTAGATCCCTTCGTTGCCGTTCCGGCACGTGATCCGGTCGAAGTACAGCGTGGTGGAACCGCCCGGCTCGTCGAACGCGAACGTCGTGAGTGCGTCCCTGCCATCGGGCAGCCTCGCGATCACCTCGCCCGGCCCCGCCAGCGGCATGCGGACGATCTTCGTGTGCAGCCCGCATGCCCAGGAGTGCCTGCTGCCCGTTCTGATCAGGTAGACGGTGCCGTCATCGGAGACCCCGCCCGCGTACTGCTGCTGGCCCGGGTTGTCGAGCCTCGACATGTCCCCCGTTGAGATCTGATAGCGGAACACGTGGCAATCGGTGAACTCGAAATCCGGGAACCGGCACGACTCGAACGTCGCCCAGTCCCCGTTGACCTGATCGCTGATCAGGTACGTGTGGCTCGTCGCCCGCTCGCGCAGGACCGTCCTGTCGCCGGTCGTGATGTCCACGAGCACGACGCGTGTCCAGGCCTTGCGGAAGTTCACACGGTTTTCGTTCGACCGCGTGAACAACAGGTAGTCACCCGAGAGCGACGGGCGGGATTCGCCCGCCCTCGTGTTCACCCCGTCGGGCGGCGGCTGGCGATCGGGGGTCACGGCGTCGGTGAAGTACAGGTCGGTGTCGGGGTGCACGGTTTCCTCGTAGACGATCGTGGTGTCGTCGATGGCGGCGCCGTAGCTCCTGGTCCCCCTCGGGTTGATGCGCACCCGCTGCCCGCCATCGGCACGCACGTAGCTGTGGACCTGACGCGGCTTCCCTTCGGTGGTGGCGGACCACACGAGGTACCCGTCGGACGCCGACGATCGGTTCTCGTCGACGTTCGGGTCGTTCAGCACCACCTCGGGGACGGCCGCGAGCGCGACCCCCGCCGCGAACAGCGTGAGCACCGAGGCCAGACCGATCAGTCGCCGCACCGTGCATCCCTCCCCAGGCGCGCAGGCGCCCCCCGTATCGCGGACACACAGAGTTCGTCGAGAGCGTGCGCCCTTCATCTCGATGCGTCAAATCCACGATCTCCCTCTCGGGCTCCCTAGACTTGCCCGCGACGACCGGGAGGTACTCTCGCGTGCAGACACGACTGGCCGACGGACGCTCGATGCGGATACGCACGATCGTTGCCGCCGCTGCGGTCTTCCTCGGTCTGGTCGTGGTGCTCCCCACCACCGTGGCAGCGGGCGGCACGGGAGCCCCCGGGTCCGCGGGTCTCGGCGACAGCTACTTCCCGTCGTACGGCAATGGCGGGTACGACGTCGGGCACTACGACCTGCACATCCGCTACAGCCCGGGCTCGGACCGCCTCATCGGCGACGCGACGATCACCGCGCAGGCCACGATGGATCTCTCCCGGTTCAACCTCGACTTCGTGGGGCTGCAGATCGACGCGGTGTCGGTCGACGGCGCCGCAGCCAGCTGGACGCGCGTGCAGCAGCACGAGCTGGTCATCACCCCTGCCGCGACGCTGGCGCAAGGCAGCACCTTCGTGGTGCGAGTCTCCTACGCCGGGGTTCCGAAGCAGTTCAACGACGGGATCATCAGGGGCGGCGTCGTGCGAACCGACGACGGGGCCCTCATCGTGGGCGAGCCCGAGGTTGCCGCCGCATGGTTCCCCGCGAACGATCACCCGAAGGACAAGGCGACCTACGACATCGATCTCACCGTGCCCGATCGGCTGGAGGCGATCTCGAACGGACGGTTCCTCGGCCGGTCCCCGGCTGGCGGTGGCCGCACGACGTGGTCGTGGACGATGGTCGAGCCGATGGCGAGCTATCTCGCGACGGCCGCGATCGGCAGGTTCCGCATCGACCGTCGCACGACGTCGGACGGTATCCGTGTGCTCGACGCCATCGACCCTCGCTCCCCGGCCGCTGCTCGCCGTTCGCTCTCGAAGGAGGTGCGCATCACACGCTTCCTGCAGCGGCAGTTCGGGCGATACCCCTTCGACGACCTCGGAGGCATCGTCGAGCACCGGGTGCCGGGCTACGCGCTCGAGACGCAGTCACGGCCCGTCTACGACGCTCGCTTCTTCGGGCGCGTCAACACCTTCATCGTGACGCACGAGCTCGCGCACCAATGGTTCGGCGACGTGGTGTCGGTCGACGATTGGCAGCACATCTGGCTGAACGAGGGGTTCGCGACCTACGCGGAATGGCTGTGGGCCGACGAGCGAGGATTGGCGAGCCCTCAGTTGATCTCGAACTTCACGTGCGACTCCTACCCGGCACGTGACCGGTTCTGGAACGTGCGACCCGGCGACCCGGGTGCGGATCGTCTGTTCCACCCTGCCGTCTACCAGCGTGGGGCGATGACACTGCAAGCCCTTCGGAAGGAAGTGGGCTCGACATCGTTCTTCGCGATCCTTCGCGAATGGGTCGTTGACAAGTCGAACGGAACGGGCACGACGAGCCAGTTCAAGCAGCTCGCCGAGACCACCTCGGGCATGCAGCTCGACGCGTTGTTCGACGAGTGGCTCTTCACGCGCCGGAAGCCGACATGCGGCGGGGGATCGCGCCCCGCCGGCGAGGCCGGAGCAGCATCGCTGCTCCGCGCGCTCGCCACGGAACGACTCGCACGCTGAACTCAGTCGTCGCAGCCACCGATCCTGATGCGATAGGTCACGCTGAAGACTTCGTCGGGCACTCCGAAATCGACCGCCGTCTTGATCACATGGCGGCCGCATTCATCCTGCGGCGGCAGGGTCATGATCGTTCCGGTGAGCGACGTGCGCACCCCGCCGGTGCCGAGCCCGATCTCGTCGTAGAAGCTTCCCTTCTCGGACCAGACGGTGAACGCGCCGAGGTTGAACGTCTTGCCAGAGAGTCCGACCCGCTCACCGTCGAACGTTACCCACGACGACACGGGGTCGAAGCCGGCGTTCGCTGCGGCGATGATCTGCGCGTCGGTCGACCCGTCGGCCGGGATCGTCGTGAACCAGGCCGCGTGCGAGAACACGATCGCGGTATCGAGCGGAACCCGGCACCTCAGCTCCATGTCCTGGCCGATCGGCGGCGCAAGGAAGAACGCGTTGCCCACGCGGTCGCCGCAATCGCCCTCGAAGGCCATCAGCAGCGGGCTCGGGCCTTCGCCGAGCGCCCAACGCGCGAGTGATCGCGCTCGGGTGAGGCCGGTCTTGTGAAGGTCGTCGCCGTCGGCGTCGGCGTGAGCGGGAACCGCTCCCCCCACGACGAAACACCCGATCGAAGCGAGCAGCAAGAGCCGCCGGATCATCGCATCCCCCTTCCGGATACTACGTAGGGCGGGCAGCCGACACGACGCTACTCCCCAGGCGTGAGCCCGCGCAACCCTTCGAACGGGCACAGTCAACCGAAACCGGTCGTACCGGCGGTCGGTTGCATGGACCATGCGTGTCCGCTTCTCGGCGAACCACACGCCATGTCACAGGGTGATTCCCCCGACCAGTCGCCGAATGCCCGGTCTCGAGCGCAGGATTGTCCACGCCTCGACTACGGCTGAGTTTCAGCGGCGGCCGGGGTTGCGGACTTCATCGCGTCGTTCAGCCGATCGAGGAAGCTCGGCGAGCCCATCCGCTCTAAGACCCCGCGCGCTTCGTCTGCAAGCTCAGCCGACGTCGGATGGTCGGGGCCGAGTGCATGGATCACGTCGATGGCGTGCAGAGCGAGCTGGAAGCGTGCGCTCGTATGACGGATGTCGGAAAGCGCCGTAGCTGACGCGCGTAGGGCCTCACGATCATCCGGTGTCGCGAGGAGAGCGCTCGTGGCCTGGAATGAGCGGATGAACGGCTCTACCGACGGCCCCATCAGAGGGAGGGCACGTAGCGCGGCGATGCACCGATCGAGACGTTCACGGTCGCGAAGCCAGGCCGCGGCGTGGGCTCCTGCCGTCAGCGCTTCGTAGCGGTTCTCCGAGATCGCTTCGTTCATCTGCTTGGTGAATGCCAGCTCGCAACAGGCTTGAAGGGCCCCACTCGCGAGCTCGACGATCGCGGCCACGTTCCACGATTCTCCTTGCGCGTCGGGGATCCCTCCGTGGAGCGCGGCATTGGTCTCGAGGAGTTGCCTCGCCTCCACCTCCTTGCCACGAAGCGCGAACAGAAGGGCCCTGGACAGCATGGTCAACCACAGCAGCTCGTCAGGCATGCTCTGTGATTCCAGCTCGGTGAGCGTCCGCTCGAACCAGTCGAGGTCGGCGCACTCCATCCCGCATTCGCCGGCGTTGTGAACGAGCAACGTCTGGTCGGCCCGGAGACCGAGATCGCGGGCACGCTCATAGCCGATGATCGCGATCTCCATACCTTCCCTGGGATCCGATCTCATCAGCGACATCGACAGGTTCATCGCACCGCGAAGTTCTTCGAGGAGGAACCCCCCTGCGGTCGCAAGGGCCATGCCACCCCTTACGAGGATCATTCCTTCCTGTGTGCGGCCGACATCTGCGAGCGCGCACCCCTTGGTGATCAGCACGTCGGCCACGGTTCGCGTATCATTCGATGCTTCCGAGAGGCGCAGGGCCGCATCGGCCCATGGGAGGCTGAGGAGCGGTTCGCTGCCCAGCATGTGTGCCCGTGCGAGCACCGCCGCTGCCTGGACCAGGCTCTCCTCGAGCTCGCTCGGAACCTGAAGCTCTGTCAATGGCCGCAGTGCCTCGATGGCGTCGGCCACACGCGACCCGATATTCAGCATCATGGCGGCCAATGAGGTGCGCGCTTCCGCCACACCCTCCAGATCGTCATGTGACTCGTACCAGGCGATCGCTTCACTCAGGTGGCGCTCCGCGGCATGCTCGAGGGCCGCAGCGGTCGCGGCCTTTCCCGCATGAAGGTGCAGCTCCGCTCGTGCGGGCTCGCTCTCCTCGATGTCGATCGCTTGCTCGAGGTAGCCGAGTGCGGCGTCGTGAGAGCCGAGTGATGCCGAGCGATCCGCCGCCGCGACCAACCAGTCTCGAGCCCGTGCGCCGAGTGCGCGCGACTCCGGCCCCTCGCTCGAGGCACGGCGAGCTTCCAGATAATGAACGGCGACAGCAGCCGCGAGAGCGTCGTCATGCAGGGACTCGAAATGATGGGCCGCCGACAGGTGAAGGGCTCGCCGGTCGCGCTTCGACAGGGTCTGGTATGCGACCTCCCTGATCAGGCTCTGCACGAAGCCGTACTGTCCTCGCTCCGGGGACCTGGGATCCGCATCAAAGGCGATGAACTCGCGCCGGACGAGCGTGCGAAGTTGAGTCTCGACGGCGTCACGCTCGAGACCGCGGATCGCAACGAGTCCGTCCAAGGTGAAGGACTTTCCCAGGACAGAGGCTTGTTGAACCAATGCGCGATCCTCGGCAGAAAGCACGTCGAGGCGGGCGGCTATGAGTGCGTGCAGTGAGTCGGGAATGTCGAGGTCTGCCATCTCCGTCACTTGCTCCAGACGGCCGTCCTCAAGCCGACGCAAGACCTCCCGATCGACCAAAGCACGAACCGTCTCTATCGCGTAGAGCGGCACGCCTTCAGCGCGCTCGACAACGGAGGCGACCAGCGGATCCGTGGCATCGACGATCAGCTGACGCAAGAGCACGCTCATCGCTTCGTCTGAGAGAGGCTCTAGGTGCAGCGTCGTCGAATGCCTTCCCGTGCCGAGGTTCGAGTGGCGTTCCTCGATCTCAGGCCTCGCGAGCACGATCACGAAGATCGGCCGGCGTGCGGCCCACTCCATGAGGTGCTCGATGAACCGGACGAGGCCCGGATCGGCCCACTGCACGTCCTCGAACACCAGGACGGTCGGACCGAGGTCGGCGATGTGTTCGAAGAAAGAACGCCACGCGGCAAACAGCTCGTCCCGTTGGTGTTCGGCGACGTCGCCGAGGCCGAGGAGCTGTTGTAGTTTCGGTTCGATCCACAGCCGGTGTTCTTCTTCGCCGACGTACGTCGCCAACGCCTTCGTCAGTTTGCCTCGCGCCGTTTCGTCGTCGTCGGTCTCGGCGATCCGGGCGCGCATGCGAACCATCTCCGCCAACGCCCAGAACGCGATGCCATCGCCGTAGGAAGGGCATCGTCCGTGATGCCAGAAGATGTCGTCGATGAGTCCGTCGATGTACTTGAGGAACTCGAGGCCGACACGCGACTTGCCGATGCCGCCGATCCCGACGACGCAAAGCAAGCGGGCAGTCCGCTCTCGCTCGGTCAAGTGAAACAGGTCCTTGACCAGCCGGAACTCCTCGTTCCGGCCGACGAAGGGCGGGTCGAGGACGTCGCTGCGGGCGACGGAAGGCCCCGCCGCGATTCGAAGCGCCCGCCATGCGTGCACCGGCTCCTCCTTGCCCTTGAGGGCGTGGCTACCCGCGTCTTCGAAGTCGATCGCCGACTTTGCCGCCTGGAAGGTGCTTTCGCCGACGAGCACTGCACCCGGCTCTGCAACCGACTGCAGTCGTGCTGCGGTGTTCACGAGATCCCCCGCCACCATGCCTTGGTTCTGAGCGCCGATCGTTACGGTTCCCTCGCCGGTCGTCACTCCCGCTCGCAGCTCGAGATGCGGGGCGGCCACCTCGGCGCCGATCGCCCGCGCTGCGTCTACGAGGTCGAGAGCAGCTCGGACCGCTCGCTCAGCGTCGTCCTCCCGGATCGCCGGCGTGCCCCAAACGGCCATGACGGCGTCACCGATGAACTTCTCGACAGTGCCCCCGTAGCGCCCGACGATCTCGGTCGCTCGGTCGAAGTACCGAGTCAGCAGCGCCCGAACGTCTTCGGAATCCAGTCGTTCGCTCAGCGTGGTGAAGCCGACCATGTCGGCGAAGAGGACAGAGACGAGTCGACGCTCGGTGGCCGGATCGGGTTGGCGCTCATCCGCCCCCGCAGTTCCCGAGACGTCGCCGAGTGCGCTCCCACATTCACCGCAGAATCGGCTTCCACCTTCGTTCGGCTCGCCGCATGATGGGCAGGCGAGCGAGAGCGTCGCGCCGCATTGGGTGCAGAATTTCCGCCCCTCGCGATTCTGCGTGCCGCATGCTCCGCACTCCATCTCAGCCCTCCAGGTCCCTGCGCGGGACCAGGCCTGGCTAACGGTACCTCCCCGAGTCTTCGAGGCGCCAGGGCGATACAGCCATCTGTGCTGTCGATGGGTGGTCCGGAGGTGAGTCAACCAGAGGGAGAGTGGGGGCCACTCATCGACCCAGATCACGGGACCCTTCCCTATCCCTACCTTGGATCGAGCGCAAGTGTTGCCATAGAGCGGCGCATCGCCCTGGTCGGTTAGGCGGGGCCCGGTTGGACGTTCCGCGCCAGCGCCATCAGCACCGTCTTTGCCTGGAAGGGCGTCAGCTCCGGGTGCTTCGCGAGGATCAACGTCAGCACGCCCGCGATATGCGGCGCCGCGAACGAGTTCCCGGTCGCGACGATCGTCTTGCCCTCGAGCCACGGCACCTCGACGTCGATGCCGGGCGCGCCCCATTCCGCCGGCGGCGTCGGGTTGTAGTCGAACGCGAGCGGGTCGTCGACGTCGCCGTGCGAGGCGACCGAGAACACCGACGAGTACTCCGCGGGGAAGCTCGGCCCCGGCATGTTGTTGATCGCGCAGACGAGCATCACGCGGCGGAACGCCGCCTCGTCGGCGATGCGATGGAACACCGAGTAGTAGTCGCGCTTGCCGGTCGACAGCGACAGGTTGATCACGCGCATGTCGTTGCGCAGCGCCCAGCGCAGCCCGGCGGCGAACACGAACCCCTTGCCGGTGAGCTTGCCCCCGAGCACGCGCACGCTGTAGATCTCGCAGTCGGGCGCCATCTTCCGGATGATGCCCGCGCACGCGGTGCCGTGGCCGAACAGGTCCTCGTGCGGCCCCTCGGTGAACCGCACGTTGCCGGGCGCCTCGGGGTCGTAGTCGACCGCCACCGCGCCCTCGACGGTTCGCACCCACGGGTGATCGGCGTCGATGCCCGAGTCGAGCACGGCGACCTTGACGCCCTCGCCGGTGCTCGCGCCCCAGGCCCACTCGGGCGTGATCTCGTGGGGAAGCCCGACGTCGACCTGGCGCAGCGCGCCCGGCTGGAACGCCCACGACCACGCCGGTCGCATCGCGCTACGCCCTGTTCTCCTGCGCGTACATCAGGAAGGTGTACAGCAGGTCGGTCGCTGCCTGACGTTCCTTGGGACCGAGTGCGCCGATCTCCGCGAACAGGTCCAGCAGCTCGGCGAACTCGCGAGCGGGACCTCGCGTCTTCTCGGCGATCCGCTCGAGCGCGGCCTGCAGGTCGCCGTCGTCGGCGGCGGCGCTGGCTGCCGCCTTGAACATCACACGGCCGAAGGTTCGGAACAGCCGAGCCGTCTCGATCGTGACCGCCGCCTGGCGGGCGAGCGTCGCCACGACCCGTGACTCGTCGTGGGCACCTTCGCGACCCTCCGGTGCGTCGAGGATCTCCATCACGCCCATCACGCCGGTGTCGGTCTCGAGCGGGATCGCGAACACCGTCGACCGGCGTGTACCCGGTGGCGTCGGCGATGTCGCGCGCGAACCGCGGGTCGCTCGGCGCGTCGGCGATCGAGATCGATTGGCCCGAGGAGAGGGCCCATCCGGCGATGCCCTTGCCGGCTTCCATCTCCATGCCCACGACCTGGTCGCCGGCGGCACCAGACGCCGCGACGAAGGTGAGCAGCTCGCGGCTGGGATCGAACGAGGCGATCGAGGCAGCCTGGGCACCGGTCACCGCGCGCACGGTCTCGACGATCCAGTCCAGCAGCTCCTGGTACGACGGTGGCTGGATCGCCGGTCCCAGGTTCGACGCGGCCTCGGCGAGCTGCGTGAACAGGTCGCCGCGATCGGAAGCGGAACCTCCGTCGTCGCTCATCGCGCGGATGCTACAAGCGTTGCGAGCGCTCGGATAGGTGTCGCCAACTTGACAGGGCCAGAGTCGTGCGCCTGACAGTCGTCGTGGGTTGCGTGGACCATGATGCAGGGGTCAGGATGAGCCCCAGAAGAGAGGGCTCCCACCCAGAAGGAGGGTCGGACATGTCGGACCAGGAGATCCGCGAAGGCGCCGAGGACGACGCCGAGGGCCAGGTGCGCAGAAGCGCGCTCGACGATGACGACGCCGAGGGCCAGGTGCTCCGCAAGCCCAAGCTCGACGAGGACGACACCGAGGGCCAGCGTGCTGCGCAAGCCCAAGCTCGACGAGGACGACACCGAGGGCCAGGTGCTGCGCAAGCCCAAGCTCGACGGGGACGACACCGAGGGCCAGGTGCTGCGCAAGCCCAAGCTCGACGACGACGACACCGAAGGCCAGTCCTTCCGCAAGCCGCGGCTTGACGAGGACGACACCGAAGGCCAGCAGCTCCGCAAGCCCAGACTCGCCGAGGGCGACGGCCTCGCGCTGTAGACACCTCGACCAGCACGACGCGGAAGGGCCGCCTTCGGGCGGCCCTTCGCTATGCGTGGCCCAGTTCCTCGAACGAGCTCGTGGCGGCGAGCCGGTTCGAGATCGCGGCGAGCAACGTCGTCGAGATGCGCGGACCCTCGTTGACGATGCGCAGGAAGTCCTCGCCGGGGATCCGGAAGAGCCTGGTCGTCACCGACGGCGGTCACGGTCGCCGTCCGAGGCCGCTGCTCGAGCAGGCCGATCTCGCCGAAGTAGTCGCCGAGCCCAGCCGGGCCACGACCCGCGTCGGAGCCGTCGTCTGCGACGCTCACCTCGACGTCGCCGCCGACCACCGCGAACAGGTCGTCGGGCTCGTCCCCTTGCCGGATGATGACCGTGCCCGGCGATGCCTGACTCCTCGGTCGCGGTCGCCGCCAGCGCCTCGAGCTGCGCCGCGGTGGCTCCCTCGAAGATGCCGAGCTGCTCGAGCAGCGCGACCCTCGGCGCGAGCTCCGACGCTCGCGCGGCCGCGCGGGCGTCGAGTCGCCGAGCCATCGGCAGCGTCGCGACCGTGAGCGCGAGCAGCACGCCACCCGCGAGCGCCGTCGCGAACCCGAGGCCGAAGACCTCGATCGAGACCGGAGCCGACCAGCGAGCCGAGCGCGGTGCCCGCCACCGTCGTCGCGCCGAGGATGCCGAAAACGCTGCCGATGCGCTCCTCCGGCACGACCCGCTGCAACGTCGTCGTCGAGACGACGTCGGCGATGATCACGGCGGCGCCCTCCACCGTCAGCAGCAGGTACGCGGCGATCGGGCGCGTGCACGACCGACAGCATCGTGAGCGGGATGCCCGCGACCATCACCGAGATCGCGAGGATGCCGTGCCGTGTGGCTCCGCGATGCGAGCCTTCCCGCGGTCGCCGTCGCGAGGATGCCGCCGATGCCCGGGCGCGGCGAACAGCAGTCCGGTCGCGTCGAGGCTCATGCCGAGGAACTCCTCGGTGATGCGGGCCGAACAGCACGATCTCCTGTCCGAACGTGAACCCGAACGCGATCGAGAGCCCGACCAGCAGCATCGCCTCGCGCGACGCCTCTGATCGCGCGAGCGCCCGCCACCATGCGCGACCGAAGGGTCGCCTCGACCTCGACCTCGCCGACCTTGCCTCGCACACGCGATCCGGGTGACGAGGAACGCCGAGACGAGGAACGTGAGACCGTTCGCCGCGAACGCGACCGGAGGGTCGCCGAGCAGCAGCAGCACCGCCGACAGCGCCGGGCCGAACGCCAGCGCGAAGTTGTCGATCGTGCCCGAGAGCGCGTTGGCCGCGGCGAGGTCCTCTTCGGTCACGACCGACGGCGTGATCGCTGTGACCGCGGGGTAGTAGGGCGCGGAGAACGAGTTGTTGACGAACGCGATGACGATCGCGGTCACGACCGCCGGCGTGGAATCCGACAGCGCGACGACCGTGAGCACGCCCATCAGCGCCGCTCGCGCGAGGTCCGAGACGATCATGACCTTGCGCCGGTCGAAGCGGTCGGCGATCGCTCCGCCGATCGGACCGAACAGGATGTAGGGGAGCAACCGGACGACCGCTGCGACACCGATCCACGATGTCGATCCGGTCGCCTCGAAGATGTAGATGATGCTCGCGGCCGCGTACAGCCAGTTGCCGGTCTCCGAGATCGCGAGCCCGCTCAGCAGGAACCGGTAGTCGCGGTGGGAGAGCGCGGCGCGGAACATGCCCCCTCGCGCCCGATCGCTCATCGGGCACGTTATGCGCGCACCGGAGCCGACGTGTCAAGCACGGGTCTTTACAGGCCTCGTGGCCGAGGCATAGGGTGTCGCCGCAGAGCAATCCCGCCGAGGGCAACTTCCCCCCCTCACGAACGTGCCCGCGGGAAGGAGCATCCGCATGAGGCGAGTCCTCGTGTTCCTCGCGGCGGCCACCGTGGCGCTGGCGATGGGCGTGCCGGCGTCGGCCGACCACGGCGGCGCCGCAGCCCAGAAGCTGTATCCCCCCGACGCCGAGCCGTTCGGGTGGAGCCAGGCGGAATGGCAGGGGGCGTATCAGATCTGGTTCAACGAGATCCCGGTGCCGCAGAACCCGGGCGTGCATCCCGACAGCCCGTTGAACTGCGCGGAGCAGCGCAACGGCAAGGTGGTCTTCCTGGGCCCGTCTGGGGCGGACTGCACGGTGTCGGATGACGCCGCGCTCGTCGTCGTTCCCCACTTCGGCTTCTGGGAATGCTCGACGGCCGAAGGTCTCGGCGAGACGTGGGCGGAGCTGCGCGCCTGCGCGAAAAACAACTTCGCGCGAGACCTCGACCCGGACCTCTACCACCAGAACGTCTACATCGATGGGAATCGGCTGCGCCACCAACGAGATTGGGTGACGCACACGACGCCCGGAGAGATCATCGACTTCCCGAAGGACAACATCTGGGGTGCCGAGCCGGGGCCGAGCAGATCCGTGACGAAGGGGTTCCTGTTCATCCTGCGGCCACTGAGCCAGGGAGTCACCGCATCGTCATCGAGACACAAGCCGACGTTATCGGCGACGAGACCTTCCGCTGGGTGTGGAGGCTCCACGTCGTCGACGAGCGACTGACGCTTGGTATCGACAACCGTCGAGAGGAAGGAGCACGTCCATGAGACGAGTCGTTCGTGTTCCTCGCGGCCGACGACCGTGGCCCTCGCGATGGGCGTGCCGGCGTCCGCCGACCACGGTGGCGCCGCCGCCCAGAAGCTCTATCCCCCCGACGCGGAGCCGTTCGGGTGGAGCCACGCCGAATGGCATGGGGGCGTTCCAGGTCTGGCTCAACCGAGATCCCGGCGCCGCAGAACCCCGGTATCCGCATCCCGATAGTCCCCGTGAACTGTGCGGAGCAGCGCGGCGGCAAGATCGTCTTCCTCGGCCCTTCGGGAGCGGACTGCACTGTGCCCCGACGATGCAGCGCTCCTGCTCTCGCCGATCGGCTTCTGGGAATGTTCGACCGCGGAAGGCCTCGGCGACACGTGGGCAGAGCTGCGCGCCTGCGCGCGCGACAACTTCGAGAACGACTTCAGTCCGGACGTACACGAGATGAGCGTCTTCATCGACGGGAAGCGTCTGCGCCACCAGCGGTCCTGGGTGGCGCGATCGCCGGGCGAGATCATCGACTTCCCGCAGAACAACATCTGGGACGCCGATCCGGGGCCGTCGAAGTCGGTCACCGAAGGGGTTCGTGTTCATCGCTGAGGCCCCTGTGCGAAGGTCGCCACCGCATCGTCGTCGAGGTCGCTCGACGACGTGTTCGGCGAGATGCGCTGGGTGTGGAGGCTCCACGTCGTCGACGACGACTGAGATCCGAGCCGGGTGCGTCGTTCGCGGCCCCTCAGCGCGGGCGACGTACCCGGTCGGCCAACCCGGCTGCGTAGCCGGCCATCTTGGCCGCATCGAGGAAGCCGAGCAGCGCCGGCACGGCGGCGGTGGCGACGGCGCGGTCGCGCGGTCCGCGTGATCGCGCCCATCCGCGCGTGACGGGCGTGCGCGCGTAGGCGATCGCGCCCGCGAGGGCGAGCAGCTTCGCCCCCGTGCGGCCCGAAGCGAGCGCCGCGACGAGCCCGGCGTAGACGGCGAACCGCACCGCGTGACGTTCGGGGTGCATGCCCGCCTGCGCATCGCCCTTCGCGTACCGGAAGTACTGGCGCCAGGTGGCGGCGAGGCCCCGCCGCAACCGCCACCGCACGACCGCGTCGGGAGCCAGGCGCATGTCCATGCCGAGCTCGCGCCACCGCTGGTCGACCCACATGTCCTCACCGATCGGGAGCCACTCGGGGTAGCCGCCGACGGCGTCGATCGCCTCGCGCCGGAACGCCACCGACCGGTGCGAGGGGTTGAACCGCGCCGCGTCGACGCCGCGCGCGTCGAGCGGAAGGTTCACGGCCGCCACGCAACGGTCGAACGTCGTCTCGACCACCGGCTCGTACCAGCCCATCGCCACCTGAGCGCCGGCTTCGATCGGCGCCACGACGGCCTCGAGCCATCGGGGATCGAGCTCGCAGTCGGCGTCGGTGACCGCGATCACATCGTGGGTCGCCGCCGCGAGGGCCACGTTGCGCCCGCGGGAGATGTTCGCGCCGGGTTCACGCATGAGCGTCACGCCGTCGGCTTCCTCGTACGCCTCGGCGGTGCCGTCGGTCGATCCACCGTCGACGATCACGACCTCGTCGGGCGCGCGGGTCTGCGCCGCGAGCGATGCGAGGAAGCCGGGAGCCGCGCCGGCGCAGTCCTTCACCGTCGAGATCAGCGTGACCTTCATCGCGCACCCACGACGTGACGGTACACACGCAGCGTGGCCCGGGCGGTTTCCTGCCACGAGAACGAGGAGGCGCGCTCGAGCCCACGGGCGCGCAGGTCCGCGGCGAGGGCGGGGTCGTCGAGCACCTGCCCGATCGCGTCGGCGATCGCCTGCTCGTCGAGCGGGTCGACCAGCAGCGCCGCTCCACCGGCGACCTCGCGGAGCGACGAGCCGTCGGAAGCGATCGTCGGCACGCCGCGTGCCATCGCCTCCACGACCGGCAGGCCGAAGCCCTCGTACAGAGCCGGGTACACGAAGACGTCGGCGCCCCTGTACAGGGCATCGAGCTCGGCGTCGTCGCGTGCGTGCGTGTGAACGACGAGCCCGGGGCCGTCGGCGTCGAGCTCGCGGGTCAGCTCCTCGTCGAGCCATCCCCGTGGACCACTCAGCACGAGCGCCTGGGCACGTCCCGCGGCGGCGAGGTGCCGGTATGCCCTGATCAAGCGGGCGTGGTTCTTCCTCGGCTCGAGCGTGCCGACCGACAGGATGTACGGCCGGGCGACGCCGAGGCGCGCGAGCGTGGAGTCGAGGTCGTGCGGTTCCGGCACGCTCGTCGGGAGCGACGACGCGAGCGGCGTCACGTGCACCCTCGCGGCGTCCACGTCGGAATGTTCACCGAGCTCGCTTGCCGTGAACCTCGACGGCACCAGGATCGCGTCGGCGCGCCGGGCCACCGCTCGCAGGCCGGCCCGATACAGCATGCGCCAGCGCCGTGGGAACAGTTCCGGGTGGGTCACGAACGCGAGATCGTGCACCGTCACCACCAGCCGCTGGCCGCGCCGTTTCGGCGCGATCGCAGCGGGGTTCGTCATGTGCACGATCGCGGCATCGGCCAACTCGCGGGGGAGCGCCGGTCGTCCCGCGACGTTCCAGCGTGGATACAGCCATCGGATCGGCCGATCGATCACCGTGACCGGCGGCGCCGTGCCGAGCCACGGGGAGGGCGGCTCGCCCGCCTCGAACCGCGAGCGGAAGGGCAACAGGTGCAGGGTGGGATCCTCCTCGATCAGGGCGCGCGCGAGTTCGCGGACGTAGGTGCCGATGCCGCCCGGCGCGGGGAACCAGAGCTGATCGACGTGGAACGCGACCTTCACGGGTTGGTCGCTTCCCGATCGCGGTACGCCTCGATGCATTCGCATCCGTCCGGACCGACCGTCGCGGCGTGCGTCGTGCCCGCCGGAAGGTCGAGTCGGTCGCCTTCAGCCAGCTCCAGGTCACCGTCGTCGGTGTGGAACACGATCGATCCGCCGAGGCAGAACAGCACCTTGTGCTCGTCGTGCCGGTGGCGCGCGTATCGGTCGCCCGGCCCGTTGCCCCACGAGCGTGACTGTCCGCATCCATCGTCGCGGAAGACGGCGAGCGCCTGCTCGCGTGTCGCCGAGCCCGTCGTCAGTTGCGCTCTCACGAGCGCGGCATCGTACCCGTCGAGCATCCCGGGGGATATCGGTCGGATGTGACGGACGTCACAGACGCGAGCGAGGCGTGCGGGTAGCGTCGAACATGTATCCGAGCGGAAGATGTGCCGATCGCTGCGCGCTCAAGGCTAGTCTGGTCTGGACTAGAGAGGCGTGAGTGTCTCCGAGACCTCGACGAACCGTCCGTCGCGCCAGGCGAGCACGCGCTCACTGATCGCGCTTGGGCAGCAGTGAGCATCGCCCGGCTCGTAGACGCGCGCCACGACGGAGAGACCGAGGGGGTCGGGGCTCGGCTGCACCTCGGCGTCGCAGAGCGCGCGCGTCCAGATCGGCGATGCCGCCGCGAGATCGATCACCCGATACGTGGCGCAGGCGCCGGAGCCGCCTGTGTCCTCCCGGATGAGCGCCTCGTCGCTGCCGTCGCCGGTGAGATCGGTGACATCCGCCGTGATCGCGAGCACGCCCTCGCCCTTGCCGTGCGCCAACCCGTACACCGCCTGCCACGGAGGCCCGTCCTCATCGGATCGCCGCCAGACGACGAAGCCTCGCGCCAGCCGGAACGGGTCCGGGCCCGGCGTCGCGAAGGCGATCACGAGGGCCTCGCCTGCACTCGTGCGCGCGCGCGTCACTCCGGTCACCTCGTCGCCCCGAGCGATGAGCGCGTTCACCGGGAGTGCGCTTGCCGGCACGTTCTCACTGAACGCGTCCGGCAGTCCATCGGGAAGCGTGGGAAGCGTCGCTGACGGTGGCGACGGCTGGGGCGAGCCGCCGCCTACGGTCGGTGTCACCGGGCTCGGGCTCTGCGGGAGCGTCGGGGTGGGCGGCGAGGGGTCGGCATCGCTCCCGCACGACGCGAGCACGAAGGTCAGCGCGAGGGCGATGCGTCGCACGCAGGTGATGCTAATGGCTGTGCGCGGCCCGCTTCGACGTACCATGCCGCGCATGACCCACGATGGTGCGCCCCACGCTCCGAAGCGCGTGAGCGAGTCGGCCGTGACCCTCACGCAGATGATGGAGGTCACCGACGTCAACATCGCCGGCACGGTGCACGGCGGGGTGATCATGCGGCTCGTCGACACCGCGGCCGGGCTCGCGGCTGTGCGCCACGCGGGCGGGCTCGCGGTCACCGTGGCGATCGACGAGATGACGTTCCTGGAGCCGGTGCACATCGGTGAGGTCGTGGTGTTGTTGGCGACGGTCAACGACGTCGGCACGACCTCGATGGAATGCGGCGTGCGCGTGGAGGCACACGATCCGGTCACGGGCACGATGCGCCACGCCAACAGCGCTTACCTCGTCTTCGTGGCGATCGACGACGAGGGCAGGCCTCGACCGGTGCCCGCGCTCGTGGTCGAGACCGACGACGAGCGGCGCCGCCAGCGGGAGGCCCGGCTCCGACGTCAGGCACGGCTCGCCCACAAGGAAGCCGTACAGGCCGCACGCGACGCCGAGTCCGGGGCGACATAGTGGTCCTCGAGCACGTGCTGACGCCCTAGGCGTGGGAGGGTTGACGCCGCTCCATCTTTATGGCTAGATATGGCCATGAGACGGGTGAAGATCGCCGAGTTGAAAGATCACCTCTCAGAACACCTGCGGGCCGTCGAGGAAGGAGCCGCCATCGAGGTGACCCACCGCGACCGCCCGGTCGCGCGCCTGGTGCCGGTTCCGCAGGACGCGGAGGTTGTCCACCTCATCCCGGCTCGACGGAGCTTCCAGTCGGTCAGGGACGAGCGGCATCGGCCGACTCGATGGCCGATCAGCTCGACAGAGCTGCTGGCGGAGGAGCGCCGCGAGCGGTGAACGTGTACGTCGACGCCTCCGTGGTGCTGCGAGTGGTCCTCGGTGAACCCCGGAAGCTCTCCATCTGGAAGCGGATCGAGCACGCCGTGTCCAGCGAGCTGATCACCGTCGAGTGTCTGCGGACGGTCGACCGGGCTCGGATCCGCTTGTCCCTCGGTGACGAGGAGGTTGCGGATCGGCGATCCAGCGTGATGCGCACCCTCGAGGGCATCGACGTGGTGCCGATCGTCGAGCCGATCTTGCGCCGCGCGGCCGAGCCCTTCCCGACCACGCTGGGCTCCCTCGATGCGATCCACCTCGCAAGTGCACTGGCCGCCCGCGAGGCGGTCCCCGAGCTCACCCTCGCGACGCACGACGCCGAGCTCGCGCTCGCCGCCCGCGCGGTCGGCTTCGAGGTCTCCGGCATCGCGGCTCGATGATCGAGCGCGCTCTGCGGCCCGTCGCGGCCGCTGCAGTTGGTCGTGTGGCGAGCCGCTCGCTCTCGGGACGGCGATCGCTCGTGGGAGGATGGAAGCAACCTCATGTGGAAGGACTGATGCACCTGTGAGCAGCGATCTCGCCGGAGCGCGAGGGCGGTTGGAGACCGCCGAGGGCCCGCTCGACCTGTTCCGACTCGATGCGCTCGGTGCCGACCTCGCGCGCCTGCCGAAGACCGTGCTGATCCTGCTCGAGGATCTGCTCCGTCGCGCCGGAACCCGCGACGTCTCCGACGACGACGTTCGGGCGCTCGCGGCGTGGCCGGGCGCAGCCGCGGACATCGCCTTCATGCCCGCGAGGGTGCTGATGCAGGACTTCACCGGCGTGCCGGCCATCGTCGACCTCGCTGCGATGCGGAGCGCCGCGCAGCGCTCAGGCGCAGATCCGCTCGCGATCGAGCCCTCGATCCCCGTCGACCTGGTGATCGACCACTCCGTGCAGGTCGACCTGTTCCGCACGCCCGAGGCGTACGAACGCAACATCGAGTTCGAGTACCGGCGCAACGGCGAGCGCTACTCGTTGTTGCGATGGGCCCAGCAGGCGTTCGAGGGGCTGCGCGTCGTGCCGCCTGGGGCCGGCATCTGCCATCAGGTCAACCTCGAGCATCTCGGGCAGGTCGTGACCGCGCGCGACGGCGTCGCGTTCCCCGACACGCTGGTCGGCACCGACTCGCACACGACGATGATCAACGGGCTCGGCGTGCTCGGGTGGGGCGTCGGCGGCATCGAAGCGGAAGCCGCGATGCTCGGCCAGCCGATGTTCCTGCCGCAGCCGGTCGTGGTGGGCGTGCGCATGACGGGCGCGCTCACGCCAGGCACCACCGCGACCGACCTCGTGCTCACCCTTACGCAGATGCTCCGCGCCCACGGCGTGGTCGGAGCGTTCGTGGAGTTCTTCGGCGACGGCCTCTCGTCGCTCTCGATCGCCGACCGGGCGACCCTGTCCAACATGTGCCCCGAGTACGGCGCGACCTCGTCGTACTTCCCGATCGACGACGAGACGCTGCGCTACCTCACCTTCACGGGACGCGGCGACCGGGTCGACCTCGTCGAGCGCTACGCCAAGGAACAGGGCCTGTTCCGCCGAGACGGCGATCCGGAACCGATGTTCACCGAGGTGCTCGACCTCGACCTCTCGACGGTGGTGCCGTCGATGGCCGGCCCGAAGCGCCCGCAGGACCGGGTGGCGCTGCCCGAGGTCTGGGACTCGTTCGTCGCGGCGTTCCGCGATCACGCCGAGCCCGACCCGAAGGCAACGGAGATCGGACGGTTCGTCGCCGAGGGCGGCAACCCGCGGGTCGACCGCATCCCGGGTCAGGACGACGTGACCGAGCCCGCCGACGGCGAGACGACGGTGGGGCACGGAAGCGTGGTGATCGCCGCCATCACGAGTTGCACGAACACGTCGAACCCGAGCGTCATGGTCGCCGCCGGGTTGCTGGCGCGCAAGGCGGTCGAGGCGGGGCTGGAGACGAAGCCATGGGTCAAGACCTCGCTGGCGCCGGGCTCCAGGGTCGTCACCGACTACCTGGATCGTGCCGGACTCACCCCCTACCTCGACAAGCTCGGCTTCGCGCTCGTCGGGTACGGATGCACGACGTGCATCGGCAACTCCGGACCCTTGATCGACGAGGTCGCGCAGGCGGTCGACGAGCACGACCTGAACGTGGTCGCGGTGCTGAGCGGCAACCGGAACTTCGAGGGCCGTGTGCATCCGCAGGTGCGAGCCTCCTACCTCGCGTCGCCACCGCTGTGCGTGGCGTACGCGCTGGCCGGCCGTCTCGACCTCGACCTCACGACCGATCCGATCGGCATCGGGGCCGACGGGCCCGTATTCCTGCGCGACGTCTGGCCGAGCCCCGAGGAGGTCCGCGACGCGGTCGCGACGGCGATCACCGACGAGCAGTTCACGACCCAGTACGGCCGCATCTGGGACGGTGACGAGCACTGGCAAGCGCTGCCGACGCCCACCGGCCCCGTCTACGACTGGGCGGCCGACTCCACCTACGTGCGCGAGCCGCCGTTCTTCGAGCGCACCGACGAAGCTCTGCCCGGCGGCGACATCGAGGGTGCCCGCATCCTCGTGAAGGTCGGCGACTCGATCACCACCGACCACATCTCGCCCGCCGGATCGATCAAGCTCGACTCACCCGCCGGCGCCTACCTCCGTGATCGCGGCGTCGAGCCCGTCGACTTCAACTCCTACGGCGCGAGACGCGGCAACCACGAGGTGATGATGCGCGGCACCTTCGCCAACATCCGCCTGCGCAACGACCTCGCGCCCGGCACCGAGGGATCGTTCACGACCCACCTTCCGAGCGGCGACGTCACGAGCGTGTACGACGCGGCCGAACGCTACCGGGGCGACGCCACCCCCCTCGGGGTGCTCGCGGGCGCGGAGTACGGCAGCGGTTCGAGTCGCGACTGGGCCGCCAAGGGCCCGCTGCTGCTGGGTGTTCGGTTCGTGATCGCGCAGAGCTACGAGCGCATCCACCGATCGAACCTGGTCGGCATGGGCGTGCTTCCGCTCCAGTACATGGCCGGCGACTCAGCAGCGTCGCTCGGCCTCGACGGCACCGAGACCTACTCGGTGGGCGGGCTCGGCGCCGGCATCGAGCCCGGTCAACGAGCCCACGTCGATGCGGTCGCCGGCGACGGATCCACGACCTCGTTCGAAGTCATGGTGCGCATCGACGCCCGTGCCGAGCTCGACGCCTTCCTGGCGGGCGGCATCCTGCGGCTGGTACTCGCGAACATGGCGAGCGGCTGAGCATCGCGGCCGGGCGGCCCGGCCCGCTCAGGCGGCCTCGGGCGACTTCAGCCGCGAGGCGGGACGCTCCGCGGTGCTCGGACGCGGTGCGCGATACCCGTAGGTGAGCGCCCTGACGACGGTCAGGAACACGACCGCGAGCCCCGTCACCGCGTACAACCCGAACATCCACGGCCGCTCGGTGTCGGTGCCGGCGAACACGCCGTGCCCGAGGGCGAGGGTGAACATCGGCACGGCGAGCACGTGCACGCGTCGCCACCAGACCGTGCCGATCCGCTTCCGCAGCCATGACGTGACCATGATCGCGACGACGGCGTACATGGCGATCACGCCGGCGGTGACCGCGACGGGCCGGTACGCCGAGGCCATCGGCACGATCAGCGACGTCACCGAGAAGGGCATGAACTCGTCGACGAGTAGCAGGCCCATGTGCACGCCGAGCAGCGCCAGGCCCGCCGAGGCGACGAAGGCGTGGAAGAGGTTGGCAGCCGGCTTCGAGACGCGCTTCGTCACGAGGGAGGTCGTGGCGACCAGTCCCCAGGCGACCGCGAGGAACAGCATCACGTAGCTGCCGATGCCGGCCGCGCGCAGGAGCACCCAGGTCGTCATGCCGCCGACCCGACGAGATCGTGCATGAACGACCGGTACACGGTGCCGTCGTCGGCGACGAGCAGGCTCGCCCGCGTGGCGACGCTTCCGGCCCCCTCGAGCACCGCGACCGTCGATGCGATCTCGGCCTCGGCGCAGGTGGGCGCCCACACCGTTGCCTGCACGATGCCGGTCGCCGACGGCGATCCGGTTCGGGGGTCGATCACGTGGTGCAGCCCGGGCCCCCACGAACGGCGCCGGGTCGACGACGTGGCGATCGCCCCCTCGCGCAGTCGGAGCGACGCGACCGTGCGACCGGCCTCGTCGGGGTCCTCGACCCCGATGTCGAGCGCCGGGGCATCGCCCACGACCGTGAGATCGCCACCCGCCGAGACCAGCGCCCAGGCGACGCCCGCGTCGAGTGCGCGCTCCGCGGCGCGGTCGACCGTCCAACCTTTGGCGACCCCGCCGAGATCCAGACCGACGCCCTCGGGAACCCGCACCCGTCCGCCGCCGACCTCGACCTCCCGCCAGCGTCCGCACGCGACCGGGGGGTGGAGCACGCCGCGAGCGACCTCGATGACCTCATCGAGGTCGCGGTCGTAGCCGGCGGCATGCATGGCCAGCAACACGGTGGGGTCGAACAGGCCGCCGGTGCGCTCCGCGTGATCGAGGGCGAAGGCGAGGACCTCGGCGAAGGGCTCGGAGACACCCGTCGGCGATCCGGCGTCCGCGTTCACCCGCGACAGCTCGCTCTGCGCGCGGAACCTGCTGAAGCGTTCCTCCTCGACGGCGAACGTGTCGACGACGATCCGCGCGGCGAGCTCGAGCGCCGGCACGTCGGGCCCGAGCACCGTGACGACGGTGCCCATCGACCGGAAGTCGCGACGTCGGTGCGCGTCGGGCGGATGCATCACGACCCCCCCGTGACGGGGGGCGCGGGCGCCGAGCCGCCACCACCGGATGAGGAGGAGCTCGACGACGTCGTGGTGGGCGCGGGCACCACGGATACGGGGGCGCGCTCGGCGGGTTCCACGATCACCACACGCCGGGTGATCCGACGCACGATCACTCGGGGCCGCTCCGTTCGTGAGGAGGCCGCTCGATCGCGGGACCGCTCGGGCATGGGAGACGCGCCGAGCACCCCGATCCCCGTGAGGAAGGTCGCGACCCCCGTGGCCCATGCGAGGCCCCTGACGCGCCCGCGGCTCCATCGTGTGCGGCGGGCTGCGCGCTCAGTCATCGTCCGAGTCCTCGTGCTCGTCCTCGTCCTCGTGCTCGGACCCTTCGGACTGCTCGGACTCCGACCCTTCGTCCTCGCTCTCGTGGGGATCCTCGCTTCCGTTGTCCTCACGCTCGGAACCCCCGCTCGAGGACGAGGACGATCCATCGCCGGACTCGGAGGTGCCGGACGAGGAGCGTTGCACCACCGGCGACGGGTCGGCCTTCGCCTGCTTGCGCACCGTGATGGTTCGCTTGACCGTGCGCACGATCGGCTCGACCTGCGTGTCGGTCCGGGGGCTTCCGCTGCTGATCGTGGGGCCGGTCATGCCGATGACGACCGCGAGGCCGCCTGCGACGAGGGTCAGCACCAGCCCCGCCGAGACCACGAGCGCCGATCGCTTGTTCATGAGTGGTGCACTCCTTCCGCCGGGCGGGGCCGTCCCCCGTCATCGATCACGCTAGACAGCGGCGGTGCAACGCCCGTGCAACACCTGGTTAAGGTTGCGGAAAGCCGTTGCAGTACAAGCTTCCCCGAGAGGAGGCTCGTCAGAGGACGGTCAGGTCGGCCTGCAGGACCGTGGGTCCGGCCGGCGTCGCAGGGCAGTCCGCGGACTCCACCGTGACCGCCATGGCTTCGCTCGCCCCGATGCTCGCGTCGACCGACAGCGCGATCACACCGTTCGTGGGGGTGACGCAGCCTCCCGACGTGGCGCGTTCGTCCTCGAGCATCCAGATCTCGTACACGGCGTCGGGCCCGGGATCGTCCATCCCCGCACCGAAGAACACCGCTCCCGCACGGCCGGGCGTGTACGCCATGGCGAGCGTCGCCTCGGTGTCGCCGCCGAACCGCACCACGCGTTGCGACGTGGACACGGTGGTCTCGACGGACGCCGGTGCGAGCGAGAGCACGATCGCCACGACCACCGCGGCGGCGGCCGCGGCGGCGGTCCATGTCTGCCACGCCCGGGATCCGATGGAACGACGGGCAGACAGCTCGTCGGGTGGTTCACGCTCGGGCACGGGAGCCGGCGTCGTGGCACCTGGAGCGGACGAGGCGAGGATGCGATCGACCATCGAGGCGTCGACGGGGATGGGTTCGAGCGCCGTCGCGAGCTGCGCCGCGGTTTCCGCGAATCCGAGCTCGAGCGCCCGGCACTCGTCGCAGTCGCCGTGGGCCGCGCGTTCCCGCCGCAGGCGTTCACGGTCGTCGCCGTCGAGCCCGTCGAGGGCGTCGACGGCCATGAGCTCTTCGATCACGGCATGATCGGGCGTCATCGTTCGACCTCCGTGAGGGCGCGGCGCATGCGCCGCATGCCGAGCAGGGTGCGGGACTTCACCGTGCCGAGCGGGATGCCCGTCGTGCCCGCGATCTGCGACTGCGAGAGCCCGTCGAAGTACATCATCTCGAGCACCTCGCGCTGTTCGGTCGGAAGGTCGTCGAGCGCCGCACGGACGGCTTGGCGTTCGCCGGGCTCGGCCATGGTGCGCACCACGTCGTCGGCATGGTCGCCCTGCTCCTCGACGGCGTGCGGGATCGCGGCCTCGGCGCGGCGCCGATGCGCCTCTTCGCGGCGCACGAGGTCGACGGCACGATGGTGGACCATGCCCATGAGCCAGCCCCGGACCGAGCCGCGCTCGCCGTCGTACCCCGCGGGATCCTTCCACACCGCCATGAACGCTTCCTGCACGATCTCCTCCGCCAGGTGCGGCTGACGCACCACGCGCTGCGCCAACGCCTTCGCCGACGATGCATACCGATGGAACAGTCCCCGGAACGCGTCTTCGTCGCGTTCGAGCACGCGAGCGAGCAGGTCGCGGTCGCGCGCCTCGGGCGCCTCGAGGGCAGCCATCAGCGCACTCCGGACCGACGCCAGCGTTGCCTGCACGAACACGACCTTCCGCGGAGCGGGGCTCGTCTCACCGCACATTCGCACGTGCAAGCCGGATGGATGGATCAGCCCTCCACGTGCTCGTGGAGCCGGCGCCCCGCGGTCTCGAGGATCTGGGAGAGGGTGTTCGGCGCCTCGGGCTCGTAGAGCGCGCTGCCGACCGACAGCGAGAGCGGACGGGGCGGCTCCTGCTTGGAGTTGTGCACGGCGATCGCCTCCACGAGCCGCGAGAGCACGAGCGATTCGGCCCCTGAGGCCTCGCCGGTGAGCAGCACCGTGAACGTGTCGTCGGTGATGCGCGCGGGAAGGTCGGCGTCGCGCACGGCGTCGAGCAGCACCTCGGCGGCCTCGCGGACATCGTCGGGCGCGACCTCCCCCTCGATGCGCACGAACAGGAAGACCACGGGATCGCGGCTCCGGTCGGCCATGCGCAGGTGATGTTCCGCGATGGGCACGAACCCGCGGAGGTTCGGCAGACCCGTGACCTCGTCGGTCGTGGCGAGCTCGCGTCGCAGCCGCCGGATCGACACGGCGTACCGAACGGAGCGCGACAGCAGCCCCTCGGGCATCGAACCCCGCGTGAGGTGATCCTCGGCCCCCGCGTGCATGGCGACCGCACCGTCGGTCTCGCGGTCCACCTCGGTGATGACGATCACCGCCGCCTCGGGCAGGGTGCGACGCAGCGACTCGAGCAGCTCCAGCGGCCCCTGTCCGTGCATCGACACGACGATCGCATCGACCTGCTCGTCGGCTGCCAGCTCGTCGGTGCTCTCGACGGCTCGCCGCACGTCGACCCCTTCATCGTTCTCCAGCTCGTCGGCGAGCGCTGCATCGATCCCAACGAGCGTCACCGTCACCGTGTCGTTCATCCGGCCTCCTGGTCTGTCGCGCGATTATCCCATCCGGCACCGTGCGCCGGGTCGCGATCGCCGCCGCGGGTGCCGGACGACCCGGTTTCGCCCGCCACGGCTCCGACACACCATCACCACGGGCGAGGGCGGCGAGGCGTGAGGAGGCGCGAGTACGCTTGCACGATGTCCGAGGCTCGCACGGAAGCCGGAGCGTCGACCGGGGTCGGGCGGTGGCGACGGGTCGCGATCGCGGCCACCGCGACGATCTCGCTCCTCGTCGGCGTCGCGAGCGCGTACGGGCTCGTCGCCTACGTCCGAGCGGGGAACGTGGGCACGAACGACGACTTCCTGGACGATCGTCCGGGGGGCTCGTCGGAGACCTCCGACGACCCGTGCGCACGCGACGTCTGCAACTACCTCCTGCTGGGCAGCGACTCACGCGCGGGCCTGACCGACGAGGAGCTCGGGCAGTTCGGCACCGACCAGGAGATCGGGGGCGAGAACCGGGCCGACACGATCATGCTCGTGCACACGGACCCGAACCTCGAGAAGGCGATCATCCTGTCGTTCCCGCGGGATCTGTGGGTGCGGATCCCAGGGCGAGGGTGGGACAAGATCAACGCGTCGTTCGAAGGGGGCGTCGACGGAGGTGGACCGCGGCTCGTCGCTCGCACCGTGCAGAAACTCACCGGGCTGCGGGTGGACCATGTGCTCTACGTCGATCTGGCGGGCTTCCAAGGGGTCATCGAGACCTTGGGCGGCGTCGACATGTGCATCTCCGCCGAGAACGTGAACACGCCGGGGTCGGTTGCCGCGCCCGGCGGTGGCACCGTCTACTACGAGGAGCAGGGGTACATCGCCGATCCCTACACGGGACTCCTCGTCCGGCCGGGGTGCCGGACGCTGCCGGCGGATCAGGCACTCGCCTACGTGCGCACGAGGCACCTGCGGTGCGACGGCGCCGCGCCGGACTTCTTCCGCATCACCCGGCAACAGCAGTTCCTTCGGGCCGTCGTCAACGAGCTGCTGAAGCCCGACCAGCTCGCCAGGCTCCCGTTCCAGATCGAACCGATCCTCGCGAACCTGGAACGGGACGACGGGCTGAAGATCCCGGATCTCGCCTACCTGGTGGGACAGCTCGAGGGCATCTCCACCGGCGCGGCGGAGTTCCGCACCGTGCCGGGTGTCGCGACCACGATCGACGGGCTCGCGGTCATCGAGCTCGACCCGGCAGCGGACGCGATGTTCGAGGCGGTCCGGCAAGGGCGACAGCTCGGCTCGACGGGCGTCGCGGTCTACACGCCACCGTCGGAAGCGACGATCCCCGTGCTCGTGGTCGACCACGCCTCACGCGGCGCCGCCACCGACGTGCAGAGCGTGCTCTCCCAGGCCGGGTTCGACATCTCGCCGGGGCTCACGACCTTCGACCGGTACGCGAAGAAGGCGCCCGGCAGCGTGATCGCGCACGCCCCCGACGCCGAGCAGGAAGCGCAGGTCGTCAAGAAGTACTTCCCGACGCTTGAGCTGAAGCGGGTCGACGGCCTGCCCGACCGGGTGGTGGTCTTCGTCGACGGGTCCTACGACCCCGCGCCGGTCGGCGAGGCCCCGGCGACCGCCGAGTGTCCGGCCGCAGGCATCTGATGCGCGCGCTCGTGCTCTCGGGCGGGGAAGGGTCCCGCCTCCGTCCGATCACGTCGACCAACGCCAAGCAGCTCATCCCGGTCGCGGGCACGCCCATCCTGTTCCAGGCCCTGGAGGCGATCGCCGCCGCCGGCATCGACGAGGTCGGCATCGTCACGGGCGCGACGGGCGTGGAGGTCCGCGCAGCGGTCGGCGACGGCTCGCGGTGGGGCCTCGGGGTGGAGTTCATCGAACAGGATCAGCCGCTCGGCATCGCCCACGCCGTCATGACCGCCGAGGCGTTCCTGGCCGATGAGCCCTTCCTGCTCTACCTGGGCGACAACGTGCTGCTCGGCGGCGTGAACAGGTTCGTCGAGGAGTTCGAGCGCAGCGATGCCGACGCGCACATCCTGCTCGCGCGGGTGGCCGAGCCCGAGCATTTCGGCGTCGCCGTGCTCGAGGATGACCGGGTGGTTCGACTCGTGGAGAAGCCCACGGAGCCGCTCAGCGATCTCGCGCTCGTCGGGGTGTACCTGTTCCGGCGCTCGATCCTCGACGCCTGTCGCACGCTGCAACCCTCTGGGCGCGGCGAGTACGAGATCACCGAGGCGATCCAGTGGTTGCTCGACACCGGCCGTGAGGTACGGGCCGAGATGGTGAGCGGCTACTGGAAGGACACGGGCCGGCCCGAGGATCTGCTCGAGGCGAACCGCATGATCCTCGCCGGTTCCGAGACGCGCGTCGAGGGCGAGCTCGACGAGGCCACCACGATCGAGGGCCCGGTGGTCGTGCGCGCGGGTGCGAAGGTCACGGGCAGCGTGCTCCGCGGGCCACTCGTCATCGGGGAGGGCTCGGTCGTCGAGCACTCGACCCTCGGCCCCGACGTCTCGATCGGCCACTCGTGCCGGATCGTGGCGAGCGAGATCGAAGACTCGATCGTGATGCAGGAGTGCACGATCGCCGACGTGCACGGCCTCGTCGGGTCGGTCTTGGGCAAACGGGTCGACGTGCGGCACTCCGGAGGAGGCGGCACCCACCGCCTGATCGTGGGCGATCAGAGCCGGGTCGAGCTCGACTGACGCTCCGGCGTCGCACGCGGATCTCGGCCGTTCGGTGGTTCCGCCGTCGCCGCAGCGGGCCTAGCATGCTCGGCGTGGATGCCGCTGCTCGCACCGTACCGGGACGCCGCCGAGCCCTCTCGGCGTTCCTGCTCGCATGTCTCGGACCCTTCGTGATGGCCAGCAGTTCGCCCGCGGCGATCGTGCTGGGGTTCCGCTCGCTCGAGGAGTCGTCGGTCGCAGGCGCCCGGGCACCGGGACGCGTCAGCGCCTACGCGGCGATCGTCGTCGGGGCGCTCGGGCTGTGGTTCTGGGGATGGTTCGTGGCCCAGCTCGCCGGCGAGCTCGACGAGCGTGGCAAAGACCCGGCGCTCGTCGTCCCGATGGCCGGCGGCCTGGCGTTCGTCTGGCTGGCGTCGGCGGCGGCCGGCTGGCTCGCGGGCCGCGGCACACGGAAGGAGACGGCGTAAGCTCCGAGGTTCATGCGAGCCGTGATCGACGCCCGGCCGGCGCTCGACCCACGTCGCACCGGCGTGGGTCAGTACACGCAGCAGGTGATCCGACACCTGCCGCACGCCGACCCGGCCAGCGAGTACATCGCGTGGTACCTGCACGCGAAGGGAGCGTTCCGCCCGCGCTCGTTCTTCACGGGCGTGCACGCGGCGAACCTCACCGAGAAGGCCTCCCGGTTCCCGGCACGCGTGTTCGGACCGATGTCGTCGCGACTCGGCGTGCCTCGCATCGAGTGGTCGGTGGAGTTCGACGTGCTGCTCGCGACGAACTTCGTGCCCCCGGCGACGACGAGCCCCGGCGTGGTCATGGTCGTGCACGACCTCGCGTACGAGCGGCTGCCCGAGACCGCACCGCACATGGACGCTCGATGGCGCCGCCGGTTCGACGAGTGGCTGCACCGCGCCGCCGGCGTGCTCGTGCCCTCGCACTCCACGAAACATGATCTGCTCGCGGCGCACGAGGTCGACGAGGCCCGGGTGTCGGTCACGCCCCTCGGCGTGGACATGTCGGCGTTCGCGCCGGCCCCGCACGAGGCCGTCGAGGCGGTCAGACGCAAGTACGGGGTGGACCAGCCCTACGCCCTGTTCGTGGGAGGCATCGAGCCCCGCAAGAACCTCGATACGCTCGTGCGTGCGTTCGCGACGCTTCCCCCCGGGACGCGCCTGGTGATCGCCGGTGGTCCGGTGCGGTGGGATCCCAGGGCGGCCGAGCGGCTCGAGGACCTCATCGCAGAGCTTCCGGCCGCGGCTCGCGCCCGCATCGTTCGCACCGGCTACGTGAGCGACCGGGAGAAGGTCGCCTTGATGACCGGCGCGAGCATGCTCGCGTACCCGTCGCTCTACGAGGGGTTCGGCTTCCCGGTCTTGGAAGGGTTCGCGGCGGGGCTGCCGGTGCTCACCTCCGATGTGTCGTCGCTGCCCGAGGTGACGGGTGATGCTGCGATCGCCGTCGATCCCCGTGACGAGCGGGCGATCGCCGAGGGCATGGCGCAGCTGTTCGACGACGCCGACCTGCGCGCCATGCTCTCGGCCGCGGGCCTCACCAGAGCCTCGAGGTTCACCTGGGAGGCGACCGCGCGCGGCACCGCCGCGGCGCTGCGAGCAGCCGACGAGCGGGCCCGCGGGTAGACTCGCTCGAAACGCCCGATCTCCCGCTGTTCTTCCGATCCACCGAGTCACCGGGGTCCGTATGTCCGATGCACATGTGCTGGTCACCGGCGGCGCCGGGTTCATCGGTTCGCACCTCGTCGACGCGCTGATCGAGCGCGGGAACCGGGTCACGGTGCTCGACCGTCTCTCGGCCGGGGGAAGCCTCGCGAACCTCGAGCGGCATCGGAACGCCGCCCGGTTCACGTTCGTGCAGGGCGATGTCCGCGACGTGGGCGTGGTGGAGCCTCTGCTCGCCGAGGCCGACGCCGTGGTGCACGCCGCGGCAGAGACCCACGTCGATCGCAGCATCGACGATCCGGACGGCTTCCTCGTGACGAACGTCATCGGCACCCAGACCCTGCTCGGGGCGGTGCGCCGGCACGGCACGCGCATGCTGATGATCTCGACCGACGAGGTGTACGGCGAGGGCGATCCGGCTGGAGGGCTGTTCGACGAGGATGCGCCGCTGCGTCCGCGGAGCCCCTACGCCGCGAGCAAGGCGGCGGCCGACATGCTCTGCACTGCAGCCGTCGCCACCTACGGCGTGCCCGTCGTGGTGGTGCGCGGCACCAACGCCTTCGGGCCTCGCCAGATCGAGCGCGTGGTGCCGACCTTCGCGATCGACGCCCTGCGCGGCCTGCCCGTGCCCGTGTACGACCGGGGCCAGCAGCGGCGGGAGCTCCTCTACGTCGAGGACTGGGTCCGCGGCGCGCTGGCGGTCCTCGATCGCGGCGAGCTCGGCGCCGTCTACAACCTCGGCCGGGGACACGAGCTGTCCAACCTCGAGCTCGCCCGGCGCATCTGCGAGCTCGCCGGAGCCCGGCCCGACCTCATCACGCTCGTCCCCGACCGGCCGGGCCACGACTTCAGGTACGGCCTGCGCTCGGACCGGCTCGTCGCGCTGGGGTGGAGCCCGAGGTGGGAGTTCGGTGAGGCGCTCGCCCACACCGTCGACTGGTACCGACGGCACCTCGACACGCTGGAAGCCGACCACGTCGTGCCGGTCGTGACGGCGCCTCGGGCACAGGGCGCGGACGCATGAGGCTCGTCGTCACGGGGGCGGGCGGCGACCTGGGAAGCGCCTTCGTCCGACAGCTTCCCTCCCATCACGAGCTGCACGCGTTCGATCATGCCGCTCTCGACGTAGGCGACCACGACGCCGTCCGCCAGACCGTTGAACCGCTGATGGCCGATGTCATCTTCAACTTCGCCGCCTTCACGAGGGTCGACGACAACGAGACCGATCAACCGAGGTCGTTCCGCGACAACGCCCTCGGCCCGCAGCATCTCGCCCTGGCGGCGCGGGCGAGCGGGTCGACGCTGGTGCACGTCTCCACCGACTACGTGTTCGACGGCGCGAAAGGGGCTCCCTACGACGAGACCGACGAGCCCTCGCCACTGTCGGTCTACGGACGATCCAAGCTCGCGGGGGAGCGGTTCGTGCGCCAGATCGCACCGGCCTCGTTCGTGGTGCGTGTGGGCCACGTCTACGGCGGAGGCCGTGACTACCTCTCGCGCACCGTCCGTGGCCTGGTCGCCGGTGAGACGGTGGGTGGCCTGGCGGATCGCTGGGGGTCCCCCACGTTCGTCGGTCACCTGGCCGAACGCTTCTTGCCGCTCGCGCTGACCGGCCGCTTCGGTGTCTACCACCTCGGGGGTCCCGAGCCGGCCTCGTGGTTCCAGGTGCTCACTCGGATCCTCGAGCTCACGGGGTCTGCCGGCTCGGTCGAGCCTCAGCTCGCTCGCGAGCTCGCCCTGCGCGCACCTCGGCCCGTCTACTCGGCGCTCACGAGCGTGTTCACGCCGCACCTCGGCATCGATCCGATGCCGTCACTCGAGGAGGGCTTGAAGGACTTCCTCGCGGTTGCGCTCGACACGCCCTGAGCGCTCCGGCTGCATCGATAGACTCCGCCGATGCGCCGCCTGGTGCCCGTGCTCGCTGCTTCCCTCGTGGCCGCTGCCTGCGTGCGGGCCGATGGTGACGTGCAGACCACGGCGCCGTTGCCCACCGCTCCGTCGCCGATCGCGTCGAGCCCTTCGGTCGCCCGGCAGGTCGACGCGAGCATCTTCCCGACCCGATGGCCGATCAAGCACGTGGTCTTCCTGATCAAGGAGAACCGGACCTTCGACCACCTGTTCGGGAGGTTCCCCGGGGCGCGTGGCGTGTCCGTGGGCATGGACCGCGGCGTCGAGCGCCGACTCGTGCGGGGCACCGACCAGGCGACCCGCGAGGACATCCCGCACTGCTACGCGTGCGCGCTCGCGGCGTGGAACGGGGGTGCGATGGACGGGTTCAACCAGAGCGAGTCCGCCGAGCGGTGGGCCTACACGCAGCTCCACAAGGATCAGCTCCCGAACTACTGGCGGTGGGCGAAGGAGTACACGCTGTTCGACAACGTCTTCGCGAGCGCGCACGGCCCGTCGTTCCCCAACCACCTCTACACGATCGCCGCGCAGTCCGGCGGAGCGCATGACAACCCCCGGCGGCGGCCCGGCCTCGGCTCGAACACGTTCGGCTGCGACGCACCTCCCGAGCAACTCGTCGAGGTCACCGACAGCGAAGGCATCGTCAGGCGCGTGCGACCGTGTTTCGACTTCGTGACCGAAGGCGATCTGCTGAACCGGGCCGGCATCCCGTGGGCCTACTACGCGGCCCAGGAAGATCAACGGGGGTACATCTGGTCGGCCTACGCCGCGATCCGGCGGTACCGCGAGAACCCTGAGAAGTGGCAGCGGCACATCTTCCCGGTCGATCGGGTGGTCGACGACATCGAGGCCGGTGCGCTGCCCCCGGTCACGTGGATCACCCCGCGGTTCGAGTTGAGCGAGCATCCCGAGTTCAACTTCTGCCACGGGGAGAACTGGTCGACCGAGGTGATCGACGCGATCATGCGCAGCGACATGTGGAAGGACACCGCGATCTTCCTCACGTGGGACGACTACGGCGGCTTCTACGATCACGTTCCGCCGCCGCAGGTCGACGGGTTCGGGTTCGGCATCCGCGTGCCGATGATCGTGCTCTCCCCGTACGCGAAGCCCGGGCACGTCTCGCACGAGCTCGGCGAGTTCTCGAGCGTGCTCCGGTTCATCGAGGACAACTGGGGGCTCACGAAGCTCACGAAGCGCGATCGGCGGGCCACGCCGATGCTCAGCGCATTCGACTTCCAGCAGGAACCTCGGCAGCCGACCCCGCTACCGCTGCGCGACGATTGCGATGGGCCGATCTACTTCGAACCGTAGGAAGCTGGTCACCGAGCATGAGGTCCGTCCGTACGGCGGAGACGAGCAGGCTGTCGAGTGAGGAACTGACGAGCCTGAGGGCGATGTTCGATGCCGCATGGGCCGACGAGGGCGACACGTACTCGGACCACGACTGGGCGAGCGCCATCGGGGGGACACACTTCCTGCTGGAGATCGACGGCGCGATCGTGTCCCACGCGTCGGTGGTCGAGCGGGTGCTCGAGACCGGGGGCCGGGAACTGCACGCCGGCTACGTCGAGGCCGTCGCGACGAAGCTCGAGCACCGGCGCCGCGGCCACGCGACACAGGTCATGCTCGCCGTCGGTGCATGCATCGCCGACAGGTACGAGCTCGGAGCCCTCGGGACCGGTCTCTTCCACTTCTACGAGCGGCTGGGCTGGGAACGCTGGAGAGGACCGACCGGCGTCCGCACGAGCACGGGCGTCGTTCGCACACCCGACGATGATGGCTTCATCATGGTCGTGCGCACACCGACGACCCCAGCGGACCTCGACCTCGACGCCGCGATCACCTGCGACTGGCGCTCCGGCGATGTCTGGTGACGAACGACCGATGGGCCGGTGCTAGGCTCGGTCGCCGTGAGCGACGAGGGCCCGATCGGTGCCGAGGCCGAGCAGGATCTGCGCGATCGGCTGCGCACCCTCGTCGAGCGGTTGCGGACCGAGCAGGGGGAAACGGTTCCGGCAGAGCCGTATCTCACATCCAGCTCCGCGTTGAAGGGTGCGGTGAAGCGAGGCGTGTTCCGGCTCACCCGACCGGCGACGCGGCGATCCGACCGGTTGGCGACCGAGCTCGCAGCCGTGGCGCTCGAGCTCGCGGAGCGGGTGGGTGGCATCACCGAGGAGCTCGACCGTGCGCACGGTGATCTGGACCGGTTGGACCGGGCCCTCGCGGAGCTGCGCGCCATCGCTCCAGCCGGCCGCTCGAATGCGGTCGGCGCACCGGTCGTCGACGATGCCTACTACTGGGCGTTCGAGCAGCGGATGCGCGGCGACGCCTCCTCGGTCATCGCGCGTCTACGGCAGTACGAACGGTTCGCCGTCACGCTTCGGGACGAGATCGTGGCGAACGACGAGACCGTCGGCAGCGTCCAGCCATTGTGGCTCGATCTCGGATGCGGTCTCGGTGACCTCTGCGAGCTCGTGCAGGAATGGGGCTGGCGCGTGCACGGCGTCGACAGCTCGCCGGGCGCCATCGAGGTGTGCCGAGCCAAGGGTCTGGATGCCACCCTCGCCGAGGTCGACGGCTACCTCGAGACGCGCCGAGGCGAGCCCCCGGGAGCGGTCAGTGCGATCCAACTGATCGAGCACATCCCCCGAGGCGAGTGGATCCCGCTGTTCGAGCGCATCCACGCGATGCTCCGGCCCGGCGGCGCGATGCTGATCGAGACGATCAACGGGCTCAACCCCGACGCCGTGGCTTCCTACTTCGTCGCCGACGTGACGCACACGTGGCCCGGGCACCCCGAGACGCTGCGTCTCATGGCCGAGCACGCCGGCTTCCGCGACGTCGAGGTCGTCTTCCTCAACGAGGACCACCGGGGAAACGCGCAGGACTTCGCGATCTGGGCTCGCTCGGCCGACGAGAGCGCGGTCGGCGACGAGACCGGGTGACCGAGCGGCCGCAGGAGGCGTCGCGAAGCGGTGCTAGCCTCCGAGACCATGGTGGACCAGGATCCGCCGGAAGCGGCGCCCCAGCACGATGGGCCGGACGGATCGCTGCCCGAGTCGGGCGACGAGCAGCGCGCGCTGCTCCGCGAGATGTACTGGGCGCGTGAGACGGCTGCCCGCGCCCGCATGCTGACGCCCGAGATCCGCGATCGCCTGCACGACTTCGCGGCCCAGATGCGCATCGACGAGTCCGCCGTGATCCCCATGGGCGAGGGCAACCTGGCCTCGCCGTCGACGTGGCGGCGTCAGCTGAAGCGGCGGCTGTGGCGTCTCATGCGTCCTGCGACCTGGCGCTATGATCGGCTGCTCGCCGACCACGCGGAGCTGACGACGAGCCTCGCCGAGAAGGTCATGGTCCTCGAGGCGGAGGTCGATCGACTGAAGGCGGTCGAGGCGGCCGGTCACGAGCAGCGCGCCACCGAGGAGCGAGGGGGACCGGCGTGAGGATCGCCGTGCTGCATCCGCAGACGGCGTTCGTGCGTGGCGGGGCAGAGTCGCACACCGAGGCCCTCGTGCGCGCGCTGCGTGACGCCGGCCACGAAGCGGACCTGGTGCAGATCGCGGGCAAGTGGTACCCGCCGAGCCAGCTCGCCCATCAGATGGCGGTCTGGCGGAGCTTCGACATCACCGAATCCAACGGCCTGCGGGTCGACGCGGTGATCGGGCTGAAGTTCCCCGCCTACCTTGCCCAGCACGAGCGCAAGATCGTGTGGCTCATCCACCAGCACCGCACGGCCTACGAGCTCTGGGATCACCCCGACTACGCGGACCTGAAGCGTCAGGACGACGGCGCGAAGGTCAGGGACATGGTCTGGGAAGCCGACCGCGTCGCTCTCGGTGAGGCCAAGCGGGTGTTCACGAACGCGAAGAACGTGCGCGACCGGCTCTGGAGCTCGCTGCGGATCGCGGCCGAGCCCCTGTACCACCCGAGCCAGATCGCCGAGGCGTTGCTCGACTCGCCTTCCGAACGGCTCGGCGACTATCTGGTGTTCCCCAGCCGCATGGAGAGCCTGAAGCGCCAGTCGCTCGCGATCGAGGCGATGCGCCACGTCACGACGGGCGTGCGTCTCGTGCTGGTCGGCCGGGGTCCCGATGAGCCCGTCTTGCGATCGAAGGTCGAGCAGCACGGCCTCGCCGACCGGGTGTCGTTCGAGATCGGGGTGAGCGACCAACGCCTGTGCGAGCTCTACCGCGGTGCGCTCGGCGTCTACTTCGGTCCGTACGACGAGGACTACGGCTACGTCACGATCGAGGGGTTCGCGGCCTCGCGTCCGGTGGTGACCCTCGTCGACAGCGGCGGGCCGCTCGAGTTCGTGCGCGACGAGGAGACCGGGCTCGTTCGTCCGGCCGAGGCCAGGGCCATCGCCGAGGCGTTCGATCGCCTCTGGAACGATCGCGACGGGGCCGAGCGCATGGGCAGGGAGGGGCACGCGCTCGTGCGCGCCGACGTGCCGCGCTGGCCAGACATCGTCGCGCGGCTCCTCGACTGATGCATTCGGCACGCGCTCTCCGACGACGCCTGCGCGGCGCCGGTTCGGGCGTCGAGGTCGAGCACGGCAGGGGAGCGGGATCGCAAGGCGACGTGGTCTTCGCCGGCCCGTTGCCGCCGGCGCCGACGGGCATCGCGACCTACGACGAGGCCGTGCTGGGCGGCCTCGATCGCATCGGCTTCGCCGACCGCATCCGGATGGACGTCGTGTGGCCCGTGGAAGGCCGGCTGGCGGGCAGGTTCCCGGGATACCACCTCGGCGTCTTCCAGCTCGGCAACAACGTGGAGTTCCATCTGGAGATCTACCGGGGGGCGTACCTGACGAGCGCGCTCGTCGTGCTGCACGACCTCGCGCTCGACGACTTCGTGCGTGGTCTGAAGGCGGCGGGCGAGCCGCTGGGCTACATGGCGGCACGCGAGGCGGCGCGGCTGCGCCCTCACGTGACCGACCCCGACGTCATCCGCAACGAGCCCCTCCGTGAGCCGTGGTGCGCGCACGTCGCGCGCCGCGCCCGAGGTATCGTCGTGCACTCGGACTTCGGCCGGCGATACCTCGAGAGCTTCGGATGCCGAACACCCGTGTTCGTGGTGCCGCATCCCGTGATCGAGGCGCCGGACGCGTTCGAGCGCGCGGCCGGCAGAGCACGCGAGCTGCGGACGAGCGTCGGTGCTCCCGGCTTCCTCGTCGTCGCGCCCGGCGACATGAACGAGGCCAAGCAGCTCGATGCGCTCGTTCGGGCAGCCGCCCAGCTCGGTCACGATGCGCACGTCGCGATCGTCGGCCGGCGCATCGAGGCCTACGACGTGGAACCGATCGTCGCGTCGGCGGGCATGAGCCGGAGTGTGAGCGTGCACGCCGACGTGGCCGATGCCGACTTCCTCGCCTGGCTCGTGGCCGCCGACGCCGTCGTGGATCTGCGTTTCCCGCACCGCGGTGAGGTGAGCGGCTCCCTGAGCCGCGCCATGCAGGCGGGCACGCCGAGCGTCGTGAGCGCCACCGGCACCTACCTCGACGTGCCCGACGCGGCGGTGATGAGGATCGCCCCCGGCCCGGCCGATCCGGACGAGCTCGCGCGCGCGTTGCTGCGACTGCGCGACGACGACGACCTGCGCGCGCGCGTCGGCGGGGCCGCGGCGGCCCACGTCGAGCGCCTGCGAACGAGCGAGGCCAGCGCCCGGGGCTACGAGCGCGCGATCACCGAGACGCTCGCGCTCGTGCGCGATCCCGCTCGCAAGGCCCTGGCCGTCTGGGGGCGATCGCTGGTCGACGCCGGCATCACCGAAGACCTCGTGCTCGAGGGGTTCGGGCTCGACTACGCGAGGGCGCTTGAGAGCTTCGAGCCGGGGGCCGAGGTGGCCGCCGCTCGCCGCAACGCCGAACGATCGTCATAGCCTCGCCACCGGGCCGGCCGGTCCCCGTTGCTACACTCATCGCCTCGCTGACCTGCGGGTTCACCGTGCCGCCGGCCCGGCCCCGCACGTGACTCGACAGGAGCTCGCACCCATCGCCACCGCCACCGTGATCGAGCGCACCTCCGAGGCGCCGCATCTGCGACCCGTGCGGCGTCTACGCGAGTTGTGGGGGTACCGAGAGATCCTCGCGAACCTCGTGCGCAAGGAGCTGAAGGTCAAGTACACGGCCTCGTTCCTGGGAGCGGTCTGGTCGTTGCTCAACCCGATGGTGTTCCTCGGGGTGTTCTCGTTCGTCGTGCTCGTGCTCGACAACCGGGTGCCCGACTTCCCGGTGTTCCTGCTCTCGGGTCTGCTCGCGTGGAACCTGTTCTCGGCGTCGCTGTTGGCCGGCTCGAGCTCGGTGATCGACAACTCGAACCTGGTGAAGAAGGTCGCGTTCCCCAGGGAGATCCTGCCGCTCGCCTCGATCGGCGTCGCCCTCGTCGACTTCGTGCTGCAGACCGGCGTGCTCGTCGTATTCATCGTCGTGTCGGGTCACGGCGTCGGCGCCCAGGCGCTCGTGTTGTATCCCTTCGCGTTCGTGACGCTCCTGGTGTTCACCACCGCGGTGACGCTCTGGTCCTCGGCGGTGAACGTGCGTTACCGCGACGTCGGCCACCTGTTGAACATCGGGCTGCTCGTGTGGTTCTGGGTCACCCCGATCGTCTATCAGGCCGCGCTCGTGCAGCAGGAGCTCGCGGCTCGCGAGGTCGGCGGTGTGAGCCTGTGGCACCTGTACCTCGCCAGCCCGCTCGCTCCGATCGTGCTCGGCTTCCAGCGGGCGCTCTACGGCGCCCCGGTGCAGCAGGGTCAGCAGGTGCTGCCCGACGTCTCGGTGGCGTGGCAGGCGGGCGTGCTCGCGATCGTGCTCGCGGTCTCGAGCGTGCTGCTGCTGCTCGCGTGGCGTTCGTTCTTCCGGCGCGCGGGCGACTTCGCGGAGGAGCTCTGAGCGCCTGGTGACGGCCGCGATCGAGGTCGAGGGCGTCTCCAAACGCTTCCGCCTGTATCGGGAACGGCCGAGCAGCGTGAAGCAGCGGCTGCTGGTCACCCGATCGAAGGCGGAGGACTTCTGGGCTCTGCGCGACATCTCGTTCGACATCGAGCAGGGATCGTCGATCGGCCTGATCGGCCACAACGGCTCGGGCAAGACCACCCTGCTGAAGTGCATCGCCGGCATCCTGCGACCGACCGCAGGGCACGATCCGCTCGCGGGGGCGCATGGCCGCGCTGCTCGAGCTCGGCGCCGGCTTCCACCCGGAGCTCACAGGACGGGAGAACGTGTTCCTCAACGCATCGTTCCTCGGACTCGACCGGCGCGCGACCGACCGCGTCTACGACGACATCGTGGGGTTCGCCGAGCTCGAGGGGTTCATGGACAACCAGGTGAAGTTCTACTCCTCAGGCATGTTGGTGCGGCTGGGGTTCGCGGTGGCCGTGCACGTCGATCCCGAGATCCTGTTGATCGACGAGGTGCTCGCGGTCGGCGACGAATCGTTCCAGCGGCGATGCGTCGAGCGCGTGCGTGAGTTCCAGCGCGACGGACGCACCATCGTGCTCGTCACGCACGCGCTCGACACGGTCGTCGACGTGTGCGACCGGGCGGTCATGCTCGACCACGGGCTGCTGCACATGCACGGGGAGCCCGCCGAGGTGGTGCGAGAGCTGCGACATCGCCTGCTGAGCCGCGACCCCGAGTTCGTTCCCGAAGAAGGAAGCCGCGAGGTCGAGGTGGTCGGGGTGAGCTTCGACTCGGGAGGTGACGGCAACGGCACGGTATGGCCGGGCGCCGAGCTCACGATCGCGGTCGACGTGCAGGCGAACGGCCCCGTCGACGATCTCGACGTGTCGTTCGCCGTGGTCTCGGCATCGACGAACCATGCCGTGGTCGACGGGCGCACGAGCGAACTGGGCGTCGACGTCGGCCCCGTCGACGGCAAGAAGCGCGTCGTTTTCCGCGTGCCTCCGGCCGCGTGGGTCGGAGGCAAGTACTTCGTCACGATCGGCCTCGCCTCGCCGGGGGGCCGCATCTTCCACGTGCAGACCCAGCGATACCTGCTGCAGGTGCCCGACGATGTGCGCGTTCCCGCCCGTCTCGAGGTCGCGCCCTCGGCGGCCGTGGAGGACCTGTGAACCCCAACCCGCCTGCGACCGACCCCGACGCGCACGACGCTCTGCTCGCCGAGCGCGCCGCCGGGTTCCCCGCCCGAAGGAAGGACCGGACGATGCTGATCGGCTTGATCTTGCTGTCGGTGGCCCTCGCGGCCATCGCGCAGCTCACCCTGAAGCACGGCATGAACCAGGTGGCCGCCAACAGCGGCGAGCTGCAGCTCAACGCCCATTCGCTCAAGGACGTCGCGGGCACGCTGGCGGTGTGGGGCGGCCTGCTGCTGTTCGGCCTGTCGGCCTTCGTCTGGCTCGCGGTGCTCTCTCGCGCGTCGCTCTCGTTCGCCTATCCCTTCGCGTCGCTCACCTATGCGCTCATCCTGCTCGCCGACCGCTTCGTGCTGCACGAGCAGATCCCGCCGCTGCGATGGATCGGCGTGCTCAGCATCATGCTGGGCATCGTGTTGGTCGCGCAGACCCCGCATCAGTGACGGCCGCGGCTGCACCGGTCACGGTGGCTCCCGAGGCCGCCGAGCTCGCCGTGGTGATCGTGAACTTCAACACCGGCGGCTTCCTCGAGCGATGCCTCGCGTCCCTCGAGCGGCACCGGGGCGACATCACGCTCGACGTGCTCGTCGTCGACAACGCATCTCGCGACGGGTCGCATACCGCCGCCGTCGCCGCGCATCCGTGGGCGAGGCTCATCGAGAATCCCGTCAACGTCTACCTCTCGCCCGCGTGGAACCAGGGCATCGAGGCGACCGCCGCCCCACACGTGCTGCTGCTGAACCCCGATGTCGAGTGGTGGGCTGGCACGCTCGCCGACTACGTCGGGGTGGCCGAGGCGCACCCGCGGGCCGGCATCGTGGGCCCGCTCGTGCGCAACTCCGACGGCACGATCTACGAGAGCGGGCGCCGGTTCCCGAGCGTGGTCGACGCCGTCGGACATGCGTTCCTGGGGTCGGTGCTGCCGGCCAACCCGTTCACACGCCGCTACCGGCTCGAGGGCTGGGATCGCACGACCGAGCGTGAGGTCGACTGGGTGAGCGGCTGCTGCATGCTCGTCCCGCGCCGGGTGTTCGACGAGGTCGGCCCGCTCGACGAGCGGTTCCCGCTCTACGCGGAGGAGCTCGACATCGCCACGCGCATGCATGATGCGGGCCTCGCGGTGCTGTATACGCCCGAGGTGGAGATCGTGCACGAGATCGGCGTCTCGACGGGCCGGAGCCGAGAGATGCTGCTGATGCACTCCCGGAGCATCTACCGTTACTACCGCAAGCACCGTGCCGACGGGTGGCGCCGGGCGACGCTTCCGGCGGCTCGCGTCGCACTGCGCGCACGCGCCGAGCTCGAAGCGCTGCGAGGAAGGATCACGACACGATGAAGGCGGTCATCCTGGTCGGGGGAGAGGGCACGCGCATGCGCCCGCTCACCGAGACCGTGCCCAAGCCACTGCTGCCGCTGATGGACCGGCGAGCGCTCGATCACGTGCTCGATCACCTCGGGCGGCACGGCGTGCACGAGGTCGTGTTGAGCTCTCCCTACCTCGAGCGCGAGTTCCACCCGTTCATCGAGGCGAGGCGGGGCGAGCCGGCGATCACATGGATCACCGAGACCCACGCGCTCGGCACGGGTGGCGCGATCGTGAACGCGCTCGAGGCGACGGGCGACGAACCGTTCTTCGCACTCAACGGCGACATCCTCACCGACCTCGACCTGACGGCGATGCGAGCGTTCCACGACGCCCACGGCGCCGCGGTCACGATCGCGCTGCATCACGTCGACGACGCCAGGGCCTTCGGCCTCGTCGCCACCGACGGCGAAGGCCGGGTGCTGGAGTTCAGGGAGAAGCCGGAGGATCCGGTTCCCGGTGACGTGAACGCCGGCACCTATCTGCTCGACCCGGCCGTGCTCGGGGCCTGGACGCCCGGCGAGAGCGCATCGATCGAGCGTGACGTCTTCCCGGCCGTCATCGCGCAGGGTCACCCGGTGTTCGGCTTCGTCGCCGACGCCTACTGGCTCGATCTCGGCACCCCCGAGAAGTACCTGCAGGCGCACTTCGACATGTTCGAGGGCAAGGTGCACGGCGTGACCTACCCGGCCCCTTGGGTCGCCGACGGCGCGGTCGTCGACCTGCACGCCCGGCTCGGGCGGTGGGTCGCGATCGGAGCGGGCGCGACGATCGGCCCGGACGCGACGGTCGAGGACTCGGTGCTGCATCGAGACGCGGCGATCGGTGCTGGCGCCAGGGTCGTCGGATCGGTGCTGGCATCGAGCGCCGTCGTCGGCGACGGCGCTTCGGTCGAAGGGAGCGTGCTGGGGGAAGGTGCGCACGTGCCGCCGGACACGCGGCTCGTCGACGCACGGGTGCAGGCGCACGGGGAGGCGAGCACCTCATGACGTGGCGTGCGCGCATCGCCGTGGCGACCGTCGCGCTCTGCATCGCGCTTCCCGCCGCAACGGGTCTGCCGATGGCTGGAGCCGCGGGCCCGGGCACGACCGTTCCCGGTGTGACCGAGGACCCGTTCACGGGCTCGCCTCCACCCGCGCCGCCCGGCGTCGGGCCGCACGACCGGGTTCCGCTTCTTCGGATCGGGATTCGGCCACGGCATCGGCATGTCGCAGTGGGGCGCCTACGGCCTCGCTCAGATGGGATGGACGCACAAGCGCATCGTCAAGCACTTCTATCGGGGAACGCGGGTGGAACGCATCGCATCGCCCGTGCGCACGATCCGGGTCGGGCTCACCTGGGATCGCACGGCGATCCACGTCGGTGCCAAGGACGGGCCGGTGCGGTTGTGGGTCTCGCGCAAGGGTGGCACGCGCGTCGGCCGCATCCCTGCCGGGCGCACGCTGGACGCTGCGGGCCAAGGCGACCGGGTTCGCCGTGCGCGATCACGACGGCACGCTCGTCGGAGGTCACACGTGGGGTGGGGCGTCGTTCGACCTGATCGCCACCTACGGGGCTCGTGCTCGGGCCTTCGTCCCCGAGGCCGACGCCGTGAGCGGGGTCGGCTATGCCTACGATCGAGGCCATCTCGAGTTCGACCTCTACCGGCGGGGCGGCATGTGGAACCAGCGGCTGGTGCTGCCGATCGCCGTTCGAGCAGTACCTGTACGGGCTCGGGGAGATGCCGAGCTCGTGGCCGCGGGCCGCGTTGCGCGCGCAGGCCGTCGCCGGTCGCACGTTCGCGACCTACAAGGTCAAGCGGTACTCGCCCAACGCGCAGTGCAACTGCGACATCACCGACGGCACGAACGACCAGGTCTACGTCGGTTCCAGCAAGGAGACCGGTCCCGACGGGAACCGATGGGTCGCCGCGGTCGAGGACACGCGGGGTCAGGTCGTCACCCACCGGGGCGCCGTGATCCAGGCGTTCTTCGCGGCATCGGACGGCGGTCACTCCGACGCGGTCGAGGACGTCTGGCACGGGGGCAACGACGCCTACGCGGTGCCCTACCTCAAGGCGGAGTGCGATCCGGGTGAGAGCACCCCGGCGAACCCGTGGACCGACTGGCAGCGGTCGTACACGGCGCGGGCCCTCACCGATCGGCTCGCGCCGTACACGGGTCCGATCGGCAGGGTGCGCGGCTTCACCGGAGTGCGGCGGGGAGCCGGCGGGCGCATCATCTCGGCCGGGGTCCGGGGCGCGAACGGGTCGGCATCGATCACCGGCTCCGAGCTGCGCTGGGCGATCGGCGCCTGGGACGGGCGCATCTGGATCGGCACGAACCGCAACATCACCGGACCCATCCGGGACCGATACGACGACGTGATGTGCCGGCCGGGGCTGCCGGCGTCCGCGATCCAGGACGTCGCAGGAGGAAGCCGGCAGCGCTTCGAGCAGGGAGCCATCTTCCGCAACGCCCGGGCCGGCGTCACGGTCTGGCTGCGGGGCGCGATCTACGCCGAGTACCGGGGCATCGGAGGGTCCTCGAGCAGGATCGGCCTGCCCGCATCACGCGTCGTGCCGGTGAACCCGGGGCGGGGGAGCCGTGCGATCTTCGACCGCGGACGCATCCTGGCGAAGACCGGCACGGGCGCTCACGCGCTGTGGGGGCGGGTGCTCGACGAGTACCTCGACCGGTCGGGCACCGACGGGCGTCTGGGTTTCCCGACGAGCCGTGTGCGCCCCGACGGCAGCGGAGGATCCTTCGCGCGCTTCGAGCACGGCACGATCGTGTGTGAGCGGTCGCGTCCGTGCCGGGTCGAGTGACGGCTCGCCCGTCAGCACTCCTCGCCGACGTTGGGTTCCGGGGCGTTCGATGTGCAGGCGAACGCGTCGCTGAATCCCTCGGCGATCGTCGTCGCCTGCGTGGCCGTGATCGCCGCCGGACAGGTCTCCAGCTGATCCCAGGCGGCGAGCGCGACGGCGGTGCCCCCCGGCAGGCCCTCGTACGGCGCCGCCACCGTCATGCGCCGGTCCGCCGCCACGGCTTCCAGGGCGTCGACGACCTCGGGTGACGCGGCGCCCTCGCCGGTGGCGCGGTAGTACAGCATGATCCCCGAGTGCTCGAGGAAGTGCACCACGGGTGGCTCGCTCTGGATCGGCTCGTCGTAGGCGTCCGGCGTGCTCGGCAGCACCTGCCCGCCGTAGTGCTCTCCCGACGTGGCCGGCTTCTGCGTGTACTCGATCGGCACGCCCTCGTCGACGTGCACGCCGGCGGGCGCGTCGCCTCCGGCCGGCTGGGTGACCTCGGAGCAGCCGGCCGCCACCGCGGCGTCCTTCGCCGCCTGCGAGATCTCGCGGGGACCGTCAGCTCGGGTGAGGAAGTAGAAGGTGCCCACCCCCACGAGGCCAACCACGCTGAACACGGCGGCGCGCCGGACGAAGGCGTCGCGAGCGGCCCGCTTGCGCGCCGCCGCCCGCGCCTCGCGAGCCGCCTGCTTGCGTTCACGCCGCGCCTCGTCACCCACGGGCGTGGGCCGGCTCCTGGCGGGACCGGTCGTGCCGGCTGCGCGCCGTGCCTTCCTCCGCTTGTTCTTGTTCGTCACCGCTACATCACGCCTCCGGGCTCGGGGGCCTCACCGAGGTACTCACGGTCCTGGGTCGTCGGGACCGAGTACTGGCTCGTGAAGTCGAACGCCACCTCCAGGCTCGGCGTCGCGCACGTCTGCAGCCGGTGCCATGCCACCAGCGCCATCTGCACGCCGTCGGGGAGCTGCCCTGCGGCCTGGTCGTAGTCGTAGGGGGCCACGATCACGCGATCCTGGCCCACCGGGTCGTCCTGTCCGTAGAACGCCTCGATCGCGTCGATCTGGTCGGCCGGTGCGTCGGGCGCATACCAGACCACGGAGCCGCCGTGTTCGAGCGAGTGGATGACGCTGCCCATATCGGGCGACGAGTCGTAGATGCCTGCCGGCAACGTGAAGTCGGCGTGCGGCCCCGAGGCGGGAGGGGTGCTCGGATACGTCTCGAGCGGAGGAGGCAGCTGTCGGTACTGATCGTGCGCGAGCCCTCCGCTGTCGGCGCCGCCGGGGTAGTCCCCGGTGGTCTGCACCTCGCTGCAGCCCGCCGCCTCAGCCGCGGCGGGCGCCTGTGTCAGCAGGTCGGCCGGCGCCGGCTGGTTCGAGCCGGAGGTCTCGGGCTGCAGCACGACCACCGCCACGATGACCGCGACGGCGGCCAACGCGACGAGCGAGAGCCCGATGGTGCGGTTGCGCTTGCTCGCCGCCATCTGGCGCTGGATGGCCTCACGCTCGAGGCGAGCCTGCTCCTTGCGCTCGGCCTTCGTCGGGCGGCGCTGGTCGGACGGGCTTGGCACGCTCGTGGATCTCCCTTCGCAGCGGACGGGCTCCGTGCTCGGAGGCTCGCACGGAGGCTAGAGGGTACCCAACGTCCGGCCGAGCGGAGCCGCCCGGCGACGAGTACCACGGGTGCACCCTTGTGCACGGGGGTGCGGGCGCGGTCCTTCAGGCTCGGGCAGGGATCCGGGACCCGAGCTCAGCGTTCGTCGACGACGGCAGTCAGATCGAGCTCGGGTCGGGGCGGAGGAGCCTCGCCCTCGGGCATCGGGCCGCACGCGATCGTGCCGAGGGCGAGCCACTCGGCGGGCATGCCGAGGGCGTCGCGAGCCTCCTCGCGGCAGAAGATCGACGAGCTGATCCAGGCGCTCGCGAGGCCGTGCGCCGAGAGCCCGAGCAGCAGGTTCTGGATCGCGGCGCCCCCCGACAGCAGGAACATGTCCCGCTCGGCAGTCGCTCGCTCGTCGTCGGGGTAGGCGTGCGACCCTCCGAGCGTGAGCCAGGGCACGATGAGCGCGGGCGCGGCGTCGAGCACCGCATCGCTCGCCGCGATGCGCCGGTCGATCGCATCGTCGGGCGTGCCGTCGGCGCGCAGGTCGGCTCGCCATGCCGCCGCCATCGCAGCGAGGTAGCCCCGGCGCGCCGCCGAGGAAGTGAGCACCGTGAACCTCCAGGGTCGCGTGTGGTGGGGCGCCGGGGCGGTGCACGCGGCGCGGATCGCGTCTTCGATGGCTGCTGCCGGGACGCCGCCGGGGCCGAAGGAGCGCACCGTCCGCCGATCGTGCAGGGCCTGCAGGGGCGAGGCCCGGAACAGATCCTCCGCCGGGTGCCGCACGAGCGCACGCGCCGGTCCGTCGGCGCCTCCGAGGCGATCGACGCCGCGCACGATCGCCGCGGGCACCCGGGCCTGCTTGGCCATCACGAGCCCGCTCGCGGCAGCGACCTCGTCGGCGAGGGCGACCTCGGTCGCCTCGAGGGGCCGGCCTCGGTCGTCGGGGCGCCCCCGCAGGTCCACGAGCGGCCGGCAGCCCATCGCAGCCGATCGCGACGTTCACGACCCCGGTTCGCCACGCCCGCCCGAAGGTGTCGGTGATCACGACGCCGAGATCGGCCACGCCCAGCTCGCGCCGCAGCCGCTCGCGCAACGATCTCGCGCTCGCATCGGGGTCGACCGGGAGCATCGCGAGCGTGCCGGCCATCGACGTTTGAGGCGTCGACGCCGGCGTTGGCGCAGACGAACCCGTGCGAGGTCTCGGCGATCACGAGGTCCCCGCGACGGGCGAGCACGCGGGCGGTCTCGTGCACGACCACCTCGCTCCGGACCTCCCCGGGCACGACCCTCCCTTCTGCCTTCGACACGACCTTCGACGTGACGGCGACCACGTCGCCGTCACGGAGTCCCGCCGAGCGCAGGGCGGACCCGAGCAGCACGGCGAGATCGTCGCCCGCCCGGACCTCGGCGATCCCGGTGACGGGGATCACCGTGACAGGGAGCGGTGGCGTCACGAGACGGCGTCCAGCGCGACGCGTGCGAGCCGCTCGGCCGCGTCGTCGTCGACCATGACCGAGTCGGTCACGACGACAGGCACGCCTGAGGCCTCGATCCGATCCGCGAGCGCGCGGTCCCGTTCGTCGACGATCCAGGCTCCGAGACATCCCGTGTAGGCGGCCGCCGCGCCCGCGGCGCTGACCTCGAGCCCGATCGCCGGCATGAGCGCATCGGCCATGCCGGCGAGGGGGGCGCCGCCGATGATGCCGCTGATGCCCACCACCGCCGGGCGGCGCGACTCGACCGCCGAGCGCACCCCGGGCACCGCGAGGATCGGACCGAGCGAGACCACGGGGTTCGAGGGCGGCAGCACGACGACTTCGGCCTCGGCGATGGCCTCGATCACACCCGGTGCCGGCGTCGACCGGTCCACGCCGTCGAACCGCACACCCTTCACCAGGTCGGCGGCCCGCCGTTGCACCCAGTACTCCTGGAAATGGAGGTCGAGCCGCTCGCCCGACGCTGCGTCGACGGCCTCGATGCGCGTCTCGACCCGATCGTCGGTGACCGGCATGAGGTGCGCGGGCACGCCGAACCGTGCGGCGACGCGCTCGATCACCGCCGACATGGTGGCCCCTTCGCGCAGCATCGACGTGCGCACGAGATGGGTCGCGAGGTCGAGGTCGCCGAGGTTGAACCACGCGTCGCGGGCGTCGAACGCCCGGAGCTCCTCGGCAGCCCGGAAGGTCTCGCCGCGTCGTCCCCATCCGCGTTCCCGATCGAAGACGTCGCCGAGCCAGTAGGTCACCGAGTCCGGGTCCGGGCTCACGTGCAGACCGTGCACGACGATGTCGTCGGCCACGTTGATGATCACGGTGAGATCTCGGCCCGGCACGAGCCGAGCCATGCCGCGCAGGAACTTCCCCGCGCCGACACCGCCGGCGAGCGCCACGACCTTCACGGGAACCAGCGTAGTAGGCTCGCCGCCATGCCCCCTCGCTCGGCGACACATGAGATGGGGCGGGCGCTGGCGCGGGCTGAGCGCGGCAGCGCGCTCACGCTCGACGAGACCACGGCGCTGCTCGGAGCTCGCCGCGACGACCTGGAACGCCTGCTCTCGACCGCGTCGCGGCTGCGTGATCTCGGACACGGCGACACCATCACGTTCTCGCCCAAGGTCTTCGTTCCGCTCACGATGCTCTGCCGCGATCATTGTCACTACTGCACGTTCGCGAAGCCGCCCGCGAAGCTCGACGCGCCCTTCCTCTCGCTCGAACAGGCCGTCGCCATCGCGCGAGCCGGGGCCGAGGCGGGGTGCAAGGAGGCGCTGTTCACCCTTGGGCGACCGACCCGAGGATCGATACCAGGTCGCCCGCGAATGGCTCGAGGAGCGGGGGTACGGCTCCACCCTCGACTACGTGCGCGCGGTCGCGATCGGGGTCATCGAGCGGACGGGACTGCTGCCGCACCTGAATCCCGGCGTCATGACCTACGAGGAGATCGCGCGGCTCAAGCACGTGAGCGCCTCGATGGGCCTCATGCTCGAGAGCGCGAGCGATCGCCTCTGCGGCAAGGGCGGCCCGCACTTCGGCTCGCCCGACAAGGTTCCCGCCGTGCGCCTGCGCACGATCGAGGACGCCGGTCGTCTCGCGGTGCCGTTCACCACCGGCATCCTCGTGGGCATCGGCGAGTCGGATCGTGAGCGGGCCGAGGCGTTGTTCGCGATCCGTGACCTGCACCGGCGGTACCGCCACGTGCAGGAGGTGATCGTGCAGAACTTCCGGGCGAAGCCGGGCACCGCCATGCAGGCGTCGGCCGAGCCCGGTGACGAGGAGTTCCTGGCGGCCGTCGCCACCGCTCGCGTCGTGCTCGGTCCCCACATGCACGTGCAGGCACCGCCCAACCTCTCGGACGCAGCGCAGCGACTGCGCCTGCTCGACGCGGGCATCGACGACTGGGGGGGCGTCTCGCCCATCACACCCGACCACGTGAACCCGGAGAAGCCGTGGCCGTCGATCGAGGCCCTGCGTGCGACCACCGCCGCCCGGGGCAAGACGCTCCGCCAGCGCCTCACGATCTATCCCGAGTTCGCGTCGAAGCCGGAAGCCTTCATCGCCGGCAAGATGCGGGCCCCCGTCGGTGCGCTGTCGAACGGCGAAGGGGGCACCGACGAGGCGCGTCGTGCGCAGCCGATCCCGTGGCAGGACCCCGACGTGCGCTGGAAGGCACGCACGATCTCACTGGCCTTCGAGAAGGCCGCCGACGCGGGGCTCCGCGACGACGCGGTCACCGTCTACGGCGAGGCCGACCATCCCGAGACCACCCGGGCGTGGGCGCGCAGCCGGGTCGAGCCCGAGCGGCTCGACGCCGAGATCCGTTCCGCGCTCCGCAAGGCAGCCGGGCATCGACCCATCTCCGACGACGAAGCCCTCGCGCTCTTCCGTGCCGAGGGTGTCGGCCCTCGACGCCCTGGGCCGGGTCGCCGACGGTCTGCGGGCCGAGGCGGTCGGCGACGACGTCACCTACGTCATCAACCGCAACATCAACTTCACGAACGTGTGCTACGTGGGGTGCCGGTTCTGCGCCTTCGCGCAGCGAGAGGTCGACGAGGAGTCCTACACCCTCACGCTCTCAGAGATCGCCGACCGAGCCGAGGAAGCCTGGGCCAAGGGCGCCACCGAGGTCTGCATGCAAGGTGGCATCCATCCGGACCTGCCGGGCACGTTCTACTTCGACGTGGTCGACGCGGTGAAGGCGCGCACCCCTGACATGCACGTGCACGCCTTCAGTCCGATGGAGATCCTCAACGGCGCGACCAAGCTCGACCTCTCCTTCGAGGAGTTCCTCGCCGAAGCCAGGTCGCGCGGGCTGGGCACGATCCCGGGCACCGCCGCGGAGATCCTCGACGACGATGTGCGCTGGGTGCTGACGAAGGGCAAGTTGCCCGCCGACACCTGGGAGCACATCGTGCGGACCGCGCACGGTCTCGGGATCCGGAGCTCGAGCACGATCATGTTCGGCCACGTCGACGCGCCTCCCCACTGGGTGGCGCATATCCGCCGCATCGCGCGCATCCAGGCCGATACCGGCGGGTTCACCGAGTTCGTCCCCTTGCCCTTCGTGCACCGGCACGCGCCGATCTACCTGGCGGGCAAGGCTCGCGCGGGCGCGAGCTTCGAGGAGAACCTGCGCATGCACGCGGTAGCGCGCATCCTGCTCGACGGCCTCGTCCCCAACATCCAGGTGTCGTGGGTGAAGCTCGGCGTCGAGGCGTGTCAGTCGATCCTGCGCGCGGGAGCCAACGACTTCGGTGGCACGCTGATGGAGGAGACCATCAGCCGCATGGCCGGCGCGGAGTGGGGCATCGAGATGACGCCGGATCGGTTCGACGACGCGATCCTCGCCATCGATCGCACGCCGGTGGTGCGCACGACGACCTACGAGCGCGCCGGGAGTGGAGCGCGCCGGGCGTCGTGAATCGCGGCGACATGCGTCGCGCGACGGCCGATGTCGATCGCGGACGGGGTTGCGAGTCGGCGCTCGGTTCGCCACGATGGTGAAGGAACGAGGGATGAGGCAGGGAACTTCCTCGGCGCAGAGCTTGTCACCGAGGCCGTTCTTCCCTCAGAATCACACCGATGTGATTTCGAGGGGGAAGAGAGAGCATGCATCACTACATCCCTTGGCAGGAGCGAGCGAGGTGCCGCGAGTACGACCCGGAGATCTTCTTCCCCGAGAAGGGAGGCTCATCGAGGGAGGCCAAGCGGATCTGCAGCGAGTGTCCCGTCCGCATCGAGTGCCTGAACTACGCCCTCAGACGTGACGAGCGCTACGGCGTCTGGGGTGGCATGAGTGAACGGGAACGCCGACGCCTGAAGCGCATGGCGTCCTGAGAACGGCCACCGAGGTTCGATCGAACCGCTCGACGAGATAGCAGGGAAAGGGGAGGAGGCATGGCAGCAGCCAAGAAGACGGCGGCACGCAGGAAGCCGGCCGCCAAGAAGAGGACCACGGCCAAGCGCAAGGTCGCCGCCAAGAAGACCGCGGCCAAGCGCAAGGTCGCCGCCAAGAAGACCGCGGCCAAGCGCAAGGTCGCGGCGAAGAAGACGGCTGCCAAGAAGAAGACGGCCGCTCGCAAGCCCGCCGCGAAGAGGAAGACGGCGGCGCGCAAGAAGACCGCGACGCGCAAGAAGACGGCGGCGCGCAAGCCGGCGGCGAAGAGGAAGACCACCCGCAAGCCGGCAGCACGCAAGCGCTGATCGCGATCGTTCGCGATCCCGAAGGGGGGCTTGGTTGCCCCCCTTCCGCTTCTCCGTGACGGCCCCGTGCTAGGCTCGCCGCCGCTCGAGGGAGCCCTCGCATGACGCAGTCGCCACCCGCCGCACCCGAGCGCGCGCCCACCGTGCTGGTCGTCCTGGTGGTACGTGACGCAGCCGCATGGCTCCGCGAGACCGTCGCGGCGCTCGCCGCTCAGTCGTACCCGCGCACCGCAGTGCTGGGCGTCGACGACGCTTCGTCCGATGACTCGCGCGCCATCCTCGAGCAGGCGCTCGGTGAACGTCGGGTCATGGCCCTGCCTCGTCCCCGAGGGCTCGCCGGCGCGTTCAGGGCGGCACTGGAACAGCCGGCCGCATCGGAGGCCGAGCTGGTGCTGCTGCTGCACGACGACTCGGCGCTCGACCCCGACGCCCTGCAGCGGCTCGTCGACGCCGCGGTCGGCTTGCCGGGCATCGATCGGGTCGGCGTCGTTGGCTGCAAGGTCGTCGACGCGCACGATCCCCGCCGGCTGCTCGACGTCGGGCGCTCGGCCGACATCTTCGGTCACGGATACTCACCGCTCCAGGACGACGAGATCGATCAGGGACAGTTCGACCGGGTGCTCGAGGTGTTGAGCGTGTCATCGGCGGCGATGCTCATCTCGCGCGAAGCCTGGAAGAAGGCGGGGCTGCTCGACGAGCGGATCGGACCGCACCAGCAGAGTCTCGATCTCTGCTGGCGCGTCCGCATCGCCGGGTTCCGTGTCGTGATGATGCCGCTCGCACGGGTGCGACATCGCGATGCCGTCGCGCGCGACGACGACGCCGCGCGCGGCCGGCAGAGCCGCCGGTACCAGGAAGACCGCGGCGCGATCGCCACCATGCTCAAGAACTACGGCCTCGCGTCGCTGCTCTGGGTGATCCCCCTCGCCCTCGTGCTCGGCTTCGGCCGTCTCGTCTTCCTCACCTTGGCTCGCCGGTTCGAGGAAGCGTTCGATCTGCTCGCAGCCTGGGGCTGGAACATCATGCACCTGCCGGGCACGCTGGCGTCGCGACGGCGCATCCAGCGCGAGCGGCGCACGAAGGACCGGGACATCCGGCGGTTCATGGGCACCGCCGGCGTGCGCTTGCCGAGATGGTTCCAGACGGCTGAGCGCATCCTCGAGGAACAACGACGCATCGAGGAGCGTGACGAGGGCGAGACGACGTCGCGGCGGCTGCGCGACCGGACCGCCTCGCTCGTGGGCTCACATCCGGTGATCGTCGGCTCGTTCGTCGCCCTCGTCCTCGGCGCGTTGGCGATCCGCGGCCTGATGGGCTCGGAGGCGCTCGCCGGAGGTGTGCTGCCCGCCTTCCCTGCGCGGCCCCAGGGCTTCTGGGCCGAGCTCGCGTCGAGCGTCCGCACGACGGGGCTCGGTGGTTCCCTGGCGGCTTCTCCCGCCCTCGGTGCTCTCGGTGCCCTGTCGTGGCTCACGTTCGGAAGCACGACGATGGCGCAGAAGGTAGTCCTGGCCGGCGCACCGCTGCTCGCGGCGGTGCTGTCGTACCGCGCCGCCGTTCGTCTCACGGGTCGGCCGGGCGCTTCGGTGCTCGCATCGGCCGCATACCTGCTGTGCGGGATGACCATGTGGGCGTTCTCCCAGGGCCGTCTCGACCTGCTCGTCGCGCTCGCGATCATGCCGGCCGTCTACGAGCGGGTCGAGGCGGCGTTCGCTCCACCGCACCCCGCGGACGGACGGTGGCGTTTCGTCGCCGGGGTCGGCGTGACCCTCGCCGTCCTCATCGCGTTCCTTCCGGGCGCGGCGCTGGCGGTCGCCCTCATGGTGGTGGTGCAGGGGCTCGCGGGATCCCACCGCGCACGTGGTCTCACGCTGATCGGTCTGTCCGTGGTGGTGGCCGCCGTCCTGCTCTTCCCGTTCGTGCCCACGCTGATCGCCGGAAGCGGCGCCGCTCTCGCCTCCTCCATCGGCACCACCGACCTCTCCCGGCTGGCGCGGCATGCTCCCGGCCCCGGCCCGGGAACCTGGACGGTCGCGGCCTTCCTGCCGGTGGCGGCGCTCATCTCGTTCGCGCTCGTCGGCTCCGAGCTGCGAGGGCCGGCGATCCGCGCCGGCCTGATCGCGATCGCCGGCCTGGCGTTGTCGTGGCTGTCGGCCGCCGCGTGGCTGCCGGAACCGGTGTCGAACCCCATCGCGTATCTCGCGGTCGCGGTCGTCGCCGAGGTGATGATGGTCGCCTTCGGGGTCGCGTCGGCCGCGACGGGCCTCGAACGCGAGGCCTTCGGTATCCGGCAGCTGCTCACGGGCGTGTTCGCCGTCGTGGTCGGCGGCGGGCTGATCCTGCAGTCGATGGCCGCGCTCGTGGGTGGCTGGGCGGTCGGTGGACCCGAGCAGGTTCCCGCCGCATGGTCGGTGCTGCGCAGCAGCACCGAGGGTGACTTCCGCGTCCTGTGGGTCGGCGCCGCGAACGGCGACCCCTTCCCGGCGCCGGGAGGCGATCCGACCGGGCTCGCCCCGGCCGGCCCCGCGTCGCTGCGCTACGCCCTCACCGGACGCGACGGAACGCTCGCGATCGACATCGCCCGTCCGTTTACCGGTCCAGGACCCGACAGCCTGGCCATGGCGCTCGGCGAGATCCTCGCGGGTGGGACGCGTCACGGCGGCGCGTTGCTCGCCCCGTTCGGTGTGCGGTTCGTGATCGCGTCCGACGGCGACCTGCCCCTCGAAGCCGCCTCGGTGCTCGACGCGCAGGTCGACCTCGACCTCCAGCCCGCGAGCGGGCTCACGGTCTATCGCAACGCCCGCGCGCTCGTGCCGGCAGCGATGCTCGGTGACGAGCCCGCCACGGTGGCCGCGCTCCGAACGTCGGAACCGGCCTCGATCGCCACGACGGCGCTGGGTCGCGGCGTCGCGCTTCGTCGCATCGAGGGCGGGTGGGAAGGAGGCCGGGGCACGGGTCCGATCTACCTCTCGACGGAGTTCCAGGGTGACTGGCAGCTGGAGGGTTCCGAGGACGATCCGTTCACGGCCTTCGGGTGGGCCACGGCGTTCGAGACGCAGTCCGCTCCGGTCGCGATCCGCCATGCCTCGCAGCTGCCGGCGACGATCCAGGTGGTGGTGCTCGCCGCGCTCTGGGTGGCCGCGTTGTGGGTCACGAGGAAGCCGGTGGCCCGTTGAGGTCGCGCGGACAGAGCGCGATGGCTCTGGTCGTCGCGGCCGCAGTGGTTGCCGGCGCGTTCACCCTCGACGCGCTCGGTCCTCGAGCGCCGTCGGCCGCGCACCCCGCCACGGTCACGTCGGGCACCTGGCTGTGTCCGCACGGGGGAGGCGAGGGGTACGAAGGAACGGTCTTCGTCGCGAACCCGGGTGACGTGCCGGTCGCGATCCGGGTCACCGAGCTGATCGACGGCGAGGCATCATCGTCGTCCGACCTCGAGGTGCCCGCGGGTTCGCAGGTCGGTGTGACGATCGGGGCGACGCAGCGATCGTCGTCCACGTTCGTCGAGTCCTTCGGAGGCTGGGTGGCCGCAGGATGGCTGATCCGTGGGGGAGAGGGAGGTGGCGGGGTCGGCGCTGAGCCGTGTGCTCCCGACGCCGGGCGACATTGGGTGTCGGCGGCTCCGACGACGGGTGAGGGCGAACAAGCGTTCCTCGTGGTCATGAACCCGTTCGCCACCGACGCCGTCTTCGACGTCGCGCTGTTCTCGGGGGGCGGGCGGGCGCCGGTACGGCATGCCGACCTCACCGACGTCACGATCAGACCTCGGCAGAGCACCGCGATCCGACTGAACCTGTACGCGCAGGGCGAGGACGCGCTCGGCGTCTCGGTCGGGGTCTCCACCGGCCGTGTCGCCGCGGCGACCATGGTCGTCGCCGACGGACGTGGCGTCGCCAGCGTGCTCGCTTCGCCGGACACGACGTTGCGGCGGGTGCTGCTCACGCCCAGCGCAACGGGCCGGTCGTCGTTGGCAGTCGCCATCCCGTCTGCGTCCGACGCCGCGGCGTCGCAGCAGCTCGGCCAGGTCGGATCCACCTTCTCCGCGACCCTGCGCTCGCAGGACGCTCCTCAGCCGGCCGGCGGTCTCGTCGAACGATCGCAGGAGCCGGCATCGGCGGCCGTGCATGCGATCGCGACCGCCGGGCCGTCGGGCATCGATCTCGTGGTGGGCGAGGGTGCGCCCGTCGTGGCGGCGATCCGCACGGTGGGGATCGGTGGCGACGTCGGAGCGACCGCCGGTTCCGTCGCGCCGGCGAGGTCCTGGGTGGTCACACCCACCGTCGCCGGTGACCCCCACCGAGCCGGGTTGCTGCTCCTGAATCCGGGGGCGTCGCCGGCGACGGTGACCGTCACCAGCATCCCCGCCGAGGGCGAGCCGGCGTCGGAGATCGGCATGTCGATCCCTGCGGGAACGGTCGTCGTGCCGCCTCGCGAGTTCATGGACGCGGTCGGGCGCCGAGTCGCTCCTCGTGATCGCCGAGGGCTCACCCGTCGTCGCGCTCGGTGCGTCGACATCGCTTGGCAATGAAGGACTCTCGCTCTTCGGGCTCACCGCGGGAGTACCGGTCCCCGAGCTCAGAACCCCCTGAACGGCCGACGAGCGAGGGTTGCGTCGTCCCGTATCATGACCCGGTCCATCGAGGCAGGGATAGCCGATGTCCAGAGGGATACACGCTCCAGCCCGCAAGCGTCGCGCGATCGCCGTCGTCGCCATCGTCACGGGTGTCGTCGTGCTGGTCGCAGGCGGCGCGGCGTATTCCGCCTACCGCTACGAGTCCTCACACGCCGACCGCATCCTGCCCGGCGTGGTGATCGCAGGAGTCGACGTCGGCGGCATGACGCGTGCCGAGGCCATCGACGCCGTGCGTATCGCGGCCGATGTCGAGCTGCGGAGCCGGATCGAGCTCCGCGCCCGCGATCGATCCTGGAACGTGTCGCTCGGGGAGCTCGGGCAACGTGCCAACGCGGTCGCAGCCGTCAATCACGCCCTGGCGCTGGGTGATTCGATGAGCACGCTGTCGCGCTTCTGGCACCGGTTCAACGACGAGTCCATCGGGCAAGAGGTCGACCTCGGATACTCCGGCGCGGGTCGTGTCGACGCCGTGCTCACGCGTGTCGCTCACGACCTGGCGGTCAAGCCGCGCAGCGCCGACATCACCTACGACGACGGACGACTGCGGTTCGTGCGGTCCAGGCCTGGGCGCGCGCTGGACTTCGTGCAGGCCCGATCGTCGCTTCGGGCGGCGCTGCGGACGCGGGCCATCGGCGACATCGTGCTGCCCGTGCTGAAGGTCCAGCCGAAGGTGACCGAGCGCACCATGCCTCGCACCATCGTCGTTCGGGTCGACGAGAACAAGCTTTACCTCTACGAGGGCTTCGACATCATCCGCACCTGGTCGGTGGCGACGGCCATGCCGGGCTGGACGACGCCAGTCGGGCGACTGGAACCTCTATCGCAAGGCCGTCAACCCGACCTGGTACAACCCAGCGCTCGACAGCTGGGGCGCCGACCTTCCTGCGGTCGTGCCGGGCGGGCCGACGGCGCCCATGGGCACTCGGGCGCTCTACATCACGGCCCCGGGACTGATCCGGATCCACGGCACTCCGGCCGACAGCTCGATCGGCACGTACGCGTCCCACGGATGCATCCGTATGCACAACGCCGAGATCGAGGCGCTGTATCCGATGGTCGACGTCGGCACGAGGGTCATCGTCGTCGGCTCGCGTCCGGCCGACGCGGTCGAGGGAGACACGCCCGACGCGGTCAACGTCTGAACGGGAGTTGTCACTCTTTCTCTCCCCGATCCTTGCCGCCGGCCCGGACCTTCGCGTAGGGTTCATCTCGTACCCCGTAGCGACGCGATGGGAAACCGGAGCGCCACTGCGGGGTACATCTGTGTGCGGGCTCGAGACATCCGCTGGTCGGCAACTGGTCGCAGCAGGTGCTTGGAGATCACACGGATGTCATCTAGGGTCGGCGCATGCGAACCTGCGCCAAGATGCGATGTGACGCCGAGCCCGTGGCCACCGTCTCGCTCAGGTATGCGGAGCGGCGCGTCATGATCGCCGATCTGCTCCCCGAGCGCGATCGCAACCTGCTCGACCTCTGTCGTGAGCATGTGGACCGCATGACCCCGCCGGTGGGATGGGCGGTCGACGATTCCCGCGTCGCACGCCTGCCGGAAGCTGAGGACGCGCTCGCCGTTTGACCGCAGGCCGATGCCGCGATCGGCTCGGCCGGACCACCCCGAGCGTCCCCCGGATGGGGCTCGCAGCGTCAGACGCGGACCAGGCTCCCCACGGCCCGGCGGGCCCATCGAAATGGCTGCGCCGGGCCATGTGCTCCGAGCGTGCCGACGGCCGAGACTCCTGACATGGAAACCGGAACCTGTCCCCAGTGCCGAGTCGGTGACCTCATCGCGATCTCCATGTCGGTCGGTGGCCGCGACCTCTCGTTCAGCACCTGCCACCATTGCGAGGCGAAGTGGTGGTACCGCGACGGCGACGAGGTGCCGCTCGCATCGGTGATCGGACTCGTCGTCGAGAAGTAGACACGCAGCGACCCGACCTGCCCGGCAGGGCCGACGCATGGGTCGTCTGACGGGCGACGCGCACCCTTCGTAACATGCGGGAGTGCCCCGTGATCTCGATCGCATCTTCAAGGCGTACGACGTTCGTGGCGTCGTGCCCGACGACCTCGACGTCGAGCTCGTGCGGCGCATCGGCGCGGCCTTCGCGCGCTGGAGCGGTGCCTCGAGCATCGTCATCGGACGCGACTGCCGCCTGAGCTCGCCAGAGCTCGCCCGCGGCATCGCCGACGGGGCCACGTCGACCGGGGTGCACGTGGTCGACCTGGGTCTCGCGTCGACCGACCTGCTCTACTTCGCCTCGGGTTCGCTCGACATGCCCGGCATCATGCTGACCGCGAGCCACAACCCCAAGCAGTACAACGGCATGAAGTTCTGTCTCGCGGGCGCCAAGCCGGTCGGCGAGGAGACGGGGTTGCGCACCATCCGGGACATGGTCGAGCACGATGCGGTGCCGGTGTCGGGCGATCGCGGTTCCGTGCAGGAACGCGATCTGCTCGACGACTACGTCGAGCACGTGCTCTCGTTCATCGACGTCGACGCCATGCGGCCGTTGACGGTCGTCGCCGACACGGCCAACGGCATGGGCGGCCTCGTGGTTCCCGCGGTGATGCGGCGGCTGCCGGTCACGCTGCACCACCTGTTCCCCGAGCTCGACGGCACGTTCCCGAATCACCCGGCCGATCCCATCGATCCCGAGAACCAGCGGGACCTCAAGGCCGCCGTGGTGGAGCACGGCGCCGACATCGGGCTGGCGTTCGATGGCGACGCCGATCGGGTCTTCCTGATCGACGAGCGCGCGCAGGACGTGAGCGGGTCCCTGCTCACGGCACTCGTGGCGATCGCCATGCTCGAGCACGAGCCCGGCGCGAAGATCGTGCACAACCTGATCTGCTCTTGGACCGTGCCCGAGGTCATCCGCGAGCACGGCGGCGAGCCGGTCCGCACGCGCGTCGGGCACTCGTTCATCAAGCAGGTGATGGCCGAGACCGGGGCGATCTTCGGCGGTGAGCATTCGGGGCACTACTACTTCCGTGAGAACTACCGGGCCGACTCCGGCCTGATCGCGGCGGTCGCGGCGCTGGGCGAGCTCTCCAAAGCCGACAGGCCGCTCTCCGAGCTGCTGGCCCCGCTCCGTCGCTACGAGGCGTCGGGCGAGATCAACTCCGAGGTCGAGGACCCGGCCGCCCGGATCGAGGAGATCGCCGCGCACTACGCCGACGGGAGGCAGGACCGGCTCGACGGGCTGACGGTAGAGTTCGACGACTGGTGGTGCAACGTGCGCCCCTCGAACACCGAGCCGCTGCTCAGGCTGAACGCCGAGGCACGAACCTCCGAACTGCTGGCCGACAAGACCGCCGAGGTGCTCGCGCTGATCCGAGCCGACGACGACAAGGAGTGACCGTGACCCTCGATCCAGAGCTGCTGGAGATCCTCGTCTGCCCCAACGACCGTGGCGATCTCGACTACCGGGAGTCCGAGCAGCTCTTGGTCTGCAGCACCTGCGGCTACGCGTACCCGATCCGTGACGACATCCCCGTGATGCTCATCGACGAGGCTCGCAAGCCCGACGGCGCGCCGGGGAAGCGATGACCGACCTCGACGACGTCGGAGCGCTGCGGGCGCTCGACGCCGGTGACATGCTCGGGGCGGTCGCTTCGCTGCCCGCCCACGCTGCAGTCGGCTACGAGGCGGCGATGGCGACGAACGGGCTTCCGCTCGCCGACGGCATCACCGCGGTCGCGTTCTGCGGCATGGGCGGCTCTGGCATCGCCGGCGACGTGTTGCGCGCCACCTACGGCGATCGGTTGGCCGTGCCCGTCGAGGTGGTCCGCTCCCCGGTGCTCCCGGCATGGGTGGGGCCGCACAGCCTCGTGGTCTGCTCCTCGTACTCCGGCGGCACGGCCGAGACCCTGGCGTGCTTCGAGGAAGCGCGATCTCGCGGGGCGCGCGTCGTGCCGATCACCTCGGGGGGCACGCTCGCCGAACGCGCCGAGGAGCTCGGCATCGCGTCGGTCCGCATCCCGGGTGGGTACCTGCCCCGGGCTGCGCTCGGCTACATCTCGTTCGCTGTGCTCGGTGCGATGGAGCAGGTCGGGCTCCTTCCCCGGCTGGCCGACGACGTGAGCGAGGCCGTCGGCGTGCTGGAGCCGCTGGTCGGAGCCCTGGCGCCGGAGGTGCCGCTGGAGCTGAACGAGGCCAAGGCACTCGCGATGCGCATCGGCGATCGCGAGCCCGTCATCTGGGGTGGGTCGGGTGTGGGATCGGCTGCGGCCGGTCGCTGGAAGGCGCAGATGAACGAGAACGGCAAGGTGCCGTCGTGGGCATCGGCCCTTCCCGAGCTCGACCACAACGAGGTCGTGGGGTGGTCGAACGATCGAGGCCGGAGCTCCTTCGTGGTCGCGCTGCGCGACGAGGGTGAGCATCCCGACGTCGCGGTGCGATTCCCGGTCTCGCTCGAGATCGCCCGTGATGCCGGTGCTGTGACCGAGGAGGTCTGGGCGACCGGGCGCACGACCCTGTCACGGTTCCTCTCGCTCGCGATCATGGGCGACTTCACGAGCTGTTACGTCGGGCTCCTGCACGATGTCGACCCGTCGCCGATCGACGCGATCGTGCGCCTCAAGGCAGCCCTCGACTCGGCGGCGGCGACGTGACGGCGCTCGACCCGCCCGGTCCCGGTGACGATCTGGCGGCACGCGCCGCCGCGGTCATCCGCGACCGGTCCGAGCTGGCCCCCGTGGCCGGCATCGTCCTGGGGTCGGGGCTCGGCCCTGCGCTCGCACAGCATCTGGAGGAAGACGCCACCTTCGCGTACACGGACCTGCCCGGCTTCCCGCCGTCGGGGGTCCCGGGGCACGCGGGCAGACTCGTGCTCGGCCGTCTCGCCGGACTACCGGTCGCGGCGTTCCACGGACGGTTCCACTTCTATGAAGGCCACGGCATGGACGTTCCGGCGTTGCTGCCTCGCCTGAGCCATGAGCTCGGCGCCGACACGATGGTCCTCACGGCGGCCGTCGGTGGGCTGCGCCCGGGGGAGGCCGCAGGCACCGTCGTGATCGTGCGCGACCACCTGAACATGATGGGGGAAGCGCCCCTGCGTGGGTGGCGGTATCCCGACGGCATGCCCACGTTCATCTCGACGACCGAGGTCTACGATGCCTCCCTGCGCGAACTCGCGGCGGAGCGAGCGCAGGCGCTCGGGGTCGCGTCGTCGGTCGGCGTGTACGCGGCGATGAGTGGCCCCGCCTACGAGACCCCGACCGAGGTGGCGATGTTGCAGCGAGCAGGCGCGACGGTGGTCGGCATGTCGATGGTGCCCGAAGCGTTGCCCGCCGCCGCGCTCGGGATGCGCGTGCTCGGACTCTGCTCGATCACCAACGCGTTCGGGGAACCGTACGACCATGATGATGTCGTCCGCGTCTCCAACGAGACGGCGGTCGCGGTCGGTCGCGCTCCTCGTCGACCTCATGCCCCGCCTGACGACCAAGGAGACCGTATGACCTTCGATATCCTCGATCCCTCGCTCGCTCCGGAGGGGCGTGCCCGCATCGACTGGGCAGGCGCTGAGATGCCCGTGCTCGCGCTGATCAAGGAACGATTCGAGAAGGAGCGCCCGCTCGACGGCATCCGGGTGGGCGCGTGCCTGCACGTGACCACCGAGACCGCGAACCTGATGCTCACGCTGCAGGCCGGCGGCGCGGAGGTGGCGCTCTGCGCCTCGAACCCGCTGTCGACCCAGGACGAGACCGCCGCCGCTCTGGTCGAGGCCGGCATCGACACCTACGCGATCAAAGGCGAGGACACCGACACGTTCTTCAAGCACATCAACGCCGTGCTCGACATCAGGCCGAACATCACGATGGACGACGGCGCCGACATGGTGAGCGTGCTGCACAAGGAACGCGCCGATCAGATCGGCGAGATCATCGGCGGCACCGAGGAGACGACGACCGGGGTGATCCGGCTGCGCGCGATGGCGTCCGACGGTGCGCTCCGCTATCCGATCGTCAGCGTCAACGACGCCGACACGAAGCACCTGTTCGACAACAGGTTCGGCACGGGCCAGTCGACGATCGACGCGATCATGCGGGCGACCAACCGATTGCTGGCCGGTCGCACGATCGTGGTCTGCGGATACGGCATGTGCGGTCGGGGGGTCGCCTCGCGCGCCCGGGGCATGGGCGCCCACGTGATCGTCACCGAGGTCGACCCGACGGCCGCGATCGAGGCGGTGATGGAGGGGTACCGGGTCATGCCCCTGCGGGATGCGGCTCGTGTGGGCGACATCTTCATCACCCTCACCGGCGACACGAGCGTGATCCGAGCGGAGCACATGGAGCTCATGCACGACGGTGCCATGCTCGCGAACTCCGGCCACTTCGACGTGGAGATCGACAAGATCGCCCTCCGGGAGCTCGGAACCGGGGGGGTGCGCCGGGTCCGTGAGTTCGTCGACGAGTACACGCTGGCCGACGCCCGGCGTCTGTACCTGCTCGGCGAGGGCCGCCTGGTGAATCTGTCGGCGGCCGAGGGCCACCCGGCGGCGGTCATGGACATGTCGTTCGCCAATCAGGCCCTGGCGGCTGAATGGGTGGTCGCCAACCGCGGTCAGCTCGAGCCGCGCGTGTACCCGGTGCCCGTCGAGATCGACAAGGACGTGGCGCGTCTCAAGCTGCATGCCATGGGGGTCGAGATCGACGACCTCACGGCTGAGCAGGAGCGATACCTGAGCAGCTGGGAACAAGGAACCTGACCGATGGACGAACGCGTCTCGATCCGCGCGCACTACGAGCGTTTCCCGGCGACCCTGAAAGGGGCGTTCGTGCTGCGCGGCGCTGATCCCGACCCTCACCAGGTGCGGATCGATATGGCGCGCGTCGTCGAGCTCGCTGGTGGCCAGGCCCAGCCCATGAACGTGGAAGCCGCGACGCTCGACGTGGCGCCCCACCTCGACCTCTTCGTGCCCTTCGAGCTGCCGCTCCTCGATCTCGGGCCCGGCTGGTACCAGCTCGAGCTCGACGTGGCCGTCGACGGCGACGAGGGAGTCGTGCGGCCCGGAGACCGTTTCGTCGTCGCCTGGCCGCGAGGGTCCATGCGCCGTGGCGCCGCCCCCGTCGGCCGTGAGCTCGTCACGGGGTCGGTGAGCGTCACGATCGAACAGGTGGAGTGCGCGACCGATTCGGTGCGGGTGACCTACCAGGCGCCGGCTCGTGCCGGTCTCGCCCTCTCGGTCGACGACGTTACCCTGCCGCAGATCGACGACGACTACGATCCCGATACCGGTCGCGGCCGGGTCAGGACCTATCCGGCGCCGAAATCTCACTCATCGATGGCGATCACGGCGCGCGGGGCCGAGCGAGCGTTGGAGATCGCACTGCCGTAGCCGCATCGCCCCATGTCGCACCTCGCCGATACGGTCGGTCGATGCTGCACCGCGCTCTCGACGTCGTGTTCCCGCCGCGGTGCGCCGGGTGCGGCGCGGGCGCGTGGCCCTTCTGCGACCGGTGCCGCGGCGATCTCATCGCGCTGGCTCCGCCATGGTGCGACCGGTGCGGGGCTCCCTCGCCACACGCCACGTCGGGCGGCTGCCGTGACTGTCCCCCCGATCCGATCGCGCTGGTGCGAGCCCCGTTCGCGTTCGAGGGTCCCGCGCGTCGAGCGGTGCATCATCTCAAGTACCGCGGGGTGCGAGGCGTCGGGCGGGCGCTCGGGCACGCCATGGCCGCGACGGGACCGCGAGGGGCCGACGTCGTGACCTGGGTGCCGCTCACGCGCCGTCGCAAGGCCGAGCGAGGCTTCGACCAGGCCAAGGAGCTCGCCGTCGAAGTCGCACGCGAGCTCGGGCTGCCGGCGAGATGCCTGCTCAGGCGGGTGCGGTCGGCGGGTCCCCAGGCCAAGCGCGACGCCGTGGAGCGCCGCGCGGCCATGCACGGGGCTTTCGTCGTTCGCGGTCGTTCCCGGGTTCCCTCGGCGGTGTTGCTCGTCGACGACGTGCTGACGACGGGCGCCACGGCAGCGGCGTGCGCCGAGGCCTTGCTCGATGCCGGCGCCTCTCGGGTGATGCTCGTCGTCGCTGCGCGCGCCCTCCTGCGCGCAGGGCGACCTGCCTATACTCGACCGGGCCCTCGTCCGGGTCTGTGGTTGCCCGGGGATCTTCCCCGGTAGTCGACGCCAGCCGCGGGCGAAACGACCCACGTAAGGCGACCCTTGGTCGCTGAGCATGGCGCGGTTTAGATGTAAGTCCTGCCTCGCCCCCGGGCGAGAGAGAGCAGGAGTCCCGGTCCTTGCGATCGGCGGCGATCGCTCCGGCAGGCGGGTGTGGGGGAAAAGACCAGGTCAGCCGGCCGGGGGTCCACCCGACGCGACGGAAGGCGGCGGATGCGCACATGGATCTGACCTTCACCGGTCGCGGGCTCCCCGTGACCGATGAGGTGCGCGAGATCGCCGGGCACAAGCTCGCTTACCTCGAGCGCATGGAGCCACGCACCACGCGGGTGGACCTCGAGCTGATCGCCGAGCACTATCCCACCCTCGACGGCGTGAAGCGGGTCGAAGCCGCCCTCCACATCCCCCGCAAGACGTTCCGAGCCCACGCCGAGGCCGTCGACGTGCCCACGGCCATCGATCGTGTGGCCGACAAGCTCGAGCGTCAGCTCAGGGACCATCACGGGAAGCGTCGTCGCTGGCCGCACCGGGCGGGACTAGACTCCGCTCACCCGCGCGCTCCGGGCGCCGATACCGATGCGGAAGACTGAAACCGAGGGGGACCGGTGACCAAGGATCCGAGCGAAACGCCCGAGAAGCTCCGGGTGATGGTGGTCGACGACCATGCCTTGTTCCGGCGCGGGCTCGAGATGGTGCTCCAGCATGAGCCCGACATCGAGATGGTCGGTGAGGCGTCCGACGGCGCCGAGGCGGTCGAGCGGGCTCAGGAGACCATGCCCGATGTCGTGCTGATGGACGTGCGCATGCCCAAGCGATCCGGCATCGAGGCTGCCGGTCAGATCAAGGAACTGCTGCCGCACTGCAAGATCCTGATGCTCACGATCAGCGACGAGGAGGGCGACCTCTACGACGCGATCAAGGCCGGCGCCAGCGGCTACCTGCTCAAGGAGATCCCGATCGAGGAGGTCTCCGACGCGATCCGCAGCGTGTGGGCCGGGCAGTCTCGCATCTCCCCGAGCATGGCGTCGAAGCTCCTGTCCGAGTTCGCCGCGATCTCGAAATCGGCCCAGGAGCAGCCGCGCATGCCGGCCCCACGGCTCACCGACCGCGAGATGGAGGTGCTGCGTCTCGTGGCGCAGGGCCTCAACAACCGCGACATCGCCAAGCAACTGTTCATCAGCGAGAACACGGTGAAGAACCACATCCGGAACATCCTCGAGAAGCTGCACCTGCATTCACGCATGGAAGCGGTCGTGTACGCGGTGCGCGAGAAGATGATCGAGATCTCGTAGTCGTGGCCGACGCGACGATCGATGCAGCGCGCGACATCCTTGACGATTCGCTCGCCGAGCTCCGCAAGGCCGTCGACGGCTCCTCAGCCGAGGAGCTGAACCTTCGACCCGCCGGCGACGATACGAACGGGCTGGCCGTGCTCGTGACCCACGCCCTGCATAGCACGCGATCCTGGCTCAGCCTCGCGACCGGCGCCGAGCCGCCGCCTCGGGACAGACCGGCCGAGTTCCGAGTGGTCGTCGACGATGCCGACGACTTCCTGACCTGGTTCGATGCCACGGCCGGTGAATGCCGGGCGATCCTCGACGCAGCGGCCACGTTCGAGCCGGCGAGCACCGGCATCCCGTCGTGGCGGTTCGACGGGCTCGATCCCGGGGACCATGAACCCGTGACGGCAGCCTGGGCGCTGCAGCATGCCCTCGCCCATCTGGCCGAGCACGTGGGGCACGCCCAGCTCACTCGCCAGGTCGTGGAGCCGGGGATCTGATCGACTCCTCCGCTACGCTGCGACCATGAGCCCAAGCACCCGATCGGTCGCGCGAGCGATCGTTGAATGCCTCGAGAACGAGGGCGTCGAGGTCGTGTTCGGACTTCCCGGCGAGGAGAACCTGCACCTCGTCGACGCACTTGCCGACTCCTCGATCCGGTTCATCACGACGCGCGACGAGCGTGGCGCGGCGTTCATGGCCGACACGTATGGCGCCCTCACCGGCAAGCCGGGCGTGTGCCTCGCGACCCTCGGACCGGGCGCGATCAACCTGATGCTCGGCATCGCGAACGCCCAGCTCGACGCCCACCCGCTCGTGGCCATCACCGCGCAGGCGAGTCTCGACCGCATCTACAAGCAGTCGCACCAGTTCGTCGACATCGTGTCGCTGTTCCGGCCGATCACGAAGTGGGGCGACATGGTCACGGTTGGTGGCGCCGCCCCCGAGATGGTCCGCAAGGCCTTCAAGCAAGCGACCACCGAGCCGCCGGGGGCCACCTTCCTCGTACTGCCTGAGGATGTCGCCGAGCGCGAGACCGACGCGCCCGTGCTCGGGGTGAACACACCGGTCGACCCGGCGCCCGACGAGGGCCAGGTGCATCGCGCGGCGCACGTGCTTGCACGGGCGGAGCATCCGGTGGTGCTCGCCGGCCCGGGCGTCGCGCGCGACAGGGCGACCGCCGCGCTCGCGCGGTTCAGCGAGCGCCTCCACGTGCCGGTGGCCACGACGTTCCTCGGCAAGGGCGTGTTTCCCGACGACCATCCGCACGCGCTCGGCACGATCGGTTTCATGGTGAAGGACTACGCGAACTTCGGGTTCGACCGCGCCGACGTCGTCGTGGCCGTCGGCTACGACCTGGTCGAGTACTCGCCGGCGCGATGGAATCCGCTCGCCGACAAGCAGATCGTGCACGTGCATCGCACGGTCGCTGAGGTCGATGCGAACTACACCCTCACGGTGGGCTTGCAGGGCGACATCGGCGAGACCCTCGATGCGATCGGCGAAGCGACCGACATGCATGCGGCCAGGACTGAGATCGTCCCCGTGCGCGACCTCGTGGGGCAGGAGTTGGAGCGAGGCGCGACCGACGGATGCGTTCCCGCTCGCGCCGGCGCGTGCCGTGCATGACATCCGCTCGGTGCTCGCCGATGACGACATCGTGCTGTGCGACACGGGCGCCGTGAAGATGTGGATGGCTCGCCTGTACCCCACGTTCCGACCGAACACCTGCTTGATCTCGAACGGTCTCGCCACGATGGCCTTCTCATTGCCGGGCGCGATCGCAGCGAAGCTCGTGTACCCCGACCGCAAGGTGCTCGCCGTCATGGGTGACGGCGCGTTCGCGATGAGCATGGCCGAGATCGAGACCGCCGTGCGAGAGGGTTTCCACATCGTCGTGCTGATCTGGGTCGACGGCGGGTACGGGTTGATCGGCTGGAAGCAGGACATCCACTTCGGCCGGCAGGCCGCCGTCTCGTTCACGAACCCCGATTTCGTGACGCTCGCGCAGAGCTTCGGCGCCAAGGGGTACGCGATCGGCGCCGCCGATGAACTCGCGCCGACGCTGCGGAAGGCGCTCGCCGACGACGCCGTCTCGATCGTCGCGTGCCCCATCGACTACGCCGAGAACGCCCGCCTGATCGAGCGCCTCGGCGCGCTCACCGATCCGATCTGAGCCGCATGTCCTGAGACGCGATCACTTTCGTCGACGACCCGGCAGAGCTGACCCTCGACGATCTCGCCACGTTCTTCGACGGATGGCGAGCTGCTCCCGCTCCCGAGCGGTGCCTCGGAGCGATCACCGGCGCGGATGCGTGCGTGCTGGCCTTCGAGGGCCGGCGGCTCGTGGGCTTCGCGACTGCCCTCACCGACCATGCACTCTTCGCGTTCATCCCGCTCGTGGAGGTCGTTACCAGCCATCGTGGCCGTGGAATCGGAAGCGAGCTCGTTCGTCGCATCTCCCGAGCCGTCGAGCCGATCTACGGGGTGTACCTGTGCTGTGACGAGGACACCGGCGGGTTCTACGAACGGCTCGGATTCGACCGAGTGGTCGGCATGGTTCGTCAGAACCACGATGCAGCGAGGTCCAGGCGTGAACCGCAGGGCCGATAGAATCGAAGGCTGACCGTTCGACGTCCTCGGTGCCGAAGGGATCGGTGTGCCGGTACTCGACAAGCTCTCCAACATCGGCGAAGGCCGAAAGCTCAAGACCCTCGAATCGATCGCGCAGCTCGTGAACACGTTCGAGCCCGAGGTCGAGGACCTCGGCGACGACGAGCTTCAGGCGAAGACCGGCGAGCTGAAGGAGCGGGCGACCAACGGCGAGTCGCTCGACGACCTGCTTCCGGAGGCCTTCGCGACCGTGCGCGAGGCCGCACGCCGCACGATCGGCCAGCGGCACTTCGACGTGCAGCTCATGGGCGGCGCAGCCCTGCACCAAGGCAACATCGCCGAGATGAAGACCGGTGAGGGCAAGACGCTGGTGTCGACGCTTCCCGGGTACCTGAACGCGCTCTCGGGCGACGGCGTGCATCTGGTCACCGTCAACGACTACCTCGCCAAACGTGACTCCGAATGGATGGGGGGGATCTACCGCTTCCTCGGGCTCGACGTGGGGTTGATCCAGGCGACGATGTCGCCGGCGCAGCGCAGGCCCGCGTACGCCGCCGACATCACCTACGGCACGAACAACGAGTTCGGCTTCGACTACCTGCGCGACAACATGGCCATGCGGCTGGCCGAGACCGTGCAGCGCGGCCACAACTACGCGATCGTCGACGAGGTGGACTCGATCCTGATCGACGAAGCGCGCACGCCGCTGATCATCAGCGGCATGGTCCGTGACTCCGCCAAGTGGTACGTGACCTTCGCCCGCATCGCGCCCCGGCTCACGCGCGACGAGGACTACGAGGTCGAGGAGTCCAAGTACCAGATCGCGATCACCGAGCCGGGCGTCGCCAAGGTCGAGGAGATGCTGGGCGTCGAGAACCTCTACGACCACGCCAACACGACGCTCGTGCACCATCTGCAGAACGCGCTGCGCGCCAAGGAGCTGTACAAGCGCGACGTCGCGTACGTGGTGACCGGCGGCGAGGTGAAGATCGTCGACGAGTTCACCGGCCGGGTGCTCGAGGGCCGCCGCTACTCCGAGGGCTTGCACCAGGCGATCGAGGCCAAGGAAGGCGTGAAGATCAAGGAAGAGAACCAGACGCTCGCGACGGTCACCATCCAGAACTACTTCAAGATGTACGACAAGCTCGCCGGCATGACGGGAACGGCGAAGACCCAGCTCACCGAGTTCGAGGAGACCTACAAGATCTCGGTCGTCGAGATCCCCACGAACCGCCCGAACATCCGTGACGATCAGCAGGACCTGATCTACAAGGGCGAGCAGGCGAAGTGGAACGCGGTCGTCGAGGATCTCAAGGAGCGTCACGAGACCGGGCAGCCGATCCTGGTCGGCACCGTCTCCATCGAGAAGAGCGAGCTGCTCTCGGGCCTCATGAACCGCCGGGGCATCCCGCACAACGTGCTCAACGCCAAGAACCACGAGAAGGAAGCCACGATCGTGGCCCAGGCCGGCAGGAAGGGTTCGGTCACGGTCGCGACCAACATGGCGGGCCGCGGTGTCGACATCCTCCTGGGTGGCAACCCCGAGTACCTCGCGCGTCAGGAGATGGCGGCTCGCGACTGGGACAACGACGCGTACCTGCTGTTCGAGATGCCCGAGGAGGACCGTGCCGCCTACGAGGCGGAGTACGAGCCCATCCTCGCGAAGTTCAAGGCGCAGACCGACGCGGAGCACGACGAGGTCGTCGAGCGCGGCGGGCTGTTCGTGCTCGGCACGGAGCGCCACGAGTCCCGCCGTATCGACAACCAGCTCCGCGGGCGATCGGGCCGCCAGGGTGATCCCGGCCGATCCCGGTTCTATCTCTCGCTCGAGGACGATCTGATGCGCATGTTCGCGAGCGATCGCGTGGCATCGATCATGGCGCGCCTGAAGTGGCCCGACGAGGAACCGATCGAGGCGAAGATGGTCACGAAGGCCGTCGAGAACGCGCAGAAGCAGATCGAGGAGCGCAACTACGAGCTGCGCAAGAACGTGCTCAAGTACGACGAGGTGATGAACGGCCAGCGCGAAGCCATCTACGGGGAGCGTCGCAAGATCCTCGAGGGTCAGGACCTGCGTGAGGAGTCGATCGGCTTCGTGCAGGATCTCGTCGCCGAGGTCGTCGAGGCGCAGTGCCCGCCCGACGTCTTCCCGGAGGAATGGGACCTCGAGGGGTTGCAGACCGCCCTGCTCGAGATCTACCCCGCGCAGGTGACGCAGGACCAAGCCCGCCAGGCCGCGAGCACCGAGGAGCTGTCCGATCTGTTCGTCGGCGACGCGCTCGCGCGGTACGAGGAGAAGGAGCAGGCGGTCGCGCCCGAGACGATGCGCGAGCTCGAGCGTGTGGTCCTGCTCAACATCACCGACACGAAGTGGCGCGAACACCTCTACGAGATGGACTACCTGCAGGAGGGCATCCACCTGCGGGCGCTTGCCCAACAGGATCCGATCACCGCCTATCGCCGCGAGGCCTACGACATGTTCCAGGCGCTCACGGAGTCGATCCGGGCGGACTTCGTTCGCTACATCTACCGGGTCGAGTTCGTCCGTCAAGGCGAGGAGCAGCCGCAGCGCCAGGCCCCGCAACCCTCCGCGATGCGCGACAACCGCAGCGAGGTCGAGGAGGCAGGCGGGCAGCGGCCCGCGGGAGGTGGGGGCGGACCCGGCACGGCCAACGCGAATCAGGCGATCAGCGACAAGGTCCCGCGCAACGCGCCTTGTCCGTGTGGCAGCGGCAAGAAGTACAAGAAGTGCCACGGCGCCACGGTCTGACCCTGGTCCTCAGTGTGGTCTGATGCGCTTCCCGAGGAGCTGGCACGGGTTGTCGGGCCCCCAGATGTCGAGCTCGGCCATCGGGCGAAATCCGCGAGCCCGGTAGAACCGGCGGGTGGCTGCGTATTCCGACCCGGGGTCGCCGTCTCGGTCCGAGAGCGTCTTGACCCAGATCATCCCCGCTCCGGGCACAGCGCGCGGCAGCGCGGAGATCAGCTTCGAGCCGACCCCGCGCCTGTGACGATCGGCACACACCGCCATCCAGGTGATCTCGCAGGTTGCCGCCGGGCGGTGCTCATAGGTGAGGAAGCCGATGACCTCGCCGTCGTCGATCGCGGCGAGCCCGTCATGCGTGCGTACAGCCGCCGAACATCCCGCGATGCCATCGAGATCGCCGAACCACAGCGGCAATCCCGCGACGATCGCGTCGCACGACACCGCGTCGAGCTCGGGTTCGAGGGGGCGGATCATGGCCAGGACCGTAGCGCATGGGGCCGCTGCTACGATGCCCGGCGCGATGAGCGAGCACACTGAGCGTCTCCACAAGCTGCGTGAGCGCGTCCTGGCCGCCAAGGAGTTCCTTTGACGTCGACGGCAAGCGCGCCCGATCCGCTGAGCTCGCGACCCAGGCGAGCGATCCCGCCTTGTGGGACGACCAGCAGCGCGCGCAGCAGATCACGTCGAAGCTCTCGCGACTGAGGACCGAGGTCGATCGCTACGACGGCCTCTTCGCTCGCGTCGACGATGCCCTCGCGATCGACGAGCTGCTCGCCGACGGTTCCGATGCCGAGCTCGAGCAGGAGCTCGCAAGGTCGGTCACCGAGCTCTCTACCGATGTCGACAGGCTCGAGCTCGCCGCGCTCCTGTCGGGCGACTACGACGCGTCCGACGCGATCGCCACCATCAACGCGGGTGCCGGAGGCACCGAGAGCCAGGACTGGGCCGAGATGCTGCTCCGCATGTACACCCGGTGGGCAGAGCGTGAAGGATTCCGGGCCGAGGTCGACGACATCCAGCACGGCGACGAGGCCGGCATCAAGTCGGCCACCTTCACCGTGAGCGGCACGAACGTCTACGGACTGCTCTCCGCCGAACGCGGGGTGCATCGGCTCGTGCGCATCAGCCCGTTCGACGGGCAGAAGCGCCGGCACACCTCGTTCGCCTCGCTCGACGTGATCCCCATGCTCGAGGAGGCCGCCGAGGAGGACATCGAGATCCCACCCGACGAGCTGCGGATCGACGTCTACCGCTCGAGTGGTCCGGGGGGTCAGTCGGTGAACACCACGGACTCGGCGGTGCGCATCACCCACCTCCCGACCGGGCTCGTGGCGGCGTGCCAGAACGAACGCTCGCAGCTGCAGAACCGGGCCGTCGCGATGCGCATCCTCAAGGCGCGGCTGGCCGAGCTGGAGCGCCTCGAGCGCGAGCAGGAGATGGAAACGATCAGAGGCGAGCGCAAGGCGGTGGACTTCGGCTCACAGATCCGCTCGTACGTGCTGGCGCCGTACCAGATGGTCAAGGACCACCGCACCGACGAGGAGGTCGGCGACCCACAGCGGGTGCTCGACGGCGACATCGACCGCTTCATCGAGGCGGAGCTCCGACGTCGGGCTGCCGAAAGCGGCACGCCGGCGTGAAGGGCATCGTGGGGTCGGACCGCTTCCGGCTGGTGCTCGCGAGCTTCGTGATGCTGTTCGCGGAGCTCGCGCTCGATCCGCTGGGTCGCTGCCTACCAGATCTACGTCGCCTACTTCACCAACTTCATCCTGCTCGCGAGCTTCCTCGGCATCGGCGTGGGCTTCATCGGCTCTCGGAGCGGTCGCTTCTCGTTCCGCCTGGCGCCGGCCTCGTTCGCCCTGTTCGCCGGTGTGGTCTTCACGCTCCGGGTCACCAAGGGTTTCGGTCAGGAGCGCGCGCTCGAGACCGTGTTCGGACTGCCGGCGCCCCCGACGTGGCTCGTGCTGCCCGTGTTGTTCCTGGGAGCGGCGTGGGTCATGGCCTGTATCGCGCGCGGGGTCGCCGAGCTCTTCGAGCGGTTCGAACCCCTCGAGGCATACCGGCTCGACATCGCCGGCAGCCTGCTCGGCATCGTCGCGTTCTCGGCCCTGTCGTTCCTGAGCGCGGGACCGCTCGTGTGGGGTGTCGTGCTCGGCATCTGCTTCCTCGGGCTCGCGCCGACGACGGCGTACGCGGGTGGACGGGTCGCGGTGGCCGCCGCCGTCATCGTGCTGGGCCTCGGCTCGCTCGCATCGACCGACGTGTGGTCGCCGTACTACCGGGTCTCCGTGTACGCGGAGCGCGACGGGCGCATCCCCATCCGGGTCAACTCGCTGCCACATCAATCGATGCTGGAACTCGCGGAGGTCGATGCGGCCTTCTACTCGAAACCGTACTCCCACCTCGAGCGGCCACCGGGTTCGGTGCTGATCGTCGGAGCCGGCAACGGCAACGATGTCGCGCTCGCGTTGGATCGTGGCGCCGACCACGTGGACGCCGTGGAGATCGATCCTCGCTTGCAGCGGGCCGGCAGCGAGCTGCATCCGGCGCATCCCTACCAGGACCCCCGCGTCAGTCCGCACATCGACGACGGGCGTGCGTTCCTGGAGCGCAGCGACGAGCGGTACGACCTCATCCTGTTCGCCCTTCCCGACTCGCTGACCCTCGTGAGCGGCCAGGGATCGCTGCGGCTCGAGAGCTACCTGTTCACCACCGAAGCGATGGCCTCGGTGCGGGAGCACCTGGCCCCGGGCGGCGTCTACGCGATGTACAACTACTACCGCGCCGACGTGTTCGCACGCTACGCGGGCACCATGCGTGAGGTCTTCGGCCACGACCCGTGCTTCGACGACGGTGTGGCCGTCTCGGGCCCGCGCCAGCAGTCGGTGCTGACGATCGGGAGAGCGCCGGCGGACATCGCCTGCGAGACGCCGTGGAAGCCGGCGGGCGAGGTGCCGGATCCCTCCACCGACGACCGGCCGTTCCCGTACGTGACCGGCCGCTTCATCCCGGCGTTCTACCTGTGGTGGCTCGGCGCCATCGTGCTGGCCTCGCTCGCTGGTGGTGCGGTGGGCATCGGGGGCGCCGCTGACGCGCATGCGCCCGTACGCCGACCTGTTCTGCATGGGGGCGGCGTTCCTGCTGCTCGAGACGAAGAACGTCGTGCAGTTCGCGCTCTTGTTCGGTACGACGTGGTTCGTGAACTCGCTCGTGTTCGCCGGCATCCTGCTCGCCGTGCTCGCGGCCGTCGAGGTCGCGCGACGGATACGGCTGCCGTCGCCGTGGGTGATGTACCTCGTGCTGCTCGGATGCCTGGTCGTCGCCTGGCTCGTGCCCCCCGACGTGCTGCTCGGCCTCCCGGTCGGCCTGCGGTTCCTGGCGAGCACGGCGCTCGCGTTCGCGCCGGTGTTCGTGGCCAACCTGATCTTCGCCCAGCGGTTCCGCAGCGTCGGTGCGTCGACCGTCGCCTTCGGCGCCAACCTGCTGGGCGCCATGCTCGGGGGTGTGCTGGAGTACGTGGCCATCGCCACGGGCTATCGATTGCTGCTCGCCGTCGTCGCCATCGCCTACGGGCTCGCCTTCGTCATCGGCCGCCGGCACCTCGACGCGGCGCCGCCGTCGCGCGAGGCCGAGCTCGCCGGCGCTCGATGAGGAGCGCGATCGCGCCACCGGCGCCGAGCAGCAGCCACGCGGCGGCGCCGAGTTGCACCCCGCGGGTCACCGCCTCGTCGCGATAGGTCAACTCGACCCGGTGCTCGCCCGCCGTGACGGCCACGCCTTGCAGGAAGCCGTCGACGGGCAGAAGGGGCGTGGGCAGACCGTCGACCGTGGCGCTCCATCCCTCGTCGAACGACGTGCGCACGACGACGATCGAAGGGGCCGCCGCCGTCACCTCGATCGATGCCTGCTCGGGCCGAGTCTCCGAGTAGGCCGCCGCTCCCGGCGTCGCGCCGGACGCGGGCTCGATGCCGGGATCGCGCTCGAGCACCGCGGTGCGGGCGGGGTCGAACGACGTGGGCATGATGACGGCCCGCAGAGCGTCGGCGGCGCTCTCCACGATGCGGAAGTCGCTGACGACCGACGCTCGCTGCTGAGCTCCTTCCAGCTCGACGAGGTCGTAGCCGTCGGCACGGTCGACGAGCATGCCGGCGAGGGGCGCCGGCACGCCTGTCGGGACGACCAGGTAGCGCACGCCGAGCAGCCGGACGTCTCGCGGGGTCGGCAGATCGACCACCGCAGCGTTGTAGAAGACGGGCAGCGGTGTGCGCGCACGCACGAAGCTCCAGTAGCGGCGGAGCTGCACGGGGTTGTAGCCGAGGGCGTCGTGTACGCCGAACAGGCTTCCGCGTTCCATCGCGAGCGCCGGCCAGTCGGGCTGGAGCTGCATGAAGAGGTAGCCCTTCTCGAACGAGGAAGCCGGGGGCGCCCACGTGAGGTAGCGGTCGTGCGTCGCCATCAGGCGGGGCACGAACGTGGTCGGCGTGGTGAACGCCGACGCATCGACGCGCGGCAGCGGCAGGGGCTGGGGCACCAGGTTGGGGTGTGCGCCGGCCTCGAGGTTCAGCTCCACCGTGTGGCCGGGCGGGGTGAGCTGCGACACCAGGGCGCTCACGGCGAGCTCGACGGCCAGCACCGCCACCACGGCCTGAGCCTGCCCGGCTCACCGCTCCGGTCGCGAGGCGCGACAGTGACAGCCAGCCGCCCACGAGCCCGAACACGAGCAACACGAAGTAGAGGGGGTTCGCGAGCGCGGCGAGCGGCACGCCGAGCCAGAGCACCGTGCCGGCCACGAGCCATCGGCGCGCTGCGCGTGCGGTCAGGGGTTCGTCGAGCAGGCCCTGGATGCCCACCGCGCCGAGCACCGGCAACGCGATCACGGCGATGTACCGCATGCGCCCGGGGTTGTGCAGGTAGACGTCGCCGAACGGCATCCCCAGCACGACCTCACGTACCCACGGCGACGACACCACGACGTCGAGCATCAGCAGCCACGCGAGCACGAGCGACCCTGCGAACGCCCACGTGAGCGCCCTGCGACGTCGCGCCCGCAGGGCGAGCAGGGCGCCCAGGAGCATCGTCGCCCCCGCGTACGCGCCGGGCGCCGCGCCGAACGCCAGCGGCCATGCCGCCCACACGCCGTTGGTCTGGAGAGACCCGGCGTCGCTGCCGCCGAGCGAGCCGAGGGCGTCGCCGAGGCGCTCGTATCCGGCAGCCAGGCTCGACGCCTGGATCGCCGCGATGTGCGGCAGCACCACGGCGAGCGAGAGCAGGGGCAGGGCGGCGACGAACGCCAGGGCGCGACCGGCGGCGGCGAGCGGGCGGACCCGCGACGTGCGCACGTCCGTCACGGCCCCCGCCGCCAGGTAGGCGATGAGGAGGGCGGTGCACACCACGAGGCCGTGGCTCAGGTGCGCGGCGGCCACCTGCGACCAGCCGAGACCGGCGATCGCGATCCAGCCGAGCCGTGCCGACCAGCTCGATGCTCGTCGGTAGCCGGCCGCGCCGGCCAGGGTGACGCACGACCAGGCCATCGCTCCCGCGAAGGGCATCGAGATCGCGATCTCGGAGCTCGACATCAGCATCGCGATCGACAGCCCGCCCGCGGTCGACGCGGTGCGCGAGAGTCGTTCGAGCCGAAGGAACGAGAACAGACCGAGCCCGGCGACGATCGGGTTGGCCACGATGAAGGCCCGCATCGCGACGGCGGGTGTGAGTTGGGAGAACAGACCCATCGGCAGCAAGGAGAGCCAGCCCGACTGCGGGTCGGCGGCGTAGCGAGAGCCCGCCATCTCGAACGGATTCCACAGAGGCACGTGGCCGGCGGCGATCGAGCGCCCTAGGAACGAGAATCGAGGCAGCCAGAACGTCAGGATGTCGGGGTGGCCGTCGCTCAGGCGGTCGGCGAAGACGAAGCCGCGGAGCGCGAAGAGCACGCCGGCCACGATGAGCGCGGGTCCGACGCAGGCCGCCGCCACGCGACGGGCGAGCGGGGCGGTGTCGCGGCCCGCCGTGCCGAGCGTCTCGGCCTCGTTCGCCCCCATGGCGGCCAGCTTACGGAGTCGCCTCCCGGCCGGCTCCGGGGGGTCTGATAGGGTGGCACGGTTCCTCCTTCCCCACATTCCCGAGGTGTAGATGATCAGTCTTCAGCGTGTCACGAAGACCTACAAGAACGGTGTGACGGCCCTCACCGACGTCAGCGTCGAGGTGGAGAAGGGGGAGTTCGTCTTCATCGTCGGACAGTCCGGTTCCGGCAAGTCCACGATGATCCGCCTGCTGCTCAAGGAAGAGGACATCACCAAGGGCGACATCTACGTCGGGGGCAAGAACCTCAGCAAGATGTCGTCGTGGGACGTGCCGAAGCTCCGGCGCAACGTCGGCACCGTCTTCCAGGACTACAAGCTGCTGACCGACAAGACGGTGTTCGACAACGTGGCGTTCGGGCTCGAGGTCATCGGCAAGCAGAAGCACGTGATCGATCAGCGCGTGCCGGAGATCCTCGAGTACGTCGGGCTCGGGGAGAAGCTGAACAACTACCCCGATGAGCTCTCCGGCGGTGAGCAGCAGCGGGTGTCGATCGCGCGGGCCTGCGTGAACCGGCCCCTCGTGCTGCTCGCCGATGAGCCCACCGGCAACCTCGATCCGAACACGAGCGTCGACATCATGCGGCTGCTCGACAAGGTGAACCGCATCGGGACCACGGTGGTCATGGCCACCCACGACCAGGCGATCGTCGATGCGATGCGCAAGCGCGTGATCGAGCTCGACAAGGGCCACGTGATCCGCGACCAGTCGCGAGGCGTCTACAGCTGATGCGACTCGACTACTACTTCCGAGAGACGGCCTCGGGACTCCGACGCAACGGCATCGTGGCGTTCGCCGCCATGTCGACCGCGTTCATCGCGCTGTTCCTGTTCGGACTCGCCCTGCTGATCGCGCGCCAGTTCAACCTGGTGATCGAGGCGTGGACGGGCAACGTGCAGGTCGCCGTCTACCTCAACGATCCGGCGAGACCCGAGACGGTGGAACGGATCCAGACGAAGCTGCAGCTGCTCGACGCGGTCGGAACGATCGAGTACTGGGACAAGGTGAAGACCTGCGAGGCGTTCGACACGCTGTTCGAGGGCCAGCAGGTCTTCCAGGAGGGCGTCGACTGCGAGAAGGCGATCCCCACGTCGTTGCGCATCAACCTCGTGGATCCGGCCCAGTTCGACACGATCACGGCGTCGCTCGGCTGCGAAGCCGACGGTTCGACCCAGCAGATCCAATGCGCGGAACCCGGCGTGCGTGACGTCTCGGACTACCGCGACCTGCTCGATCGCCTCACGGCGATCACACGCGTGCTGTCGATCGGGGTGTTGTCGATCGCGGTCATCATGCTCGCCTCCGCGATCGCGCTCGTCGCGAACACGCTGCGTATGGGCATGTTCGCCCGGCGCAAGGAGATCGGCATCATGCGGCTCGTCGGCGCCACGAACTGGCGCATCCGTGTGCCGTTCCTGATCGAGGGCCTGGTCGAGGCGCTGATCGGCGCCGTCGCCGCGCTCGCTGCGCTGTTCGTGATCAAGGTCTTCTTCATCGACCAGCTCCGCGATCGGCTGCAGTTCTTCCCGCTCATCCGCAACGCCGACGTGTTGGCGGTGGCGCCGTGGATCCTGATCGCGGCCGCGGCGGTCGCCGTGATCGCGGGCACGATCGGCATGCGACGCTTCCTCGACGTCTGAGGCGGGCGAACGACCGTGCCCCAGAAGCATGCCGAGCCGGGAGAGAAGGTCGTCGCGTCGAACCGCAAGGCTCGGCACGACTATCAGATCATCGAGTCGATCGAGTGCGGCATCGTGCTGACCGGCGACGAGGTGAAGTCGCTGCGCGGCGGTCGCGCCTCGCTCACCGAAGCGTACGCGCGCGTGCGCGACGGGGAGGTCTGGCTCGAGGGCATGCACATCCCCCCCTACGAGCAAGGTGACAAGCGGCGGCACCTGCCCACCCGCCCACGCAAGCTGCTGCTGCGCAAGCGTGAGATCGCGAAGCTCGTCGCGCAGCAGCAGGAGCAACGGCTCGCGCTCGTGCCGCTGCGCGCGTACTTCACGCACGGCATGGCCAAGGTCGAGATCGGCGTCGGCCGTGGCAAGCGCGAGCACGAGAAGCGGCAGTCGATCGCGAAGCGGGAGCAGGAGCGCGAGATCGCCCAAGAGCTCGGCCGCCGCCGGTAGTGCCTTCAGTCGTGTCGCCGGGCGGCCGTATACTCGGAAGGACAACTGCATAGGGGGTGTACTGGCTTCGATCTGGGCGTTCATCGCTCGGGGGAAGCGGGCCGTGATCCCGGATGTCACGTAAAACGCCGGACAACACACAAGCGCCAACGAAGAGTACGCGCTCGCTGCCTAAGCGGTAGCCGTCCCCCCCGGGATGTCTGCGACCGGGGGATGGGCGTCGTGAGCAGACTCACTCCGCCGGTTCGGCCTCGGGGCCGGCGGGGGACATCGCACCGAGGCTGGCCGAAGGGAACTCTGCCGGTGGGAGCCCTGAGGCGAGATCTCACCACCTGGCTGCGCCCGGAGAAGTCCCGAGTGGTCGCCGAGAGACGCGGGTTCGAATCCCGCCACCTCCACCCATGAATGCCACGATCGCCGAGCTCCTTGGCTGCCGCCAGGCCACGGTGCGGTCGCTCGTCGCCCGTGGTCTCGAGGTGCTTCGCACGACCCCAGAGGTGAACTCATGAACGACATCGACGTCCGAGACCTTCTCACCCGTGTCGCCGACGAGGTGCCCCCCACGTTCGTTGATCCTGAGCCGCTGCTCCAAAGGGGCTACCGGCGGATGGCGAGGACGGCGGCCGTCGGCGCCCTCGGGATCGCCTGCGCGGCCGCCATCGTCGTGGGGGGGTCGGCCTGATCCGTTCGAGCGCACCGTCGACGATCCCGGGGGGCGAGGGACAGCCGACCGAGCCGCCGGAGACCGTCACCGGCGAGACGACCCGCACGTGGACCGGCCCGTGTCTGGATTCGCAGGACGGACCGCCTCAGCAGATGTGCCTCGGACCGCTCGAAGGGGGGACGTACACATCGCAGCGTTTCGAGCCCGCCCTCACCTTCACCGTCCCGGCAGGATGGAACAACCCTTGGGACACGCGCGGCGCGTTCCTGCTGTGGGCGCCAGGATGGCCGGACGGGGGCGGAGGATCCTGGCTCTTCGACTACCCGGGACTGGACGTCGTCCGCGATCCCCGACCCGACGAGGGGTGCTCCACTTACGTCGATGCCACGGTCGGCACGTCCGCTCTCGAGATCGCGACGTGGGTGGCGAACCATCCGGCGATCGCGACGGAAGCACCGTTGCCCGTGCAGGTTGCTGGGCTCACGGGCTACCAGCTCGACGTGTCGCTTGAGGACTCGTGGCGCGAGCGCTGTCCCGGGAGGCACGGGGCGGTGTGGCTGTTCGAGGGCATCTACCTGCGCGATCAGAGCAAATACCCCGAATACGCCACGATGCGACTGATCCTGCTTGATCTGCCGGACGGCGGGAACGTCCTGATCCAGATCGACGGCAGCCAGGTGGAAGCCGCGATGCCGGTCGTGAGCTCCTTCGAGTTCGACCTGAGCTGAGGCACCAGACGCGTTCTTCTAACCTACCGCTGACCATAGGCTGACGTCCGATGGATCGCCTCCGCTTCGGCACGTACCTCGCCCCGAACATCATGCCGGTCTACGAGGCCGTGACCGAGGAGGTCGGCCTCAGGCTGCAGATGCCGACCGAGCTCGTGGTGGAGACCTCGTACGAGAGCTGCCAGCGCGACGAGAACGAGGTCTGCTTCGTCTGCAGCCTTCCCTACGTCATGTTCGAGCGGCAGGGCATCTCACCGGCGGAGCCGATCGCGGCGCCCGTGCTGGCGGGGGATCGATACGAAGGCCGTCCGATCTACTTCTCCGACGTGATCGTGCACAGCGACAGCCCCCACCGCACGTTCGCCGATCTCCGCGGAGCGTCGTGGGCCTATAACGAGCCCCTGTCGCATTCCGGGTACGGCATCACCCGCTACCACCTGGTGCGCATGGGCGAGACCCGGGGCTTCTTCGGCGAGGTCATCGAAGCAGGGTTCCATGAAGAGTCCATCCGGATGGTCGCGAGCGGCGACATCGATGCATCGGCCATCGACTCACAGGTGCTGGCCGTGGCGCTCCGCGACGATCCGACGCTGGCACAGCGTCTGCGGATCATCGACGTGCTCGGGCCGTCCACCATCCAACCCGTGGCGGTCTCCAAGCGGGTCCCCCCCGACCTGCGACAGCAGATCCTGGACGTGCTGCTGTCGATCGGAGAGGAGCCGTCGTGCCGGGCTCGACTGGATGCCGGCATGGTCGAGCGGTTCCTGCCCGTGGATGCGGCCGACTACGACGACATCCGCATGATGGTCGACACCTGCGAGGCCGCAGGTTTCACACTGCTGCGATAGGGCATCGCATCTCCCGAGACACTCACCCAGCGACCGCGGTTCCCGTCGGCATGCCGAGCGAGGCGAAGATCGAGTCGGCCTTGTTCGCGGCGAGGGCTGCCTCGCCGATCTTGCCCGACGTCTCGAGCGACCGGGAGAGCCCGGCGGCGGCGTGCGCCTGCTCGAAGCGCCCGCCCCACGCTTCCCACTCGGCGGCAACCGCACGGAACCCGCTCACCGCGGCGTCGAGGTCACCGCGCGCTTCGTCGAGCAGCGCCCGGCACGACGCCACCGCGAGTCGGGTCCGGCGAACGTGTACCGCGCGCTCACCGACGATGCGCTCGGCGAGGTCGATCGTTCCCGCGGCGATCAGGACCCGCGCGAGTTCGGGAAGGTAGAGCTCGCGATACTCCGACGGCCCGGCTCGCGTCGCATCGTCGAACTCCTCCACCAGGGCGAGCGCCTCGGCATCTGCGCCGGCGGTCGCGTGCGCCACGACGCCGACCAATAGCGTGGGTGCGAGCACCTGCAGGTCTTGGATCTCGCGCGCGACCGGAAGGGCTCGCTCCATGAGGTCGGTCGCCGTGGCCGCGTCACCGCGGTGCGCGACCACGCGGGCCCGGTAGACGTCGGCCACCGTCGCGATCTGGGTATCGCCGTGCTCGGTCGACCACGAGCCGAGGAGCTCGGTCTCGCCGAGCAGCTCGTCCCAGAGGCCGGCATCGAACCGCAGCCAGAGCCCTTCGGCCCTGGTCCACATGCCCTGGCCTTCGATGCCACGCCGCCGGCACAGATCCACGGTCGCCCGGTTCATCGGCAGGGCCACCGACGGGCCGTCCTGCAGCCCGACCCACTCGAGCAGGTAGGAATGCGACGTGACGATGTCGATCGCCACCCCCGACGCGTCGGCGATCCGTAGCGCCTCCCGCAGGTCCTCCACGCCCACGAGGTCTCCGGCCTCGCACCGTGCGTTGCCTCGCAGGTGCAGGGCCATGAGCGTGACCGACTGCGTACGCGGAAGCTCGAGGGCTCGGTCGGCCCATCGACGAGAGGCATCGGACTGACCGGCGAGCATCGCTTCCTCGGAACGGCAGGCGTACAGCTCGGCGAGCTCCTCACGGGCGTCGGGGTCCTGCTCGACCAGGGCGATCGCCGCTTCGAGGGAGTCGTGGGCACGGCTCGTCTCGCCGCGGAGCCCGAGCTGGTAGTAGATGCGTCGGAGCACCCTCGCCGCCAGGCGGCGATCGCCCGCATCCATGGCCTCGCGGTGGGCCAGCGTGTACTGCTCGAGCGCTTCTTCGCTCGTCATGCCCCCCGACCGCCATCGGAGCACCGTGGCGTCGCGGCGGATCAGCGCACGCTCCGCGCCTGCGGGAGCGAGGGCGAGGGCCTGCTGGTAGTACGCCGATGCTCTCGCGGCATCGAGCGAGACCTGGCGTTCACCCGCCAGCACGAGGCACCGCAGGGCGATGGCCTCGAGCGCCGGTACCTCGTCGTCGAGTCCCGATGCCCGCGCCAGATCGAGTGCTCTGGTCGCATGGGACGCCATCAGATCGGCCCGAGCGGCCATGCCGTCGTCGGAGCGCTCCTCGAGCCACGCCGTGACCGACCGGTGGAGGCGGGATCGCGCCGGCCTCGGGAGACGGCCGTACGCCACGTCGCGGATCAGCCCGTGTGCGAACGAGAGCTCGGTCTCCGAGGGCACCGAGGTCGCCGACGACCGCCGGATCAATCCGCGTCGCTGCAATGTGTGCAACGAGGACTCGAGGTCGGACACGTCGGGTGCGATCGCGGCGAGCGCGCCCTTCCAGAAGCGATCGCCGATGACCGAAGCGGCCTGCAGGACCGCTCGCTCGGGTGGGTCCAGGGCGTCGAGACGAGCCGCGATGAGCGCTTGCACGGTGTCGGGAACCGCCGCGTCGGGAGAGTCCACGCCGCCGACGGCGCCGAGCCCGCGATCTTCGAGCATGTGCACGAACTCGCGGGCGTACAGCGGGTTGCCGGCGGCCCGTCGTAGCAGTGCATCACTGTCGTCGAGCGACATGATCGAGCGCACCAGCAGCGACGCGAGCAACCCGGTCATCTCGGGGTCGGTGAGCGGTGACAGTGAGATCGTCGTCGCGTGGGCGACCCCAGCGGCCCACCCGGCTCGTCGGGCGTAGAGCTCCGGCCGGGCGGTGCACATGAGGAAGAGCGGCACCTCGGGGGCACGTTCCATCAGGGAGTCGAGGAAGTCGAGCATCGCGTCGTCGGCCCAGTGCAGGTCCTCCACGACGATCGTGAGCGGCGTCCGCTCGGCCGTCGTCTCGAGGTAGCGCGACCACGCCGTGTATGATTCGTCGCTGTCCGCCGGGATGTCGGCCGCGGTCGATCCCACCAGCGGACGGAGCCTCGCGGAGAGCCAACCACGGTCGCCCGCATCGAGGTCGAGGACGGCGATGTCGGCGTCGAGACGGCGTACGGCTTCACCGACGGTCTCGTCGGGGGCGATGCCCGCGATGGATCGAACGATCTCGCCGAGCGCTGCGAAGGTGATCGACTCACCGTACGGGCGGCAATGCCCACGATGCCACGCATGGCCTTCGTGCGTCGCTCGGGTGTGCTCGTGCAGGTCGCCCACGAGCCGCGTCTTGCCGATGCCCGGTTCTCCGACAACCGTCACGAGCCGGGGCGTCCGATCCTCGATCGTGCGTTGCAGCAGGTCGTGCAGGAGTTCGCGCTCGCGCACCCGGCCGACGAACGGAGGCGGGTCGTCCTCGTCGCGCTCGGAGCCGTCGTCGCGGATCGACGCTGCCACCCAGGCGACCAGCGGCTCGGCCTTGCCCTTGACCGCGGTCGCCGGAACTGACCTGTACTCGACCACGTGCCTCGTGGCGCGCTGCGTCGGCTCGCCGACGATCACCGAGCCCTCCGGCGCGAAGCCCTGCAGCCTCGAGGCGGTGTTCACCACGTCGCCGGCGACCCGCTCCCCGACGACGGGACCCTCACCGAGGGTGACGATCGCCTCCCCGGTGTGCACGGCGATGCGCACCGGCAGCTCACCCTGTGCGAACCGGTCGCGGATCGCGAGGGCCGCTCGCACCGCGCGCTCCGCGTCGTCCTCGTGGGCGACCGGTGCGCCGAACACGCCCATGGCGGCGTCGCCGATGAACTTGTCGAGGGTGCCGCCGAACCGCTCGATCTCCTCTTTCGCGGCCTCGTGGAACGGAACGAGGATGCGGCGAACGTCTTCGGGGTCGGCTCGATCGCTGTGTTCGGTGAACCCGGCGAGGTCGGCGAACACGATCGTGACGAGACGGCGTTCCTCGAGCGGAGGTGGAGTGCCGCCGGCGGTCTCGGCTGGCAGCGTCGCGTCGAGCGCGGCACCGCACGAGGGGCAGAAGCGTGCTTGCGGCGGTACCTCCGCGCCGCAGACCGGACACCGTGCCAGGAGTCGCGAGCCGCACGAGGCGCAGAAGCGTGCAGCATCGTCGTTGGGTGTCCCGCACGCGGGGCAGGTCGTCGCCACCGATCGAGTCTATCGGCGCCCTCGGAACGCCCAGGGTCCCGTGGCTCCGTAGAGGGGCGGTCTCAGACGAGCGCGACGTGTGCATCGCCGTCGTCGCCTGCTCGCACCGTCGCCCGCTGGCCGGTGCTGAGGCCCGGCGCCGGCACGACGACGACGGGCACCGCGATGCCGTACAGCTCGCGGGCGACGATGGCTCCGAGCGCAACGATCGGGTCGGCCTCGGCCAACACCACCGCGACGGGCGCGGTGCCGGCACGGATCGCCTCGGCCAGCACGTAGGAGCTCGAGCTCGACCCGCGGCCCGACCGCATGACCAGCACGGTCGCCGTGAGCGAGACGCCCGTCTGCGGGTGGTGCGCATCGATGAGCGTGCCGGTCTCGGGGTCGAGCCCTCCCCAGAAGCTCAGCGGCTCGGCGAGCACGAGCACCTCACCGGTGGCGAGACCCGGGGCGAGCGTGCGCGCACGGCCGGTCGCGCTCGTCATGCGCCCCACACCGCGTCGTCGCGCTCGAGCCGTCCCGCCACCGCCGACTCGACGCACTCCTCGAGGGTGGCGAAAGCCACGTCGAAGCCCAGGTTGCCCGGCGCGTACCACGCCCACTTGCCGGAGTTCGTCACGACCGGCGTCGTCGCGCGCTCGATGATGGGCGTGACGTACGTGCAGGTATCGGTGACGACGGTGACGCCCGCTTCCCGGAGCGAGGCGGCCGGGCCGGGAACCTGCGCGAGCACGTCACGACCGGTGTTCACGTAGACGGGGATGGCGAGGGTGCGGTCGCGCACCAGCTCGGCCAGGCGCTCGAGCTCGCTCACGGAGCAGTGCGGCGTTCCCAGGCTGACGCTCCCGACGGCGGCGCCGGCCTCGACGGTCGAGAGCTCATCGCGCGCCGCCCGCAGCGCAGCGATGTCGACCGGCACGTCGATGGCCGGTCGGCCCCCTGCCGTCGCAGCGTCGAGGGTGGGCGCCTCTGGGGTGATGCCCACCGCGTGGAACATCGCGACCGCGCCCGACGACGCCGCAGCCGCACCGAGGGCCTTCAGCTGGTCTTCGGTCGTGTCCGTGGGAAGCCCGGTGATCGCCGGTACCACGGAGCCGGTCGCGCGCCCGACGATGTGACCGACGGCTGCGAACGCGGCCTCATCACGCCACAACCGCTCGGGCACGTCTCGGACCCTGAAGATCGGCGCGGGCACGTCGTTCGCGGTCCAGATGCAGCCCTGCGGCGGGCGCGCGGCCGGTGATCGCACAGCAGATGTCGATGAAGTCGCCGTAGCGGTCCGTGCGCGCTCCGAGCACCGAGTTCGCGAACACGATCGCATTGGATTCCGCCCACGCCACGTGCTCACCCAGGATCGGGCGCTCGGGAAGCTGGTACGGGGCGCACGTCCAGGTCGGCAGGCAGCCCATCGAGACGTACGCATCCATGAGGGCTCGGGCATCGGTCGCTCGTGCGTCGTCGAGGTCGCACGAGCTCGGGGTGCAGCAGGTCGAGCGACGACACGTTCAGCGTCGTGGGCACCGCGACGCGGGCTCCTCCGTCGGCCAGCTTCCGTGCGAAGTCGAGCCCTGCCCGGCCGTGATACAGGCAGCCGTCGATGTGTGCCCGCGTGACGTCGAGCAGCGCGCGAGCCTGCATCGCCTGCGCGACGCGGGTGATGATGCGCATCGCGAGCCGCACGGCCTCGCCTCGATCACCCGCGAGCGCGGCGCGGTCGCCGTCGGACAACGCGATCGTCGGAGAACCGCTCATGCGCGCATCCTGCCACGGACGCGCCGTGTGGCACGATGGCGGCAGCGGTCACGACGTGCGCCGCGGGCGATCGAGCGAGGAGGACCGCAGATGGCGAGCCTGAAAGCCGTGATGCTGAACTGCACCCTGAAGTACGCACCCGAGGTCTCCAACACCGAGGCGCTCATGCTGAAGGTGAAGGCGTGGTGGGACACGATGGACGTCGAGACCGAGATCGTGCGCATCACCGACCACCGCGTGCGGTTCGGCGTCAGTTCCGACGAGGGCGAAGGCGACGAGTGGCCGACCATCCTGAAGAAGGTGCTCGCGGCCGACATCATCTGCATCGGCACGCCGATCTGGTTCGGCGTGCGGGGCTCCGTCGCGCAGATGGTGATCGAGCGGCTCGACGGCACCTACAACGACACGAACGAGGTCGGCCAGTACCCGCTCTACAACAAGGTGGGGTGCGTCGTCGTGACCGGCAACGAGGACGGTGCGCACGCCGCTGCGGAGACCACGTTGTTCAACCTGTCGCACCTGGGGTGCGCGATCCCTCCGAACGCCGACACCTACTGGGTGGGCGACGCCGGTCCAGGGCCGAGCTACATCGAGGCGGGAGGCGCCGACCACGACTACACGAAGCGCACCACGCGGTGGATGGCCCACAACACGGTGCATCTGGCGCGCATCCTGAAGGCGACCCCGATCCCGGCGGAAGGCAACACGTTCGACGACGAGACCGACCATCGGCCGACCCACGGCGGGTGACCGCTCGCCGCAGAGGCGGTCCGGCGCCATGCGACTACGATGCCCACGTGCCTCCGCGCGTCGACCTCGTCAGCACGATCGCGACCCGTGACGTTCCCGGGTGTCGGCCCCGAGCAGGTACAGAACAACGTGTGGATCGTGGGTGGCGACGCCGAGGTCGTCGTGATCGACGCCTCCCATGACGCCGCGCCGATCGTTCGACGCCGTGGCAGACCGGCGCGTCATCGCGATCGCCTGCACCCATGGACACTGGGATCACGTCGACGCGGTCTTCCATCTGCAGGAAGCCGTGGACGCGCCGATCCTGCTCCACGTCGCCGACCGTCCGGTGTGGGACCGAACGCACGCCGGCCTGGAGCCGAACGCACTGCTGTCCGAGGGGGACCTGCTCGTGGCCGACGGCGTCGAGCTGCGCGTGCTGCACACCCCGGGTCACACGCCGGGAAGCGTGAGCTTCCATCACACGGTGAGCCGGGCGCTGTTCGACGGCGACACGCTGTTCCCGGGCGGCCCCGGTTCGTCGGCCGATGAGCTCGGGGACTTCGAGCTGATCATCGCGTCGATCCGAGAGCGCATCCTCACGATGCCGCCGGACACGTCGGTACACCCCGGCCACGGCGGATCGACGACCGTCGGCGCCGAGGCACCACATCTGCAGGAGTGGATCGACCGTGGCTGGTAGTCCAGCCGAAGACTAGAGGGGTTCCGGGATGCCGATCCTCGTCGGCTTCCGGATACGCGGTCTCACCGTAGGGCGTGAGGTCGCTCGTCGCGATCGACTCCAGGAACGTCGTGCCGAACACGGCGGCGAACTCCTTCTGGTCGAGCAGGTCCTGTTCGATCGCGCTGCGCGGCACGTAGGCCCCGATGTTCTGACGGTAGCGGTAGTCGGCGATCGACGCTGCGACGTGCTCGATCGTCGCGCCGCCGTTGTCCCACAGACGCGAGACGTTCATGAACACCTCCGACGGGACGACGCTCTCGATCACACCCGTGAGTCCCGAGAAGCGTGACTCGATGAGGTGCTCGAGCTGGATCGGATCGAGCCGCACGCCGCCCACAGAGTCGGGTAGTGGGCACTGGCCGTGGTCGGCCGTGACGATCAACGCGTACGCACCCGGATACCGCTCGTCGAGCATGCGGCGCAGCCGCCCGAGCTGCTCGTCGACCGCGCGCAGCTGCAGCCCGGTCCACTTCGATGCCATGCCGTAGACGTGTCCGGTGTAGTCGGGCGACTTGTAGGTCGTGGAGAGCAGGCTCGTCGCGCCGCTCTCGCCGATGGGCTCCGAATCGAAGGCGGCCTCGATCACGTCACCCTGGTAGCGCACGATCGGCGGTCTGCAGCACGGCGACTGTCGGCCGACCGGCGTGAACTGCGCATCCCACCCGGGGTCGACGAACGCCTCCACGTAGCGCTCGTAGGTCTCCGACGATGGCATCGACGCGGGAAGCCGGTACAGCTCGGGGTTGTGCGGCTGCCACGTGGCCGTGCCGTCCTCGTCCCAGAAGACGCCGACCGGCAGATCGTCGGCCGGCCGGTTCCGGCCGCCGAACCCCATCATGCCGAGGTGCCAGACCTGGTATCCGATCTGACCGACCCACGCCCCCGTCTGCTCGTGCCAGAGATCGGAGAGCGTCGGGAGCCAGATGTCGTCGGGGCGCGCCAGGCCCGGCGTGTCGTATGCCTTGCGCACGACGCCCTGCTCGTCGCGAAGGTTGTGGCCGGTCACGCCGTGTCGGTTCGGGTACGTGCCGGTGCCGATCGTGGCGTGCGCGCACGCGGTGACCGCCGGGAACGAGCCCATGATCGCGTCACGGAAGTTCGCGCTCTCGCCCATGAGCGCCCTGAGCTCCGGCCAATCGTCGGGGAAGGCGTCGAGCACGTTCCACCCGCCGCCGTCGATCACGAACGTGACGACGACCTTGGGCCGCGAGAGCGATCGGGTGGTCGCGAGCGGAAGCGGGCGCCCCTCGCGGTCGCCGGGCCACTCGGTGAAGCCGATGAGGTTCGCCGTGGTCGGAGCGAGATCGGCGAGGGTCACCCGTTCGTCGGAATCGCTCGCGAGCACGAGGCCGGGTGCGTGCACGACGAGCGGGATGCGCTCGAGGTACATCCACGGGCTCGCATGGCTCGTTCGGGGGTCACGGGGAACCAGCGCGACCGACTCCTGCGGGTAGTTCGCGCTGTTGTACGGCGCCAACACCAGCTGCAGGTCGCCCGAGCGGCGGGGGATGAAGGTGCGACGAACGAGCTCCATGTACTCCGCACCGAGGTCGGTGGCCATCGCTTCCTGCACCGGCCGCGGGTCGGGCCGGCCGAGCTTGCGAGCGGTCCATCCGATCGACGGCCCGAGCAGGCTCCAGGCGACCCCGCCGGCGCCGGCAGCGATGAGGAAGTTCCGCCGTCCCGGATCGGCTCCGGGTCGCGGTGCGTTCCCGGGCCCGAGGATCGCGATCGCGAGTCCCATCGAGAGCGTGACGAGGCCGACCGCGACGCCGAGGATCCACGATCCGGCGACACCGACCGCGAAGCCGAGCAGCCCCGAGAGGGCGGCGGACACGAAGAACGCACGGAAGCCGGGGCGTCGATCCATGGAGACATCCATGTTCCCAGAGGGCCGAACCGCGGGGTGGAGCCGGGTGTGATGTTCCCGTTGCAGGCCGCTACGAGCGCTTGCGCTCGAGGTCGAGGAACGGCAACGGCACGACGGTCGCGCCGACCTTGCCTCGCTCGCCCTCGACGCTCCACTCGACGCTGACGCGCGTGCCGGGCGCTGCCTGTCCTCGATCGAGCGAGCCGAAGCCGACCATCTTCTTGATCGTGGTTCCCCACGTGACCGACGTGGCGCGGCCGATCTGCTTGCCTTCCTTGTAGACGGGAACGGGCGCACGGTGCACGAACGGGCTGATCGCGGGGGCGAGACCGTGCTTGGCGTACATGCCCTCGATGCCCGACCAATCGAGCTCGAGCCCGACGAGACGACGGGCCGGCCCCCCGGCGGCGTGCTCGGCCCGAAGCGCCCTGCGGCCCGTGAAGTCGGTGCCCTTGCCGAGATCGACGAGCGGCTCGAAGCCGAGCTCGTAGGGGGAATACTGCTGCTCGGGCGCGACCGCGTGTCGGGCGCTCGTGTACTCGGCCTCGATCAGGATCAGGCCGGCTTCCACACGGGCGACGTCCATGGCGTCGATGCCGACGGGATAGATGCCGTATCGCACGCCCGCCTCGAAGATGGCATCCCAGACGGGCAGGGCCTGGTCGGCGGGCATGAAGAGCTCGTACCCGCGGTCCCCGGTGTACCCGGTGCGGGTCACGTCGACCGCGACGCCTGCGATCTCGGTCAGGCGGCGTCCGAAGTACTTCAGGTCGGTCCAGTCGTGACCGGTGGCGTCCTGCAGCACCTCGCGGCTGAGCCGGCCCTGCAGGGCCAGCGCGGCGGTGCGGTCGCTGATGTCGTCGATCTCGGCGTCGAGGCCCGTCGCGTTCAGCGCGAACCAGCGGAAGCTGGGGTCGGCAGCGGTGATGCGGAAGGTGGTGTCGTCGAGGCGTGCGATCGTGCCGTCGTCGAGGACCTTGCCCTGTTCGTCGCACCAGGGCGAGTAGAAGACGCGGTCGACCCGCAGCTTCGTCATGTCGCGGGTCATCACCCGGTCGAGCAGGCGCATGGCGTCGGGCCCCGAGACCTCGTACTTGTACAACGGGCTGACGTCGATGACCGCAGCGGCCTCGCGGATCGCGCTGTACTCGATGTCGTGGAAGTCGGCGTAGACCGGCACCGAGAAGTAGCCGGACCACTCGCCCCAGGCCATCTTCGAGTTCAGCGCCTCCTGGCGCGGGAAGAACGCGGTGGGCACGCTCACGGCCGGACCTCCTCGAGCTTCGACGGGCGCACGCAAGGCGCTCGGCAGCGGGTAGGGTAGCCGACGCCCACCGGGCCCCGGCACCGGCGCGCTTGACCACTAGTCAAGGGGGCGTTGGTGACGCCCGGGGTCCCCGACTAGCATGAGCGGCCGGCGAGCCCCGGCATGCTCGGTGCGCTTCCGTCGACCTCGAGTCACCCGGAGGATCCTTCATGGCGAAGCGGTACGACGCGGTCGTGATCGGAGGTGGGCACAACGGCCTCGTGAACGCCGCGTACCTCGCGAAGGCCGGGTTGAAGGTGCTCGTGCTCGAGCGCCGGCACATCCTGGGCGGGGCCACGCTCACCGAGGAGATCGTGCCCGGCTTCAAGTTCTCGGTCTTCAGCTACGTCGTGTCGCTGCTGCGGCCCGAGATCATCCGCGACCTCGAGCTCGCCAAACACGGGCTGGAGATCCTTCCGCTCGACGGCACGATCACACCCCTCGACGACGACTACCTCTGGCGCGTGAACGACCACGGCAAGAACGTGCGGGAGCTGCGGCGCTGGAGCCTGAACGACGCCGAGGTTTACGAGGAGTACGGGCAGCTCATGGCCGAGATGGGCCGGTTCATCAAGCCGATCCTCTCGATCGCCCCGCCCGACCCCGGCAAGATCTCGCCCGGGCATTGGCTGCCGCTCGGACCGCTCGCGAAGGCGTTCCGCGACCTTCCGAAGAAGATGCAGACCACGTTCATCCAGCTCATGACGATGAGCGCGGCCGACTTCCTCGATCAGTGGTTCGAGACCGAGCCGCTCAAGGCGACGATGAGCGCCTCGGGCATCATCGGCACCTTCCAGGGTCCGCGCTCGCCCGGCACCGCCTACGTGCTGTTGCACCACTACATGGGCGAGATCGACGGGGCGTTCCGCGCCTGGGGCGTGCCGCGCGGTGGCACCGGCTCGGTCGCCTCCGCGATCGCCGACAGCGCGCTCACGCTCGGTGTCGAGATCCGAACGGAAGCCGGCGTCGCCAACGTGAAGACGTCGGGTGGCCGCGCGACCGGAGTGGTGCTCTCCAGTGGCGAGGAGATCGAGGCCGATGTCGTGATGAGCTCCCTCGACTCACGGCAGACCTTCATCAACCTGCTCGACGAGGGCGACCTGGAGCCATCGTTCCGCGACGAGGTCATGCGGTACAAGTACCGCGGCTCCTCGGGCAAGGTGAATCTGGCGCTCAGCGGCCTGCCCGAGCTCGCGTGCAAGCCCGGCGTCGGCCCGTGGCTCCGAGGGGCGATCTCGTTCTCGCCCTCGCTCGACTACATGGAACGTGCCTACGACGACGCCAAGTACGGGCGGCCATCGCAACGCCCCTACATCGACTGCATCATGCCGACGCTCGTCGATCCGACCATGGCTCCGCCCGGCAAGCACGTGATGAGCTGCTTCGTGCAGTACGCGCCCTACCACCTCGAAGGCGGCGAGCCGTGGGACGACGCGAAGCGCGAGGCGTTCGGGCAGAACGTGATCGACACGCTCGAGGAGCGCTTCCCGAACATCAGGGCGCTGATCGAGGGCCACCAGTTCGTGACGCCGAAGGACATCGAAGACATCACCGGCCTGAGCGAGGGGAACATCTTCGCCGGGGAGCTCTCGCTCGAGCAGCTCTTCTTCAACCGCCCGGTTCCCGGATGGGCGCGCTACGAGACGCCCGTGCGCGATCTGTGGATGTGTGGATCGGCCACGCACCCGGGTGGCGGCATCATGGGCGCGCCCGGCATGATCGCGGCGCGCGAGTACCTCAAGCGGCGCAAGCGCGGAAGGCGGGCCGCCTAGGTGGCGCTCAGGTACCGAAGGGGTAGCGCATGAAGGTGGCGCTCAAGACGGACGTCGTCGTCGTCGGCGGGGGCCACAACGGTCTCGTCGCCGCGGCCTACCTCGCGAAGGGCGGACGAACGGTCACCCTGCTCGAGGCCGCCGACCGGGTCGGGGGCATCCTCCGGGCGACCTCGCCGGCCGAGGGCGTGATCGCTCCGGGCATCGCGCACACGGTGGGGCGGTTGCGAGCCTCGATCGTGAAGGATCTGCAGCTCGAGCGGCACGGCTTCGAGGCGATCACGCCGGCCGTGCGCATGTTCGCCCCGCAGCCCGACGGGTCGGCCGTGACCTTCTGGGGCGATCCGGCCCGCACGGCGAACGAGCTGCGCGAACGCAACGCGCACGACGCCGACGCGTTCGTCGGGTTCGACGCCAAGGTGCGTGCGATCGCGAGCTTCCTCGCCTACGTCAACGTCGCGACGCCGCCCGACGCCAAGAGCCCCTCGATCGCCGATGCGATCATGGGCCTGAGGCTCGGAAAGGCATTCCGAGACCTCGGGGCGAGGACCGGCCGCGAGGCGATCCGAGCGCTGCCCATGGCCGTGGCCGACCTCGTCCAGGAGGTCTTCGACGACGAGGCGGTGCGGGGACCGCTCACCACCCGAGGGGCGCTGTTCACGTCGATGGGACCGTGGGCGACCGGCACTGCGGCGGTGTTCCTGAACGACTCGGCCGGCAACGACGGGGGAGCGGCCGGCACGGCCGTGTTCGCGCGCGGGGGCACCGGCGCGCTCGCGAGCGCGCTGGAGTCCGCGGCGAAGGCACGTGGCGTCGATGTGCGCACCGCGGCCGAGGTCGTGGGCATCCGGTCGAAGGACGGGCGTGTGCGGGGCGTGACGCTCGCCGACGGCACCGAGATCGACGCGTCGCTCGTCGTGTCGGCGGCCGATCCCAAGCGCACCCTGCGCCTGTGCGATCCGGTGGAGCTGAATCCCTACGAGGTCTGGCGTTCGGAGAACATCCGCCAGCCGGGCGCCACCGCCAAGGTGAACCTGGTGCTCTCGGGGCTGCCGACGTTCCACGGGGCCGATGTCGAACGGCATGCAAGGCAGGATCGTGGTGGGCATGTCGATCGACCATGTCGAGCAGGCGATGGACGCCAACAAGTACGGACGGCTCGCCGAGGATCCCATGCTCGAGGTCACGATCCCGACGATCGTCGATCCCTCGCTCGCACCGGAGGGTAGACACGTGATGTCGATCCTGTTCCAGGCGGCGCCGCGGTACCTGCGCGACGGCGACTGGTCGTCGGAGCGTGACCGCCTCGCCGACATCGCGGTCAAGTCGATAGAACGGTTCGCGCCCGGTCTCGGCGAGCTCGTCGAGGCCCGGGAAGTCATCACGCCCGAGGACATGGAGGCCGACTACGGTCTCACGGGTGGCCACGTCTACCACGCCGAGCCAGCCCTCGATCAGTTCTTCGCGTGGCGTCCGCTGAACGGGGAAGCTCGGTACCGCTTGCAGATCGACGGGCTCTACCTCGCCGGCTCGGGCGCCCACCCGGGCGGAGGCATCACCGGTGGTCCGGGTGCGAACGCCGCCCGCCAGATCCTGGCCGACGCGAAGCGGTAGCTCCGCCGCCGCTACGCCTGGCTGATCTCGAACAGGTGCCCGTCCGGGTCGCGGAAGAAGCACCGCACCTCGGCACCCCGGTCGAACGGCGGCGTGAGGAACTCGGCTCCCCTCGAGCGGAGCGTCTCGTAGGCGCGTCGGCAATCCGGCACGCGGATGGTCATCGCGTGTCCGACCGTGTCGGGGTCGGGCGGCGGAGCGAACGTGACGCCGGGCTTGTCCTCGGTGGGTTCTCCTGCGGTGACCAGGAGCAGCCACGCTGCGCCGAACGTGAAGACGGCCGACGTTCCTCCGTACTCGCGGAACAGCTCCGCGCCGAGCACGTCGCGGTACCACGCACGGGAACGGTCCAGATCTGACACGACGAGGATGTGCGTGAGCTCCATGTTGCTCGTCGGGAACACCGTGTGATCGTCATGCGCGATGCCCACAGACGTCCCCCTTCGCGGTTGGAGGCTCCCGAGCGTAGCCTCGTCTGATGGAAACGACGATCGAAGCGATCGTGTCGCTCGCCGGTTGGCGCCGCGACATCGCGGAGCTCTACAGCTCGATCAGGGGTGACGGCGACGGAGCGCGCGCATGGAGGCGGTGGTGTGAGACGCGACGTCGCATGTTCCGATCGCATCCACAGTCGCCGATCCGAGCGATGGATCGCGCCGCCTACGTCGGCCCGTTCACCTTCCCGTACGACCCCGATGCCCGGGTGCTCGCCGACCTGGAGCAGCGTGCCGGCGACGCGGTCGAGGTGGGAACGAGCGACGGGCGCGCGACCCGCATGCTCTGCTTCGCTCGGGCGCACTTCGCACTGTTCGGGAACGAGGCGGCGCTCGACGTGTTCTGGCTCGACCAGTACGGCGGGGGCATCTACCTCGCGTTCCGAGATGCGACGAGCGGCGACACCACGTACGGCGGCGGCCGCTACCTGCTCGACACGGCCAAGGGTGCCGACCTCGGTACCGACGACGGACGCGTGGTGCTCGACTTCAACTTCGCCTACCAGCCGTCGTGCTCCTACGATCCGAGCTGGTCGTGTCCGCTTCCGCCGCCGGGTAACACGCTCGCCTTCGAGGTGCCCGTCGGGGAACGGCTGCACTAGGATGCGACCTTCCCGTCGGCGGAGAGGTCGGGCCCCCGAGATGGCGATGATCTCGCTCCAGGATGTCGAGAAGCGCTACGCGGGCGCCACCACGCCCGCCGTCGGTGACCTCTCGCTCGACGTCGACGAGGGCGAGACGGTGGCGCTCGTCGGGCCTTCGGGATGCGGCAAGACCACGACCCTCAAGATGATCAACCGTCTGATCGAGCCGACGGGTGGCCGTATCGTGCTCGACGGCACGAACGTGCTCGACCAGGATCCGGTGCAGTTGCGCCGAGGCATCGGCTACGTGATCCAGCACACGGGCCTGTTGCCGCATCGCACCATCCGCCAGAACATCGCCACGGTGCCGCACCTGCTCGGCTGGGACGACGGCCGCGTCGGCGCCCGCATCGACGAGCTGCTCGGGATCTTCGACCTCGACCCCGAGTTGCTCGATCGCTACCCCGCGGAGCTGAGCGGCGGGCAGCGGCAACGGGTCGGTGTCGCCCGCGCGCTCGCCGCCGACCCACCGGTGATGCTCATGGACGAGCCCTTCGCCGCGGTCGACCCCATCGTGCGCGCGCGCCTGCAGGATCAGTTCCTCGACATCAAGGCCAGGCTGCGGAAGACGATCGTGTTCGTCACCCACGACGTCGACGAGGCGATCAAGCTCAGCGACCGCATGGCGATCTTGAACGTCGGCGGTGTGCTCGAGCAGTTCGCGCCACCCGAGACCGTGCTGCGCGAGCCGGCGAACGACTTCGTCCGCGACTTCGTGGGCGCGGAACGAGGTCTGAAGCGTCTCGCCCTCATCAAGGTCGGCGACATCGACGTGGACGACGGCCCGGTGGTCGCGCCTGAGGCGAGTGCCGAGGAGGCCCGGCGGGCGATCGACGCGGGTGGTTTCGGCTGGGTGAGCGTGGTCGACGACGGCGAGCTGCTGGGGTGGATCGACACCGTCGCGCTCGATGGGTGCACGGATGCAGGCGACGCGACCCCGAAGCCGTTCAGCGCTTATGTCACGGCGGGCGACTCGCTGCGGCAGGCGCTCGATTCGATCGTCACCTCCCGAACCGCGGTCGCGGTCGTCGTCAGCGAAGGCCAGCGGTACAGGGGCGTCCTGTCGCTCGAACGCATCTCGAAGGAGATCGTCGCGTGAGGGTGTTGCAGGCCGCAGCCGGCTTCCTCGCACAGGGTGACACCGAACCGTTGATCCGCTGGGTCTGGATCTCCGACCACACCGACGAGATCGCGAGCCGCGGACTGCAGCACGTCTATCTCACCGTGGTCACGGTAGTGATCGGGTTCCTCATCGCCTTCCCGGCGGCGGTGTATGCGTCGCGCCATCGATGGTCGATCTCGCCGATCACATCGGTGTCGGGTGTGCTCTACACGATCCCGGGGTTCGCGTTCATCTTCCTGCTCCTTCCGATCACCGGCCTCTCGCTCACGACGGTCGCCATCCCGTTGATCGCCTACAGCCTGCTGATCCTGTTCCGTAACACGCTGGCGGGGCTCGATGCTGTCGAGCCCGATGTGAAGGAAGCCGCGCTCGGCATGGGGCTGTCACGGCGGCAGCTGCTCTGGCGCGTCGAGGTGCCGCTCGCGATGCCTGTGATCATCGCCGGACTTCGCATCGCCACCGTGAGCGCGATCGCGTTGATCACGATCGCTTCGCTGATCGGGCGTGGTGGGTTCGGACAATTCATCCTCGAGGGCCTCAACTCGTTCTTCTGGACGCCGCTACTGGTCGGCGTGGTGCTCTCGGTCGTGCTGGCGTTCGGCGCCGATATCCTGCTGCTCGCGATCCAGAGGCTGATCACACCGTGGGCCAAGAGCGCGGGTGTTCGGGCGGTCGCGACATGAGGGGACTGCTCGAGGGCCTGCAGTGGCTCGTCGATGCCGCCAACTGGTCGGGGGTCGACGGCATCCCTGCTCGGGTGTGGGAGCACGTGCAGCTCTCCGCGATCTCGCTCGTGATCGCGACGTTGATCGCGCTCCCGCTCGGGCTCTGGATCGGGCACACGCGGCGCGGACAGTTCTGGACGGTGCAGGTCGCGAACGTGGGGCGATCGATCCCTTCCCTCGCCGTGCTCTCGATCGCGTTCCTGCTGACCCTGAAGCTCCTGCCCGACGATTCCACACAGCTCGCCTTCGGGTTCCTGCCGACGATCGTGGCGCTCACCCTGCTGGGCATCCCCGTGATCCTCATCAACACGTACGTGGGCATCCAGCAGGTGGATCCCGATACGGTCGAGGCCGCGAGGGGCATGGGCATGAGTGGCAGTCAGGTGCTCGCGCGACTCGAGGTCCCGATGGCGATGCCGCTCATCATGACCGGGCTGAGGCTAGCGGCGGTTCAGATCGTGGCCACGGCAGGGCTCGCCGCGTTGATCGCCGGCGGTGCCCTCGGGCGCTACATCGTCGATGGCTTCGCCCTCCGGGAGAACGACAAGGTTGTCGCCGGGTCCATCCTCATCGCCGCCCTGTCACTGCTGACGGACCTCGTGTTCTCGCTGCTCACGAGGGTCACGGCGCCCCGTCTGCGGAGAGGGTCGCGCGCCCTGCCTCCTCCGCCGTCCGTCGAGGGACACCCACCCGACTTCTTCCCTGCGTAACGTTTCCCCTGGTGCGCATGGACCCGAGGACCCCTGGGTAGCGGTTCCCAGCGTGCCGTTGATACGGTGCGCATGTCCACGACCGGGGGATGGACGCCCCACGACAGGATGGAGGGATACCCATGCGGAAGCACCGCATGATCGTCCTCGGGGCGGGTCTGCTGACGCTGTCGCTGGTCGCGGCCGCGTGCGGAGACTCGGGTGGGGACGACCCGGGCACCGGCGGCACCGAGCCAACGAGTGCCGAGCCGAAGGGTGAGATCGTCGTCGGCGTCTCGGGCGCGTTCCCCGAGAACCAGCTGGTGGCTGAGATGTACGCCCAGGTGTTGGAGGCCGACGGCTACACCGTGACACGGGAGCTCGACATCGCCGACCGAGCGGTCGGCAACGAGGCGCTCGCCGCCGGCGAGATCGACCTGAAACCCGAGTACACGGGGTTCGATCTCCCCCTGTACGACGAGTCTGCTCCGACCAACGGGGATCCCCAGGCGGTGGCGGACGCGCTCGCCGCAGCCCTGGAACCCGAAGGGCTCGTGACCTATGCGATCTCCCCGGCGAACAGCACGAACGTGTTCGTGGTGACGCCGGAGACCGCCGAGGCGAACGACTTGACCGACATGAGCAGCCTGGCCGCCGTGGCGGGTGAGATGACGCTCGGTGCTCCGCCGGACTGCCCGGACTCCGACTTCTGCATCCCCGGCCTGAAGGAGACCTACGGCATCGAGTTCGGCGAGTTCAAGCCACTCGACTTCGGAGGGCCGAAGACGGTCGCCGCCGTCGACAGCGGCGCGGTCGACGTGGGAGAGCTCTTCTCACTCGACCCGACCATCGTCGACAAGGGCTACGTCGTGCTCACCGACAGCGAGAACCTGCAAGCCAACGGCAACTTCATCCCGGTCGTGCGCGAGGAGGTCGCGAGCGAGGAACTCGGAGCGCTCCTCGACAGCGTCACGACCACGCTCACCGACGACAACATGCGTGACATGGTCGGGCAGGTCCTCAACGACAAGCGCGACGTCGCGGACGTGGCCGCCGAGTACCTCTCGTCGGCCGGCATCGGCTAGGCGGATCCGGCAGGGATCACGCCGTGCTCGAGTGCTGCGCGCCGAGAGGGCCGGGTAGCCCCGGCCCTCTCAGGTGCAGGGTCCAACGGCGACATCGACGCCCAGATGGTCCGAGCCCGCAGCGGTGAAGGTGCGAGGGTCCGTCGCGCACCACGACGGCGTCACGAAGACGTGGTCGATGCGCAGCATGAGCGCCGGCCACCAGCCCCAGAGGTACGTCGTGGCGCCCGGCGCGCCGGCGAGCATGGCGTCGGTAAGGGCCGTATCCAGCTTCCGGTAGCTCGTGACCCGGTCGCTGGTGTTGAAGTCGCCGGCCACCACGACCGGCCGCTGCTCGCTGTCGACGGCGGCGAGGAGCGCTTCGGTGAACGCGAGCTGATCCGCGAAGCTCGCCTCGCGAAAGGGGTTCAGCCCGTGCACGACGTACAGCACGAAGGGCGAATCCGGCACGTCCACGCCGACCCGCATGACCCGCGTCTTGGGTAGCCCGAGCTCATCGAGCACCTGCAGCGGGAAGCGTGACCACACCGCCTGCCGGCCCTGTTCCCAGGTGGCGTCCAATCCGCTCGCGGCAGCCCTCGAGCTCATCGCTTCGTAGAACGCTTGGCCGGGCATCTCGATCGCAACGAGTACGTCGGCTGCTCGCTCGAGCAGGGAGTCCGGTACGGCTTCGGGCGTCGGATTCTCGTCCCAGACGTTGGCCACCGCGACCCGGATGGCAGGGTCGGGCGCCGGCAAGTCTCTCGGCAGCCTCGGTGCGACCACGGCGACGACGCAGACAGCGAGGATCGTGACGCCGGCCGCGAGCGGCCACAGTCGGCGTGTGAGAGCGGCGGCGGTCGCGCCGGACAGCACCGACGCCACACCGACGATCGGCAACCCGACAGCCACCGTGTCGGCCGCGCCGCCCATGTCACGAACCACGAACCACAGCCACGGCAGGGTGATCGAGAGCATGATGAGCAGCAGGCGGCGCCATCGGACACCGCGGGAGACGGGTTCCACGTCGAAAGCCTAGTCCGCGTTCCGCCCCTCGCGATACGACCGTTGGGTCGAGCTGTATGACGATCGTGTGTGGGAAGCTTCGCCGATGACCGATGCACCCGACTTCCGGCTCGAGCACTCGGAGCTGCGCGGCGACGACGAGATCGCCGAGTACGCGACGACCGACCTGCCCTACTACTCGGACTGGCGGGGCTCGTTCGAGAAGCTTCCATGGGCGACCGACGACGATGCGCTGAGGTCGGCACGCGCCGACGTGGCGATCGTCGGAGCGCCGTTCGACGAGGGCGTCTCGTCGAGACCGGGCGCGCGGTTCGGACCGAGGGCGATCCGCATGGCCCCGACGGCCTGGAGCAGTGACTCCGCCTGGTCGATCCAGCTCGACGTGGAGCCGTACGCGGACCTGCGGGTCGTCGACACGGGCGATGCGCCGATCGTGCCGACGCGCCCCGAGCGGGCGCTGCGGGTGATCCACGAGAAGGTCTTCAGCGTGGCGCGGGCCGGACCGATCCCGATCGTGCTGGGCGGCGATCACTCGGTCACCTATCCCAGCGCGGCGGCGGTCGCCCGCCACCTCTGGCCGCGCACGGTCGGGGTCGTGCACTTCGACGCGCATGCCGACACCGGGGCGGATCAGTGGGGGAACCTGTACGCCCATGGACAGCCGATGCGGCGGCTCATCGAGGAAGGGTGGATCGCCGGCCCGAACTTCGTACAGGTCGGGCTGCGGGGGTACTGGCCCGACGTCGACACCTTCGGGTGGATGCGCGAGCAGGGGTTCCGCTGGCACACGATGGTCGAGATCGAGGACCGGGGAGCCGAGGCGGTGATCGCCGACGCCATCGCCGAGGCGCTCGACGGCCCCGACTGCATCTACCTGTCGGTCGACATCGACGTCGTCGATCCGGGCATGGCGCCGGGAACGGGCACGCCGGAATCGGGTGGCATGCTCGCGCGCGAGCTGCTGCGAGCCGTGCGCCAGATCGTGGGACAGGTCGACCTGGTCGGCATGGACGTGGTGGAGGTCTCGCCCCCGTACGATCACGCGGAGGTCACCGCGATCCTCGCGCACCGGGTGATCATGGAAGCGCTGAGCGCCCTCGCGGCGCGTCGTGCCGGCAGCGGATAGCTCAAGCGCGCCGCGCGCCCGGTCGAAGCCTCCATGATGATCGACCCTTCGCCCGCATCGCCGGCGACGGCTGACGCGAGCGATGTCTTCCGACGCCTCGTCGACAACGTCGAGCTCGTGATCGCCGGCAACACGGAGGCCGTGGAAACCGCAGCGATCTGCTTGCTCGCCGACGGCAACCTGCTCCTCGAGGGTGTGCCGGGCGTCGGCAAGACCACGCTCGCCCGCGCGCTCGCCCGCTCGATCGGAGGGGAGTTCAGCCGCATCCAAGCCACGCCCGACCTGCTGCCGAGCGATCTGACCGGCATCAGCGTCTACGACCAACAGCACGGTGCGTTCCGCTTCGTGCCCGGGCCGGTGTTCGCCAACGTGGTGTTGGTCGACGAGATCAACCGAACGACGCCTCGAACGCAATCGGCCCTGCTCGAGCCGATGGAAGAGCGCCAGGTCACGGTCGAGGGCACGACCTACCCGCTGCCAGCACCCTACGTGGTGATCGCGACCGAGAATCCGGTCGAGCACCACGGCACGTATCCGCTGCCCGAAGGTCAGCTCGACCGGTTCGCGATGACGGTGCAGGTGACCTACCCCGAGGGCGCCACCGCAGGTGACATCGTGCGACGCCAGCTGCTCGAGCATCCGATGCTCGACCTCGCACCCGTCCTCACACCCGTCGACGTGCTCGCGGCGCAGCGCGCCGTTCGCTCGGTGCACGTCGACGACACGATCCTGGAGTACGTGGTGGCGCTCGTGGCGGCCACGCGCGAGGCGCCGGAAGCCGCACTGGGAGCGTCCCCTCGATCGACGGTCTCGCTGACCCGGTGCGCCCAGGCCCGCGCCGCCACGCGCTCGCGTGACCACGTGCTTCCCGACGACGTGAAGGCGCTGGCGATGCCGGCGCTCGCCCATCGCATCGTGGCGAGGCAGGCCCGCGCCGGCGCCGAGGTCGGGCGCCGCATCGTGGGTCGCGTCGTCGACGAGACTCCGGTGCCGCTGCACTCGGCCGCTGCGCGCGAGCCCGGCCGGGCACGAGGCTGACGGATGCGCCTGCGCAAGCGGGCGATGGGTCTGCTGGTCGGGGCCGGCGTGCTCTTCTTCCTCGGCACCAACGTGCAGGCGGGGTGGCTGTTCGTGCTCGCCGCCATCATGCTCGGGACGGTGCTGGCCGGCCTCGTGATGCCGGCACGCTCGACCCGCGGCGTGGTGGTCGAGCGGCGTGCCCCCGCCGAGGTCCACCAGGGCGACGAGGTGCTCGTCGACGTGACGGTGCACGGTGCCCGTCGACGCTCGCGTCGCGGTCTGCTCGTGCACGACCCGCTGCTCGACGCCGCCGATCTCTGGGTGGGAACCGTGGTGGGGGGAGAGCGGGTGGAGGTCTCGACCATGCGGGTCGCGCGCCGTCGCGGCGTACACGAGAGCGAACCGGTGATCGTGCGCTCGAGCGCCCCGTTCGGAGTCGCGGAACGCCGGCGGACCGTGCACGTCGAGTCACCGGCGACGCTGGTGCTGCCGGTCGTCGAGCCGCTCGGCGCGGTGCCGTTCGTGCGACCGGCCACGACGACCGAGCGGGCCATGCACGCGGTCCCCCGGCGAGGGCACGGCCCGGAGTTCTTCGGGATCCGTGAGTACCGCCCCGGTGACAGCATGCGCCACGTGCATTGGGCGTCGACCGCGCGCACCGGCGCCGTGATGGTACGCGAGCTCGAGCAGGAGCAGACACGCAAGCTCGCGATCGTGGTCGACGCCTCGCGTGATGTGCCGTCGCGGGGCGAGCACGGTCTCACACCGCTCGACCGCGTGTGCTCGGCGGCAGCGTCGATCGCACTGGCGGCGTTGGCTCACGGCCACGGCGCGCGCCTCGTGACGGGGACCGACGCCGCGACCGGCGATGGACCCGAGACCGGAGCCGATGACCACGTGCTGCTCCGTGCGGACGAGCAGGCGTTGCTGCAGCGGCTCGCGACCCTCGCACCGTCGCCCCGCATCCTCACCTTCCCCGCGCTCGCCTCGAACCTCGAGTCCTCGCTCCGCGGCGTCGAGACGGTCGTGCTCGTCTTCCCGACGTGGAAGGACAACGGCGCCGGCGACCTCACCCCGGCCGTCGAGTCGCTCGCGCGGCACATCCCCACCGTGGTCGCGGTGCCCGTGGTGGTCGAGGGCGGCTCGCCGTCGCTGTCCGAGCGCGACATCGACGGCCTCGGGCAGCGACTGCGAGCCGCAGGCGCCTCGGTGCATCCCTGGCGAGAGGGCACGACGCTCTCCGCCGCGCTCGGCATGGCGGGCGACGTGGAGGGCGGGCGATGACGCTGGCGATGCGTCGGCCATCCGGCCCACCTGAGGACTCGATCGCGATGCGCCTGGTCGTGGCAGCGCTCGTCGAGGTCGCGATCGCCGCCGTGGTCGTGCAGCCCGGTGCGGTACCGGCACCGGTTGCGGTGGCGACGCTCGTGCTGGCGCCGATCGGGTACTGGGTCTCGTTCCGCCGCCGGCGTTCCTCGAACCTGCTGCTCAAGCTCGCCCTGTCCGTCGCGTTGCTCGCGTCGCTCGGGCAGTTCCTCGGCGACGTGCGAAGCGTCACCTCGTTCGACCAGGCGCGCATCCCGCTGGCATCGCTGTTCCTGTGGGTCCAGGTGTTGCACGCGTTCGATGTGCCGCGTCGCCGCGACCTGTCCTTCTCGGTGGTGTCGAGCCTCATCCTCATGGCCGAAGCCGGATCGCTCTCGCTCAGCACCTCGTTCGGGCTGTTCGTGCTGGTGTGGGCGGCGCTCGCCGGGGCGTGGCTCTCGCTCTCGTCGAAGCCGAGCCCGAGCCAGGTCGCGGCCGTGGTGGCGATGCGCCGGCACGCCCCCGAGCGCTCGGCACCGAGGTGGGCCCCGATCCGCTCGGCCGCGGCCTCTGCGGGCCTCGCGCTCCTCACGGCCTCGCTCGTCTTCCTCGCGATGCCTCGCCTGCCCGGCAGCTTCGTCCGCACGCCGCCCTTCTCGCTCGCGGGCAACCCCGCAGGGATCGAGGGGTTCGACGGCGGGGTCACGAACCCGGGGCTTCCTGCCGACGCCGGGAGCGGCGTGATCGACTTCTCGTCGGGCGGCTATCCAGGCTTCGGCGACGTGGTGGACCTGCGAGCGCGCGGGCGACTGAGCGACGAGCTCGCGTTCCGCGTGCGCGCGCAACAGCCGGCGCTGTGGCGAGCCGAGGTGTTCGACCGGTACGACGACTCGCGGTGGAGCATCACCGACGACGCGACGGAGAGCCTTCCGCAACACGAGGACGGGCTGTCGTACGCCGTGCCGGCCGCGATCGCGATGCGCAACGATGCGATCGGCCTCGACTCGTCGAAGGTGGTGCAGACCTTCTACATCGAGGCGGCGCAGCCCAACGTGCTCTTCGCGGCCTCGAGCGCCCGTCAGGTCTACTTCCCGTCGTCGGGGCTGCGCATCGATCCCGCCGGATCGATCAGATCCCCGATCGTGCTCGACGAGGGACTCGTCTACTCGGTGATCTCGGAGGTGCCGGTCACCGATGACTGGTGGCTCCGCACCGCGTCCGGCCGCTTACCGCGCGCGTTCGCGCGCTACCTGCAACTGCCCGACGGGCTCCCGGCTCGCGTCGAGGCGCTCGCGTCGCACATCACGGCGGACCGGACGACCCTGCACGGGCGCGTGCTCGCCGTGCAGTCGTGGCTGCAAGCCAACACCCGCTACGACCTCGATGTTCCTCGCGATCCGCCGGGGGTGGAGGCGGTCGACCACTTCCTGTTCGAGACGAGGCGGGGGTACTGCGAGCAGATCGCCACCTCGATGGCCGTCATGCTCCGAACGCTCGGCATCGCGACGCGGCTGGTGACCGGGTACGGCCCCGGTGAACGGAACCCCCTGACCGGCTACCTGGAAGTGAAGCAGTCCGACGCGCATGCCTGGCTCGAGGTCTTCTATCCGGACATCGGCTGGGTGCAGTACGACCCCACCTTCGGCGTGCCCCACGCCGCGCCCGGCGCCGCCTCCCGCTTCATGGCCGGACCGGTGTTCGCTGCGATCGGCCGGTTCATCTCGACGGTGGTGCCTGAGCCGCTCGCCGCGGCCGTGGGTGTGGTGATGCGGAGCGTGGTGCGTGCCGGCGGGATCGCGATCGGAGCCTGGCCCGTGGCGCTCGCCGGGCTGGCCGTCGTCGCCCTGGTGTCGTTCGGGCGGCGCCGCCGGGGTCGACGAGCTGATCGACGGGCGCTCGCGCCGGCCGAAGCGGCATTCCTCGAGCTCGCGAGCGTGCTCGAACCGCTCGGCCACGAACGGGCGCCCACCGTGACGCCGAGCGAGTTCCTCGACGGCTTGCGTGACGATGGTGACCTCGACCTCGAGGTCGTCGTGGCCGCCGGCACGGTGGTGCGAACGTTCGAGCAGGAGCGGTTCGCCCGCTCGAAGCCGTCGGACGCCGAACTCGCGCAAGCCAGGGAAGCAACGCAGCGGGTGCGAGAGCTGGCACGGCGCCGATAGGGCGGACACATCGCCCATACCCATCGTAGGCTCGGTTGCATGTGTCGGAGCATCAAGACCCTGCGTGACGCCGACGACCCCGCGACCGAGCAGGACATCAGGGCGGCCGCCCTGCAATACGTTCGCAAGGTCAGCGGGTACCGCGAGCCGTCGCGCAAGAATCAGGAAGCCTTCACCCGTGCCGTGGATGCGGTGGCGGCGGCGTCGAAGAGCCTGCTCGACGACGTGAGTCCGGCCGGCACGACGAGCTGACGCGGCCGCCTTGCCCCGGGTCGGCGCCGGGCCGATACTCGCGCGGTGGACATCCCGTCGTTCCTGCGCACGTATCCACCGTTCGACTCGATCGACGATGAGCACCTGGAACGCATCGTGCGCAGCACGCGCATCGAGTTCCACGGCGCCGGTGATGTGATCCTGCGCCAAGGGGGCGACCCTTCCCAGGCGATGTACGTGGTGCGCAAGGGCGCGGTCGAGCTTGCCGACGACGAGCAGGTGATCGACCTGCTGGCCGAGGGTGAGATCTTCGGCCACACCTCGATGCTGTCCGATATGAGCCCTTCGTTCACCTGCCGGGCGCACGAGGACACGATCCTGTACCTGGTCGCACGCGCCGAGGCCGAGTACCTGCTGGGCACGCATTCCGGCTTGGCGTTCCTGTCGGCGAGCCTGCGACGCCGACTCGTGCGAGCACTCGACGGTCTCAATCCCCAGACCGTGGACCCATGGCAGACGCCCGTGGGCTCGCTCGTCCGGCGTCCTCCCGTCGGACTCTCGAGCCGGGCGACCGTGCGGGAGGCGGCCGAGACGATGACCCGGGAACGGGTCTCGTCGTTGCTGATCGATGGCGACGGTTCGCGCGGCATCGTGACCGACCGGGACCTGCGATCACGAGTGCTCTCGGCCGGCCTCAGTCCCGAGACGCCCGTCGGCGAGATCATGAGCTTCCCGGTCGTCACGGTGCCGAACGATCTGATGGTGGCCGAGGTGACCGCGCTCATGCTCGAGCGCGGCATGCATCACGTGCCGGTGACCGACGCCGTCGGCGCGGTCCTGGGTGTGGTGACCGAGGTCGACCTGATGGCGCTCGAGCTGAAAGCCCCGTTCTCACTCAAGGCCGACATCGAGCGTGGCACCACGCCCAACGAGGTCGTCGCCCAGGGGAAGCGCCTGCCGGACGCGGTGGGCACGCTCGTCGAGGCCAACGTCGATCCTGTCGACGTCGGTCACGTCGTGGCGGTGATCGTCGACTCGCTGACCCGTCGGCTGCTCGAGCTCGGCATCAGGGAGTTCGGCGATCCGCCGTGTCCATGGTCGTGGCTCGCGCTCGGCAGCGAGGCGCGGCAGGAGCAGGCGCTGCTCACCGATCAGGACAACGCCCTCGTGATCGATCCCGGCTCCCAGCCGCTCGACGCCGTCGACCCCTACTTCGAGCAGCTCGCGGGCTTCGTCAACCTGCACCTGGAACGGAGCGGCATCCCGCGATGCAAGGCCGGCGTCATCGCATCGAACGCCGAGTGGCGGCATACCCCGGCCGGCTGGGAGCAGCGGTTGGGGCGATGGATGGGAGAGGGCACCTGGGTCGGGGGAGCGATGGTCGCGATCGCGTTCGACTACCGGGCGGTCGCGGGTCCGCTCGAGATCGAGCCGGTCTTCGACCGCCTGATCAGGACCGCGAGCGCTCAGCCCAAGTTCATCAAGCGCATCGGCTCGACGGCCCTCGAGGCCCGCCCCCCTGCCGGGTTCGTCGGTGACACGGTGATCCACCGAGGGTCGGGTGCCGCCGCGGCGCTCGACATCAAGCAGGGGGGCATCACGCTGATCACCAACCTGGCTCGCACGTACTCCCTGATGGGCGGGTCGTCGGAGAACCGCACGCTGCGGCGCCTGCATGGAGCCGCCGACACGGGCCGCCTGACGCGAGAGATGGAGCACGGCCTGGAGGAAGCGTTCCGCCTGCTGTGGCAGACCCGACTCGAGCACCAGGTGCAGCTCGTGCGGTCGGGGCGACGTCCCGACGACCAGGTGGATCCGGGCGACCTTGGTCCTCTGGCTCGGCAGGGCCTCAGGGACGCCTTCCGCATCATCAACGCCGCACAGGATCAGCTGGCCAACGTGCTCGGCGTCGGCCGATGAGCCAGGTGTTGCCGCCGGCGGAGCCGGGGCGGGACCGACTCACCGCGCCATGGCGGTCGGTCGAGCTCGTCAGCCTCGACTTCGAGGCGACCGGCCTGGATCTGCGGCGCGATCGCATCATCTCGTTCGGCACGGTGCCGATCCGGGGCGGCGGCATCGAGCTCGCCGACTCCGTCTACCAACTCGTCGATCCAGGCGACGTGCAACCGACTCGCGAGTCGATCACCGTGCACGGCCTGCGGGCCGTCGACCTGGTCGGAGCGCCGTCGGTGCAGATGGCCCGCGCTGCGCTGAGACGTTCGATCGACCGACGGTTCCTGGTCACGTGGTGGGCGCCGGTCGAGGCGGCGTTCCTCGATGCGCTCTTCAGCGGCGGACGTGAGGCCTGGACGCGACGAGCCATCGATGTTCGAGACCTCGTGCTCGGGCTCGAGGGCCGCTCGGCGGCGAGGCTCACCCTCGGGCAGGCGGCGGAACGCTTCGGTGTGCCGGTCGCGAGTCCCCACAACGCCTTCGATGATGCGCTCGTCACTGCCCAACTCTTCCTCGTGACGGCCACGAAGCTGGGCAAGCGCGCGCGCAGTGTGCGCGACATGCAGGGGTTGAAGCCGAGGTCACGCCTTCGTCGACGACGGTGAGGTCGTGCGACGCTTGGCGCCTTGCGCAGGCTCGGTCGGAGCCCGGCTCGCCGGTCCCGACGCCGGGAGTACCTCGACCGTCACGCCGGCTCGCCGCAGGCGGCGTGCGACACCCGAGGCGACATCGCCCTCGACCACGCTCCGCCACCGAGGCTGCTCGGCCGACTCGATCACGACGGCGCGCACCGTGCGGGCGCGAGCGATGCGTGCGATCGTGCGCACGGCTCGCCGCGTCTGCGCGACCTGGCCGTCTGCCTCGATGCCCTTACGTTCGAGCCGGGACAGGGCGTCGCGGATCCAGCCGAGTCGTTCGTTCATCTCCGCTTTGGTAGGCATCAACCCGGGTGCTGGCAGGCCGAACGACGAGCCGTAGATCTTCGCGATCGTGACGACCGCGACCGGCTCGGATCCGGCGAGGGCGGCCGCTCGCGCGACCGCCCCCGATCCGAACCCACGTCGTCCGTCCGATGCGAGCAGCACCGCAGCCGGCGCCGTCGGCTGCCGGTCCCAGCGACGCTTCTTCCGCAGGATGCTCACTGGCTCGAGCTAGCCTCCTGCTTCGCGGCGTCGGCGCTCACCCGGTGGTAGAAGCTCGTGCCGAGTCGCTTGTTCTCCATCTGGCGCCAGCCGTACAGCGGGAACCACAGCGCCAGCACGAACAAGCCGATGAAGAACAGGATGCGTTTGTCCGGGCCGACCTGGTAGTCGGCCGCGAAGTACCCGCCGTAGGCCCAGACGAAGAGCCACGTGACGCCGATCACCAAGGCCACCGGCGCGAAGATCGCCGGCATGCGCACCGGCCGCGCCGCGTCGGGACGCTTCGTGCGATACAGCCAGTACCCGATCAGCGAGAGCGAGAGCGCGAACAGGTAGCCCACGTTGGAGAAGATGTAGATGTCGAGCGGGTTCCCCACCAGCAGCAGCACCAACGAGCAGATCAGGTTGAAGAACATCGCCGTGCTCGGCACGCCGTGCCGGTTCACCTTGCCGAACACCCTGGGAAGGATGCCGTCACGGGAGTTCTGGAAGAGTCCGCGCGCGCAGCCCATCATCGCGTTCAGCACGGAGAGCAGGAGCGCCGAGATCAGCGAGAGCCCCACGAACCAGCGCCAGAACTCACTCGCGCCGAAGAGCTTCTGCGTGTAGGCAACGAACAAGGTGCCGGGATCGCCGAGGAACCCACCGTCGTCGAGACCGTTGAGGTCACTCACCGATAGCACGGCGAGGATCATGACGGGAAGGCTGACGTACACGAAGAAGCCGAACAGGCCCTCGGCGGTCAGCGCGATCTTCGCGTCCTTGACCGGATCGCGGCACTCGGCCACGTAGCAGGCCGCTGCCTCCATCGCGAGCACGGTCCAGGTGTAGATGAACGCCCACGCCATCACCAGCGAGAACGAGAACGTGATGCCGGTCCATCCCCCCGTGGGCACGAAGTCGAACGAGAGTGCGTGGCCGAAGTCCGTCTCACCGAGGTTGAAGAACGGCATGACGATGATCAGCACGAGCGGCACGATCGAAGCGACGCCGAGCACCGTGGCGAACCGTGCGCCGAGCCGGATGCCGAGGTAGCACGGCACGAACATGATGAACAGCAGTGCGGCGCCCACGATGACGTTCGTCGAGAAGACGGGGCCGCCGATCGACGGGCCGAACGGGTCGAACTCCGTGCCCGACGGCAACCCGAGCAGGTCGATAACGTAGACCGCCGCGATCAACACGTTGATCGGCGCCACCGCGAACCACCCGAGCCAGTACGCCCACGAGCTCAAGCCTCCGAGGTGTGTCGAGGCGGCCGACCCCCATGGTTTGAAGGTCTCGAACGCATACGCCGGCAGACCGCCGGACTTGTCGGGCATCGCGGTTGACAGCTCGGCGAGGCAGTAGCAGAGGAACACGCCCATCGCCGTGAGCACGATGTACAGCGCGACCGAGAACGGGCCGAGCGCCGCGGTCGAGTAGCCGACGAGCCCGATCACCAGGATCGTGCCGGCCAGGCCGATGACGAAGGCCCCCCACCAGTTCGTATCCTTGGCGAGCTGCCCGGTCTCGTCGACGAGACTGGCGTCGAACGCCGCTGTTGGATCGGACAATGCGACCCCCCCTCTCAGGGTGCTCAGAGCCCGGACCACCGGCCGGGCGCCGTCCTACGTCGAGTGTGCCCTCGGCTGCGCATCGAACGCACGTCGCTCACCTCGTCCAACGCGCTCACCTGTTCAGAACAGCGATAGGTACCGGTCCACCTCCCAATCGCTCACGCGGTCGTGGTAGGTGTGCCACTCCCGCTGCTTCACACGGATGTAGTAGTCGAGGTAGTCCTCGTCGCGCCCTCGGCCGAACGCTTCCCGCAGCACGTCGTCGTGCTCGAGGTTGCGCGTCGCGTCGAGCAGGTTGCCCGGCAGCGTCTCGATGCCGCGCTCGGCCCGCTCGTGCTCGGTGCTCTCGTACAGGTTCCCGAGGTTCGGCTCGCCCGGGTCGATCTTGTTGTCGATGCCGTCGAGCCCCGCGGCGAGCAGGGCCGCAGCCGCCAGGTACGGGTTCGCCGACCCGTCGATCGTGCGGTCTTCGAACCGCCCGCCTTCGGGCACCCGGATCATCTGAGTGCGGTTGTTCCCGCCGTACGTGACGTACGAGGGCGACCACGTGGCGCCAGAGGTCGGCGCCCCCACGATCAGGCGCTTGTACGAGTTCACCGATGGGGCCGTGATCGCGATGTAGGCCTTCGCGTGCTGGAGCAGTCCGCCGAGGAAGTGGTACGCCATCTCCGACAGGCCGAGCCCGCGGGGGTCGTCATCGGTCTCGAACAGGCTGGTGTCGGAATCCGCATCCCACAGGCTCATGTGGCAGTGCAGGCCGTTGCCGGTGAGATGGGCGAACGGCTTCGGCATGAAGGTCGCCTGCAGGCCACGCTGCTGGGCCATCGTGTGCACCATGTATCGGAAGAAGATCACCCGGTCCGCCGTGGTCACGGCGTCGTCGAACCGGAAGTTCGACTCGAACTGGCCGTTGGCGTCCTCGTGATCGTTGGCGTAGTTGTCCCAGCCGAGCTGGGTCTGATACGTCGACAACGTCGAGATGAAATCGAACTGCCGGGTCAGCGCCTTCATGTCGTAGCAGGGCCGCTCCAGCGTGTCGAGCGGGTCGGCCACCTGCAGCCTGCCTTGCTCGTCCTGGGTCGTGAGGAAGAACTCGCATTCCATGCCGATCTTGAACACGAGCCCTCGCTCGGCAGCGCGAGCCATCTGGCGCTTCAAGATCGTTCGGGGGCAGTACGGCCACGGCTCGCCCTCGACGTAGACGTCGCACGCGAACCGCGCGAGGTTCGGCTGCCACGGCACCGGCGTGAAGCTCGCCGGATCAGGCATCGCGGCGATGTCGGGATCGTTCGGCCCCTGGCCCAGCTCGCCAGTGGCGAAACCGGCGAACCCTGCGCCGTCACGGAACATGTCCTCCAGGTGCGTCGTCGGCACGAGCTTCGCGTTGGGCTTGCCGTACATCTCCACGAACTGCGCGAACGAGAACTCGATGCCCATCTCGTCGACGAGCGCCCGCACCTCCTCCACGGAGCCTGGTCTAGCTGCCATGCGTCCCCCTCCCGTCGTCCGATCGTTGTCGCATCTCCTGCAACCTGACCACCTTGACCGCGATGGCGAGCGAGAGCCAGTCGTCGCGCTCGAGGTCGAGGCCCGTCTCACGCTCGATGCGCTCCAGGCGCTGGCGGAGCGTGTTGGGATGGATGTAGAGCGCCCTCGCGGTGCCGACGACGTTGCCGCGTTCGTCGAGGTAGCGCTCGAGCGTGCCGAGCAGCGTCGTACCCCGGCGCCGGTCGTAGTCGACGAGACGGTCGAGCCGGCGCCGGTCGGCGTCGCGGCCGAGGTCGGGCGAGCGCAGCAGGTAGCGGTACGCGCCGAGGTCGCGGAAGGTCGACGTGCCTGGTCCGCCGCGCAGGAGCCCGCCGATCTCGGCCGCCGCCGCCGCCTCGTCGAACGCTGCCGGGTATCCGGCGGCGGCGGTGCACACATCGGAGATGCCGATCGAGAGCTCGAGCCCTGTCGAGCCGGCGAGCGTCTCGGCCATCTCCGTCTCGACCTGTTCGATGCCTTCGAGTGCCGGCACGAGCAGACGCACGGCGTGGTCGGTCCGGTCGAACCAGGCTCCGGGAAGCCGGAACGCGACCGACGATTCGACCCGTGCCGCGGCCTCGGTCCAGTTCCCTGCCGTCTGCGATGGGTGCGAGCCCTCCCATCGCGAGGCGACGACCACGGCGTGTGGGGTGTCGAGATCGACCTCCAGCTTCGCGGCGAGGGCGTGCACGCGCGCCGGGTCGCCGTCGCGCCGCGACACCGCCTGGAAGAACTCCGAGACGAGGTTCTTCTCGAGGAGACGCTCGACGAGGTCGAGCTGACGGATCGCGACCGCAGCGTGCGCCGCGATCGCCGACAAGACCGTGGCGGCCCCAGGGGGTGGCGCGGGGACCACGACCGCGAGCCATCCGAGCTGCTCGTCACCCACCGTGAGTGGCTCGAAGAACGCCGTTCCAGCCGGCGCCGTCCCCCACAGCGCGCGTGCGAGCCGCTCGGTGTCGACCGAGACCCCGTCGCTGACGACGGCGCCGAGCTTCGAGGTGTCGAGGGGCGCCGTGCGGGCGTGCGGCGGGTCGGCGGCGGCGAGCTCGAGTTCGCCCTCACCATCGCTGAGGAAGAGCTCGCACGACGAGGCCGAGAGCAGCTCCCGGGTGCCGCGGCCGACGACGGAGAGCACCTCGTCGAGCTCGCTCGCCGCCGAGATGCGCCGCGACAGACGTGACAGCTCGGTGAGCAGGTCCACCCGCGCAGCGCTCTGCTCGTACAGCCGCGCGTTCTCGACCGCTCCGGCGATGAGCGACGCCGTGTGCTCGAGGAACTCGAGGTCGTCGCGCGCGAACTCGTGAGGCGCCTCCGCGTGCAGGGAGATGACTCCCATGACGTCGCCGTCGCGATCGAACATGGGCACCGATACGAGCGACTGGAAATGCTCCTCATCGAGTTCCGGGAAGTACTTCACGCGGGGATCCGCGAGCGCGTTCTCCTCGATCACCGCCGAACGGCGCGACCGCGCGACCCACCCGACGAGCCCCTCGTCGAGGCCCATCTCGATCTCGCCGGCGAGCGGCGCGTACGGCGCCGACGAGGCACGCAGCACGAGACGGTCGCCTTCGAGGAACCAGATCAGGCAGGCGTGGCACTGCGTGGCTTCGGTGGTGAGCCGCACCACACCCGAGAGCATCGAACGTAGATCGGGACCCGACCCGATCGTGCGGATGATGCCGTAGAGATAGGCCCGCTCGTCGGTGAGCCTCGGGAGCGGGGTGAGCGAGGGCACCTCACCGACCGCGCGTTCAGCGACGGCGGAGGTGCTCCGTCTCGTTCGCGGTGTCGGAAGCGAGGTGTGTTCCGTGCCCATATGCGCGGCGCGACGCTACGCCTCGCGGGTAGGTCCGTCAATCCCAGCGGCCCAGGATATGGAACGTTCGTACATACCCACCCCTCCAAGTACGTGCCGGTGGGAGCGGGTCGCAACAACCCGTGCGCGCTACGCTGCATCGACGATGCAGCGCCGCAGCGTCACGGTGCAGCCGGACACGAGGGGGAACCGTTGACCACCGATCTCGAGACGTTCCTGTCGCAGTCGGGGCGAGCCGAAGCGGTCGAGGCCGTGAACCGGCAGATCGCCGAGCGAGGCGTGGAGTACATGTACTACCAGTTCGTCTCGGTCACCGGGCGCATCATGGGCAAGGGCATCCCCGCCGCCCACTGGGAGCGCATCGCCGGCACCGGCTTCCAGCTCGTGTACGGCTCCACCGCGAACCTGTTCACCGACCGTCACGGCAACTACATCGGCTACGGACCCGAGGCTCGAGAGCTCGTGGGACTGCCAGAACCCGAGACCTTCAACGTGCTGCCGTGGGATCCGAAGACCGCCCGCGTGTGGTGCACACTGTTCCGGGGGCGCGAGGAAGAGGTGAAGGGCGGCGCGTTCCTCACCTCGGACTGTCGCGGCAACCTCAAGCGCATCCACGCGAAGTTCACCGAGGACACGGGACTGCACCTGCGGGCCGGCACGGAACCGGAGATGATGTGGCTGAAGGTCGACGCCGACGGCAAGCCGACCGTCGAGGGTAAGACGAAGCCGTACTGCTACCACATCGACCAGTTCTCGGAGCTGCAGCCCCTGATCCACAAGGTCATGGAGTACGGCCGGGCGATGGATCTCGACATGATCCAGGGCGACCATGAAGACGCTCCCGGGCAGCTCGAGCTGAATTTCATGTTCGACCACGCCGACAAGACCGCGGACCGGCTCACCACCTACCGCCAGATCTGCCGTCAGGTCGGCCGGGAGCTCGGCGCCTTCGCATGCTTCATGCCGAAGCCCTTCATGGGCGTCTCGGCCAACGGCTGCCACCACAACATCTCGCTCTGGGAAGGCGACGAGAACAAGTTCATGCCCGAGGGCGACGATCCGCAGATGCCCGGCCAGATCGGCCTGTGGGCGATCGGCGGCATCATCAAGCACCTGCGGGCGCTCACCTGCCTGTCCTCACCGACCGTGAACTCCTACCGGCGTCTGTGGGACGCCGGGTTCTGGGCGCCGATCTTCGCGGACTGGGGCTTCCAGAACCGCACCACGGGGTTGCGGATCTCGGCGCCGGGACGGTTCGAGTACCGCTCGGTCGACTCGGCCGGTGAACCCCTACCTGTCGTTCGCGGGCCTGCTGCTCGCGATGCAGGACGGCATCGAGAACAAGATCGACCCGGGTGCGCCCGAGGAGCGCAACATCTACGAGGCGATCGCGGGTGGCAAGGACGTCGCTCGGATCCCGACGAGCCTGGGGGAGGCCCTCGACGCTCTCGAGGCCGACGACGTCATCATGGGCGCGCTGCCGGGCGACATGGCGCGCGTGTTCATGCACTACAAGCGCGACGAGTGGGAGCGTTTCCTCGCAACCGTCTCCGACTGGGACGTGGAGGAGTACCTGGACATCCTGCCGTAGGCGGCGGGAACGAGCGCGACCACACGAGAGCGAAAGGAGCCGGCTTCCCACATGTGCGGTATCGCAGGCATCATCCATCGAGACGCCGAGTCCGACGTGGGCTCGGAGATGGCGAGCATGCTCCAGTCGATGAAGCATCGGGGCCCCGACTCGACCGGATACGCGCTGTTCGGCCCCCCGAGCGATCTCGTCGTGATCCGGTTCAAGCTCGCCGACGCCAACGATCCCAGGGACTTCGACTTCAAGGAGCGGCTCGAGCGGCATCGCAACGAGGTCGAATCCCGGCTCGGCAAGATCGGGGCCCATGTCGACCGTGTGGAGTCCGAGACCGAGTACGCCTACCGCGCGGTCGTGCGCTACGAGGGCGATCTCAAGGCGCTCGCCGACTACCTCGAGGATGTGCCCGGCTGCGAGGTGCTCTCGCTCGGTCATTCGCTCGAGATCGTGAAGGACCTCGGCGACGCCCAGGAGGTCTCCGACATGTACGACCTCGGATCGTTCCGGGGCACGCACGCCATCGGGCACGTGCGCATGGCGACCGAGTCCGACGTCGACATCTCGGGCGCGCACCCTTACTGGGCCTATCCGTTCTCCGACGTCGCCGTCGTGCACAACGGCCAGCTCACGAACTACTTCCAGTGGAAGCGTCGCCTCGAAGCATCGGGCCACCGGTTCCAGTCGGAGTGCGACTCCGAGATCATCGCGGTCTACCTCGCCGAGCGTATGGCCGACGGCGACACGCTCGAGGACGCCATGAAGCGCAGCCTCGACGAGCTCGACGGGGTCTTCACCTACATGGCGGTGACCAACGACTCGCTCGGCGTCGCGAAGGACGAGATGGCAGCCAAGCCTCTCGTGCTCTTCGAGTCCGACGACCTGGTGGCCATGGCGAGCGAGGAGATCGCGATCCGGGCGGTGCTCGACCGCGAGATCGACACGTCCGATCCCTACGAGGGGCAGGTGTTGGTATGGAGCAGGTAGCCACCGGCTCACGCCGGATCACCTACGACGCGAGGGGCCTGGCCGAGCCCGACGCCGAGGCGCCTCGCACCGCGCGGATCGACGACGACGGCACGGCGAGCTTCGACGCGGCCGACCTCTCGACGCGGCAGATCAACCTGGAGCTGCGACGCCTGATCTACGAGGAGGGCGTCCACGACGTCACGGTGCAGAACCCCGGTGCCAAGCACTCCATCGGCGTCGGCATCCTGCAGCGGTGCCGCGATCACCTTCGAGGGGAGCCTCGGTTACTTCGGGGTGGGGCTCATCGACGGTCCCGAGGTGCACATCACCGGCCGCGTCGGCTGGTCGGTGGCCGAGAACATGATGTCGGGCGTGGTCGTGATCGAGAAGGTCGCCGGCTCGCTCGCCGGCGCCGCGATCCGTGGCGGCGACCTGGTCGTCAAGGGAAGCGTGGGCGCCCGCACCGGCATCGATCAGAAGGGCGGCACGATCATCGTGGGCGGCGACGCCGGCACGATGACCGCGTTCATGATGCAGCGCGGGCGGCAGATCATCTGCGGTGACGTCGGTCCCGGGCTCGGCGACTCGATGTACGACGGCGAGATCTACGTCGGCGGCACGGTGAAGTCACTCGGCATCGACTGCGTCGAGGCCGAGATGACCGACACCGACGACGAGATGATCGATCGCAAGTTCGGCATCTACGGGCTCGACAGGCCCGACGGCTTCCGCAAGTACGTCTGCGGCAAGGTGCTCTACAACTACGACAACCTCGAGCCTTCCGAGAAGAAGCTCGTGATCCACTGAGGAGGCGACATGGCTGAGGGCAGCGACGTTTCCTCGAAGACCGACGTGCTCGGGCGGAGCCCGATCTTCACCGAGAACGTCATCAACGACATCCACGTGAAGGCCGAGCTCGGCCGCTACCGCATGCGCGGGTTCTCGATGTTCAAGCCGATCCCGCACTGGGATCAGCTCATGTTCATGCCCGGCACGCTGACGCGGTTCGTGATCGAGGGCTACCGCGAGAAGTGCGAGACGAAGACGGTGCTCGGTGCGCGGTTCGCGAAGAACCCGATCGAGCTCGACATCCCGATCTACATCACGGGCATGTCGTTCGGCGCGCTGTCGCTCGAAGCCAAGATGGCGCTCGCCAAGGGCGCGTCGATGGCCGGCACCGCGACCTGTTCGGGGGAAGGCGGCATGATCCCGCCCGAGCGCGACCTGTCGACCAAGTGGTTCTACCAGGTGATCCAGAGCCGGTACGGGTTCAACCCGCACCACCTGATGCTCGCCGACGGCATCGAGTTCTTCATCGGCCAGGGCTGCAAGGTCGGGCTCGGCGGTCACCTCATGGGCCAGAAGGTCACCGAGCAGGTCGCCGAGATGCGCTCGCTGCCCGCAGGCATCGACCAGCGCTCGCCGGCGCGCCATCCCGACTGGCTCGGACCCGACGACCTCTCCCTCAAGATCCAGGAGATCCGCGAGGCCACCGACTACTCGGTGCCGATCCAGCTGAAGCTCGGCGCCGCCCGCGTCTACGACGACGTGCGCATGGCGGCCAAGTGCGGGCCCGACACGATCTACCTCGACGGCGCCGAGGGTTCCACCGGCGCCGGACCGCACCTCGCGACCGAGGAGACCGGCATCCCGCTGATGGCAGCGATCCCCGAGGCCCGGCGGGCGCTCGAAGACGTGGGGCTCGCCGACGAGATCGACCTGATCGTGGCCGGCGGCATCCGCAACGGCGGTGACGTCGCCAAGTGCCTCGCGCTGGGCGCGAAGGCGGTCGCGATCGGACACTCGGCGCTCATGGCGCTCAACTGCAACAAGGAGATCCCGGGGGTCACCGACTACGAGGGCACGGTCGGCGTGCCGGCCGGCCAGTGCTACCACTGCCACACCGGCCGCTGCCCGGTGGGTATCACCACGCAGGATCCCGAGCTGCGCAAGCGGCTCGAGGTCGACTCGGCCGCGACGCGCGTCTACAACTTCCTCACGGCGATGACGATGGAGCTGCAGATGCTCGCCCGGGCGTGCGGCAAGACCGATGTGCACTCGCTCGAACCCGAGGATCTCTGCGCGCTCACGGTCGAGGCGTCGGCGATGGCCAAGGTGCCGCTCGCGGGCACCGATTACATCCCGGGTGTCACCGAGCAGCACACGCTCGACGAGATCAAGACGATGATGGCGAAGTACCTGGCCGACACCGGTCAGATGCCAACCGCGTGACGGATCGGGAGGAGCGACGATGACCGAACCGCACCTGAGCACGAAGATCGGCATCGACGCCGAGGAGCTGGCGGGGCACCGCTTCCCGTACCAGGAAGACATCTCGCTGCTCGACGACGTCGACCTCGACGCGCTCACGCCGGGCGAGGATCTCAACTGGCTGGAGGACATCACCCTGCTCGAGGAAGACGGCGTGCCGGCCGTGTTCGACCGGTACTCCAACTCGTTCCTCAAGATCTACTTCCCGATCCCCGAGGGCCGTGGCGACGAGATCGCGCGGAAGCTCCTGATGAAGCACCTCGTCGACGGCAATTCCTACGGCATCTCGCTGAAGGCGAGCCACACGAAGTTCCCGCAGCCCGAGCTCGGGTCCTGGGTCGAGGGCTCACCGACGGTGGGCACCGATTACCACCCGCCGGTGCTCGAGGGCTGGGAGAAGCCGGCGGGGCACTGACGCATCGTGGACGTCCTGGTCCTGCAGCACATCGCGTGCGAGCCCCCAGGGGTGTACGAAGACGTGCTTCGCGAGCGTGGCGCCCTCATCACCAGGGTCGAGCTCGACGAGGGCGAGGAGCTGCCGGAGCGACGGTTCGACGCGATCGTCGCGATGGGTGGGCCGATGAGCGTGAACGACGAGACCGAGCACCCGTGGCTCGTCGAGGAGAAGCGCGTGATCGGCGACGCGGTGCGCGCCGGTACGCCGTATTGGGGCGCGTGCCTCGGCGTGCAGCTGCTGGCAGCCGCGCTGGGCGCTCGCGTCTACCCGGGCTCCGCCCCCGAGGTCGGCCTCCTGCCGGTCGCGCTCACCGACGAGGGACGCGCCGACCCCGTGACCGGGGTCGTTGCCGGCCGAGGTGCTCACGCTGCAGTGGCACGGCGACACGTTCGACCTTCCCGAGGGGGCGACGCTGCTCGCGAGCTCGTCCGAGTACCCGAACCAGGCGTTCCGCTTCCGCGACGCGTACGGGGTGCAGTTCCACCTGGAGGTCTCGCCGGCCATGGCCGAGGAATGGGCTCGGGTCCCTGAGTACGGCGCCTATGCCGACAGGGTGCTCGGGCCGGGCGCGCTGCCGGGGCTGCTCGCCGAGGTCGGCGCGCGACGCCGAGGAGATGCGCGATCACGGCCGCCGCATGTTCGAGACGTGGCTCGACACGACGGTGGGCGCGCGGGTATGACGGCCGGCGGGGCGCGTCCGCTCGTCATGATCTCCGAGGGCCTCGCCGACTACGGCGACTACTACGGGGTCGGATATCCGCGTCCGGTGCTCGCGGCGGGCGCCTTCCCCGTGCTGCTCCCGTACCTTGACGAGCCCGCCGACCGACGTGAGGCGATCTCGCGAGCCGACGGCCTGGTGCTCGCGGGCGGGCGCGACATCGAGCCCTGGCGCTACGGACGGGATGAGCCGCATCCGAAGCAGCTCGAGCCAGCCTGGAAGCTCGACGAGATCGAGCTGGACTACGCGAGGCTCGCCGTCGAGGCCGGCGTGCCGCTGCTCGGCATCTGCCGGGGGTGCCAGATCCTCAACGTCGCGTTCGGCGGCACGCTCTTCGGCGACCTCGACGAGTTCCCCGAGGGCGGGGCCGACCATCCCGGGCGCCAAGTGGACGGAGTGGAGGGCCCTCGTCGCGGCCACCCTCGCCGGGCAGGAGCCCTCCCCGCACCCGACCCATCCGGTCGACCTCGCCCCAGGATCGTTGTTGGCCGGGCACCTGGGGGAGCGCTACGACGTCGACAGCTACCACCACCAGGCGATCGACCGTGTCGGTCGGGGGCTGGTCGCGACGGCCTTCGCGCCCCACGGCACCGTCGAGGCGGTGGAGATGCCCGAGGCCGCCGCGTTCGTGCTCGGCGTGCAGTGGGAGCTGCACGAAGAATGGCAGCGCGACGACCGCATGCTCGGCATCTGGCGGGCGTTCACCGCTGCCGCCGCCGACCGTCGCTCGGCACGTGAGGGCGTCGCGGTCCCGTGACGGCCACCGTCGAGGTGACGATGGACGCGCTCGATGCCGGGGCGGTCGCATCGTGGTGGGCCGAGGCGCTGGGCTACGGCCGACTGTACGAGCGCCCCCCGTACGTGGTGCTCGGCCCTGCGCGCGGAGACGCTCGACCGAGGCTCGTGATCCAGCAGGTCGACGACGTCGCCGTCGGCAAGACCTCCGTGCATCTCGACCTGCGCGTCGACGACCCGGACGGCGAGGTCGACCGCCTCACGGGCCTCGGCGCGGCCGTCGCCTGGGTCGTCGACGAGACCCGTGACGGGTTCATACGCTGGACGACCATGACCGACCCGTGGGGAACGCAGTTCTGCGTCTGCCCCGCGAGACCCCACAGTGAGGAGTTGACCCGACCCGATGTCCCTTCCTGAGTCCGCCCGCTACGTGGTGATCGGCGCCGGTGTGCACGGCCTGTCGACCGCCTGGCACCTCGCGAAGGAGCTCGAAGCATCGGGCCGAGGATCCGGCGACGATGTGATCTGTCTCGACAAGACGGGCGTCGGCGCGGGCCCGTCGGGCATCGCCTGTGGCGTCATCCGCAACAACTACTTCCAGCCCGCGATGCGCGAGCTCATGGCGCACTCGGTCTCGATCTGGGAATCCGATCCCGAGGCGTTCCACTACCACCCGGTCGGATACCTGCAGATCGCGCCCGACGTGATGGCCGACGACGTCGCGCAGATCCACGCCGAGCAGCGGGCGATCGGGTACCGCTCCGAGCTGATCCAGGGAGACGACGACTGCCGCCGGTACATGGAGGGCATCTTCTCCGACTGGCAGGCGAAGAACGTCACCGCCGTGCTCCACGAGCGCCAGGGCGGCTACGCCGAGAACATGCCGTCGATGGTGGGACTGCGGGCCAAGTCCGAGGCGCTCGGTGTGCGGCTCGCCTCGCCGGTGACCGTCACGGGCCTCGAGATCGACGGCGGCGCGGTCACGAAGGTCGCGACCGATCGGGGCGACATCGCCTGCGACGCGGTGATCGTGGCGGCCGGGCCGTGGGTGCGCGACTTCTGGCACATGCTCGACCTGCCGTCGACGACCATCGTTCGCGGCGGTGACGGTGCCGATCACGAGTGGCCGACCTGGACCTACTGGTGCCTGCAGGAGGGCACGCTCGGCGTCGAGCCCTCGTACCTGCTCGACAACGAGGGCGCCATGCCACCGGTCGTGCACATCGACACCGACGCGCCGCTCGTCGACGACATCGACGGTTCGCTCGTGACCGATCAGCTCTGGGGCGTGTATTACAAGCCCGACGTCAACTTCGGTGGCGTGCAGGGCGGTGCCATGCCGTGGGTGGTCGAGCAGCCCGCCGACGAGGTGGCCGTCGACCCGTACGGCGAGCGGTCGACCGAGTTCGTCGTCACACCCGAGTTCGAGCGCATGTGGACGTCTGCCCTCGCGCATTGCCACAAGCGGTTCGAAGGCAAGCGGGGGCTGTACCGCAAGGCTCCGACCGGGGGCATCGGCGCGTTCACGCCCGACAGCTTCCCGGTCTTCGACACGTTCCACGACAACGTGTACGTGGTCGCCGACTCGAACCACGGCTACAAGATGATCGGCGTCGGTGCGCTCGTCGCCAAGGAAGTCATGGGCGAGCCGCAGACGCTGCTCGAGCCCTTCCGATACGCACGGTTCGCGGCGGGCGATCTCCATCCGGTGAGTCACTCGCCCTACCCCTGGAGCTGAGGAGCACGCGGGTGCCCGAGGACGGCCCAGCTGCGGACGACGGAGTAGTTCGGGCGCCCGTCGAGTTCGATCTGCGTCTGCCGGCGATCAGCGTCATGCCCGGTGCGATCGGGGAGACCTTCCTCGACGACATCCCGGAAGCCGAGCACATCGAGATCGCTGGGGAGCCCGGCCAGGATCCGGCGGTCGCGTTCCGCCGCACGCTCGGCATGTTCGCGACCGGGGTCACGGTCATCACGACGCAGGTCGGCGATCAGGTGCACGGCATGACGGCCAACGCGTTCATGTCGGTCTCGCTCGAGCCGCCGCTCGTGGTGATCTCGGTCGACCGCCGCTCGAAGATGCACCAGCTGCTCTACGAGGGACGGCACTACGGCATCAACGTGCTCGCCGACGACCAGCAAGCCCTGTCCGATCGGTTCGCGGGTCGCCCCGGCTCCGAGGTCGCCGGGGAACCGGCCTTCGTGCAGGTGCACGAGACACCGCTCGTCGAGGGCGCGCTGGCCCACCTCGTGGCCCGCGTCGAGCGCTCGTACTGGGGAGGCGACCACTCGCTCTTCCTCGGCCGAGTGGAGTACGCGCGCTACGGCATCGGCCAGCCGCTGCTGTTCCACGGCGGACGGTACGAGCGCATGGTCGGCACGACACCCGTGTTCTCGGCGCTGCCCGCCGAGCTGCTCGGCCCGATCGTCGACGCCGGCGAGGAACGCGCCTTCGCCGACGGCGAGACGATCGTGCGCACGGGAGAGCCCGGCGATGAGTTGTTCGTCGTGCTGGAGGGATCCGTCCGCGTCGAGCGCGACGGACGCGAGATCACCCGCATCGAGTCCGGCAGCTTCTTCGGGGAGATCTCCGTGCTCGACGGTGGCGCACGCTCGGCCGACGTGGTCGCCGCCGGGCCGGTGACCTGCCTCGCCATCCCCCGCGACGTGATCCGGGATGCGTTGGCGTCGTCGCCCAGCGCGGCCTGGGCGATGCTCGAGATCCTCGCGAACCGCCTACGCCGCGACGTCGAGAGCTAGGGACTCCGCCATCAACGCCGAGAGAGCGGTCGTGTTGGTGGCACCGACATCATGCTATGTACGCGCCGTGTGGAGCGTTCCTGGAGCGCGGCTCCCTCCCGGAACGATCAGCCAGCGATAGTCGTGCAGGGACTTCCTCAGCCGCCGACGTAGGCTGCCAGATGCTCGCCGGTGAGCGTCGAGCGGGCGGCGACGAGGTCTCCGGGCGTGCCCTCGAAGACGATCCGACCCCCTTCGTGGCCGGCGCCGGGGCCGAGGTCGACGATCCAGTCGGCGTGCGCCATGACCGCCTGGTGGTGGTTGATGACGATGACCGACCTGCCGGCGTCGACGAGCCGGTCGAGCAAGCCGAGTAGCTGCTCGACGTCAGCGAGGTGCAGGCCGGTGGTCGGCTCGTCCAGGACGTAGACCTCGCCCTTCTCGCCCATCTCGGCCGCGAGCTTCAGACGCTGCCGTTCGCCGCCGGACAGCGTGGTGAGGGGCTGGCCGAGGCTGAGGTATCCGAGTCCGACGTCGGTGAGCCGGCCGAGGATCGCGTGGGCGGCCGGCGTGCGGGCCTCCCCGTCGGCGAAGAACTCCGCTGCTTCGGTGACCGGCATCGCGAGCACGTCCGCGATGTTCCGGCCGCCCAACGTGTACTCCAGCACCGACGCCTGGAAGCGCTTGCCCTCGCACTCCTCGCATATGGACTCCACCGTGGCCATGACGCCCAGCTCCGTGTAGATGACCCCGGCGCCGTTGCACGTGGGACAGGCCCCTTCGGAATTGGAGCTGAAGAGCGCCGGCTTCACGCCGTTGGCCTTCGCGAACGCCTTGCGGATCGGGTCGAGCAAGCCGGTGTACGTGGCCGGGTTGCTCCGACGTGAACCGCGGATCGCGCCTTGGTCGACGACCACCACGCCGTCTCGGCCGGCCATCGAGCCGTAGATCAACGAGCTCTTGCCGGAGCCGGCGACACCGGTGATCACGCACAGCACCCCGAGCGGGATGTCGACGTCCACATCCTGGAGGTTGTGGATCGACGCCCCGCGGATCTGCATGGCGCCGGACGGCGAACGCACCGAGTCCTTGAGGGCCGCTCGGTCGTCGAGATGGTGGCCGGTCGTGGTGTCGCTCGCCCGCAAGCCCTCGACCGTGCCCTCGAAACAGACGGTACCCCCGGCCGTGCCGGCGCCGGGTCCGAGGTCCACGGCGTGGTCGGCGATCGCGATCGTCTCGGGCTTGTGCTCCACGACGAGCACCGTGTTGCCCTTGTCCCGCAGCTGCAGCAGTAGGTCGTTCATCCGCTCGATGTCATGAGGGTGCAGCCCGATCGTGGGCTCGTCGAAGACGTAGGTGATGTCGGTGAGCGACGACCCGAGGTGGCGGATCATCTTGGTGCGCTGCGACTCACCGCCGGACAGCGTGCCCGACGGCCGATCGAGGGAGAGATAGCCCAGGCCGATCTCCGCGAACGAGTCGAGGAGGTGCTGCAGCCCGGTGAGCAGGGGGGCCACCGTCGGCTCGTCGAGGCTACGGATCCAGTCGGCCAGGTCGCTGATCTGCATCGAGCACACGTCGGCGATGTTCTTGCCGTCGATCGTCGACGAGCGGGCCTCCGTGCTGAGCCGGGTGCCGTGACAATCCGGGCAGGTCGTGAACGTGACCGCTCGTTCCACGAACCGGCGAACGTGCGGCTGCATCGCCTCGATGTCCTTGGTGAGCATCGACTTCTGGATCTTCGGGATCACGCCCTCGAAGGTGAGGTTGATCCCCTCCACCTTGATCTTGGTCGGCTCTGCATAGAGGAGCTGGTGCATCTCCTTCTTGGTGTACCTCTCGATCGGCTTGTCCATCGGGAGGCCCACGCCGCTGAAGATCCGGCCGTACCAACCGTCCATGCTGTACCCGGGAACCATCAGTGCGCCCTCGGCGAGCGACTTGCTCTCGTCGTACAGCGCCTTCAGGTCGAAATCGTAGACCGACCCCATGCCCTCGCAGCGCGGGCACATGCCACCCTGGTAGACGGCATCGCGCACGATGGTCTTCTCGCCTTGACCCTTGTCGGTCTTCATCACCCCGCTCGCGGTCCGGGTGGGGACGTTGAACGCGAAGGCAGTGGGCGGGCCGATGTGCGGCTTCCCGAGCCTGCTGAACAGGATGCGGAGCATCGCGTTGGCGTCGGTGGCGGTGCCAACGGTGGAACGGGGGTTGGAACCCATCCGCTCCTGGTCGACGATGATCGCCGGCGTCAGGCCATCGAGCAGGTCGACTTCCGGTCGCGCCAGCGTCGGCATGAAGCCCTGCACGAAGGCGCTGTACGTCTCGTTGATCATCCGTTGCGACTCCGCGGCGATCGTGCCGAACACGAGCGAGCTCTTGCCCGAGCCCGAGACGCCGGTGAACGCCGTGAGCCGCCGCTTCGGGATCTCGATGTTGACATCCTTGAGGTTGTTCACGCGGGCGCCCTGCACGCGGATCAAGCCGTGGCTGTCGGCGACGTGCGGCGCGGGCGATCCACTCTTCCGTTCGGTGCTCACGCTCCCTCCCTGTGGTGGGTGTCCGCGGTCGTCCTGTACGGTCGGTCGGCTGCTGCACGATCTCGGCAGCGTCGAACGGAGTCGCACGCACTAGTCCACTATGGACTAGTGCGTGTCCCCGAGCTCGTCGATGTCGGGAAGCTGTTCCAACCACGGGGTGCGGTACCCGTCACGCGTGCACATGACCGGGAAGAACGACTCGTCCATCGTCGTATCGTCGCGACGCTTGTACCGCGAGTAGTTGAGGTCGACGTTCGTCTCGTGGAAGCGCGCCTCGGCCGGCAGCATGTGCGAGACGAGCCCCATGCGCGCCATGGTCGAGTTGCGGTTCGGCTCCGAGCCGTGCCAGGTCGCGTTGTGATGGAACGCGCCACCACCGGCCTTCACGACCACGGGTACGACGTCGAGCTCGGCGCCCGGCGGAGCCGCTTCGCGCGCGCCTGCGAGCCAGTCGTCGGGGGCATGGAACGCGGTGCGGGCGGGCGGTGACACGCCCCAGTGGTTCGAGCCACGCACGTACGCGATCGGGCCCGCGTCGGCGGCGGTCTCGTGCAGGGTCATCCAACAGGTCACCATCTCGGGTGGCACGAGGTAGTCGGCGTAGGAGCCATCCTGGTGGAAGCCGACCGCCTTGGCGCCGGGAGGCTTCCACAGCACGTTGTCCTGCAGGATGCGCACGCCGTCGTAGCTCATGAGCTGCGCCGCGAGCCGGCCGATGCGTGCCGACAGCACCTGGGCGGCGATTACCGTGTCGGACTTCCAAGCGTTGCAGAGCTGGCGCGTGCGGTCCACGGGGTCACGGCCCGGCTTCCAATTGATCTCGTCGGGAGCGATGCCGGTCTCGTATTCGCCGTCGAAGAGTCGCTCGTACCGCGATCGCAGGCGCTCGAGCGCGGGCTCGGAGATGAGCCCTTCCTCGACGATCAGGAATCCGTCGCGGTGGAACGCCTCGACCTGATCGGGGGTGAAGGCATCGACGATCTCGCTCATCGCGGTTCCTCTCCCGCCGATGGAGCGGATCCGCCCTGCCTGGCCGAGGTCGGTGTTTGCGTCGCGAGCCGGGCGACGATGCGCTGATCGATGCCGTGCTCGGCCGCGTCCGAGACGAGATCGTCGACCGCCGCCTGGATCAACGCTGCGCGAGGCACATCGCACGCACGGGCAAGGCGATCGAGCTGGTCGAGCAGCTCGACGGGGAACTGCATGAGGATCCGACGCTGCATGCGCACCAGGTTCCTACCGGCGAGACGTTCGCGTGCGATCGGACATCATGTCGACGAGCGAGGGCGGGTCTTGTCGGGATCGTAGAACGGGAATCGCACGACCTCGGCGGCGATGCGCTTCTGCAATCCGTCGAGCTTGCCGACCTCGAGGGCGGTGCCGAGGCCGGTGTGCGGCGCCGACACGCGCGCCAGGGCGATGTTCTTCTTCAGCACGGGCGAGCGGACGCCGCTCGTGACGACCCCCACCTGCTGGCGGTCGATGTAGATGGGATCGCCGTGACCCGCGGCCTCGTTGCCGTCGAGCTCGAGACCGACGAGCGCGCGCTGTGGGTGCTCACGGCGTTCCTCGAGCGCCGCGCGACCCACGAAGTCCTCGTCACCGCGCAGGTCGACGGTGAAGCCGATGCCCGCCTCGAACGGGTCGATCTGGTCGTCGTACTCGTTGCCGGCGGCGACGAGTCCGGCCTCGATGCGCAGCATGTCGAGCGCGTCGAGGCCGAGCGGCGCGAGCCCGAGGTCGCGGCCGGCTTCCCACACGGCATCCCAGACGATGCCGCCGTCATCGGGGTGGCAGAAGATCTCGTAGCCGAGCTCGCCCGTGTATCCCGTGCGCGACACGACGATCGGCGTGCCCTGGGCCTCGCCGATGCGCCCGACGAGGAACCGGAACCATCCGAGCTCGTCGATCGTGGGCTGCGTGGCGGGTGTCCAGACGAAGCGGCTCAGGATCTCGCGGCTGTTCGGTCCCTGCACCGCGATGTTGTGCAGCTCGTCGATGGATGGCTTGACATGCACCTTGCCGAGCCCCAGGCGTCCGGCCTGCTCCTTCAACCACAGTCCGACGTGGTCGTCACCTGCCACGAAGCGGAAGTTGTCCTGGCCGAGTCGGAACACCGTGCATTCGTCGATCATGCCGCCGTGGTCGTTGCAGACCGCGGTGTAGACGACCTGGCCGGTCGACAGCCGGCGCGCGTCGCGCGTGATCACGGCCTGGGTGAGCGCCTCGGCGTCGGGGCCGAGCACCTCGAACTTGCGGAGTGGCGACAGATCCATGACCGCCGCCTGCTCGCGGCACGCCCAGTACTCGGCGACCGCGCCCTCGCCGTTGAAGTGGGTCGGGAGCCAGTAGCCCGCGTACTCGACCGTGTTGCGCGTGAGCGGTTCCCAGCTCGGCTGGAACGCGGTCTTCTTCGTGAGCACCGGCTCGGCGTCGGGCGTGATCCGTCGAGCGATCGCAGTCGAGAACGCGTGCTCCGGGCTGTAGACGCGCACGTGCACGTCGGTCGGGTCCCAGGCGTTCGCCGGGTCGATGTCGTCGGGGCATGCCGACGACGCGCAGACCAGATCGGTCATCGCGCGCATCAGCACGTAGTCGCCGGGGCGCGACCAGGGCTCATCGCTCACGAGGATGTTGTCGGCGCTGAACCCCGTGTTGAAGAACAGGTTGAGCGCCGGCCATCCGGCGCGCGCGGCGATCGCGTACGTCTCGATCTGGCCGTTGAAGTTGTCGGTGCAGTTCACGTGGCCGGGGTAGCCCATGTCCTCGTAGTACTTGGCGTTGCAGGCCAGCGCGAACGTGTCGTGGCGCCCGACGGTGTCGCGCACGACCTCGACGAGGGCATCCATGTCGGCGTCGTAGAACTTTCCCGTGAGCCCGGGGGTGGGGAAGGCGTTGCCCATCAGCGTGCGCGTCACGGTCGAATCGAGCCCGCGCTCGATGCCGCCGTCCAGCTTGCGCCGATGGAACGCGAGGAAGTCGGAGCACTGCCGGCCCTCGACGTCGATCACCTGGATGAACTCGCCGGCCTTGACCTCGTACGACAGCGCCGTGGCCTTGTCGATCCGGAAGTCGAGCCGCGGCTCGGCGAGCGGGGCCGGAAGCTCCATCTCGTCGTGGGTGCGTGGCACCGTGCGCCGGACCTCCACGACGAGGTCCGACGGCGGGGGAGCGCCGTCGATCACGCGGCCGGCTGGCGCCGCGACTACCAGGACGACGTCGCGGTCGGTCACGAAGCTCGTGGATGCGCCCGGGGCGCCCAACTCGTCGAACAGCAGGGTGGCCATGGCGTTCGTCGGATCCACGCCCCGCCGGGCGAGGTCGCTGACCACGTCACCCGCCCCCGCGGCCGCCGACGCCACGAGCGCTCTGAGCACGGTGGCCGGCGCGTCGGCGGCCGCTCCGAGCGCGGCCTCGGCCGGCGTGCCGTCGGGCGCCAGGGCCGTGACCTCGGCCGGCTGGCCGCCGTCGACGTCGGTGATCGTGATGCGGTCGTCGGGTCCGAGCGCGACGACGGTGGCGCCTCCGGGCCGCACCCAGTAGGTCTCGAGGAACGGGTCGGCGGGCCGCATCCCGGCGATCAGTGTGGTCGATGGTCCTGGGGGCGTCGTGGCGCCCATACCCGGACCGACACGCGCCTGCGTGCCGGCGCCGCTCGCGCCCGTTTCGATCGACATGGGGCGGGTCGCCTCCTCGGTGTCGGGGGCCCGGACCTCGGGTCCTCCGACGTCAGGTCTGCGCGGGTTCCTTCGATGCTTCCTCGTCGGCCTGCGACATGAGCTGCGTCGCGAGCTCACGCTTGCCGGCCGCGTCGAGCTTCTTCACCTCGTTCTCCACGGCGCGGCGGTTGTACGACTGGTTCCAGTAGTCGAGCGACTCGAAGCCGAGCAGCACGGCCTTGCCGACGAACTGGCGGAGCACTTCGTTCGTGGGCCCCATGACCCAGCCCGCCTTCGCGTCGCGGAGGTACCGCTCGAGCTCCATGTCGCGCTTGTAGCCCGACCCGCCGCACGCGTGGAGCATCTTGTCCACCACGTGGGCGACGTTCTTCGCCGCCTCGAACTTGATCTGCCACGCCCAATGCAGGAAGTTGCCGCGAGCGAGCTCACCAGGGCCGGGGTTCTTCGTGTTGTTCTCGGTCGCGCCGTCCATCGCCTGGGCGACCGAGAGGGCGAAGATGCGGCACGCGTTGGTGTCCATGAGGGCCTCGCCCACGTAGTCCTGGATGGTCGGGTAGTCGGCCACCCGCAGCCCGACGTCGACGTGGCGCTTGCGCGTCGTGTGGCGCTTGGCGATGTCGATCGCACCGAGCGCGAGGCCGTTCCACACCGACGAGGAACCGATGAGGAACCACGGGTCGACCGACTCGTCGTTCGACGTGGCGCCGTCACCGGTCGGACCGACGAGCTGTTCCATCGGCACCTCGACGCCGTCGATCTCGATCGGACCCGATTGGTTGCCGCGCAGTCCGAGCGCGTCCCACAACGACGGTTGCGACTTCACGTGCTCGCCGTCGACCACGAAGACCGACAGGTCGTCGTAGCCCGTGAAGTCGGGGCTCGTCGTCTGCACGACGTAGAAGTCGGCGAACCCTCCCGATGTGGTCCACGAGGCCTTCTTGCGCACCGTGTAGCCGCCGTTGGATCTCGACGCGCCTGATGAGATCGGGTACCAGAAGTGCGAGCCGGTCTCCGGGTCCGAGTACGAGAGCGTGCCGAGCTTGCCGCTGTTGAGGGGTCGGATGTACTTCTCGATGAGCTCGGGCGTCTGGCGGAGCATGATCGCGTTGACCGCGCCCATGTGCATCACGTAGCACATCGCCGTCGACGCGCAGCCGTAGCGGGCGATCGTCTCGCAGACCATCGAGTACGCGACGTGGTTCTCCCCGAGCCCGCCGTACTCTTCTGGCACCGTCAGGGCGAGGAAGCCGTGCTCACCGAGGATCTCCAGGTTCCGCCGCGGGAAGGTGAGCTCGTCGTCGAAGCGCTTGGCGTTGGCTCGCAGTTCCTTCTCGCAGAGCTCGATGATCGTGGCTCGGAGGTCCCGTTGCTTGTCGGTGAGGGTCCAATCGGGATCCCACTCGTACCCCAGGCCCCAGAACGGCTCGGATCCCCACATCTTCTCGGTCATCGATCCTCCTCCGGACTGGTGGTGAACGTCTGGATCGATGGTACCCGTGCGTGCGTCAGGTCGCGCCCGCGGACGGTATCCGAAGGGGGACGGCCGTCCGCCGCCCCCCTTCGACCAACCGATCCGGCTTCAACTATCGGACCTGAACCTCCTCGCGGAGCAGCGCCATCTGCTCTTCGTTCGGCATGGTGTTCACGTCGGTGTCGCGCAGCGTGATGGGTGCCTTGTCCTGCACCACCCGGCGGTAGAAGAACAACAGCACCGAGATGACGAGCACGGCGAGGCCGACGAAGAACGACCCGCTGAAGTCGTAGCCGCCGATCGTGGACGCGAGGTCCTGCTGCGTGACGCCCCAGACGACCAGCACGAGGTTGAACAGTGCGAGCACCCCGGCCACGACCGGCCATGCCCCTCCGGCCTTGATCGGGCGTGGCCAGTTGGGCCGGTCCCGACGGAGCAGGAGGAAGCCGGTGAGCGCGAGCACGTGTGAGAAGACGTACCCGATGTTCGACGCGTACAGCAGCGCGAGGTTGTTCGCGATGAACAGGATGAAGAGCACGTTCACCGCCATGTCGACCGTCATCGCTCGGCCCGGTACGTGGAACCTGTTGAGGTGATAGAGCTGCTTGATCGTCATGTCGTCGCGGGCGATGCCGTACAGGGCTCGTCCACCGTCGGCCGTCGCCGTGTTCATGGAGAGGATGAGGCTCGCGATGAGGCAGATCAGTCCGATCGACCCCATGAAATCGCCCGCGATCGTCTTGAAGGCCTCGACGTAGAAAGGCCCGTAGTCGCCGGTCGTTCCGACCACCCCACCGAGCCCGAGCGGCATCATCACGTACACGAACAGCGAGAACATGCCCGCCGAGCGCAGGGCCAGGGTCGTGTCGCGGCGGGTGTCGTGGTACTCCGGCGCGAAGCTCGCGCAGACCTCGACCCCGTAGGCCGACCAGCACATGAGGAAGAGCCACATGAGCGCGACGCCGATGTCGCTGAACCCCTCGACGCTCGCGTACTCGAGGTTCGAGCTCTGCCAGTCACCCGTGAGGAACGGGAGCACGATGAAGATGAACAGCGGAACCACGAGCAAGATGCCGGTGACGTATCCGAGGAGGAGGGATGGCTTGACGCCGTAGATGTTGAACAACCACACGGCGAGGATCAAGCCGATGCCGATCAGCTGGGGGAGTCCGATGTCGACGAGACCGGTGCTGAAGTAACCGCCGTCCGATAGCTCCGCATCTCCGGCAGGTCCCCCGAACTTCGCGGTCGAGAACCACTGCGTGGTCACCAATCCGCCGATCAGGTTCCCGAACAGCGACAGCACGACGGACCAGCCGATCCAGTACCCGAACGCAGCGATGGGTCCGAAGAGGTTGAACCTGCTGCGCCAGCCCTCGTGGGCGTAGAGGGCGATCCCTCCCGGCTTGTCAGGGAACATCGCCGCCGTCTCGGAGTAGATCCAGTTCTGGAGGAGCGCGACCGCGGCGGAGGTTCCCCACAGCACGACCGATCCCCAGGCTCCGACGGTGCTCAGGGAGAATCCGAGCGACGCGATCAGGAACCCCGGGTTGCACAGGGCGATCACGAATCCGTCGTACCAGTGGAGCGACTTGAGGAGTTGGCGTTCCTCGATCGTCGCCTCAGCCACGCGACACCTCCTTCTCTCCTGCCCCCCGGTGGGGGTGTCGTGGGCGGGTATAGCACGCGCTCCACGAACCCCGCAACGGATGGAACGCACACCCGCCGCCTGGAGGGTGTTCACCGGTGGCATGTGCATCGGCGGCATGGGGAGACGGTTCACGAGTAGCATCGAACGCATGCGAGGAGCCGCGATCACGGTGCGATGCGACTGCGGGCAGGTGCAGTACGTGCCCTACGGCGACACGTGGGAATGCCCGGAGTGCGCTCGCCGATGGGACACGAACCAGATACCGGCCGACGAGTACTGGGGCATCATGAAGGAGATGCGCGACGAGCGCGTGAAGGTGATGGTGGCCGCGATCGTCGTGGCGGTTGGGTTCGCGGCGCTCGCCCTGAAGGCGGGGCCTGCCGCCTGGGCGCTGGCCCCCATCGTCGTCGGCGCGTGGATGTTGATCTTCATGCCCCGGTGGCGGCGCAAGCTTCGCGCCAAGGCGCGGAGCGTTCCGACCTGGCAGCTCCGTCCCGAGTAGCCGCCATGGGGACCGAGACGCACCGTCGGGTGCTGTCTGCGGACGAAGCCACCACGGCGGATGGGCGACCGGTGCTGCTGGCCACGGTAGGGGTTCCCGTCGATCGGACGGGTGCCGTCTTCGCCGTCGACTCGGCTGTGGAGCAGGGACGCAGCCTGATCCTCGTCAACGTGACGAGGCTCGAGCCGCTGTCATTGTCGGTGCGGATGGGCTACGACGCACTCGAAGAGTTCACACCCGAGGTCACGGCATCGATGCGATGGTGCGCCGACCTTGCCAGTTCCCTCGGCCTGCGGGTCGACCGACTGCGGATCAGGAGCCCTCGACCCGTCACGGCGCTGATCGAGTTCTCCGGCGAACGCCGAGCTGGCATCCTCGTGTTCGCTCCCGACCGGACCGCGCTCGGCGAACGCTCCTACCGGCGCACCGTCCGCAGGCTCGTCGATGCCTGCCCATGTCTCCTCTGGACCGCCTCGCACCCCTGAACCGCTCGGCGGGCATGTGTCCTGATGTGACGACGTGGCACCCATGGGATGGGGGAGGCCGTGAGTCAACGCATCCGCCTTGTGTTCACACTGGACACATCCGGTGCGGATAATCCGGTCGTCGCTGACCCGTTCGTGGAACCCTCGGGGTGAGGCCCGGCGGTAGGCTAGGCATCCGTTGCGGACCGGCGGAAGAGACAGGCGGCCCCATGTGCGGCATCACCGGCATCTTCTACAAGCGGCGTGACGACGGACCGATCGGGCACGCCATGGTCGACATGTGCGACCACCTGTTCCGTCGCGGTCCCGACTCGGCGGGCGTGGCCCTCTACGGCCGACCGGTCGACGGGCTCGTGGCCAGGGTCGATCTCGATCTCCCAGACCTCGGCGCAGCTGAGCGCGGTGTCGTCACGGCAGCCGAGCAGGCCACCACCGTGCGAGGGTTCGTCCGCTCGTCGAGGTCGCTGCGACTCGAGGTCGCCGACGACGCAGGCGGCAAGCTCGCCGACCTGATCGAAGAGGCAGTGCCGGGCGCCCGTGTGTTCTCCGTCGGCCGGGCGATGGAGATCGTCAAGGATCTCGGTGCCGCGTGCGACATCGACCAGCGCTACGAGCTCTCCTCGATGAGGGGCACCCACGCCATCGGGCATACCCGCATGGCGACCGAGTCGATCGTCGACATCGCGCACTCCCACCCGTTCTGGGCGCGCCCGTTCCCCGACATCTCGGTCGTGCACAACGGGCAGATCACGAACTACCATAAGCTTCGCCGGCGCCTCGAGCACAAGGGGCACCGGTTCGCGACCGGCAACGACTCGGAGGTCATCGCGGTCTACATCGCCGACAAGCTCGAGGCCGGCGAGTCGCTCGACGACGCCTTGCGCGCCTCGATCGACGATCTCGACGGCACGTTCGCGTACCTGATCTCCACCGCCGAGGGCATCGGGCTCGCCCGCGACCAGTTCGCCACCAAGCCACTGCTCTACGCAGAGGACGACGACATGGTGGTGCTCGCGTCGGAGGAGATCTCGATCCGCGCGATGTTCGGGGATCCGAAGCTGGTGCCGCGCGAGCTGCAAGCGAAAGAGGTTCGCTGGTGGCTGCGGTGACGGAGGCGGTCGTCGAGGCCGCAGGGCTGGAGACGCGCGAGGTGAACCGGGCGATCAAGGCGGCGATCGCCGACGGTGCCACCGAGATCCGCGTCGCCGACCCTGCCGGGCGCCATGCGTTCGCCGTGGCGCTCGATGCTCCCGACGTCCACATCGTCCTCGACGGGCCGGGGGGGTGGTACACCGCAGGCATGAACGGCGGCCCGCACGTCGAGGTGCGAGGCAACGTCGGGTGGGGCCTCGCGGAGTGCATGATGCGAGGCGCCGTCGACGTGCACGGCCACGCTGGGTCGGGCACCGCTGCATCGATCCGAGGGGGGTCGGTCTTCGTCGCCGGGGACACCGGGGCACGTGCCGGCATCGCCATGAAAGGCGGCACGCTCGTCGTGGGCGGTGACGTGGGCTACATGACCGGGTTCATGATGCAGCTCGGCACGATCGTGGTCTGCGGCGACGCGGCCGACGGACTCGGCGACTCGATGTACGAAGGCACGATCTACGTAGGCGGTTCGATCGCTTCACGCGGTGCCGACGCCGAGATCGAGGAGATGACCGACGACGACGCGAAGGTCGTGCACGAACTGCTCGCGCCGTACGACCTCGAGGCCGACGTCGCCTCGTTCACCAAGGTGCGATCGGGCCGCAAGCTGTGGAACTTCTCGACGAAGGAGCCGGAGCTGTGGAAGTCCGCCCTGTAGACGACGCGGCAGACCCACCGCCGGCCGCCGAGCTGATGGACCACCGGCGCGAGTCGCCGGTGTGGCCACGCACCGTGATCGACGAGATCCAGCTCAAGGCGCAGCTCGGGCGGTACCACATCCAGGGCTTCTCGATGCGGCGCAGCGGCGTGCCGACGTTCGACGACCTCACGTTCGTTCCCTGCACGCTCTCGCGGGTGCCGCTCGAGGGCTACCGCGAGAAGTGCTCGACCGAGGTGGAGCTCGGCGGGCGTCATGGTGCCACGCCGCTGCGGCTCGAGCGGCCCATCACCATCGCCGGCATGAGCTACGGGGCGCTCTCGGCGAACGCGAAGACGGCGCTCGGCCTCGCCGCCAAGCGAGCGGGCATCTCCACGACCACCGGCGACGGCGGCATGTGCCGGGAAGAGCGCGAGGCCGTCGACATGATGGTCTACCAGGTGCTGCCATCGAGGTACGGGTTCGACCCTGATCACATGAAGCTCGCGCAGGCGGTGGAGATCGTGATCGGTCAGGGAGCGAAGCCGGGCACCGGGGGGCTGTTGCTCGGGTCGAAGGTCTCGCCCGTGATCGCGGAGCAGCGCACGCTGCCCGAAGGCGTCGACCAGCGCTCCCCCGTGCGGCACCCCGACTTCATCGGGCCCGACGACCTGCAGATCAAGATCGAGGAGATCCGCGAGGCCACCGACTGGAAGGTGCCCATCTACGTCAAGATGGGCGCTTCCAGGGTCAACGACGACGTGCGGCTCGCGGTGAAGGCAGGCGCCGACGTGCTCGTGATCGACGGCATGGAAGGCGGCACGGGCGCTTCACCCGACGTGCTGCTCGACCACACGGGCATCCCGACGCTGTCGGGCCTGTGCGAGGCGATGCGGGCGCTCGACGACATGAAGGCGATCGGCGAGGTGCAGGTGATCGTGTCGGGCGGCATCAAGAACGGGGTCGATGCGGCGAAGGCGCTGGCGCTCGGGGCCGACGCGGTCTCGATCGGCACGGCGGCCCTCATCGCGCTGAACTGCAACGCACCGATGTACGAGCAGGACTACGCCGCCCTGGGCGTCACTCCCGGGTCGTGTCATCACTGTCACACGGGGCGCTGCCCGGTCGGCATCACGACGCAGGACCCCGAGCTGATGGAGAGGCTCGAGACCGATGCCGCTGCGGACCGCGTGTTCAACTTCTTGCAATCGATGACCATGGAGATGCAGATGTTCGCGCGGGCGTGCGGCAAGAACGCCGTGCACGACCTCGAGGCCGAAGATCTGCGAGCCCTCACGGTGGAGTCGTCGTTGATCACCGGTATCCCGCTCGCCGGCACCGACTTCACCTTGCGTCCCGATGACATCGCGGCGGCGGTCGCGGCGCGTCTCGCGTCCAACGGCGAAGCTGGAGCGCATCGATGACGTTCGTGATCGACTGCCCGCACTGCGGGGCGCGCGAGGCGCTCGAGTTCGCCTACGGGGGCGAGACCACGAGCCGCGCGACCGAGAGCTCCGCCGAGCGTGAGTTCACCGACTACCTCTACTACCGCGAGAACGTGAACGGCTGGCAGACGGAATGGTGGCTGCATCGCGACGGATGCCGTGCCTGGTTCCTCGCCGAGCGGCATACCTCGACGAACGAAGTCCGCGCGACGTGGCTCCCCGGGCAGGAGCGCAGCCCGCACGATCCGGCTGCGGTCTCCCCGGGCGTGGCGGGCGAGCCCGGGTCGCCAGGGGTCATGGCATGAGCGAGCGGCTCTTCGAGGGCGGTGTCTCGATCCGGCGAGAGCGTGCGCTGCGGTTCACGCTCGATGGCAAGAAGATCGATGCGTTCGAGGGCGACACGGTCGGGTCGGCGCTCGCCGCCGCAGGGATCGGCATCACCGGGCGGTCGTTCAAGTACCACCGCCCGCGCGGGCTGTTCTGCATGACCGGGTCGTGTCCCAACTGCTTGATGCAGGTCGACGGCGTGCCCAACGTGCGCACGTGCGTCGAGCCGGTGCGTGACGGCTTGAGGGTCGAGCGGCAGAACGCATGGCCTTCGGTCGACCGCGACATCCACGGATGGCTCGACCGCTTCTCGTTCATGATGCCGCCCGGCTTCTACTACAAGATCTTCCAGCACCCGCGGTGGGCATGGCCCCTCGTCGAGCCGCTGATCCGATCGAAGGCGGGTCTCGGCACGGTTCCTCGGGAGGAGGACCACGAGGCGCGTGAGCGCATCACCCTGCACCCCGACGTGCTGGTGATCGGAGGCGGTGCCGCGGGTCTGGCCGCCGCAGCCGAAGCGGCCGGCGCCGGACTCGACACGCTCGTCCTCGAGCAAGGGCTCGAGGTCGGGGGCTCGGCCCGCCGTGGCTCACGCGCGGCCGATGCCGGCGCGCTCCTGATCGCGGCGGAGTCGGCGGGCGCTCGCATCCTCACGGGGACCGCAGCCTTCGGCATCTTCGAGGGCCCGCTCGTGGCAGCAGCGAGCCCGCGAGCGCTCTACCGTGTGCGTCCGCGGCACCTCGTGGTCGCGACCGGTGCGATCGAACAGCCCGCCGTCTTCCCCAACAACGATCTGCCGGGTGTGATGCTGTCGTCGGCGGTGGAGCTGCTGATCCACCGCTTCGGTGTGCTGCCTGGCCGCGAGGCCGTGGTCATGACCTCGAGCGATGCCGGCCACGAGACGGCCCGTGCGCTCGTCGAGGCCGGCGCGACGGTGTCGGTGGTGGACCTGCGTCCCGGCGCGCCGCCCGGCCAGGGCTACCGCGTGGCGGCCGGCCGGACCGTGCTCGCGGCCACGGGGCGGCGTCACGTGACCGGCGTGACGATCGGCACGCCCGGTGCGGCGTCGGGATCGACGATCGGCTGTGACCTGCTGGTACTGGCCGGCTTCACGGCGCCGAGCACGAACCTGCTCTCGATGTCGGGAGCCGAGGTGGGGTTCGACGAGCACGCCCAAGCATTCCTGCCGGAGCGCCTGCCCGAAGGGGTCTACGCCGTCGGAGCGGTCGCAGGCGCGGTCACCCACGATGCGGCGGTCGCGCAGGGTCGTCTGGCCGGACTCGAGATCGGCATCGCGCAGGGCGCGTCGCCGACAGGCGCCGCCGAGCGCATCGAAGCGCTGCGCGAGGCCGCCGCCGAGCGGGGCGATCCGGTGGTGCTTCCGCCCGAGGTCGGGGCCGGCGACGGCAAGCAGTTCGCCTGCATGTGCATGGACGTGACCGACAAGGAACTGAAGAAGGCGGTCGCCGAAGGCTTCGACTCGATGGAGCTGCTGAAGCGCTACACGACGATCACGATGGGCCCGTGCCAGGGCAAGGCGTGCATGGTGCCGTCGCAGCGACTCTGCGCGCGCGCCACCGGCTCGACGTTCGAAGACACGAAGCGCACGACCTCGAGACCCCCCTGGACACCGATCGAGCTCGGCACGCTCGCCGGAACCCGCCGCACCCCCCGCAAGGAAACGACGATGCACGACCTGCACACCGACGCCGGTGCCGACATCATGTGGGCCGGCGATTGGCGCCGTCCCCACCACTTCACCACGCCTGAGGACGAGGTGCGTGCGGTGCGCACCGGGGTCGGCGTGATCGACGTCTCCACCCTCGGCAAGTTCCGGGTGGCGGGACCGGGCGCTGTGGAGCTGCTCGAGCGGCTCTACCCCAACCGGTTCGGCGACCAGCCGGTCGGCCGCGTGCGTTACGGGGTGATGCTGAACGACGAGGGCGTCATCGTCGACGACGGCGCCGTCGTGCGCGTGGCCGACGACGAGTTCTTCGTGACGGTGACGAGCGGCAACACGGGGGCGCTGGAGCGCTGGATGACGTGGTGGCTCGCGGATTGGCAGCTGGACGTGCGGCTGTTGAACGTGACCGGCGCCTTCGCCGCGGTGAACATCGCCGGTCCGCGGGCGCGCGAGGTCATGCAGCGGCTCACCGACGCCGACGTCTCGGCCGACGCGCTCGGCTACCTGGGGTCGGCCCAGCTCGACGTCGCTGGGGTGCCCGCGTTGGTGCTCCGCATCGGGTTCGTGGGCGAGCTCGGGTTCGAGGTGCACTTCCCGTCGATGTACGGCGACGACGTGTGGGCGGCGATCATGGAAGCCGGCCGCGAGGCCGGCATCGTGCCGTTCGGCCTCGAGGCCCAGCGCATCCTTCGCCTGGAGAAGCAGCACATCCTCATCGGCCAGGACACCGACGCGGAATCGGACCCGTACGAGGTCGGGCTCGGGTGGATGGTGAAGGCGGACAAGCCCGACTTCCTCGGCAAGCGATCGCTCGCCGATCTCGAGGCGGCCGGGCCGGCCGAGCGGCTCGTGGGGTTCACGTGCGGAGGTTCGTGGCTGCCGCCCGAGGGTGCGTCGATCGTGCACGAAGGCACATGGGTCGGTCGGGTCACCTCGGCCCGGCGGAGCGAGGCGGTAGGTTCGATCGTCGGCCTCGCGTGGGTGCCGGTCGGCTGGGCCAACGAGGGCACGCCCTTCGAGATCCAGTTCGGGTCCGAGGCAGCGCAGGCGAGGGTTGCGCTGGAGCCGTTCTACGACCCGCAGGGCGAGAGGCTCCGGTCGTGAGCTCCCTCGCGAGGAGGCGGCGGTGACCGGTCCACTGCGCCGCCCGCCGGCGACCCGCGCCCACGAGCGGCTCGGCGCCACGTTCGAGCACGAGGAAGGCTGGTCGATCCCGGTCTCCTACGGCGACGACGAGGCCGAGCGGGCGGCGATCCGTGACGTGGTGGCGGTCGTCGATGTGAGCCCGAGAGGCAAGATCGACGTGCGCGGCGACATCGACCCGACGCTGGCGCAGGTCGGTGACGAGCTCACCGCGCGCATCGCACCCGGATGGGCGCTGGTCCTGACCCAGCCCGGAGCCGAAGACATCGTGCGGCCGAAGCTCGAGTCCTCGGCGGGCGCCGGCGTCATGGTGACCGATGCGACCCACCTGTTCGCCGGGTATGCGCTGTGCGGGCCGATGCTTCCCGATCTGCTCGCACGCGCGAGCGGATGGGATCCCGCGACCTTGGCGCCGGGATCGGCGACGGGCGCACCGATCGCCGATGTTCGGGCGGTGGTCGTGCGCCGAGACCTCGAGGTGCCCGTGCTCGAGGTCTACGTGGCCACCGAGCTCGCCCGCTACGTCTGGGACACGCTGCACGACGTCGCGACCTCGCTCGGTGGTCGAGCGGCGGGCTGGCGGGCGCTGCGGGCGGAGGGGTGGTCGTAGGTGCATCCCATCAGGTACTTCAGGCCGTGGCGCATGTGGCGCCGGCACGACCTGAAGAAGACCTACGACGTCGTGATCGTGGGCGGCGGGGCGCACGGGCTCGCGATCGCGTACGAGCTCGCGAAGCGCGGCATCACGAAGGTCGCCGTGCTCGAGAAGGACTACATCGGCGCAGGCGGCAGCGGCCGCAACACCACGATCATCCGCGCGAACTACCGCACCCCCGAGGGTGTCGCGTTCTACAAGGAGGCGCTCCGTCTGTACGAGCAGCTCGCGCAGGAGCTCGACTACAACCTGATGCTCTCGCAACAGGGTCATCTGACGCTCGCGCACGCCGAGCGGGCCGTGAACGTCGCGCACGAGCGAGCCGAGGTGAATCGCACCCTCGGCGTCGACTCCCGGGTGATCTACCCCGACGAGATCGGAACGCTGTGCCCCGAGCTCGACCTGTCGCAGCGGCCGGCGTTCCCGATCATGGCAGCGCTGTACCACCCTCCCGGCGGCGTGCTGCGCCACGACGCGGTCGTGTGGGCATACGGACGGCAGGCCGACCGCATGGGCGTGGAGATCCACCAGAACACCGAGGTCACAGGCATCGACGTGTCAGCCCGACGGCAAGGTCACGGGCGTCCGGACGAGCCGCGGCGACATCGCAGCGCCGGTGGTGGTCTCTGCGGCGGCGGGGTGGACGAGCGAGATCACCCGCATGGCAGGCGTGCAGGCGCCGATCACCACGCACCCCTTGCAGGCGTTCGTGACGGAACCGCTCAAACCCTTCCTGCACGTGATCCTGGTCTCGGCGACACTGCATGTCTACATCTCGCAGACCGATCGAGGCGAGGTGCTGATCGGCTCCGAGATCGAGCCGTACTCCTCGTACTCGCAGGGCTCGACGTTGAACTTCCTCGAGCAGACCGCCGAGCACGCCCTCGAGCTGCTGCCCATCCTCGGACGTGTGCGCCTGATGCGGGCCTGGGGCGGACTCTGCGATGTGACCCCCGACTACTCGCCGATCATGGGCGAGACCGAGGTGGAGGGGTTCCTGATCGACGGGGGCTGGGGCACCTACGGGTTCAAGGCCACGCCCATCTGCGGCGTCACGATGGCCGAACTGATCGACACCGGACGGGTGCCCGAGCTCATCGCGCCGTTCGCGATCTCACGCTTCCGCGACCGTGCGCTCGTCTCGGAGATCGCCGCCGCGGCCGTCTCCCACTGACGACCCGCGTCAGGTGATGAGGGTGTCGTCTTCGTTGTTGGGGCGTGTGTCGTCGTCGGAGAGCGTCTCCTCGTCGTGGGCTTCGATGAGATGCGCATGCAGGGCTTCCTGCGACGGGAACTCACCCTGGCAGATGTGACACACGGCCTTGTCCGGAACGATCGTCTGCTCGTCCTGCTCGGTCATCGCCCAGCCCCTTCCATCGTGATGCTCCGATCGTGTTCGCATGCCTATCCTCCAACGCTCCCGTCAAACGGCCCGGCGGTAGCATCCAGCCCATGGTTCCCCTCGATCCTGCGCCCGAAGACATGCGGGCGATGGGTCGTGCCGTCGCTCGAGCACCTGATCGGATTCATCGGCGGCCTCGACGACGCTCCGGCCGACAACATCGAAGGCTCGATGGAGCTCGCGCGAGCGCTGCGCACCGCGCCGCCAGAACACGGGGGTGAGTTCGACGAGCTCATGCGCGAAACGCTCGAGGCGATGTCGAAGGCTCGCGAGTACGCGGGGCCCGGCTACCTCGCCTACATCCCGGGCGGGGGGCTGTTCACGTCGGCCCTCGGGGAGTTCGTGGCGCGCGGCTACAACCGGTTCGTGGGCATGTGGCTGCAGGGCCCCGCGGCGGTCGCGATCGAGGAGAACGTCACCCGCTGGCTCTGCGATCTCTTCGAGTATCCCGTCGCCTCGCAGGGCATCCTCACGACCGGCGGATCGCTCGCGAACCTCTCGGCGGTCGTCGCGGCGCGCCACTCGAAGCTCGGCGAGGACTTCGCCGACGGCACGTACTACGTGAGTGAGCATGCGCATGCGAGCGTCACCAAGGCGGCGACGATCGCCGGCTTCTCGCGAAGGAACCTGCGCATCGTGCCGACCGACGCCGAGCTCCGCATCGATCCGGAAGCGCTGGTGGCCGCGGTGGCCGAGGACCGGCGCGCAGGTCTGCGTCCGTTCCTGGTGGTGGCGTCGGCCGGCACGACGAACACCGGCGCCATCGATCCGCTCGATGCGGTCGCAGACATCGCGAACCGCGAGGGCCTCTGGATGCATGTCGACGCGGCCTACGGTGGGTTCTTCCAGCTCACCGAGCGCGGCCGCTCGTGGTTCCGGGGCATCGAGCGGAGCGACTCGGTCACCCTCGACCCTCACAAGGGCCTGTTCCTGCCGTACGGAACCGGAGCGCTCGTCGTGCGCGACGGCGAGGCGCTCCGCGACGCGCACTTCGAGGGAGCTGCGTACCTGCAGGACCTGCCGCCGTCGGGCGAGCTCCCCAACTACTCCGAGCACTCGCTCGAGCTCTCGAGGGAGTTCCGCGGGCTGCGGGTGTGGTTCCCCTTGCGGTTGCACGGGGTACAGGCATTCCGCGAGGCGCTCGACGAGAAGCTCGACCTCGCCGGCTACCTCGCCCAAGCGCTCGAGGACGATCCGAACGTCGAAGTCTGCTGGAAGCCGCAGCTCTCGGTCGTGGCGTTCCGGCTGGCCGGCATCGACGACCTCGAGCGTCAGCGGGCGTTCCTCGATCGGATCAACGCATCGAAGCGGGTGTTCCTGTCGAGCACCATGATCGACGGGCGCTACGTGCTGCGCGCGGCCATCCTGTCGCACCGCACCCACAAGGACCGCATCGACGAGTGCATCGACATCGTGCGCGCAGCGGCGGCCGAGCTCACCCGATCCCGCTGAGGAGGCCTGTGCGATGCCCGAGATGCCCGAGGTGCAGGCGCTCGCCGAGCGCCTCGACGAGGTGCTGGCCGGCGCCCAGCTCGAAGGTCTCGACGCCTTGCAGTTCTCGTCGCTCAAGACCTACGCACCGCGACCGGCCGATGCGGTCGGGCTGACCATCGAGCGCGTGACGAGGCGCGGCAAGTATCTGGTGTACGAGCTCGGCGGAGGCCTGCGCGTGCTCGTGCATCTCTCCCAAGGGGGTCGCGTCGATGTCGAGGCACCGCCGAAGTCGACCAAGCCGCGCGGCGCGGTGCTGCGCATCCGTGCGCACCAACGCCCGAGCGTGCTCGTCAAGGAATTCGGCAAGGAGCGCAAGGCCGGCTGGTGGGTGCTCGCTCCCGGCGACGACGGTCCGCTCGCGAAGCTCGGCCCCGAGATCGCGAGCGAGCGAGCCGACGAGCTGTTCCGCACGGAGCGACGACACGCGCCGTGTGCACACGATCCTGCGGGATCAGCGCACGGTGGCCGGTGCCGGGCGCGGGTACAGCGACGACATCATGCATCGAGCCAAGCTCTCCCCATATGCCTCGCTCGTGAAGCTCGACGCCGCCGAGCGGGAACGACTGATCATCGCCACCCACGACATCCTCGACGACGCGCTCGAGGTCGAGCGACGGCGCAGCGGGGGCCTGCCGACGAAGCTCGGCGATCACTTCACCGTGCACAACCGAGCAGGGGAGCCCTGCCCGGCGTGCGGCGCCGACCTGCGGCGCGTGAGCTACGAGTCGCACGAGGTCACGTACTGCCCCGACTGCCAGACCGGTGGCAAGGTGCTGGCCGACCGGCGCATGAGCCGCCTGCTGCGGTGAAGTAGGGTCGACCGATGATGCGACGTGTTCTCGCCGCAGGGATAGCGCTCCTCATGTCGGCCACGAGCTTGGTTCTAGGCCCGGGGCTGGCGACTAGCCTCTCCTGCGTCCCCGACGAAGACGCGCTCAGCTTCCACGAGATGATCGATCAAGGCAGCACCGGGAGGAACGTGTACCCGGTCATGATGCTCGGCGTCGTGCGGTCGTTGAAGGACCTTGGCGGAGGTCCCGACGGTGGACGGACGACTGCCCGAGTCGAGATCGTGGAGCACCGGGTCGGCTATGCCCCGGATCTGTCGCGCGTTCGATTCTTCCGGGAGTATCCGGACCACCCCACGCTCTACCGATTCCAGTTCGAGGTGGGAGGCCGGTACGTGGTCATCGCACACCGCAACGACGATGGCTCCTTCAGGTCCGACGGCACGTGTGGTCAGACGAAGCGGGTCGATCGGGAGACGTTCCGCGAGCTCGTCAGGTACGCGCGCTCGCGCTGACCGGTAGCCTTCTCGGCCGTCATGGCCGACCATCTGGGAACCCCGCCGCACGACCCGCACGATCGGGGCTTCCTCGCTCGCGCCCGCGGCCACCTGGTCGACCTGAGCCCTCTCAGGCTGTCGCGCGACTTCAGGAGGCTGTTCATCGGACGGTCGATCTCGGACTTCGGCGACGAGGTCGTCATGGTCGTGGTGCCGTTCCAGGTCTACGAGATCACCGGCTCTACGCTCGCCGTCGGGTTGATCGGGCTCGCCGAGCTCGTCCCTGTGTTCGTCTTTCCGATCGTGGGCGGTGCGTTCGCCGACGCGCTCGAACGGCGCCGCCTGACGATGACCACGCACGCGGTGCTCGCGGTGATGTCGGTGCTGATGGCGGTGAACGCCTCACTCGACGAACCGATGCTCTGGCCGCTCTACGTCTTCGCGTTCATCTCCGCCGGGGTCTACACCTTCAACCGGCCGGCGCTCGACACGTGGCCCGCCCGGCTCCTCGACACCGAAGACTTGCCGTCGGCGTTCGCCCTGGAATCGGGGTTCGGGTCACTGGACTCGATGCTCGGTCCGGTCGCGGCGGGCCTGTTGCTCGCCACGATCGCTCCGGCGGGCGCGTTCGTGTTCGACGCCGTCACGTTCGCGGTGGTGATCGCGCAGATCGCGCGCATGCGTCCGTCGCCGCCGTCGAGCGACGAGACCGAGGTGAGCTGGAGGGCGATCGTGGACGGCTTCCGGTTCCTTCGAGGCAAACGCACGTTGCAGACGGTCTTCCTCGCCGATCTCAACGCGATGGTCTTCGGGTTCCCGATCGCGTTGTTCCCCGCGGTGGCCGAAGGGCTCGGTGGGGGACCGAGGGTGCTCGGCTTCCTCTACGCGGCCCCGGCCGTCGGCTCGTTCCTGGCGACGATGGTGTCCGGCCAGGCCAGGCACGTCCGTCGCCAGGGTCGCGCGATCCTCGTGGCGATCGCCGTGTGGGGAGCCGCGATCGTGGTCTTCGGGCTCTCCGACAGCCTCTGGCTCTCGCTCGCCATGCTCGCGGTGGCCGGAGCGGGCGACATGGTCAGCGGGATCTTCCGTTCGACGATGTTGCAGGCGGCGGTCGAGGACCGGCTGCGCGGCCGCCTCGACGGCATCGGCATGGCGGTGTGGGCGACCGGCCCGTCGCTCGGCAACGTGGAGTCGGGCGCGGTGGCCGCTGTCACGGGCAGCGTGCCGTTCTCGATCGTGTCGGGAGGTCTGCTCACGATCGTGGGCGTGGCGGCCCTGCGCATGTTCGCGCCCGGCTTCTGGCGCTACGACGCTCGAGCGCCTCGTTGACGACCGCCGCTATGGGCGCGGCGCTCGCAGCACGCCTCGGTCCGAGGACCACATCGCGTAGGGCGCATCTGTCAGCTCGGCCAGCTCGAGCAGCACGGTGTCGTAGTTCACACGCCAGCCTGAGAAACCGCGCCATGCCTCGTCGCGATCGGGCTTGATCGCCACGCCGGCAGCGGCCAGGTCGTCCATCGCGTCTTCCCATTCCTGCCGGGTGATCGAGATCGGGGCGTCGGGGGCCGGCTGCGCGTCGAACCCGATGCCGAAACCTGCAGCGATGCGCCGCAGCGACAGATAGCCGGCTCGGATGCAGATGTCGGCCTGCACGTCGTGCGGCACGTCGATGCTCGAGATGGTGAGCGCGGCTCCATCGAGCACCGCGCCGGCCGCGGTGACCCAGGAGTGGTCGGTCTGTGGGGAGCGGAAGAACGCGAGCGCCGAGAACGACGCGTGCGTCTCCTCGACATCGACGAACCAGCGCTCCCACTCGACCCAGACCTCGTGCAACTCCGACATGCGCTCGAGCCGCCAGAAGCGCTGCACCATCTCGACCCCCGACGGAGGCTCGCCGGCGCGCACCGCCAGCGCGGTGACCCCCCGCTCCCGCCGTGAGAACGCAGCGTTGATACTCGGCAGGTACGTGATCAGCAAGGCGACGAGGAAGAGCCCGAGCGCCGCCTCGGTGAACGACACGCCCATCAGCCAGAACTGGCTCGGCCGAAGGAAGCCGAGCGTGAACAGCGACGAGCCCGAGAGCTCGAGCGCGACCGAGGGGCTGGTCTCGCCGTCGAGCCCCCAGAACATCGCGGCGTACCCGACGAACGTGAGTGCGATCCAGGTGACGAGCAGCGTGAGCATGCCGAGGGGGGCGTACGTGGCGAGCAGACGGTCGCGTCGCTCGAACGACATCGATGCCGGCGTCACGAGGTCGTACAGACGGCGAAGGCTCGCGAACACAGCCCGTGTGATCATCGAGGATGCGTGGCGCGGGATCACCACGGTCTTGACGGCGGAGATGAGCGCGGCCGTGACCAGGGCGGCACCGACGACGACCGAGACGACGCGCAGGGCGAGCTGCATGCCCCGATGCTGTCAGACCTCGGCGCCGACGGTCAGGCGGAACGCGAAGCCCTCTCAGATGTTCCGGTCTCGATCGTCAGTCGAGCTTGCGGTAGAGGCGGACGGCGAGCGGCACCCCGATCACCAGGAGGATCACGATCCACATCGCCGACTTGAGCAGGAGGCCCTCGAACGAGTCGATGGGGAGTTTCGTGTTCGGGTCGATGATGCCGATCTCGCCGTTGGAGAGGTAGCGAGCGAGGTTGCACCAGATCGAGACCGGGTTGGCGCGAGCGATCGGCTGGAGCCAGCTCACCATGCCGTCGACCGGCGCGAACGCCGAGCTCACGAACACGACGGGGAAGATCAGGGTGAACGAGGCCGCCTGCACGGCTTCCACCTTCTTCAGCGCGATGCCGAGGCAGGCGAAGATCCACGACCAGGCGAACCCGACGGCGAGCACGAGCACGACGACGCCGATGGCCGGCACGATGCCGTTCTCGAAGCGGAACCCGACCAGGTATCCGATGGCGATCACGAGCAGCACGAGGATGAGGTTCTTGAGCAGATCGGACGTCGTGCGCCCGATCAGCACCGCCGACCGGGCCATGGGCAGTGACCGGAACCGGTCGATGATGCCGCCCTTGAGATCCTCGGCGAACCCGACCGCCGTGGTCGTCGCGCCGAAGATCGCGTTCTGCACGAAGATGCCCGGCATCAGGAACATCACGTAGTCGAGCCCCGGTGGAAGGAAGGCGAACTGGTTGGCGTAGATGTAGCGGAAGAGCAGCACGAACATGACCGGCTGCACCAGCTCGAAGATGAACACCGTGGGCACGCGGGTGAGCGTCACGAGGTTGCGCCTCGCCACCAGCAGCCCGTCGGACAGCGCCAACCCCGCTCGCGCAGCGATGCCGCTCGGGGCCCGTCGCCCGGTCGGAGCCTCAGTGATCACACTCATGCGTCCTTCTTCCTTCGGCGCTTGCCCTTGGATGGCTGCTCGTCTGCCGCTTCGTCGGTGTGGCCTTCCTCGGCGGAACGGCCGGTGAGCGACAGGAAGACGTCGTCGAGCGTGGGGCGGTGCAGTGCGATGTCGGCCACCCAGATCTTGCCTTCGTCGAGGCGGCGCACGCTGTCGCGGAGCGCATCGAAGCCGTCGGTTCCCACCGGGATGCGTACCAGGCGTGCCTCCTCGTCGACGGTGGGAGCCCCTGCACCGACCCCAGCGAGGGCCGCGGACACCCGAGGGAGGCTGGCAGGGTCGTCGACGTGCAGCTCCAGCACCTCGCCGCCGATGCGGTTCTTGAGCTCGTCGGACGTTCCTTCGGCGATCACGGTGCCGACGTCGATCACGGCGATGCGATCGGCGAGCTGGTCGGCTTCATCGAGGTACTGGGTGGTGAGCAACAGCGTCGTGCCCTCGCTCTGCAGCTCGCGCACGAAGTCCCACACGTCGATGCGGCTTCGAGGGTCGAGCCCGGTGGTCGGCTCGTCGAGGAACAGCACCTCGGGCCGGCCCACCAGGCTCGCCGCCACGTCGAGTCGCCGGCGCATGCCTCCCGAGTAGGTCTTCGCGGCACGGCCAGCGGCATCGGAGAGCCCGAACCGCTCGAGCACCTCGCCGGCGCGGCGGCGGGCCTCGGCCTTGGGCAGGTGGTAGAGGCGCCCGACGAGCTCCAGGTTCTCGAGGCCGGTGAGGTTCTCGTCGACCGCAGCGCTCTGGCCCGCCAAGCCGATGCGGAACCGGAGCTCCTCGGCGTCGCGCACGACGTCGAGGCCGTCGACCTCGGCGCGCCCGCTCGTCGGCTCGAGCAGCGTGGTCAGGACGCGCACGGCGGTCGTCTTGCCCGCACCGTTGGGGCCGAGCAACCCGAGCACGGTGCCCCTGTGCACCTCGAGGTCGACGCCCTTGAGCGCCTCGACCTCGCCGAAGTGCTTGACGAGCTGCTCGGTACGGATGATGGGAGAGGACATGGACGTGTCAGGTTACAGACCGCGACGGACATCGCTCGGGGCCGAGGCTACGCACACGGTTCGTCGGCGGCTCGGACGGGTATGTCGCCGCCGTGTTCCTGCATCAGTGTCACCTCGAGAGCCTGGGGCACGCCTCGTACGTGATCGGCGACGAGGGGACCGGCCAGGCGCTCGTGCTCGACCCGCAGCGTGACGTGCGCGCCTACTTCGAGGTCGCGCGCGATCACGGCTCGCGCATCGCGTACGTGATCGATTCCCACGGGCACAACGACTACCTCTCGGGCATCTCCGAGATCGCCGCGCGAGCGCCAGGGCTCAGCGTGCTGGCTTCCGCCGAAGGTTCCTTCGGCTACGACCATCGAGCGGTGAAGGACGGCGAGATCGTCGAGATGGGAGATGTGGCGTTCGAGGTGATGCACACGCCCGGGCACACGCCCGAGCACGTGAGCCTGCTCGTGCGCGACCGGGCCGTCGGCGATGATCCCGCCGCGTTGCTGTCGGGCGGCGCCCTGCTCGTGGGTGACGTGGCGAGGCCCGATCTGCTCGGCGGCGCCGCGCAGACGCGCGACAGCGCCTCCGCGATGTGCGAGATGCTCCAGACGAAGATCCTCGAGCTGCCTGACCACGTCGAGGTCTTCCCCACCCACGTCTCCGGGTCGCTCTGCGGCGCGACCATCGGTGCGCGCCTGTCGACCACGATCGGCTACGAGCGCCGGACCAACCCGATGCTGCGGCGCATCACGAGCGAGGACATCTTCGTCCGAGAGTGCCTCGATCTGCAGGATCTGCCCGCCGTGCCGCCCTACTGGAAGCGCATGCGCCCCCAGAACCTGTCCGGTCCCGCGCTGCTCGACGTGCTCGCGGAACCACCCGCGCTCGACGTCGAGCAGGTCGGACGCCTGCAGGCCGCGGGGGCCGTCGTGCTCGATACGCGCCAGCCCGAGTCGTTCGCAGGCGGCCACGTGCCGGGGGCACTCAACGTCGGCCTCGGGAGCTCCTTCTCGACCTGGACCGGAACGGTCGTGCCCGAGGGCGCCGATGTCGTGCTCGTGCTCGACCGCCCCGACGACCTGTGGGAAGCCACCTGGCAGCTCCTGCGCATCGGATACCGCATCACCGGTCGGGTGGCTCGCCGGCGGGCTCGCGGATTGGCGCACGTCGGGGCGCCGGATCGCGACCCTCGGCCAGCTGTCGGTGCACGAGGCCCGCGACCAGGCAGCCGCCGGCGAAGTCACGCTCCTCGATGTGCGCCAGCCGGGGGAGTGGCGAGGCGGTCACGCCGAGCCGGCGACCTTCCTCACCGCAGCGGAGCTGCCAGCACGGATCGAGGAGGTTCCGTCCGGCCGCCCGGTCGCCGTGGTCTGTGGCAGCGGTTTCCGGTCGTCGGTCGCGGCGAGCCTGCTCGTCGCCAACGCACGTGATGCGGTCACGGTCGTGGGCGGCATGACCGCGTGGAGAGCGGCCGGGCTCCCCGTCGTGTCGGGCGAGCGCGAGTGACGGGCGCGAAGATCGAGCGTGCTTCACCAGGACACACCCAGGGTGCGTTCGTGTAATCAGGATTACATGTCGGGAATAGCCCCCACGGGTCGGTCGTTCTTGCCCGTGAGATGCGGCGCCGGCCGCGTTCTGAGTCATCGAGGGAGACCGATCATGCCCGACACCGACACTCCCGGGATCCAACCCGAGATCGATCAGCTCGTCCTGCCGCTGCTTCCCTTGACCACCGGTGTCGTGCTGCCCGGCATGGTCGTCACGCTCACCCTCGAGTCCGACGAGGCGCGCGCAGCCGCCGACGCAGCGGCGTCGGGCGACGACGCCCTGCTGCTCCTGGTGCCCAAGGTCGAGGGCCGCTACGCGCGCGTCGGAACCGTCGCCAAGATCGAGGATCTCGGTCAGACGCGCACCGGGGTCGACGCGCTCGTCATCCGCGGGCTGTCGCGTGCCGAGGTCGGTGTCGGCGTTGCGGGCACCGGCGAGGCGGTGTGGGTGCAGGCCGATCCCGTCGACGACGGCGAGCCGACGGCGCGGGCTCGCGAGCTCGCCCGGGAGTACCGGGCCGTGATCGAGAACATCGTCGAGGCTCGAGGCGTGCCACAGGTCGCGGAGTTCCTGCGCGGCATCGACGATCCTGGGCAGGTGGCTGACACCAGCGGCTACTCGCCGGACCTCAGCTTCGAGCGCAAGGTCGAGGTACTCGAGACCATCGACGTCGAGGCCCGGCTCGAGCTCGTCACCGCCTGGGCCAAGGACACGCTCGCCGACATCGAGCTGAAGGACAAGATCCGCACCGACGTCAGCGAGGGCATGGAGAAGCGCCAGCGCGAGTTCCTGCTGCGTGAGCAGATGAGCGCGATCCGCAAGGAGCTCGGCGAGGACGGCGAGGAGGACGTGGTCGAGACCTATCGGTCGAAGATCGCCGAGGCGGGTATGCCCGACGACGTCGCGGCGCAGGCCGAGAAGGAGCTCGGCCGGCTCGAGCGAACGAGCGAGCAGTCGCCCGAGTACGGATGGATCCGCACCTACCTCGACTGGCTCATCGACGTGCCCTGGTCGATCCGCACCGACGACAACCTCGAGATCGCCGAGGCGCGAGCCGTGCTCGACGCCGACCACGAGGGTCTCGAAGACGTGAAGGACCGCATCCTCGAGTACCTGGCCGTGCGCAAGCTCCGCGCCGAGCGCGGGCTCGGGGAGGCGACCGGACGCGGCTCGGGTGCGATCCTCACCCTGGTCGGGCCTCCGGGCGTGGGCAAGACCTCGCTCGGCGAGTCGGTCGCGCGAGCGCTCGGACGCGAGTTCGTGCGCGTCTCGCTCGGGGGCATCCACGACGAGGCCGAGATCCGCGGCCACCGGCGCACCTACGTGGGCGCCCTGCCGGGCCGCATCGTGCGGGCGCTCAAGGACGCCGGCTCCAAGAACCCGGTGATGATGCTCGACGAGATCGACAAGGTGGGCGCCGACTGGCGCGGCGACCCATCGAGCGCGCTGCTCGAGGTGCTCGATCCGGCACAGAACCACACGTTCCGCGACCACTACCTCGACGTCGACCTCGACCTGTCGGAGGTGCTGTTCATCACGACGGCCAACGTCGCCGAGACGATCCCCGGCCCGCTGTTCGACCGCATGGAAGTCATCCGCATCGACGGATACACCGAGGACGAGAAGGTCGCGATCGCCAAGCACCACCTGGTCGCGCGCCAGCGCGAGCGCAACGGCCTGCGTGCCGACGAGGTCGTGTTCACCGACGACGCCCTGCGCGCGATCGTGGGTGACTACACGCGAGAGGCGGGCGTTCGAAACCTCGAGCGGGAGCTGGGCAAGGCGCTGCGCAAGGTCGCTACGAAGATCGCGGCAGGCGACGCCGAGGCCCGGATCACGATCGATGCCGACGACGTGCGCGAGTTCCTGGGCCGTCAGAAGTTCTTCTTCGAAGCGGCCGAGCGCACGGCGGTGCCCGGCGTCGCCACCGGCCTCGCGGTCACCGGCGTCGGCGGCGACGTGCTGTTCATCGAGGCCTCGCGCGAGGAAGCCGGCGAAGCGGGGGAGGCATCGGCCGGCGGTCTCACCCTCACCGGGCAGCTCGGCGACGTCATGAAGGAGTCGGCCCAGATCGCGCTCAGCTACGTGCGATCACACGCCGGGGCGCTCGGCATCGCGCCCGAGCGTCTGCGTGGCCGCTTCCACGTGCACGTGCCCGCCGGCGCGGTGCCCAAGGATGGACCGAGCGCCGGGGTGACGATGACGACAGCCCTCGTCTCCTTGCTCACCGACACTCCGGTGCGCGCGGAAGTCGGCATGACCGGCGAGGTCACGCTGCAGGGCCGGGTGCTGCCCATCGGGGGCGTGAAACAGAAGGTGCTCGCCGCGCACCGCGCCGGGCTCACCGAGGTCATCCTGCCGATGCGAAACGAGGGCGACCTCGACGACGTGCCCGAGCAGATCCGCGAGCAGATGACCTTCCACGTGGCAGAGAGCATCGATCAGGTGCTCGCCGTGGCGTTGCGCGCCGAGGAAGCTGGGGAAGCGGTACCCTCGGCGGCGTGAACCTCGCGGTCTTCGGGGCGACCGGTGGCACGGGTCGCCTCCTGGTGGCACGGTCCCTCGAACGCGGTCACTCGGTGACCGCGTTCGTGCGTTCCGGCCCCGGCAAGGAATCGCGCCCCGGCGTGGACCGGGTGGTGACGGGCGATGCGCGGAACCCGTCGGCCGTGCGCTCGGCGCTGCGCGGAGCCGAGGCTGTGGTCTCGGCCATGGGCCCTCAGGGACCCGAACCGGGCGACGTCTACTCCAACGCGATCGGTGAGCTCACGCGGGCGATGGGATCGGCCGGCCCGCGGCGCCTCGTGATCTCGGCCAACTCGAGGGTGCTCGACGACCTTCCGCTCGAGGGTCCGTACGCCGCGGTCTCCCAGGAGCATCGCGATGTGCTCGCGTGCCTGCTCGTCGCCGACCTCGACTGGACGGTGGTCGCGACGCCGATGCTCTCCGACGAGGAGCCCCGCGGCGCCGTACCAGGCCGTCGTCGACGGGCGGGGCGACGGCCCGTCGATCTCGCGCGCCGACTTCGCGACCGCTCTGCTCGACGCTCTGGACCACCCCGGCTGGATCGGCCACGTCGTCGACGTTTCCACCGCGGCCTGAGGCGCCCGTGCTCGAGCTGATCGGACTCCGCCGCACGTTCGGCGACCTCGTCGCCCTCGACGACGTCTCGTTCACCGTTCCCGAAGGAGCGATCGTCGGGTTCGTCGGGCCGAACGGCGCCGGCAAGACGACCGCCATGCGCATCGCGCTCGGCGTGCTCACGCCCGACGCGGGATCGGTGCGATGGCGCGGGGAGCCCGTCGACGCCTCGACGCGTCGTCGTTTCGGGTACATGCCCGAGGAGCGAGGCCTCTACCCGAAGATGCGGGTGCTCGAACAGCTGGTGTACCTCGCTCGGTTGCATGGTCTCGGCAGGGCGCAGGCGCGTGAGCGCGCGAGCGAGACGCTCCAGGTGCTCGGCGTCGCCGACCGAGCAGAGGACCGCGTCGAGGCGCTCTCGCTCGGCAACCAGCAGCGGGTGCAACTCTCCGCGGCGCTCGTGCACGAGCCGGAGCTGCTGGTGCTCGACGAACCGTTCTCGGGCCTCGACCCGGTGGGCGTCGACGTGCTCTCGGGCGTGCTCAGGCGGCAGGCTTCCAACCATGGTGTACCGGTCGTGTTCTCGAGCCATCAGCTCGACCTCGTGGAACGGCTCTGCGATGCGGTGGTGCTGATCGACGACGGGCGCATCGTGGCCCAGGGCTCGATCGACGAGCTGCGTGAGCGGCGGCAGCGGCGGCTCTACCTGGTGCAGGTGCGTCGCGCGGTCGAGGGCTGGCACGAGTCGGTGCCGGGCGTCACCCTCGTGCGGACCACGCCCGACGGTCTCGAGCTCGAGCTCGCCGACGACGTCGACGAGCAGCGAGTGCTCGACCTGGCGAGGGCTGCCGGCGACGTCGAGCGGTTCGGCCCGGTGCGTTCGACGCTCGCCGAGCTGTTCAGGGAGGTCGTCGGCCCATGAGCCGCGCACCCACCCAGGTCGAGGATCGCGGCGCGTGGCGGCTCGTGGCCGCCCGGGATTTCTGGGTGCGCCTGCGCGACAAGGGGTTCATCATCTCGACCGCGATCACGTTGAGCGTGCTCACGATGTTGATCCTGCTGAGCGCGTTCGGGAGCGACTCGCCTGACTTCGCTCGACATCGGCCTGACCGGCAGGGATCCCGGCGTCGATCGAGCAGACCCGCCTGGCCTTGATCGATGCCGCGGAACGCCGCGGGCTCGAGGTCGTGATCACCTTCTGGGACGACGAGGTCCTCGCCGAGGAAGCCGTGCGGTCCGGACGGCTCGACGCCGCCCTTTCCGACGACGGCGTGATGCTCACCGCCGAGCCGGCGCCGGATGCACTCTCGGAAGCCGTCGACGAGGCGTTCCGGCAAGCCCGCGTGGCCGAGGCGCTGCGCGCGGCGGGGGTGCCGGCCTCCCGCATCGGCGACCTGCTCGATCGAACCGCTGTGCAGGTGCGCACGCTGGAGCCACAGGATCCCGACCGCGATCGGAAGGCGAACATCGCGTTCGTCGCGGTGCTGCTCGCGTACGGACAGCTCTTCGGGTACGGGGTGTGGATCGCGACCGGTGTCATCGAGGAGAAGTCGTCCAGGGTCGTCGAGATCCTGCTCTCGGCGATCCGTCCTTGGCAGCTGCTGGCGGGCAAGATCGCAGGCATCGGCGTCCTCGGCATCGTGCAGCTCGTGTTCGTCGCGACGTTCGCCATCGTGCTGTCGCTCGTCACGGGCGCGATCGAGGTGCCGGGCGCCGCGGCCGGCGTCGCGCTCGTCGTGCTGGCCTGGTTCGTCATGGGGTTCGCGTTCTACGCCGGCCTGTTCGCGGTCTCGGGCTCGCTCGTGTCCCGCATGGAAGAGCTGCAGAACGCGCTGGTGCCGATCAACCTGATCATCTTCGTCTCGTTCTTCGTGTCGATCGGCGCGCTCCAGGATCCTGACTCGACGGTGGCGACGGTGGCGTCGATGGTGCCCTTCTCTGCGGCGCTGGCCATGCCCGTGCGCATCGCGCTCGGGGCGGCGACGGTGCCGCAGGTCGCGGTCTCGATCGCCCTGCTAGTGGCCGGCACGGTTGCGCTCGTGCCGCTCTCGGCCCGCATCTACTCCGGCGCCGTGCTGCAGACCGGCTCACGCGTGAAGATCCGAGACGCCTGGAAATCGTCGGGAACCTGACGACGTGCGTCACTCGTGGACCCCGCAGAACGTGCGGCATGCGCTCTCGATCGCCCGGCACGGCAGGAACCCCGCAGCCACGGTCTACGACAGCCTCGGCAGCGACTTCTTCCTCGCCCTGGCGCCCGGCTGGCTGAACCTCGGCCTGTGGGACGGCGACGGCACCGACCCGGCCGAGGCGCCGGCGGCAGTGCGGCGACTCGTGACCGCGATCGCGTCCGAGCTGCCCGCGGGTGGCGACGTGCTCGACGTGGGGAACGGGCTCGGAGAGCAGGACCCGCTGATCGCCCGGGTAGTCGACGCCGCGCACCCTCACCGCGGTGAACATCACCCGCTCGCAGCTCGTGGCCGGCAGGCCTCGCCTCGCCGAGGCGGGGGCGCTCGGGGTTAACGCCGATGCGACCCGGCTTCCGCTCCGCGACGGCTCGTTCGATGGCGTGATCAGCGTCGAGGCAGCGTTCCATTTCTCGTCGCGAGCGCGGTTCTTCGCCGAGGCGTTCAGGGTGCTGCGGCCGGGTGGGGTGCTCACGATGTCCGACATCCCGACGATGCGCCGGCCACGATCGGCCGGCGAGCTCGTCGCGGGGCTCACGCAGCTGCGTGCGTGGGGCCTCGGCACCCACGCGGCCGCGACTCCGCGACGAGATCGTGTCGCTCGCGGCGGCCGCCGGGTTCGCCGACGTGCGCACGCAGCTGGTGGGGGAGCGCACGATCGGACCGGCCATGCGCTTCGTGCGCGACCGTCTCGATCGGGCGCGGCGTCTCGCGGGAGCTGCCGCGTTCCTACGAGCTCGCGATGCGCCTCATGCTCGGCCAGGCCGAGCTGCTGTGGCGCCGTGGCCTGCTCGACTACCTGCTGCTTCGAGCGACCAAACCGGCGGAGGGTTCGAGCTAGTCCAGATCGGACTAGCTGCGCTGCGTCGGGAGCTGAGGCAGCAGCCAGCCGATGAAGTCGGCGGGGCTGCGTGTCTGCATCCAGAGGTCACCGGGCCCCGTGAGGGTTGCGACGAGACCTTCGCCCGACAACAGGGTCGATTTCCAGCCGCCGACCTTGTTGACCTCGTAGCCGACGCCTTCCTCGAACGCCACGATGTGGCCCGTGTCGATCTTCAGCACCTCCCCGGCGCCCAGGGTGCGGCGTTCGATCGCGCCGTAGCTCGACACGAGCATGTCGCCCGAGCCGGTGCACCGCAGCAGGAACAATCCCTCACCGGAGAAGAACGTCTTGCCCCCGCCCCACTTGGTATCGACCTCGACGCCGGTCTCGGAGGCGAGCCACGATCCGGACTGCACCATGAGCGCCATCGACGGGTCGACCGGCATGTGCACGATGTCACCCGGAAGCGTGGGGGAGACCGTGAGCTCCCCGCCCTGCGGCGCGCGGAAGGTGTTGATGAAGAAGCTCTCGCCGCCGAGGACCGAACGCTTGAGCCCGCCCATCAGCCCGCCCTGCGCTTTCGTCTCGATATCGACGCCTCCCGACATGCTGGTCATGGCGCCGGCCTCGGCCTTGACCTCACCGCCCCCTGGAAGCGTGATCACGGCGACCGCGAACGACGGACTGAACCTGATGTCGACATCCATGTCGGAACCCCCCTCTGATCGGTCGCCCGGACCGCGAGCGGTGTTCGAGCGGATCCGGATCGTGGGCCTCAGGGTATCCCCGGCCTCTCGACCGCGCTCGTCGCGGCGATCGAGCAGCTACAACAGGCCGACGGTCGAGGCGCCGTCGACCTGCAGGGCTGCGCCGCTTACGAATCCGGCGGGTTCCGAGCACAGGAACGTGACCACCCTGCCGAAGTCATCGGCATCGCCCATGCGGCCGGTCGCTCCGAGCTCTTTCGCGCGGTCGGTCGCGTGCAGTCCGGGGCAGGCGAGGTTCAGGGTGATGCCGTCGACGACGAGATCCTGGGCGGCGGTCTTCGCCCACGCCCACAGGCCCGTGCGTGCGGCGTTCGAGTAAGCGAGCGTAGGGATCGGCTGCTTCACCCCGTACGACGTGAGCAGGCAGATGCGACCCCAGCCCGCCTCGCGCATGTGGGGAACGCACGCCTGGACCAGCCGGATCGAGGTCAGCATGTTCGACTCGACCGCGGCGTGCATGGCTGCGGCCTCCACGTCGAGCGCGCGCGTGGGAGCAGGCCCGCCCGCGTTGGCGACGAGCACGTGGATCGCGCCGAAACGCTCGATCGCGGTCGCGGCGAGCCTCGCGGGCGTCGTGGCATCGGTGACGTCGGCGGCCACCGTGGCGCAATCGGTCGGGAGTTGACCGGCCGCCGCCTCGAGCCGCCCGGCGTCGCGCGCGCAGAGCACGAGTCTCGCGCCTTCCGCTGCGAGCGCCTTCGCGGCGCCGAACCCGAGGCCCTTCGATGCGCCGGTCACGATCGCGACCTTGCCGCTCAGCCCGAGATCCATCGGCGGCATGGTACGAGCCGATGCCCGCGTCCCGCGAGCGGTCCCTCGATCTCGTCGGTTCTCGCAGCCGCGCTACCCTGGGCTGGATGGTGGCTCGACCGTCCCCCCGCACGATCCTCGTTGCCGTGATCGCCGTCACCGGGCTCACCTCCTCCATCGCGTGGTTCGCCGGTCGCGACGATCCGTCGGACGCGGAGCCGCTCGTTCGTCCGAACCCGGTGACCGGGCCGTTCGAGGGCCTCGGGGTGTGGGTCGACATCTACGATCGCGAAGCGTGGGCCGATCCCGTGGCAGCGGTCGACGCGATGGTCGCCGGCGGTGCGACGACGCTGTACCTGCAGTCGTCCAACGCCGATCGCATCGGACCGTTCGTCTTCGAGCCCGAGACGGCGATCTTCATCGAGGCGGCGCACGACCGCGGCGTGCAGGTGGTGGCCTGGTACCTGCCCCATCTCAGTGACATGACGGTCGACACGGCGCGGACCCGGGCGGCGATCTCGTTCACCACGCCCCGGGGTGACCGCTTCGACGGGTTCGCGCTCGACATCGAGTCGGCGCAGGTGCGGGTCGTGGCCCGCCGCAACGCCCGGCTCGCGCGGCTCTCCGACCGGCTGAGAGCCGTGGGGGGTGAGGACTATCCGCTCGGAGCCATCGTGCCGTCGCCGGCGCGACTGGCAGACGACGAGACCTACTGGCCGGTGTTCCCCTGGGGAGACCTCGCGCGCACCTACGACGCCGTGCTTCCCATGACCTACTACACCTACCGCGTGCAGGGCCCCGCCGAGACGATCGCGTACGTGAGCCGGGCGATCGAGGAGATCCGGACCGGCGTCGGGTCGGGCGACGTGCCGATCCACGTGATCGGAGGCCTCGCCCGCGACGCGAGCACGCCCGAGACGCGCGCGTTCGTGCAGGCCGTGCGAGACGCCGGGGTGATCGGCGCGAGCTACTACACGCTTCCGTTCGTCACGCCGGAGCAATGGAAGGTGCTGGGTCGGGTCGGCGCGCGAGCATGAGCCGTTTGACCCCTGCTTCACGCCGTCGATAGGCTCGGGCGGCCCATCCGTCCCCCAGGCCAGGAGGCTCTTGACGTGCCGAGCACCCGAACGCGTCGCATCCGGTTGGCGTGCGCCGTCGCCGCGCTGATCGCGGTCGCCGCGGTGTGCAACCCGCCGCTCGACACCGAGGGGCTCGAGCCGCAGTTGCTGAGTCAGGCCGAGGAGCAGACCGGTCAGGACTACCGGTGGTCACGTGTCCGCGCGACGTGCAGCCCGAGACCGGTGCTACGTTCGAATGCACGGCGGAAGATGCCGACGGCATCACGTTCACGATCCTGGTGACGCAGATCGACGACAAGGGCCGAGTCGACTGGCAGTTCGTCGACGCGGCCGCGCCCGACGAGGCCTGAGGAGCATCACGTGCTGCTCGAGGGCAAGCGCTTCCTCATCACCGGGGTGCTCACGCCGCAATCGATCGCGTTCGCCGCGGCGCGCTCTGCCCAGGAGCACGGCGCCGAGATCGTGCTCACGAACTTCGGGCGCGGCGTGCGCCTGACCGAGAAGGTGGCCAAGCGGCTTCCGACCCCGCCCGACGTGATGGAGCTCGACGTCAACGAGCCGGGCCACATCGCCTCGGTGCGCGAGGAGCTCGCCGGCCGGTGGGGGCGCATCGACGGGCTGCTGCACGCGATCGCCTTCGCGCCTGCCGACGCGCTGGGCGGCAACTTCTCGAACACCGAGTGGGACAGCGTCGCGACGGCGATGCGCACGAGCGCGTTCTCGTTGAAGGAGCTCGCGCTCGGCATGCTGCCGCTGATGCAGGAAGCCGGCGGATCGGTCGTCTCGCTCACGTTCGACTCCCGCGTCGCCTGGCCCATCTACGACTGGATGGGCGTCGCGAAGGCCGGGCTCGAGTCGGTGACCCGGTACCTCGCGCGCGATCTCGGGCCCAAGGGCGTGCGCGTCAACACCGTGAGCGCCGGGCCGCTGCGCACGTTGGCCGGCAAGGGCATCCCGGGGTTCGACGCGATCACCGACTCGTGGTCGCGTCGGGCGCCGCTCGGCTGGGACGTCGCCGACCCGACGCCGGTCGGCGACGCCGTGACCTTCCTGCTCTCGGACCTGTCCAAGGCCATCACGGGCGAGATGATCCACGTCGACGGCGGATTCCACGCCATGGGAACCGACCTGTTCTTCGACTGACGCCGACCCGACGCCGCGGACTCACGGAAGCAGCGGGTTCACGCTTTCCTCCGAGCCGAGCAGACGCTGAGCACGCATGATCACCCGGAACGCCGCCTTCAGACCGCTGCGCGTGAACGATCCGAACGCGCTCGGATCGATGAAGTCGTCGGGGGGCTCGCCGGCTTCCACCTGACGGGCGTGGTGCTGCAGCCGAACGTCCCACAGGAAGTGGAACGCTTCGGTGAGCTCGGTCGCGACCGCGGCGTCGAGCTCACCGGCCTCGCTCGCAGCGCGCAGCCGGCCGATCGTGTCCTTGTCGGCGGCGCCGGCGCGCACGGACCACACGCGCGCGAGGTTGTTCACGATCGTGATGCCGCCGTGCTTGATGTCGAGACGGCCGACGTGCTCACCTCTGCGCTCGACGGCCAGCCTTCGCCAGAACCCGCTCGGTGGATCGAGGTCCAGTGCACGGCGCGCCATCTGGCGCACGAACGCGGGGCGTGTTCGGGCCAGTAACATCGCCGCGTCGAGCGCCGGCTCGGCGCTGAGAGGTCCCGCGACCTGACGGAAGTCGTACCCGACCGCCGAGAGCACCGCGGCCTGGGGATCAGCTCGGTCCATCCACGTGGTGAGCTGGGCGACGAACTCGGGCAGGGGACGGCGCAGCGTGGGGTGCACCGCCATCGCGTCACCGGAGCATCGGGGGATGCCGGCCGCCTCGAGTCCCCCGGTCACCCGCTCGGCGACGGCGGCGAAATACGGGTCGACCTCGCCGGGGTCGCCATCGTGCACGAGGGCGTGATCCTGATCGGTGTGCAGTGCCTGCTCGTGGCGCGCGGCGCTGCCGAGGGCGAGCCAGGCCCAGTCGCATGGAGCGTCGCCGAGCTCCTCGATCGCGAGATCGAGCAGACGCAAGGTCATCGAGTCGACCTCGAGCGCCACGACCCGGCCCACGTCGATCGGGTCGGCGCGCGCCCGCACCATCGTGACGACGAGGTTCGGGAGGTCGTGTCCCGCCGCCGCGACCTCGTCCACGGTCCCCGCCCGCTCGATCTGGCTCTTCAGCGCGAACGGGGTATGGCGGCCGAGCCCCATGAGGTCGGTGTCGGTCACGATCCCGACGATCTCGCCGGCGCGGTCCGTGACCGGCAGGTGATGCACGCCCTGTGCGAACATCGCCAGCAGGGCCTCGCCGGCGAGCGCGTCATGCGGGATCGTTCGTGCGGGGAAGGTGGCGATCGTCTCGAGGGCCGTCGCGCCGGCCGCACCCACCGCGACGACCCGCGTCCGCAGGTCCCGGTCGGTCACGATGCCCCACGCGCCGCGCATCGGCACGAGCAGGCACGAGACGCGCTCGGCCGCCATGCGGGCCGCGGCCTCGGCGACGGGTGTGTCCGGTTCGCTCGTCACGGGGGAGCGCCGTACGAGCGCGGCGACGGGCGTGAGCCGGGCATCTGGAGCGTCCGCATCGGCATCCGATGCCGATCCCGCGCGCCGGCGCGTGCCGTTCCCCATCGCCACACCCGGAGTATCGCGCAGCGGCCGAGCGAGCAGGACTGGTTTCGGGGTCATGGAACTGACTACGCTGGCGCATGCAGTGCGTTTCGTGCGGAAAGGAGCTGGCACCAGAGGCTCGGTTCTGCATGGCGTGCGGCACCGAGGTCCTGGTCGCCGGCGCGCAGGTTCGGAAGACGGTGACGATCTTGTTCGCCGACGTCGCGGGGTCGACCGCACTCGCAGACGCCCTCGATCCGGAAACCGTTCGCCGGGTGATGGGCCGCTACTTCGATGCCTGTCGATCGGTGTTGCAGGCTCACGGAGGCACCGTCGAGAAGTTCATCGGCGATGCGGTGGTGGCTGTGTTCGGCGTTCCGGTCGTCCACGAGGACGACGCGCTGCGAGCGGTTCGCGCCGCGCACGGCATCAGGGAGGCGCTGGCGTCGCTGAACGAGACGTTCGAGATCCAGCACGGCATCCGCGTGGCCGTACGTACAGGCATCAACACAGGTGAGGTGATGGCCGGTGACCCGGGAGCGGGTCAGGCGTTCGTCAGCGGCGACGCCGTGAACGTGGCCGCGCGTCTCGAGCAGGCAGCGCCGAACGACGGGATCTTGATCTCCGAGTCGACGCGCCAGCTTGTGCGCGACGCGGTGACCGTGGAGGCGATCGAGCCGTTGACGCTCAAGGGCAAGCCCGAGCCCTTTCAGGCGTTCCGATTGGTCGATGTCGACCCCAGGGGTGACGGACTGTCGCGCAGGAGCGGAGGCTCGCTCGTAGGCAGACGGGACCAGCTCGCGATGCTGGAGTCCACGCTCGACCGCGCGCTCGGCGAGCGGCGATGCTTCCTGGTCACAGTGATCGGTGAACCAGGCGTCGGCAAGTCGCGTCTCGTCGAAGCGTTCACCCAGCGTGCGTCGTCGAAGGCGACCGTCCTGCGGGGGCGCTGCTTGAGCTACGGCGAGGGCATCACGTTCTTCCCGGTCGCGGAGATCGTGTCGGAAGCGCTCGGATCAACCGCATCGACCGGGGATGCGGATCCGGAAGAGCTCACCGGAAGGATCGAAGGCCTGATCGCGCGCGCGGACGACGCACCGCTCGTCGCACGACGGCTGCTTCGCATGTTGGGACTCGATCCCACCGGCTCGCAAGGAGTCCCAGAGGAGATCTACTGGGCCTTCCGGAAGCTGCTCGAAGGCATCGCCGCCGACCGTGGCGGCATCATCGCGGTGATCGACGACATCCAGTGGGCAGAGCCGGCGCTGCTCGATCTGCTCGAACATGTCTGCGATCTCGCACAGGACTCGGCCATCATGCTCGTCTGCATGGCCCGACCCGACATCTTCGACGATCGTCCCGGGTGGAGCGCCGGACGATCGAATGCCTCGACGATCGTGCTTGAGCCATTGAACGATGCGGATGCACGGGCACTGGCTTCGCAGCTCATCGAGGCGGCGACCCTTCCGCCTCCGCTGATGGAGAGGATCCTCGAAGCGGCGGACGGGAATCCTCTCTTCTTGGAGCAGGTGGTGGCCCACCTGATGGACACGCGTGTCGGCGAAGAGCGAGCGACCGCTGAGATCTCCATCCCCCTCTCGCTCACGGCCTTGCTCGAGGCCCGCCTCGATCGCCTGTCGGACCTGCAGCGGGCGGTGCTCCAACGCGGCTCCATCGAGGGGCAGGTGTTCCATCGGGGGGCGGTATCGAGCCTGCTTCCCCCCGAGCTGCGAGCCGGTGTGGCAACGTCGTTCGGCCCCCTGATGCAGAAGGAGTTCATCGCCTCGGGTGAGGCCGAGCTCGCGGGTGAGGATGCATTCCGGTTCCGCCACGCCTTGATCAAGGACGTCGCATACGCCGCGCTGCCCAAGGAGCTCCGGGCCGGGTTGCACGAGCGGCTGGCCGACTGGCTCGAGGTCGCCGCGGGGTCCCGCATCCCTGAGTTCGAGGAGATCGTCGGCTACCACCTGGAGGCCGCGGTCCGATACCAGCTGGAGCTGGGCCGCTCCGATACGTCGAGCGACCTTGCATCTCGAGCTGTGAGCCACCTCGAGACCGCCGGAGGCCTGGCGTCGGATCGTGGGGACGTCCGCGCAGCCTCAACCATCTTGCAACGGGCTCTTGCGCTGACGCATCACGACTCCTCGGCGAGGATCCCGATCCTGCTGCGGCTCGCGGAGACCTCCGAGTCAGCCGGGCGAACCGACGAGGCTCGCATCGCGTGGCGGGAGCTCGACGAGGCCTTCCAGGAGACCTCGGATCCACGCCTGCGCGCCGCCATCGAGATCCAGCGACTCAACTCGATCGTCGACGAGGGCGATCGCGGCGACTGGTCCGAGGAGGTGGAGGTCGCGGTCGGGCGTGCGATCGAGATCTTCGCTCGCGAAGAGGATCACGCAGGGACGGCGCGAGCTCACTTCCTGGGAGGCGTCGCCGAATGGGCAGGGTTCCGGGCGTCCTCGGCGGGGACCGAGTGGGGCCTCGCGGCCGAGCATGCCCGCACAGCGGGCGAGACCGCACTCCAGGCCTCCAGCCTGTCCTGGGTGGCCGCGACCCATCTCTACGGTGCGTCCCACGTGGACGAAGCTGTCCGCGAGCTGCAGGCGATCGAGCCCGAGGTGGCAGGGTCCGCGGCCGGCGAGGCAGCTGTTGCCGGGATCCTTGCGTCGTGTCTCGCGATCGGCAGGGCACGAACACGAGGCACGCGACGCGTTGGGTCGAGCGATCGGAACATGGCGCGAGCATGGCCTCGAGGCCGATCTCGCGAACTACGGGAGCCAGTACATCGCCTGGGTGGAGCGTTGCGCCGGAGATGCGGATGCGGAGCTGCAAGGCCTGGCTCGACGGCCTCGCTGCGAGCAGGCGACTCGATCAGGAGAACAGGTTCCTGGCGACGGCGGCCGCGATGCTGCTCGCAACCCGAGGTGAGATCGACGAGGCCGCGGTCATGATGGCGGTCGCACATCCCGGCGACTGGGCGGGAAGCCTCCACATGCGGTTCGAGCTCCTGCAGGCGTCCGCGATCCTCAGCGCCCGAGCTGAACGGGCGAGAACGATGCGCGTCGGCAAGTGCGAGAAGTCACCGACATGATGCACGACGGCGAGTTCCTGGCCGTCGCAGGTGACGCCTGGATGACGTCCGCCCTGGTCGAGCGGCTCCTCGGCGATGATGTCGCGACCGACGCCGCGGTCGACCGGGCCGTGGAGCTCTACGAGAGGAAGGGAGCCGTTGCCCTGATCGGCCGAGCCCGTTCATGGCAGCAGCGCTCCGATTCGGTCCTCTGAGGTGCTGTGCGCGGCGGGTTCCGGGGATCAGAGGTCGGCCGCGCCGAGCTGCCCCGCGTACGGGCCTCGCCCGGCAGCGCACGCGGCGCCGCACCGGGCGGCCAGGGCCAGCGCCGGCTCGAGGTCCCATCCGGCGCCCAGCGCGTACGTGAGCCCGCCCGCGAAGGAATCGCCCGCTCCGTAGGCGTCGCCCGCGAGCCCCCGGACCTCGACCGCCTCGTAGCGCCCGGTTCCCCCACTCGAGGTCTCGTAGCGGCCGCCCGACCTTCCCTCCGTCCGAACGAGCACGGGCGGCCGCCACGGCAGCATCTCCGTGTCGACGTGCTCGGCAGGATCCCTCGCGCTGCCGACCAGTGCGTCGGGCACCACGTCGGCGTCGAGCAGCTCTTCGAGCACCCGTGACGTGACGACCATCACTCGAGCGCGGCGAGCGGCACGGAACGCATCGGCATCACCGGCCGTGACGTAGACGGCGTCGGCATCGTCGAGCGACTCCCATCCGAGCGCGTCATCGCCACGTGCCTCCAGGCGGCGCCCGAGCGTGACGATCGTGCGCTCCCCGACGGGATCGACCAGGGTGAGCGCTCGCCGGGTGCGATCGTCGCGGGTCTCGGCGAACACGTCGAGGCCGAGGTCCGTGAGCTCCTCCCGAGCCCGGAGTCCGAGCTCATCGTCGCCGACGGCGGTGAACAGGTCACACGCGCCGGCGAGCTTCGCGAGCTGCACCGCGGCCACCGCGCCGCCTCCGGCGGGTTCTTCCCACTCGTCGGTCGCATGGGCGATCTCGCCCGGGCCCGGGATGCGGTCGACCGATCCGAACGAGACCCACTCCACGTGCCCCACGACCGCCACGCGCATCCGGCTCAGTCTCGCACCCGTGCAGCCGTGCGCCCGGCTCGCGGAACCATCGGCATCGTGCGAGTGTCTCCTTGCGGGAACCGCGGGAACCAGCGAGGGGAGCCGTCGCATGCCGCCGCACCGCAACGACGAGGAACGAGATCCTGGACTGCCGGTCCAGTTCGGACCGGCTTCCAACGGCGAGTACGACCCGGAACCCTCGCTGCCGCCGGTGCTCGCGGAGACCGTGGCGCGCGCCCGAGCTTGGTCGATCGAGAGCGCCGACCGACTCGGCATGTCACGGCGCGAGTTCCTGCTCTCGGTCTGCGGCGCGGCGACGACCTTCCTCGCGCTCAACGCGTGCACGGCCGAAGAGCACACGGCGGGACCGTCGTCGCCGAGCGCGACGGGCGCCAGCCCCGGCGGCACGTACGAGATCCCGCCGAGCGCCTCGGTCGAGCCCGAGAGCGCGTTCGAGGCGCTCGGCGGCGAGGAGTTCGTCTTCGACATCCAGGGGCATCTGCTCGAGTACCACCTGAACCCGGTGCTGAACGGACAGGACTTCTGGGCGTCGTTCCCGCAGCAGGATTGCGGTGAGGACGACCCCCGCGCGTGCTACTCGATCGAGCACTTCCTCGAGCTGATGTTCCTGCGCTCCGACACGAGCATGCTCGTGCTCTCGGCACTGCCGATCTTCCCGGAACGCAGTCCGCAGGGCCACGATGTGATGGACCTCACGCGGACGGTCGCCGGCGAACCTCTGCCAGGACGAGCGCATCCTGCTGCACGGCCAGGCCTTGCCGAACGTCGGCAAGCTCGACGCTGCCCTCGACGCGATGGAGCACACGGCCAACGCCTACCCGGTGGCCGCCTGGAAGACGTTCACGCACTTCCCCGACGCCTTCGAAGGCGACGGCAACGGCTGGTGGCTCGACGACCGCGATCCCAACGAGCGGCAGGTGGGGGAGCGGTTCATCCGCAAGGCCAAGGAGATCGGCACGAACACCATCTGCATCCACAAGGGACTGTCGCTCGGCTCGCCGTTCGCCTCGCCCGACGACATCGGGCCCGCGGCGAAACGGCATCCCGACATGAACTTCGTCGCGTACCACTCCGGGTTCGAGGCCGACGTGCCCGAGGTTCCCTACGCGAGAGCGACGCGGAACATGGGCACGAACCGCCTGATCTGGTCGATGCAACGCGAGGGTATCGGGCCGAACGAGAACGTCTACGCCGAGATGGGCACCTCATGGTGGTTCGTGATGCGCTACCCCGATCAGGCCGCGCACTTCCTCGGCAAGCTGCTTGCGCTACGTCGGCGAGGACAACGTGCTCTGGGGCACCGACTGCCTGTTCTACGGTTCGCCGCAGCCCATGATCCAGGCGGTGCGCGCCTTCCAGATCTCACCGGAGTTCCAGGAACGCTACGGATACCCGAAGCTCACGAAGGAGCTGAAGGCGAAGATCCTCGGCCTGAACGGCGCCGCGCTCTACGGCGTCGAGCCCAACACGGAAGCCTGCCGCTTCACGCGGCGTGAGCTCGAGCAGATCCGTCGCACGCTGCCTTCGAGGAACCGCGTGCTCGGGCCCACGACGATGGCCGAGACGCGCGCCTTCCGCGACGACGACCGCGAACAGTGGGCCACCATGGCGACGATGCTGGCGTAGGCATGGGGGCTCGCCGTCGCTTTCGATGCCGCTCGAGGTCGATACTGGAAGGGTGATACCGACACTCATCCTCGCTCTTCGCCACTGACACCGGTATCGGTGTCAGAACGCCGCCGGGGAACTCAGCGAGCGGATCGACACCGCGTTCGGTGTCAACCTCCAGCCGCGTCGCACGCTGCGCCGAGAGCGGAGGCCTTCGTAAGCTCGCAGGATGCCACGTCGATCCGTTCGCCTCACACCGCCCGGTGACGGGCTGCGCGAGACCTTCTCGGCGATCCGCACTGAGGTTGGCGTGCCCGAGACGTTCCCGGCCGAGGTGTTGGCCGAAGCCGAGCGCGCGGCGGGCGAGCCGCGGCTCCCCGAGACCGATCTCACCGACGTTCCGTTCGTCACGATCGATCCACCCTCCTCGCTCGACCTCGACCAGGCGATGCATCTCGAGCGGCTGGGCGAGGGCGTTCCGGGTGCGGTACGCGATCGCCGATGTCGCCGCGTTCGTCGAGCCCGGTGGCTTGGTCGACGCCGAAGCCCATAGGCGAGGTGAGACCGCCTACAGCCCCGACGTGCGATCGCCGCTGTATCCGCCGGTGCTCTCCGAGGAAGCCGCGTCGCTGCTTCCCGACGGGCCTCGGCCTGCCGTCGTCTGGCGCATCGACGTCGACGCGCACGGCGACATCGTCGATGTGCACGTCGAGCGGGCGATGGTCTCGAGCAGGGCGAAGCTGAGCTACGCCGAGGTGCAGCGTTCGATCGACGGGGGCACGGCGGGCGACATGCTGATGGTGCTCCCCGAGGTCGGCCGGCTGCTCCACGAGGCCGAGCGCGCACGCGGCGGCGCGAGCCTCGGCGTTCCCCGCCAGGAGGTCGTGCCGTCGGGCGACGGCTACGAACTGCGGTTCGAGGCGCCGCTCGAGGTAGAGGGGTGGAACGCGCAGATCTCGCTGCTCACCGGGCGTGCCGCAGCCCGTCTGATGATCGAGGGCGGAGTCGGTGTGCTCCGCACGCTGCCTCCTCCCGACCCACGAGACGTGGCCCGGCTCCGTCGCGTCGCCCGGGCACTGCACGTGGATTGGCCCGACGACATGCGCTACGCCGATCTGCTGCACCGTGTCGATGCCCGACGCTCCCGGACCGAAGCCGTCTTCCTGCAGGAAGCCGCGGTCCTGTTCCGCGGCGCCTCCTACACGGCCTTCGACTCCGAGGTGCCGCTGGAACCGATCCACGCGGCGATCGCCGCGCCCTACGCGCACTGCACCGCACCGTTGCGCCGGCTCGTCGACCGCTATGCCCTCGAGACCTCGCTCGCGCTCTGCGCCGATCGGCAGGTGCCGGGATGGGTGCTCGCGGCGTTCCCTGCGCTGCCGGGCGAGATGGCGGCGGCCGCCGATCGTCACAACCGGCTCGAGCGCACGATGATCGACGTCGTGGAAGCCGCGGTGCTCGCGCCGTTCGTGGGTCAGGTCGCCGATGCCCTCGTCATCGATCTGTGGAAGCGGAACCGGGGCGAGGTGGCCCTGCGCGACCCGGCCGTCATCGGGCCCTGCGACGACGTGCACGAGCTCGCCGCCGAGGTGCGTGTTCGCCTCGAGGAAGCCGACCTCGAGCGCCGCACGATCCGATTCGTGAGGATTCCGCCGTCGGCGTGAGGCGCTCGGGGTCCTGATACTGATTCCGGTATCGAACGAGGGTTCGTATGCTCGTGCCCATGCGGACCGAGCGGCGACTGACCTCGTTCAGCCACGGCGCCGGATGCGGGTGCAAGCTCGGCCCCGACCAGCTCACCGAGGTGCTCGGCGGGCTCGCCCTCCCGGCGATCCCATCCGACGTCTTGGTCGCTGCCGACACGGGCGATGATGCCGCCGTCTACGAGCTCGACGCCGACCGCGCCCTGGTCGCGACGCTCGACTTCTTCACACCGATCGTCGACGACCCCTACGACTGGGGGCGCATCGCCGCCACGAACGCCATGAGCGACGTGTACGCGATGGGCGGGAGGCCCTTCCTCGGGCTCAACATCGTGAGCTGGCCGGTCGACGACCTTCCGCTCGACATGCTGGGAAGGGTGTTGCAAGGGGGCATCGACGCTGCTCACGGGGTGGGCTTTCCAGTGCTCGGCGGGCACTCGATCACCGATCCCGAGCCCAAGTACGGCATGGTGGTGCTCGGGTTCGTCGACCCGAAACGCATGCTGCGCAACTCGACCGCTGTGCCTGGCGACGCGCTCGTGCTCACGAAGCCGATCGGCCTCGGCATGATCTCGACGGCCGTGAAGCGGGGCGTCGCGTCCGACCAGATGCTCACGACCGCGGTCGACGTGATGACCACACCGAACGAGGCAGCCGCCGAGGCGGTCGACGAGGCGGGCGCCGACGCCGCCACCGACGTCACCGGATTCGGTCTGCTCGGCCATCTGCACCGCATGCTGCTCGCGAGCGGCGTTGCCGCCGAGATCGACGCGAGCGCGGTGCCCGTCATCGACGGCGTGCTCGACCTGGCCCGCGACGGCGTCGTTGCAGGCGGCACCCAGCGCAACCACGCTTCGGTCGACCCTCATGTCGACTGGGGAAGCCTCACCCAGCCCGAACAGCTGCTGCTCGCCGACGCCCAGACGAGCGGAGGCCTCCTCGTCGCCACGCGAGAGCCCGGCGCCCTCCTTCCAGCGCTCGACGCACGCTCGGTGCCCAAGGCCGAGATCGGCACGGTCGTCGAGGGGGTGCCCGGTGCCATCGGGGTGACCGGCAACTTCTCGGAATAATCCACCCCACTGGTAGCATTTGCACCTGCAACCGCGGCGGGCGAGCGCACGCACGCGGGTCGCATCCCGGCGGGAGCACGATCGTGAGCGAGCTTGACGGCGTCTTCTACAAGGAGATCGTGGAGCAGGGCCTCCGCGAGTTCCCCAACGAGTGCTGCGGCGTGATCGCTGCCGCCGACGGCGTGCCGGTCAAGGTCTTCCCGATGCGGAACGCCGACGCGAGCCCGGTCACGTACCGGCTCGACGGCAAGGAGCAGTTGCGGGTCTTCGACGAGATCGACGAGCAGGGATGGGACCTCTGGGCGATCTACCACTCGCACACCCACTCCGAGGCCTACCCGAGCGAAACCGACACGAAGCTCGCCTTCTACCCCGATGCGCGCTACATCGTGGCCTCGCTCACCGACCGCGACCGGCCCGTCGTACGGTCGTTCTTCATCACCGACGGCGAGGTCACCGAAGAGGAGCTCGTCATCACATGAGAGGCCCTCGCACATGACCCCGACCCCGATGTTCGACGAGGACCAGGTCCAGCGCTACGCGCGCCACATCATCCTTCCCAACATCGGCGGTGCCGGCCAGCGGAAGCTGCTCGACAGCTCGGTGCTCGTGATCGGCGCCGGAGGGCTCGGCTCCCCGATCGCCATGTACCTCGCGGCGGCCGGCATCGGGAAGCTCGGCATCGTGGACTTCGACGACGTCGACGTCTCGAACCTGCAGCGTCAGATCCTGCACACGAGCGACGACATCGGACGCCCCAAGGTCGAGAGCGCGGTCGAGCATCTGCGCGCGATCAACCCCACGGTCGAGATCGTGGGCCACGACACCTTGCTGTTCTCGACCAACGTGTACGAGGTGTTCGAGGGCTACGACATCGTCGTCGACGGCACCGACAACTTCCCGGTGCGGTACCTGGTGAACGACGCGACCCAGTTCACGGGCAAGCCGCTCGTCTACGGCTCGATCTACCAGTTCGAGGGCCAGGCAACGGTGTTCATGCCCGGCCAAGAGACGCCGTGCTACCGGTGCCTGTTCCCATCGCCGCCGCCCCCGGGCACCGTGCCGAGCTGTGCCGAAGGCGGCGTGTTCGGCGTGCTGCCCGGCGTGATCGGCGGTATCCAAGCGACCGAGGCGATCAAGCTCATCACCGGCGAGGGCGACACGCTCGAGGGGCGCCTGCTGCTCTACGACGCCCTGCACATGGACTTCCAGGAAGTGAAGATCCGCTGGGACGCCGACTGTCCGGTCTGCGGCAAGGAGCCCACGATCACCGAGCTCATCGACTACGAAGCGTTCTGTGGCGTGCCCGCCCGTTCATAGCCGAACACACAGGAGAGACGATCGACGATGGCCGTGACCGTGAAGCTTCCGACGATCCTGCGAAAGCACGCCGGGGGAGAGGCGAAGGTCGGCGCCGACGGCGCCACGCTCCGCGACGTGCTCTCCGACCTCGAGGGCTCCTACCCCGGCATCACGAAGAACGTGATCTCGGCCGACGGGGGCCTGCACCGGTTCATCAACGTGTACGTGAACGACGAGGACGTTCGCTACCTCGGCTCGCTCGAGACCGAGGTCTCCGACGGCGACACGGTGAGCATCCTGCCGGCCGTCGCCGGCGGCTGAGCAGATCCCTCGAGGGCTCGCCGCTCCGGCTCGGACGGCTCTTCGGCCTATTGACCTGCAGGTCAACGGGGGTCTAGCGTCCGACCCGAAGGGAGGCGCTTCCCCGTGCAGACCCCGATCAGAGGACCGCAGGAGCATGAGGCGGCGGAGATCCCGCCCGCCCCTCGGCCGCCTGCGAGCCGCTTCGAGCCTGATCTCATCGTCATCCCGGAAGCGGCGCGACCTCGCCGATGGCCACTCGTCACGGCGATCGTCGCGGGGGTGCTCGCCTTGCTCCTCGTCATCGGACTCGTCGCCTACGCCTCCGATCAACGTCGCCAGGCGTCGACGCTGGGCACGCAGCTCGACACCGCCTTCGGCGATCAACGCGCGCTCCTCGACACGATCGCGGCGACCCGCGCGCAGATCCTCACGCTCGAGCGGCGGCTCGCAGGCGCGCGGGGCGACCTGCGACGGGCCCGTGACGGACGATCGGTCCTCGAGGCCAGCACGCAGGAGCTCCGATCGCAGCTCACGGACATGAGAGCCGAGCTCGATGCAGTGCGAGCGACGTTCCGATCCTTCGTCGGCGCTCCGATCGGCGATGGTCCCCACGTCGGACGTCTCGTGGCGGTCGGCGCCGACCAGACGCCGGCGCGCGTCACGATCGACATCGGCCGGTGGTTCACCGGCAGCGCAGCGACACACGCGGCGATCCACGACGGAGCGATCGAGCCGGGAGCCACGAGGGCTCGCTACTTCCGCAACGACGATGCGGCCTGGCGAACCCTGCCGGTCGATGTGTCCGCGACGGTCACCGTATTCCGGTGGAACGGGGGTACCGACCAGATCGGGTTCGCCGAGCTGCAGCGGTTGCATCGGTCGGACTCACTTCGCTCTAAGCGCATCACACGAGACCCGTTCGCCGTCACGGTGATCGACGGAAGGATCACGTCGTTCCGCCAGTTGCGTTACGCCTGAACGCATCACCTGCTCCCAGGCGTTCAGCGGGCGTTCAGAAACGCTGTGGAAAGCTTCCCCTCGACAAGCGATCCAGGGCACTCCGACGTGGGCCCGCATCCACTCGGAGAATAAGCCGAACGATGTAGTCCTTGGGCTTGCATGTTCGCGCCGCTTCGGTTTAGGTTTCGCACATGCGCGCGTCCGTCCGATCGGGGAGGCCAGTCGGCCTACGTATCCCATCCTGGGAGGTTCGTCCTTCACGGGTCGCATCCACGCTTCGGACCGTCGCATATCTCTCAGGCTCCAGGCAGGGTTGCTGCATCGCGCAGTCCAACGCTGACCCCGGGAGCGAGGCATGGCTCATGCACACCCTGGAGGTCGCTTCGTCATGATGCGTTGGATAGTCGGCTCAAGCCTCAAGTTCCGTCGGCTCGTGATCGCCCTGTCGGTGGGACTCCTCGTCTACGGCGTGCTGCAGCTCGATGACGCCCGCACGGACATCCTTCCCGAGTTCCAGCGGCCGACGGTCGAGGTACAGACCGAGGCCCTCGGTCTGTCGGCTGAAGAGGTCGAGGAGCTCATCACCGTGCCGCTCGAGCAGGACCTGCTCGTCGGCATCGCCTTCCTCGATGAGATCGAATCGGTGTCGCTGCCCGGACTCTCCTCGGTGGTCATGACCTTCGAGCCGGGCACCGAGCTGCTCGACGCCCGCCAGGTCGTCGCCGAGCGACTGACCCAGGCCGTGGCCGCCGCGGGTCTGCCGCAGGTTGCCCAGCCACCTCAGATGATCCAGCCCGTGTCGTCGACGAGCCGTGTCGCCATGGTCAAGCTGACCTCCGACGAGCTCACTCCGATCGAGATGTCCATCCTGTCGAAGTGGGTCATCAACCCTCGCCTGCTGGGGGTCGAAGGTGTGGCCAACGTCTCCACCTGGGGGTTCCGTGACCGGCAGCTCCAGGTGCTGGTCGACCCTGAGCGGCTGAACGACGCTGACGTCTCCCTGAGCCAGATCATCGAGACCGCGGGCAACGCGCTCGAGGTCTCGACCCCTCAGCTTCCTCGAGGCCTCCTCGCCCGGCACGGGCGGGTTCATCGACACCCTGAACGCAGCGGCTCCACATCTTCCACGAGCAGGCGATCTCGAACAGCGACCGAGCTCGGCAGGTGCCGATCGAGCCCCCGGCGGGTGAGACCCCGAAGGCCGGCACGCGATCTGGCGCTCGGTGACGTGACCGAGGTCGTCGAGGATCACCAGCCCCTGATCGGCGACGCGCTGTGCACCGAGGGCGACTGCGTCCTGCTCGTGATCGAGAAGTTCCCGGACGCCAACACCCCCGAGGTGGCCGACGGTATCGACGAGGCTCTCGAAGCGCTCGCGCCGGGCTGCCCGGTCTCCAGATGGACACCTCGATCTACCGGCCCGCCGAGTTCATCGACACGTCGTTCGACAACCTCGGCCGGGCCGCGTTGATCGGAGCGGTGCTGCTCCTGCTGGTGCTCGGCGCGTTCTCGATGGACTGGCGCGCTGCCGTGGTGAGCGCCGTCGGCATCGCCATGGCGCTCGGTGCGGCATGGCTGGTGCTCTACTTCACCGGCACGATCGTGAACACGATGGTCCTCGCCGGTCTCGTCATGGCGCTCGTGGTGCTGATCGACGACGCCGTGATCGACTCCCACAGCGTGGCGCAGCGCATGCGGCGCCGTCGCGCCCAGGCCGAAGGTGTTCCTGCCTGGCAGGTGGTGGTCGAGGCCACGCTCGAGATGCGCAGCGCGATGCTCTTCGCGACGCTGGTCGTGGGCTGCGGCGCTGCTGCCGGCGTTCTTCCTGGAGGGTGAGGCCGGGGCGTTCCTTCCGGCCATCGCCACCTCGTACCTGATCGCGATCGCGGCCGCGATCGTCGTTGCCCTCACCGTCACGCCGGCCCTCGGCATGATGCTGCTCGGTGGGTCGCCGCGCGAGCTTCGCGAGTCACCGGTGGCGCGCAGGATCGGCGGGGCCTACCAGCGCATGGCGACAGGGCTCGTGCCCAAGACGGGCGTCGCGTTCGCGGTCTTCGGTGTGTTCATCGTGGCCGGGTTGGTCGCGGCGCCGTTCCTCGACGGGTCGATGCGGCCCGTGCTCGAGGAGCGCGACGTGGTCGTGCGGCTCGACGCTCAGCCCGGCACCTCGCTGCCGGCGATGAGCACGATCACGGCCCAAGCGGTTGAGGAGCTGCGCACGCTGCCCGGCATCGAGGACGTCGGGCGCCCATGTCGGCCGCGCGATCCAATCCGACCAGATCGTCAACGTCAACTCGGCTGAGGTGTGGGTCGGCATCGACGGCTCGGCGGACTACGACGACACGATCGAGTCGATCGAGTCGGTGGCGGCCGGGCTGCCTGAGGTCTCCAGCCGATGTGCTGACCTACTCCGAGCAGCGGGTGACCGACGTGCTCGGAAGGAGCGGCGACGAGATCGTCGTGCGCGTCTACGGAGCGAACCCCGAGATCCTCGAGAGCAAGGCCGAGGAGATCCGCGCGGCCATCGAGGGCGTCGACGGGCTGGAGGATCCGGTGGTCCAGCTGCCGGCCGATGAGCCGACGATCGAGGTGCAGCCCGACATCCTCGCGGCGGAGCGAGTCGGCCTCGCGCCCGGAGACGTTCGTCGTGCGGCCACGACCCTGCTCTCGGGACTCGTCGTGGGCAACCTGTTCGAGGAGCAGAAGGTCTTCGACGTGGCCGTCTGGGGTGACCCGGCCATCCGCGAGAACGTCGCGGATGTCCAGAACCTGCTGATCGACACCCCGAGCGGCGAGCTCGTGCGCCTGAGTGAGGTTGCCGACGTCCGCGTGGTTCCGAACCGCGCGGTGATCCGCCACGAGTCCGTGGAGTCCTACGTCGATGTCACGGGCGCGGTCGCGGGCCGCTCCGCGGGTGACGTCGCCGAGGACGTGGAGCAGGCGGTTGAGCGGGTCCAGTTCCCGCTCGAGCACCACGCCCAGGTGCTCGGCGGCTTCCAGGAGGATGCAGCCGCGCGTTCACGGGTGATCTCGGTCATGGTCGCCGCTGCGATCGCGATCTTCCTGCTGCTGCAGGCGGCGTTCGCGAGCTGGCGACTGGCGGTGCTCGCGTTCCTCGCACTGCCGATGGCGCTGACGGGCGGGGCCCTCGCCGTCGCTGTTGACCGGAGGCGAGGTCACCCTCGGATCCGTCGCTGGGTTCATCGCGGTGCTGGCGATCGCGACCCGTGGCGTCGTCTCGCTGATCCGGCACTACCAGCGGCTGCAGGCCGACGGCGAAGCCTTCGGCGCCGACCTCGTGATCGCTGCGACGAAGGATCGGCTGCTGCCGATCGTGACCGCAGCCGTGGCGGCGGCGGTCGCCCTCATCCCGTTCGCCGTGGGCGGCGGGTCGGCCGGTTTCGAGATCGTCGGGCCGATGTCGATCGTGATCCTGGAGGACTCCTCACTGCGACCCTGATGAACCTGGTCGTGGTGCCCGCCCTCTACCTGCGGTACGGGTTCGTCGCCGAGCTCGACACCTCGGCCGAGGATCTCGTCGTCAAGGTGCCCGAAATCGACACGGTGAGCGGGTAGGAGTCGACATGAACAAGCGGACCCTGCGTTCCCTGGCGATCGTACCCCTCGCGACGCTGTTCCTGGCGTCGTGCGGGGGGGCGATCGACGACGAGTACGTGATCGAGGAACAGCCCTACACCCTCGAAGCGATCGAGGGCACGAAGGTCCTCAAGGTCACCCTGACGGAATCAGCGGTGGAGCGTCTCGGCATCGAGACGACGCCGGTGGCGGAGAGTGGCTCGAAGCTCGTCGTGCCCTACGACGCCGTGTACCTCGATTCTCACGGCAAGTTCTGGGTCTACACCAACCCCGAGCCACAGGTGTTCGTCAGGGCGCCGATCCGCATCGTGCGTGAGACCTCGACCGAGGCGATCCTCACCGACTGGCCCGTCGGCCGGCACCCAGATCGTCACGGTCGGTGTGCCCGAGCTGTACGGCACCGAGACCGAGTTCGGAACGTAGGCGAGCGAGAGCCCGAAAGGAAACTACCCCGATGCTCCGATGGATCGTAGGTTCGAGCCTCAAGTTCCGATACCTCGTGGTCGCGCTCGCCGCCGCCATGATGTTCTTCGGCGTCCAGCAGCTCCGACACACCGCGGTCGACGTCTTCCCTGAGTTCGCGCCCCCGAAGGTCGAGGTCCAGACTCCGTCCCTCGGCCTGTCGGCGAACCAGGTCGAGAACCTCGTCACGATCCCGCTCGAGCAGACCCTGAACGGCGTGCCGGGGCTCGAGGAGATCCGTTCCAAGTCGGTCGAGTCGCTCTCGTCGATCGAGATGATCTTCGAGCCGGGAGCCGACCTGCTCACAGCCCGCCAGCACGTGGCAGAACGCATCTCGCAGATCTCCCCGCAGCTGCCGACCTGGGCGAGCCCCCCGTTCATGATCCAGCCGCTGTCGGCCACGAGCCGCGTGATGAAGATCGGGCTCACGTCGACCGATCCCGAGATCGACCTCATCGATCTCTCGATGACCACCTACTGGAAGATCCGCACCCGGCTCATGCGGGTGCCAGGCGTCGCCAACGTGCCGATCTGGGGCGAGCGCATCGAGATGCCCACGATCGAGATCGTGCCCGAGCGGCTGCGCAAGCACAAGGTCACCGTCGACGCGGTCTCGACGGCGGTCGCCGACGCCCTCGATGCCGGGTTGCTCCAGTACTCAGACGGCAACTACATCGGCCGTGGCGGATGGGTCGAGACCGCGACCGACCGCTACTCGATCCGGCACGTGCTTCCGATCGTCAACGCCGAGGACCTCGCCGACATCCCGATCGAGTCCACCACCGGGAAGCACCTCACCATCAGCGACGTCGCGAACCTCGAGCGGGGCACCTGGCCGCTGGTCGGCGACGCCGTGATCAACGACGGCCAGGGGCTCATGCTCATCGTCGAGAAGCTTCCATGGGCCAACACCCTCGACGTGACCCACGGGTCGAGGCGGCGCTCGACGAGCTGAAGCCCGCGCTGCGCGGCATCACCATCGACGAGACGATCTTCCGGCCCGCCACCTTCATCGAGGACTCGATCAGCAACCTGTCCAGGGCGATCTGGTTCGGCGCGATCCTGATGATCCTGATGCTGTGCCTTTCCTCTACGAGTGGCGCACGGCGGTGATCAGCGTCGTGGCCATCCCGCTGTCGCTCATCGCGGCAGGGCTCGTGCTGCACTGGAGCGGCGCCACGATCAACACGATGATCCTGGCGGGCATGGTGATCGCCCTCGGCGACATCGTCGACGATGCCATCATCGACATCGAGAACGTGGTCCGGCGGCTGCGTCAGCGGCGCACCGACGGCACGCGGACCGTCGACGGCGAGGATCATCCTCGAGGCTTCGCTCGAGGTCCGCAGCGCGATCGTGTACGCGACGCTGATCGAGATCGTCGCGATCGCGCCGATCTTCATGCTCGAGGGGCTGTCGGGATCCTTCTTCCGGCCGCTCGCGACCTCGTACGCGCTGGCGTTGCTCGCCTCGATGGTCGTGGCGCTCACCGTGACGCCGGCGATGAGCCTGATCTTCTTCCGCAAGCCCGAGTCGCTGCGGCATCGCGAGTCTCCGGTCGTGCCGGCGATGCAGCGCGCGTACCAAGCGGTCCTGTCGCGCATCGTGATGCGGCCTCGCCGGGCGTACGTGGCCGTCGGGCCTGACGACCGTGATGGGCGTCGCCGCGCTGCCGCTGCTCGGTCAGTCCCTGCTCCCGTCGTTCAAGGAGCGCGATTTCCTCATGCACTGGCTGACCGTGCCCGGCACCGGGCAGCCGGAGATGTTCCGGATCTCCGCCCGCGCCAACGCCGAGTTGCTCGAGATCCCGGGGGTGCGCAACGCCGGGTCGCACATCGGGCAGGCCCTGCACATGGACGAGGTCGTCGGCATCGACTTCGGCGAGAACTGGGTCAGCGTCGACCCTTCCGTCGACTACGACCAGACGCTCGAGAGTATCCAGGAGGTCGTCGACGGCTACCCGGGGCTGTACCGAGACGTGCTCACCTACCTGAAGGAGCGCATCAGGGAGGTCCTGACCGGTTCCAGCGAGGCGATCACGATCCGCATCTACGGCCAGGATCTCGCGCAGCTGCAGGAGACCGCCGATGAGATCAACGAGATCATCGGAGGGGTTCCGGGCGTGATCGAGAACCATGTCGAGTCGCTCAAGGACATCCCGCAGGTGAGCGTCGAGGTCGATCTGGCCGCCGCCCAACGCTACGGCCTCAAGCCCGGCGACGTGCGCCGGGCCGCCGCCCGGCTGCTCGCCGGTGAGGAAGCCGGAGACATCTTCCGCGACGGCAAGGCGTACGACATCCAGGTCTGGAGCACGCTCGAGACGCGCGACACCTTCATGGACATCGGCAACCTGCTCTTCGACACGCCGAGCGGCAAGTACGTGCGGCTCGAGCAGGTGGCCGACGTGAAGGTCGAGCCGGTGCCCAACGTCATCCACCACGACAGCCTGTTCCGGAGCCTCGACGTGGGCGGGAACATCGACGGCAGCCGCGATCTGGGCTCGATCGTCGCCGACATCGAGGCTCGCATGGCCGACTACGACTGGCCCGCCGAGTACCACGCCGAGTTCCTCGGGGAGTTCACCGAGCGCAAGGAAGCATCGAGCCGCCTGAACCTCGGGGCGATCGCCGCGGCGATCGGCATCCTCCTGCTCCTGCAGGCCTCGTTCGGCAGCTGGCGTCTCGCGACGCTCTCGTTCCTGACCCTTCCGATCGCGCTGATCGGTGGCGTGATCGCGGCCTACCTGACCGGTGGCGTGATCTCGCTCGGCTCGCTGGTCGGGTTCTTCACGGTGCTCGGCATCGTCGCGCGCAACGGCATCATGCTGATCAGTCACTACCAGCACCTGGAACGGTTCGAGGGCATGGCCTTCGGTCCGGAGCTCGTGCTGCAGGGAGCCCGCGAGCGGGTGGTGCCCATCATGATGACCGTGCTCACGACCGGGCTGGCCCTCGTGCCCCTGCTGATCTCGGGCGAGATCCCGGGTCAGGAGATCGAGTACCCGATGGCCTGGGTGATCCTCGGAGGTCTGATCACGGCCACGCTGCTCAACCTGTTCGTGGTGCCGTCGCTATACCTGCGGTTCGCGAAGCGTGGCAACGACGATCCGGGCTCGTTGATCCCGATCCCCGCGGCCCCGTGATCCGCGGCTGAACGATACCGACCGAAGGAGCGCACGCCCGGGACTGCGATAATCCCGGGCGTGCGCTTCGACGACATCCTGCACGCCATCGGCAACACGCCGCTCGTCGGCATGCCGCGCATGTCGCCCAAGCCCGGTGTCCGCCTGTGGGCGAAACTCGAAGGGGCGAACCCGACCGGCTCCACCAAGGACCGCATCGCGCTCAAGATGATCGAAGTCGCCGAACGATCGGGCGAGCTGACCTCCGACAAGACCATCCTCGAGCCGACATCGGGCAACACCGGCATCGCGCTCGCCATGGTAGCGGCGCGCAAGGGCTACCACCTCACCGTCGTGATCCCCGACAACGCGAGCGAGGAACGCATCGGCCTGTTGCGGCTGTTCGGTGCCGAGATCGTCTTCAGCGACGGCGACAAGGGCACGAACGGCTCCATCGAGGTCGCGCGCGCGCTCGCGCAGGACGAGAAGTACTTCATGCCCTTCCAGTACGGGAACCCGGCGAATCCGCTGGCGCATCAGGAGGGAACCGCCCAGGAGATCATCCTGGACCTGCCGGAGGTCACGCACTTCGTGGCCGGTCTCGGCACCGGCGGAACCCTCACGGGAGCGGGTCGCGGGCTGCACGCCCACAACCCCGACGTGAAGATCGTGGCCGCCGAGCCCGAGCTCGATGACCTCGTCTATGGGCTCCGTTCGCTCGACGCCGGCTTCGTGCCGCCGATCTTCGATCCGAGCGAGATCGACCGCAAGTTCCTGGTCGACTCGTCGTCGTCGCTGCGGACGAACCGTGAGCTCACGTCGTCGGAGGGCATCTTCGCCGGCATCTCCAGCGGAGCGGTGGTCTACGTGGCACGGCGCATCGCCGCCGAGATCGACGAAGGCGACATCGTGTGCCTGCTTCCCGACGGTGGGTGGAAGTACCTGTCGACCGAAGCCTGGGCCGAGGACCTCGCGACCGCAGAGAAGGGCGTGGCGGAGTCGCTGTGGTGGTGAGCGGATCGGTCATGAGGGCCTCGACGGGCTACTCGGTCGGCGCATGACCGATCCGCGGTCGATCGGGGTCTTCGATTCGGGCGTGGGCGGCCTCACCGTCGTGCGGGCCATCATGGACCAGCTCCCGCACGAATCCGTCCTGTACGTGGGTGACACTGCCCGGTTCCCGTACGGGCCGAAGCCGGTCGAAGAGATCCGTCGTCACGCGCTCGAGATCGCCGACCTGCTCGTGCATCGCGACGTGAAGATGCTGGTCGTCGCGTGCAACTCGATCGAGGTGAGCGCGATCGACCACATCGCCCGCCGGGCGGGCATCCCGGTGGTGGGGGTGATCGATCCGGGCGTTCGCACCGCCGTGCGGGTCACGCGGAACGGCCGCATCGGCTTGATCGGCACCGAGGCCACGGTCGCGAGCGGCGCCTACGATCGCGCAGTGGCAGCGACGGAGTCGCGCGTCACGCTCCGTTCGATCGCCTGCCCGGTCTTCGTCGAGCACGTCGAGCGCGGTGACACGACGAGCGACGAGCTGCGTGAGGCCGCGCGCGGGTATCTTTCTCCGCTGATGGCCGACGGCATCGACACGCTCATCCTGGGCTGCACGCACTACCCGCTGCTCTCGGGGCTCTTGCAGCTCGAGATGGGCCCCGACGTGGCGCTGGTCTCGTCGGCCGTGGCGACGGCTAGGGACGTGTACGCGACCCTCGTCGCCGAGGGGATCCTGAGGTCCGGCGACGCCACGCAACCCGAACACCGGTTCCTCGCGACCGGCGATCCCGCGGCCTTCGAACGGGTTGCCGGGGTGTTCCTCGGTCCGGAGCTGTCCGAGGTCGGCGCGGCGCGGGCAGCGCCCGTCGGGGGTGGCACATGGAGCTGACGGTGCTCGGCTCCGCCGGCACATGGCCCGGCCCCGGAGGCGCGACCTGCGGACACCTGCTCAGTCACGACGGCACACACGTCTGGCTCGATGCCGGCACGGGAACGTTCGCGCGGTTGCAGGAGTTCGTCGGCATCGACGACATCAGGGCCATCGTCATCACCCATGGGCACACCGACCATTTCATCGACGTGCTGCCGGCCTTCTATGCGCGCCACTACGGAGGCATGGGGTCGCCGGGCCTGCCGTTCTACTCGCCCGAGGGTTTCGTCGAGGGCATGACTATGCTCACGAGTGAGAACGGCCGCAACGTCATGGCCGAGGCGTATGACTTCCGCACCGTCGTGCACGGTGACGTCTTCGAGATCGGCCCGTTGCGCGTCGAGACGTACGAGATGACCCACATCGGCGTCGCCTCGGTCGGGTATCGCATCGAAGCCGATGGCGCGGTGCTCGCCTACACCGGCGACTCGGGTCCATGCCCGGCCGTCGTCGAGATGGCGCGCGACGCCGATCTGTTCGTCGCCGAGGCGACGTACCAGGACTCGTCGAGCCAAGCGTTCTTCCATATGAGCGCGACACAGGCAGCTCAGCACGCGACGGAAGCCGGCGCCAAGCGTCTCGTGCTCACGCACATCCTGCCCACCCTCGACCCCGCGGTCTCGCTGGTCGAGGCGGCTGCCGCCTTCGACGGTCCGATCGAACTCGCGCAGGACGGCGTGACGCTGAAGGTCACGACGTGAGGGGCCGCGGCGTGAGGGTCGTGCCGTGACCCGTCCCGACGGAAGAGCTCCCGATGAGCTGCGGCCGGTGAGCTGGGAGCTCGGATTCCAGGAGTGGGCGGCCGGCTCGGTGCTGTTCTCCATGGGTAGGACCCGGGTGCTCGTGGCGGCGAGCGTCTCCGACGACGCGCCGCGGTGGCTTCGAGGCACCGGCGGGGGATGGGTGACGGGCGAGTACTCGATGCTGCCTGCTTCGACGACCGATCGATCGGCACGTGAGGTCAACCGCGGCCGTCCGGGAGGGCGCACCCAGGAGATCCAGCGGCTGATCGGACGCTCGCTGCGCAGCGTCACCGATCTCTCGCGCCTCGGCGAGCGAACGATCACGATCGACTGCGACGTGCTTCAGGCCGACGCAGGCACGCGCACAGCGTCGATCACCGGAGGCTACATCGCGCTGGCGCTCGCCCTGCGATCGCTCTCGGACCGGGGCGTCGTGCCCGTGGATCTGCTCGCCGACAGCGTCGCCGCGGTGAGCGTGGGCATCGTCGGTGGGGAGCCCCGCCTCGACATCTGCTACGAGGAAGATGCCGGCGCCGGCGTCGACTTCAACGTGGTGATGACCGGCTCTGGCGACCTCGTCGAGGTGCAGGGAACCGCCGAGGGCACCCCGTTCACGAGGGGTGAGCTCGATCGCATGCTCGATCTCGCGGCCGTGGGCATCGCACGGCTCACCGAGGTGCAGCGAGAGGTTCTCGGCGCGTGAGGGAGGTCTCGTCCCTGGGACTGCCTGACCGGCTCGCGATCGCCTCACGGAACGAGCACAAGCTGCGCGAGCTCGCCCGCATCTGCGGCGACTGGCCGGTCGAGTGGCTCACGGTCGAGAATCACGATCCGTCCGCGTTCCCTGATGTCGACGAGACAGGCGCGTCCTACCTCGAGAACGCGCTGCTCAAGGCGAGCCAGATCTCGGCGGCGATCGGCGTACCCGCGATCGCCGACGACTCCGGCATCGAGGTCGACGCGCTCGGCGGAGCTCCCGGGCATCGATCGGCGAGGTACGCGGGCGAGCATGCGTCGGACGACGAGAACCTCGACGCGCTGTTGCGCGCGGTCCGCGGTGTGCCCTCGGGGGGGCGTACCGCCCGCTACCGCTGCATCGCTGCGATCGCGTGGCCCGATGGCCGCGTCGAGCACGCCGAGGGGATCTGTGAAGGAGCACTCATCTCCAAGCCGCGGGGCGCGCGGGGCTTCGGCTACGACCCGATCTTCATCCCCGCGGGTTGGGACACGACCATGGCGGAGCTCACCGATGAGCAGAAGGATCGCATCAGTCACCGCGGGCGCGCCTTCCGGGCTCTGGCCGAGATGCTCGGTGACGCCTTGCCCGCACGCGGTCCCGGCTGATCAGGGGTTCGCTACCCGACTCAAGGTACCGACCCTGCCTGTCGAGTCATGACAGGTGGAACCGAAGCGCAGCGATCGGCCGGAACTGGACCGGCGGGTGCTCCGTAGCACGAAGGGCTTCTTCGACGGGAAGTCCCCGCTGCTCGTTGCCATCCTCGGGCTCGCCTTCATCGCCGTCGTGAGCGTGCTCGACTACCTCACCGGCCTGCAGTTCTCACTCTCGCTGCTCTACCTCATGCCGATCGGCCTCGTGACATGGAACCTCGGTCGGCGCTGGGGCGCGGTCGCGGTCATCGTCTCGACCGTTGCGGGGCTCGTGAGCGACGTGCTGTCCTCACCCGTGATCAGTTCGACGGATCCGGTGCCGTATTGGAACGGCATCGTGCGGTTCGCCGTCTTCCTCGCCGCCGCGATGTTGCTCGACACCCTGCGCTCGATCATCGATGCGCAATGGCAACTGTTCGAGGAGGAAGCCGACCGCTCCAGCGACCTGCGTGAGATGAACGATGTCAAGGACACCCTGCTGCACGCGGTCTCCCACGATCTCAAGGGACCGCTCGCCGGCATCCTCGGCGCGATGCAGACGATCCGTCGCGACGACGAGCTACACCTGTCTGACGAGGAGCGCGAGGCCCTTCATCAGGTGATCGAGCACAGCGGCCGCAAGATGAACCGTCTCATCGATGACTTGCTCGACCTCGACCGCATCGATCGTGGCAAGGTGCAGCCGCGGCGCAAGCCGACCGACGTGGGCGCGCTCGCCCGGCGCGTGATCGTCGAGACGGAGCAGCTCGCGCATCATCCCGTGCGCATCCGAGCCGACGCCGTGCTCGTCGATGTCGATCCGGGCAAGGTCGAGCGGGTCGTCGAGAACCTGCTCGTCAACGCCGCCCGTCACACCCCGCTGGGCACCGCGGTGCTGGTGGACATCGCCGCGAAGGGCGACCGTGTCGAGATCGTGGTCGAGGACGACGGCCCCGGTGTTCCCGACGAGCTGAAGCTCGCGCTCTTCGAGCCGTTCCGCCAAGGGGAAGCGTCGAGTGGCCGCGGCATGGGCATCGGACTCTCGCTCGTGGAGCGATTCGCTGAGCTGCACGGAGGATCGGCGCACGTCGAAGATGCCTCGACCGGCGGCGCCCGCTTCGTCGTCTCGATCCCGGGCGAGATCACCCCACTCGCGGCACCCGCTTCCGAGGGATCCCCGGAGCCACAGCTCCACGCCGTCTGACCGTGCGGCGAGCCGCAGGCTCGAGCCGGATGGCGACGGTGGTCAGGAGGTCGAGTCGGGTCGGGCCTGGTAGCGCTCGAGCAGTTCGTCGAAGTGCTCGTCGGTCGCCACGTCGGCCGGCTGGGTCCCTTCCACGTACAGGGCCAGGCGGTCGAGGTGCCAGTGCCAACCCGCGGCGAAGGACGGATCGGACGCGTCCGGGAGGAGGTGATCGAACGTGAGTACCGTGCCGTCGCCGCCGTCGTCGGCCAGCTCGAACCTCACACGCCACGGCATGTCGGTATCGGTCGCCCATTCGTACTCCAGGACCGACGGCTCGTCCCATTCGATGACGGTACCGTGGGTACCGCCCGCCTCGCCGTAGTCGAAGCGCAGGGTGCCGCCGCTTCGGGGCTCGAGCTCCCCCCGGAACGCCCAGCGAGCCATGCGGTCGGGTTGCGTGATCGCCGCCCAGAGCACCGTCGGTGGAACGGGGTAGCGTCGGGTGAAACGGAGCGCGCGGCGACCCCCGATCTCGACGAGTCGTCCGTCGTCCCTGTCGTCGTCAGGCACTGCGGCTCCTTCGTGGTCGTGGCGCCGCGGCGGCGGCATCGGGCCGTCCTCGGCGTACCTCGGTGTCGAGCGCATCGAGGCGGTTGGTCCAGAACGACCGGATCGGCGTGAGCCACCGGTCGAGCTCCAACAATCGGTCGGGTTCGAGCCGATAGATCTGCTGTTGTCCGGATCGAGTGACCGAGACGAGCCCGCCTTCTCGCAGCAGGCGGAGATGGCGAGAGACACCAGGCCGCGCGATGTCGAAATGGGCGGCGATCTCGCCGGCGGGAAGCTCCCCCTCAGCGAGCAGCTCGACGATGGTTCGCCGGGTCGGATCGGCGAGGAGAGCGATGACGTCCATGGGGCTGAGCGTACACCAGCGGTTACGTAACGCCCACGGTACGCAGGGTCACGGGCAGATCATCGACAGCGCTCAGGACACCGAGGATGGTGGTATCGGCGCTCAGAAACCGCTACGGGGCGGGCCGAGTGCCGGAGGCCGTTCCTGGCCTCCGGCACTCGTTCCCTCTTGGCGCGGCCGTCCTGTCCCGAGGATCCCGCGCCGTGGTGGATAGCGATCAGGTGGAACAGGGATTCGCCTCGTCCGTGGTCGGAGCGGCACCCGGTGGCACCCCGAGGAACGTGGCGACCAAGACCACCTCACCGTCCCCGACGTTGGATGCCTTGTGCACGTGACCGGGCTCCTCATGGAAGATGTCACCGGCCCGATAGACGGTCGGGGAGCAACCTCCCTCTCCGTTGATGGCGACGCGTCCCTTCTTCACCAGGACGAACACGTCCGCCGGATGTGAGTGCCACCCCGACGTGCCGCCCGCTTCCATCTCGACGCGGACGAACAACGCGGTGCTCGGCTCTGACTCTTGGATCGACAGCGAATCGAACGTGGCTGCCCCGAGAAGCTTGGTGGTGAAGCCACGACTCGGGGTTGCCACGGCGATGCCCGCGGTGAAGACAACGACTGCCGCGAGCGCGATGATGGTGCGCTTCATCTTGACGTCCTTTCCTTCGGTGCGGGCGCGGGTTCGGAAGGGGGGCTCGAGGAGGTCCGCGAGATCTCCTCTCCGCTCATCGCATCACCGGTCAGCTCATCGCCTTCCTCCTCTCCGTTCCGATGAGGCTCGTCCATCGCGACGGTAGGAGGTCGTTCCGGCCGGCTTCTACGGTGGCTGCCCGGTGAACTCCGGGATGCTGCCCTCCGGCCCGATACCGTGCTGGCCGCTTGACGCCGTCCGAGCGATGACGGACAAATGCCGGGGACCCGAAGGCGCAGGAGGGCATCCGCTGTGACCGAGCAGGCCGATGAGCAGTCAACCCTCGATGGGTTGCGTCGCGAGATCGAGGAGCTCCGTGCCTCTCGGAAGCGACTCGCGCTGGCCGACGATGCCGAACGTCGCGACATCGAGCGGGCGCTGCACGGGGGCGTGCAGCAGGATCTGGTGGGGCTCGCGGCCAACCTCGAGGTCGCCGTGGGGTCGGTGGACTCCGATCCCGAGGCGGCGAAGTCGCTCCTGCGCGAGCTGCAGCGCGAAACGCGGCGGGCGATGACGGAGATGCAGGAGCTCGCCATCCGGATCTTCCCTCCGTTGCTCGACGCGGGCGGGCTGGTCGTGGAGCTCCGCGCGGCGGCGATCCGCGAAGGCGTGCCGGTGCGGATCGATGTCGACGTGCACGCCACCGTGCCGCCAGAGATCGCCGGTGCCGTCTACTTCTGCGTACTCGACTCGATGGAGCGCGCTCCGGCCGGCACGTCGGTGGTGGTTACTCGCAAGAGCTGAGGAGGGCGCGCTCGTGTTCGAGATCGTCGCGGAGTGCGACCTGGGAGCGGAGCGGCGCGCGCCGCACGATCGTATCGAGGCGTTGGGCGGGCGCATCACGATCACGTCGGAGGGCGACCGGACCACCGTCGCCGGCTCACTGCCGTTCCCGCGATGACGCTAGTCGCTCTCCGCGAGGTACAGGATCACGGCCTTGACCCGCTTGTTGACCGATGGCTCCCACGTGAGCCCGAGCTTGAGGAAGATCGAATGGATCACCTTCTCGACCGACCGCTCGGCGAGGAAGAGGGACTCACCGATCGCCTCGTTGCTCTTGCCCGCCGCCATCTCGCGCAGCACGTCGAGTTCGCGTACGGTCAAGCTCGTGAGCGGCGACCCTTCGCTGCGGGCGTCCTCGGCGACCAGCGCCTCGACGACCTTCGGGTCGATCACCGAGCCGCCGTTCGCGACCTCGCGGATCGCCGACGCGAGCTGGTCCGGCTCCTGCACGCGCTCCTTGAGGAGGTAGGAACGCCCGGCGCTTCCGCCCTCCAGGAGCGCTCGGGCGTAGGCCGGTGTCGCGTACTGGCTGAGCACGACGACGCCGACGCTCGGGGTTCGAGGTGCGGAGCCGCTCCGCAGCCTGGATCCCCTCGTCGCTGTTGCCGGGCGGCATCCGGATGTCGGTGACGACCACGTCCGGATGCTCCGTCTCCACCGCGGCGAGCAAGGAGTCGAGGTCGCCGCAGACAGCCGCGACCTCGAGCTCAGGGTCGGCTTCGAGCAGCCGCCGAACGCCTTCGCGCACGAGGAGATGATCGTCGGCGATGACCAATCGGAGCGGCATGGCGCGAGGATACGCCTGTGACGAGCGTCCTCGTCGTCGACGACAACGACCGGAACCGGAAGCTCGCGGTCGACGTACTGAGCGCGGCGAGGTTCCGGACGTTCGGTGCGGCGACGGCCGCGCAGGGGATCGCGCTCGCGCGGAAGCATCTGCCGGACGTGATCCTGATGGATCTCCGGCTCCCCGACATGGATGGCGTGGACGCGACGCGCAGGCTCGCGGCGCACGAACGAACGGCGCTCATCCCGGTGGTCGCGATGAGCGCATCGCCGCTGGAGGGGAGCGAAGACTGGCTCGAGGAGGTTGGCTTCGCGGGATGGCTGGAGAAGCCGATCGACGTGAGGACGTTTCCCGAGCAGGTCCGCCGCTACCGCGAAGCGAGGACGGAATGACGAGGTCGAGGGCACTACCGTGCTAGCACCCCCGAACGAAGGGCGGTGCCCTGGTTGGGCGCCACCCTCGCGCTCCCTAGCCTCTAGACGGATCTGCTCGGCGGTGTGAACATCGCCGGCACGGACGGCCCACGGCCTGAGCGAAAGGGGACGCACATGCGGAGGCTCGTGATCGGAGGCGCGCTCGCGGCCCTCCTCCTCTCGATGGTGCTCGCCGCCTGCAGTGGCTCGAGCGGCGATTCGGGCGGTGACCAGGCCCGTCGATTCCAGGACATGTGGGAGATCGACCAGATCGAGAAAGACTTCCACAAGGCCACGACGACGAAGGACATCGATCTGATGTTGAGCCTCTACGCCCCGAACGCGACGATGACGGTGGGCCCGGGCGTGACCGCATCGGGGCTTGAGGAGATCCGGCGATTCTGGCTGGAAGATTCGGCGCCCTTCAAGGCTGAGAACGAGTGGGTCTCGGACCACCCCGCGTACAAGCTCGAGATCACGGTCGACGGCGACCGGGGCACGCTGCATTTCGAGTGTCACTTCGTCGATGCCAAGACCAGCGAGGTCGTGTCGACCACGACCGCCGACTTCGACGTGGCCAGGATCGATGATGAGTGGTTGATCACGAACATGGTCGGCGGGACGACGGTCCTCTAGGTCTGAGACGTTGGCCGAGGAGCGGGAGCCGCGGGTCGTCGCCGAGGGTCGGCGACGGATCGACAACCCGCTCGTGCGGGGAGTCGCCCGCCTGCCGGTGAAGGTTCGAACGAAGCTCCTGATCGCCTTCATCGGAACGTCCGTGCTGCTCGTTGCCGTTGGCCTGCTCGGCCAGCTCGTGCTCGGACAGTCGAACGATCGTGTCGCGAGCGTTGGGCCTCTCCAGGAACGAGCTGTCGAGTACAGCAGTCTCCAGGCCGCCGCGGGGCACCTCCGGCATCTCCTCGGGTCCAACCGCGGGCCCGACTTGGACCTGGTCTGGCCAGATGTGGCGTCGCCCGAACCTCGTGGCGCCTTCTCGCTCACCGTGGATCTGTTCGCGGTGGATGCGGCCGAGGGGGTCGCAGCGCTGACAACCCCGGATCGACTTGGACTGACGCCGCCTCCGGAGGACCTGGAGGTGCTGGGAAACATCGAGGACGCCGCCCATCAGCTCTCGAGGAAGATAGAGGAGGAGCTCATCCCGCTCTACGAGGGCGCGACCATCTCGATCGACGACGAGGAGTTGATCGACGAGATGCTGCCGGCGCGAAGGGATGCGGAGTTGCTCGCGAGCGACCTCTACACCGACGCCGCTCAGCTGGCGAACAGGACTCGAGATGAGATCCATGATGTGATCGCCCGAAATGAGAGCTCGTTCGCGAGTTCTCGCGCCCTGTTCATCGGCGTCTCGGCGATCACGCTCGTCCTCGCGCTGCTGCTCGGATTCGTCCTGTCGTGGTCGCTGATCGGGCCGATCCAGCAGATCGACCGGCGGCTTGCCTCGATCGCGTCGGGCGACTTCTCGAGCCGCGTGGAGGTCGAGAATCGAGACGAGTTCGGCGCCTTGGGCGCCAACGTCAACCGGATGAACGACGAGCTTCGGCGTCTGTACACGGAGCTCGAGGCGGCAAGTCAGCACAAGTCGGAGTTCCTGGCCAACATGTCCCACGAGCTGCGGACACCCTTGAACGCGGTGATCGGATTCTCGCAGGTGCTGCGCGACGAGATGGTCGGCCCGGTGAACGAGAAGCAGGCGGAGTACCTCGACGACATCACCTCCTCGGGGAACCATCTGTTGTCGCTCATCAACGACGTCCTCGACCTCTCCAAGGTCGAGGCCGGACAGGTCGAGCTCGACATGCACCCGTTCTCTTTGAAGGAAGCACTCGAGCGCGGCGTGGTGATGGTTCGGGAGCGCGCGACGGAGGACGGGGTGCGCGTCGCATTCGTCGCCGACCCGGAGGTCGACGTGGTCGACGGCGACGAGCGACGGATCAAGCAGGTCATCTTCAACTTGCTCTCGAACGCGGTGAAGTTCACGCCGGCCGGTGGTGAGGTCGACGTGAGCGCGACGCGACTCAACGGCGAGGTCAGGGTCTCCGTCGCCGATACGGGCCCGGGCATCGCTCCCGAGGATCGGGATCGGATCTTCGAGGAGTTCCAGCAGAGCGAGACGGGCGTCGGGCACCGCGAAGGAACCGGCCTGGGCCTCGCGCTCTCGAAGCGGTTCGTGGAGCTCCACGGCGGACGGATCTGGCTCGAGAGTGAGCTCGGTCGCGGGAGCACGTTCACGTTCGCGCTGCCCGCGGGATCGTTCGCGCCATGACGGGTGAGCGCATCCTCGTCGTCGAGGACAACGAGAAGAACATGAAGCTGTTCCGTGACGTCCTGCTCGCAACGGGATATCGAACGCTCGAGGCGACGACGGGCGGCCAGGCGGTCGATATGGCATCCGAGCACACGCCGGACCTCGTGCTGATGGACATCCAGCTGCCGGACCTCGACGGTGTCCAAGCGCTCCATCGATTGCGGGCGAACGCGCGCACGGCGACGATCCCCGTCCTTGCCCTGACCGCACAAGCGATGCAGGGCGATCGCGAACGGTTCCTGACGGAAGGCTTCGACGGCTACGTGTCGAAGCCTGTCAACGTGCGGGAGCTGATAGGGATCGTTCGGCAGCACTGCGAGGGACGGCTCGGATGAGCGGCGAAGCCCGGATCCTGGTCGTGGACGACGTTGCTCCGAACGTCCGGCTGCTCGAGGCCGTGCTCGCGCCGCGCGGCTACGACGTCGTCTCCGCGACCGACGGCGCGCGCGCACTCGAGCTCGTCGCGTCGGCCCAGCCCGACCTCGTGATGCTCGACGTCGTGATGCCGCAGCCCGACGGGTACGCGGTGTGTCGCACGATCCGGGAGAACGGCGACACCGCGATGCTGCCGGTCATCATGATCACCGCCAGCACCTCGGAGAGGACCGAGGCGATCCGGGCGGGCGCCGACGATCTGATCGCCAAGCCGTTCGACCAGGACGAATTGCTCGCGCGCGTCAGGTCGCTCCTGCGGATCAAGCGCTATCACGACACGATCACGGCCCAGGCCGCGGAGCTGATCGAGCTGAATCGAACGCTCGAGGAGCGAGTGCAAGCACAGGTCGTGGAGCTCGAGCGGGTTCGGAAGCTCCGGCGGTTCCTCTCCCCGCAGCTCGTCGATGCGATCGTGTCGTCGGGTGACGACGCGATCCTCCGCAGCCATCGGAGCATGGTCGCGATGCTCTTCGCCGACCTCCGCGGATGGACCGGTTTCGTGGACGCGGTCGAGCCTGAGGAGCTGATGCAGGTGCTCGCGGAGTTCCACTCCGTGATCGGCGGTCTCGTTCGTCGCTTCGATGCGACCGTGGGGTTCCTCGAGGGCGACGGAGTCCAGCTCTTCTTCAACGACCCCCAGGAGATTCCTGACGCCCCGCTGCGGGCGGTCCGGCTGGCGTGCGCCCTCCGGGAAGAGATGGCGGAGCTGACGCCCGTGTGGCGCAAGCGCGGCTACGAGCTGGGCCTTGGCTCCGGCATCGCGCTCGGTTACGCGACGTGCGGCGAGGTCGGATTCGAGGGCCGCTCCGACTACGCGGCGATCGGAGCGGTGACCAACCTCGCTGCGCGGCTCGCCGACGAAGCAGCGGCCGGCCAGGTCCTGATCACCCAGCGTCTCCACGCGGAGGTCGAGGACGTCGTCGACGTGGAACCCGGCGGTGAGCTCACGCTCAAGGGGTTCCCGCGGCCGATCCCGGCACTCAACGTGATCACCGTTCGCGAACCGGCGGCGACCGTGTCCGCACTCCAGCGCTCCTGAGGCGCGCACGAGCTATGCTCGAGCCGGGATTCCGACGACCTCGCCTGGAAATGTCAGCATGATGCACGTCAGAGGGGGTGCGAGAGGGGGGAGTCGAACCCCCACGCCCTTTCGGGCACCGGGACCTAAACCCGGCGCGTCTTCCGTTCCGCCACTCTCGCGCATGGCAAGGCTACCTTCGCGCCAGGCGGTTCCCACGCGGGTTCGACCTATGGAATGATGGCGCTCCCCGTGGGCCTTCGACTTCTCCAGACCGCGTGCCTCGTCGTCCTCTCGGTGATGGGTACATCATGTCTGAGCGCTCCGAGCGATGCGTTCTCGGCGAGAGCTTCCTCTGGTGCTCCGGCGGCATCCCTGGCTCCTGGAGCGTTCCTCGAGATCGGCTCGGGAACGGCTCCCCGGGCGAGCGTGCCGGCTGCCCTCGACAGGATGCCGGCACCGCGATCGCTCGATCGTTGGTCATGGGTGCTCCGAGCGAAGCACGACGTACTCACGGTGTTCGATGACCCCTCAGACGGAGCCGGGTCCGGTTCGACGATCGAGGCGATCAACCCCTACGGGCAGCCGATCGCGTTCCCGGTTCGGGCCGCGCACGTCTCCCACGGGGACGCCTGGTACCGGGTGTTGCTCGGCGCTGAGCCGAACGGGTCCAACGGCTGGGTACGAGGGAGCGATGTCGTCTTCGATCGCATCCGGCATCGGGTGGTCGTCGACCTCTCCTCGCACACGCTGCGCCACTATCGCGAGGGCGACCTCATCCATCGCTTCGCCGTCGGCACCGGTGCACCGTCGACGCCGACCACGGTCGGACGGTTCTTCGTCTGGGCTCATCTGGATCCTCGGGATCCGACCGGTCCGTACGGCTCGTATCTGCTGGGACTCTCGGGGTTCTCCGAAGTGCTGACCGACTGGCCGGGAGGAGGGCGCCTGGCGATCCACGGCACCGACGACCCCGACGACCCCGGCAACCGCGTTTCCTACGGATGCGCGCGCGTGTTCAACCCCCAGATGGAGCGTCTGCGGAACATCCCGATGGGAACGACCGTGCTGATCCGCCCGTAGCGACCCGCCGGTCCCGCCTCGTCCCGCCCCAACGCGTCGCATACGATGTGACCGTGGCAGCGACCAACAGGGTTCCCGGCACGTCACTTGCAAGTGCGTTCACCCTGAGCGTGGTCGGTGACTGCATCACCACCCGCCCGTTGCTTCCGCTCGCGCAGCGCGACCCTGCGTTCGCCGACGTGGTCGCCCTCTTGCGGGGGTCCGACGCCACGTTCGGCAACTTCGAGGCGACGATCGTCGACCTCGCGGACACCGCGGCGGTGCCCTCCGCGTTGCCGGACGACTGGGCGATCAGGTCGGCGCCTGAGACCGCCCTCGACCTGCGTGCGCTGGGATTCGACATCTTCGGGCGAGCCAACAACCACTCGACCGACTGGGGGATCGGCGGCCTGCTCGAGACGAGCATGTGGCTCGACGAGGCCGCGCTCGTGCACGCTGGCGCCGGCCCAACGCTCGCTGCTGCACGCGCGCCGCGCTACCTCGAGACCGACGCGGGACGCCTCGGTCTGGTCTCGATGACGACCAGCGCCGCGAGCGGCACGTTCGGCGGCGCTGGATGCCTTCGGCGAGGTGCCATCGCGCCCGGGCGTTCACTCGATCGCGGTGGCCACGACGGTCGTGGTGACGCCCGACGTGATGCGCGCCCTCGTCGCCATCCGCAGGGCGAACCCTGAGGCCGATGTCGCCTGGATCACGCAGCACATCGACGACGAAGGCGACCCGCCGCAGATGCTCGAGCTCTTCGGTTGCAGGTTCGAGCTCGGCGAAGCGATGGGCGTGCGCCATGACGCAGACGAACAGGCGCTCGCGAGCGCCATGCGGGCGATCCGACAGGCATCACAGCACGCAGACGTGGTCATCGCCGCCGCTCACTCGCATCAGGGAGACAGCCGCCCGGGTGAGCCTCACCGGTTCCTGCGGCGATGGGCGCGCGATGCGGTCGATCACGGCGCCGACGTGGTGGCGATCAGCGGACCGCACGCGCTCGCGCCGGTCGAGCTGTACCGAGACAGGCCGATCTTCTACGGGCTCGGCAACTTCATCTGGAGCGAGATCGAAGAGCCGATCCAGCGATACTTCTATGACCAGAGCCGGGCGCTGCTCGAGGAGCGCTTCGACGACCTTTCGCTCGTGACCGACACCGACCTGACGAGTGTGCTGAACGAGGATTCCTTCGGCAAGGACGACACCTTTCGGGCGGTGTTGGCCGGCGTGCGCTTCGGCCCCGATGGTCTCGATGAGGTGCGCTTGCACCCGGTCGATCTCGGGCGATACGAACCGATCACGCGCCGGGGGGTTCCTCGCACGCCCACGCCCGAGATCGCGGGCGAGATCCTCGAGCAGGTGCGATCGATGTCGGAGCCGCTCGGAGCGACGGTGAAGCTCGACGGCGCGACGGGCCTCGTCACGCCCGCGTGATCGTGTCTTTCAGCTCGACGCCACCTCGATCGATCGGAAGCGCATCGACATTGCTCCCGCGGTGAGCTTCCGAAGGTTCGATCGGAAGAACCGATAGGTACCGGCCCATGATCCGACGCGAGGGCATGAGAGGGCGCTCTGTGGACCATCGTCTGCCCGGATACCACTCGGCAGACGGGGGGTCAACCGGCATGCGTGGTAGGCGCCGGTGGTCCTCGCTCCGTCTTCACCGCGGACGAGGGCGGGTGATCGCCCTCGATTGGCTTGCCTCCCAGCGCCGGACCGACGTACACTCACGCAATCGTGCATATGGCGTAATCCGATGAGACTACACAATCCTTCCCCCGTCCGGGCTACACGCCCGTCGCTGCTGGCTCTGACCGGCTTCGATGTCAGTCGACTCGAAGCGGCCGTTTCGTGGGTCGAGCCGATCCTCGGCGAGCCGGCGCGCTCTATCGGACTCACGCGATTGGATGGGGACGGCCGTGAGCAGCGTGCGTATCAGGAAGGGCCCGACGATCTCGACATCTCGCTCGGGCGACTCGCGCGAGGCGAAGCCATCACCTCCGGTCGGCCCACCGTGGTGCGCCTCCATGAGGTTCCAGCATCTGCCCTCTGCGTCGTGCCGCTGCTGCGCGATGGTGAGGTCTCCGGTCTGCTGGAGATCGTTGCGTCGCAGCATGTGATCACCGAGCGTCTTGCCGCGGTGCAGGCGGTCGCGGATCGCATGATCGATCTCGATCGGCCTTCCGGCACGCCCGGGGCCAACGTCCAGCACGACCAGGTCGCCGCCCGGGTCACCGAGCTGATGCGGGAGCTGCTCGCCGAGACGTCGAGGTCCGAGGCCGTCGAGGCCGTGGCGCGGTTCTGGCACCGGGAGGGTGCGGCAGCTGCTGCGTGGATCGTCGATCGAGAAGGCTCCCAGGCCCGGCTCGTCGCGGCCCTCGGTGTCGACGGACCAACCGAGCAAGCGCTTCGCACGGCAGCGGATGCCGCCAGCGCGCAGGCGATCGTCGGATCTGCACGAGCGATCCTTGGCCCCTCGACGCCGATGGTCACACACGGGGGTGAGGCGGTCATCGTGATCGCGGACCCTGCGATCGACCGAGCACGCCTCGAGACGGTCGACGCGATCCTCGGGCTCGTCCTGGACCGTCTGGCGATGGGTGAAGCCGTCGCCGATCTGACCGGCTCGATCGACACGGGTCTGGCATGGACCGCGCACGAGCTCCGCGCGCCGCTGCTCGCGGTCGAGAAGGCGATCGACAGCCTCGTCGGATCCGACACGCTCCCCGAACGCGAGCGGGGGGTGCTGGCCGCTTCCCAAGTCGAGCTGCACAGGCTCGCGGAGATGGTCGATGCCGTGCTCCGTTGGTCGGTCGGGGCAGCATCCATCCTGCCACGGCCGGTCGATCTCACGCCGCTCGTGCACGAGACCGTGCGCTCCACGGTGCCCGAGGGAGATCGTCGAGTCACCGTCGATGCATCCGATGTGGCGACGGTCTGCATCGACCCGCAGCTGGTGCGGATCGCCCTCGAGAACCTGATCCGCAACGCTGTGGAACACACGCATGGGGAGATCGACGTTTCCGTCGCCGTCACGGCAGCCGACGTCACGGTCACTGTCGCCGACTCGGGTCCCGGGGTGCCCGAAGGCCGGCGAGCCGCCATCTTCAAGCCGTTCATCCGCGGACGTCATGCGAAGAGCGAGGGACGAGGGCTGGGCTTGTTCATCGCCCAGCGCGTCGTCGACGCCCATGGTGGCGAGCTCTGGTTGGAACCACGGACGGACGGGTCGACCTTCCGGATGCGATTCCCGCGGCAGGCTCCATGATCGGAACACGGATCCTGATCGTCGACGATCACCGGCTGTTCGCCGACGTGGTGGCCTCGGCGCTGGAGCAGCTGGGCGCCCGCATCATCGGACCGGTCGGCACCGCAGCCGACGCGATCGTGGCCGTCGACGCCGAGCGCCCAGAGGTCGTGCTGCTCGATCTCGCGCTGCCCGACGGCGACGGCATCGAGACGGGTCGCGCGATCCTCGAGGCCGTCCCCGACACGGTGGTGCTCGCACTCAGCGCATCGACCGACCCGAGGGCAGCGACCGACGCCGTGAAGGCAGGGTTCCGGGGATTCGTGCCGAAAGACGCGCGTCTGCCCACGGTGCTGGAGGCCATCCGAGGGGCGCTCGAGGGCAGATCCGTCATGATCCGGTCGACCGCCCCCGCCCCCCAGACCTTCGGCACGGGGGTATCGGCCGGCCTGTTGGCCAGCGGTCTCACCGCTCGGGAACGAGAGGTGCTCGGTCTGCTGGTCGCTGGATTCGGAAGCCGGGCGATCGCCGAGGAACTGCAGATCAGCATGAATACCGTTCGCACGCACGTGCAGAGCGTGCTCACGAAGCTGCAGGTCCACACGCGCCTCGAGGCGGCTGCCTTCGCCGTCCGCCATGGCCTCGTCGATCCCGAGCGTGGGGCGGGGGTTGCATGAGGGAGCGGTCTGCGGTCTGGCGCACCCTGCGTAGTTGCGCTACGCCGGTCGCGCCATGTTCCGGCGTACGTGGGTCGATAGCCTCGCACCGGTCGAGTGCGTAGGGCCCGACCGAAGGGGGTGTGCAGTGGGAGAGGGGGCCGAGCCCATCCGCGTGTTGGTCGCGGATGATCATGCGTTGTTCCGCCAGGCGGTGAGGATCGTGCTCGAACGCGAGAGCGATCTCCGCGTGGTCGCGGAGGCGCAGTCGGGCGCCGACGCGGTCGTCGAGGCGGAACGGGTTCGACCCGATGTCGTGCTGTTGCCGGCTCGCCCGCCACGGTTCGAAGGACTGCGCGCGACGGAGGCGATCCGCGAGCGCCTCCCGTCGTGCCGGGTGATCGTGCTGACCGACGAGAGCGACCACCACGTCCTTCGCAAGGCGATCGAAGCCGGGGCCGCGGGCTATGTGACCAAGGACATCCCCATGTCGGAGCTCACCGCGGGGATCAGGGCCGTGCATCGAGGCGACACGTTGGTGCCGCCGGACATGCTCGGGCGGCTGTTCGACGGCTTCTTCTCACAACGTCGGGAGCAAGGGGAGGCGTTGAGGCTCCTGTCCCGGCTCAGCAAGCGCGAGCAAGAGGTGCTCGGGCTGCTCGTCGATGGCGCGGGCAACGAGGAGATCGGCCGGGCGCTCGTGATCAGCCCGCAGACCGCGCGCACGCACATCCAGCGCGTCATCCGCAAGCTCGGTGTGCACTCCCGGCTCGAAGCGGCGATGCTGGCGACCCAGTCGGGCATCGTCGACGAGCTTCCCCGGCACGATCCCGACATGGTGGGTCGAACGGCTGACGTCTAGCTGTTCTGACGCCTCGACCGACGGACGCTCCGCATCCCCTGTCAACGGCACGCCCGAACCGCGCCCCAGCTGTGTGTGCTCAGGGCGTCGCGTACTCGATGTGCAGCACGGGAGCGAGCGACGCCCCGGCGTTGAAGGATTCCGCGGTCCGCTTCCCGGAGCCGCTCTGACCCGAGATGATCAAGGCCAGCGCGCCGCCACTCCAACCGTCCCGATCGACGATCTCCTGCACCACCGCGGAGAGATCCGGCGTCCGTTGCTTCGGGCCGCGTTCGCCGATCAGCGTCCAGGGGTCGGGTGTCCACGGTACGTCGGCGTCGGTGCGTGGGCGGGTCGAGATGCCGAATGCCGCGGTGGTGAACGTACCGGCCGAATCCGAGGCCTGCCCCTCGATCGTGAGTGTCACGACCGTGGAACTCTTCTCGTCGGCGCGGAACTGCACGTAGGCGTCGAGGATCGTGGCCCCCTGGGGCACCCCGACACCCTGGAAGCGCAACCCGACCGTCTGACTGGTCATGCCCACCGCCATCGCGAGGTCACCGCTGACACGATTGATCGCCCCCGAGGCCTCCTCTTCCGCGTCGTCGGCGCTCGCCGAGACGGCGATGTCCAGGGAAGCCGTGCTGCCTGCGCCCACCGTCACGAGCACGTCGTCACTTCCTTGGAGCTCCGAGTCGTCCGCCGTCAGGCGAAGGACGTACTCGCCGGAAGCCGAGAACGTCACGTCGGTCGTGGGCGAGGTCGGATCGGTGAACGAGGCTGTTCCGGGCCCCGAGATCTGGGTCCACAGCGACGTCAGCGTCCCGCCCTCAGGAAGCCCGTCATCCGAGATCGAGCCGGCGAGCGTCACGCTGTTCGGCATCGTGACGGTTCGATTGGGGCCTGCATCGGCCACCGGAGCGTCATTGCCCGATGAGGGGAGCGTGACGGAGAGCTCGTGGAGCTTGCCGTCGTTCTCGTTCGGGTTGGTGTTGTTGTCCACGCCGCGGGCGACCACGTACATGTTCATCCTCGATGGATCCGCGAGCGACGGGGCGAGCACGACGTCCTCGGCGTGTTTCGGGTTCGCCACCGAGAGATCGATCGTGTTCAGCAGAGCGCCGGCCTTGGACGTCTCGAAGATCCTCCTGGTCTTCGGGTCCACGATCAGGAGTGTGTTCCGAGCTGGGTCGTAGGCGAGTCCCTCGGACCCCATGGCTCCGTACTGTGCGGTGTCGAAGTGGTTGAGGGCGACGTCGTCGCCGGAGGGAGGGATGCCATCGAACACCCCGTTGGTGCCCGGCGAGACGCGGCAGACCTCGCGACCGCCTCCGTCGGATACGAACAGATGCCCCGAGCTCGTGTCGAAGGCAACGTCCTCGGGGTCGTTGCATCCCAACGGAGCGGTGTCGAACGATCCGATCCTCGTATCGTCGGCCGTCCCGAAATCACCGTCGGGACCGTCGGTGAACTCGAAGACCTTCCGCTTGATGTCATCGGTGAGGAACAGATGGCCGCTGCTCGGGTCGATCGACAACCCGGTCGGTTCCCTGGAAAGGATGGGTCCGCCGGGGCCGGTCAGGTCGCCGGTTCCGGTCAGAGAGCCCTGAAGGTTGAGCTCGAAGAGGTTGGCACCTTGGAAGATCGTCATCTCATCGACCTCGGAATCCGAGATCACGAATCGATTCTCACCGGGATCCCAGGCGATACCCGAAGGATCGGGGCTCGGCGGGCTCAGTGTGGAGAGATCGACGGTTCGCTCCAGGGTGGCGGTCACGACCGCGGCCGACGCGTGCCGCGGCGCGATCACCGTCGGTGCCACCAGCGACGCGAGCAGCGCGGATGCTGCGAGCAGCAGGGCAGCGCGACGAGGCCGCCGCTCGATCCGAGGCGACGGCCCGGCAGGCAGATGGCATTCGGCCGGCATCCGAGTCACGCTACGGGTGGGTGCCGCAAGCCTCAACATGCGAACGGGGTACGTGCACTACCACCGCTCGCGCCCCGGCCCGGATCTCGAAGCGGCAGGATCGCAGGGACGCCCCATGTCTGCGCACATCGTGAGCCCCCTTCGCGGTAGGAGTTGTACGCCGCGCGCCGGTGGGTGGGGGCCGGGTGCACGGGTACGGTCCGAGTCGTGATCGGAACCGATCAAGAGCTGGCGACCACGAGCGATCGCTCCCCGATGCCCGCCCGCGTGCTGTTGTTCGACGGATTGTGGTCGTCGGTCGGGGCACCGATGCGCGGCGGATCGGGAGCCGAGGGCGACCTTCGTCTCGTGGCGGAGAGCGAAGAGCCGGCGTCGCCCGACGACGTGCCCGCCCAGGGGCCGGACGTCGCGCTCGTCGACGCCGATCTCATCGGGTCGGAGCTCCCCTCGGTCATCGCGAGGATCAGGGCCGGCGCCCCCGCATGCAAGATCCTCGTCATGATCTCGACCGAAGAGGTCGGACCGCTCGTGGCCGCACTCGAAGCCGGTGCCAACGGCTACCTCACCAAGAGCGCCTCGATCTGGGACCTGCTGGACGCCACCAGGCGCGTGTCCAGGGGCGATGCGGTGATCCCGCCCCGCATGCTCGGCCGGCTGCTCGCGACCCTGGTCGATGAGCGAACCGAGCTCGACGGCATGCGTCAGCGTGTCGCCACGCTCACCCGCCGGGAGCGCGAGGTGCTGGCATTGCTCGGCGACGGTTTCGACAAGGTCGCGATCGCGAGGATGCTCGTGATCAGCCCACACACGGCCAGGACGCACGTGCACAACATCCTGACGAAGCTCGGGCTCCACTCGCAGCTTCAGGCCGCCGCGTTCGCCCGCGACGCCGCCACCCGGGAAACGATCGGCGCGCCGCACGCTGCCGGCGATCTCAGAACGCGCCTCGACCCCTGAGGACCCGCGGGACCGTCCGCAGCAGGATCACGATGTCGAGGCCGAGCGTCCAACGGCGGACGTATCCCTCCTCGAGACGGATCCGCTCCTCGTAGCCGAGGTCGTTCCTGCCGCTGACCCCCCACAGACCCGTGAGTCCGGGCCGCATCGTGAGCACGGTCGGGAGACGCGATCCGAACAAGGCAAGCTCCTCGGCCACGATCGGGCGCGGTCCGACGAGGCTCATCTGCCCGGCCAGTACGTTCAGGAACTGAGGCAGCTCGTCGAGGCTGTATTTCCTCAGGATGCGTCCGATCCGGGTGACACGAGGGTCGTTGCGCAGCTTGCGGAGGGTGGCCCATTCCCGCGCCAGCGCCTCGTCCGCCTCGAGCGCTCCGACGAGACGGTCGTCGGCGTCGCGAGCCATCGTGCGGAACTTCAAGATCCTGAAGGGTACCCCCGACCGTCCGATGCGTTGCTGCACGAAGATGGGGTGTCCGGCGCTCTCCACGGTCAGCGCCAGCGCGAGCACGAGTAGCAGGGGGGAGAGGAGCACCAGCGCCGCCGTCGCCCCCACCACGTCGATGGCTCGCTTCGCCGCCCGCAGGACGGGGGAGGAGAGCAGTGGTGTGCCGACCGTGGCATCGTCGTGGGTACGGCCGGCGCCCGACTCGGCCGAGACGAGCTCCGTGCGCTCCGGCAGCAGCCGATCGATAGAGAACGGTGTGGAGGTCCCCGGTTGCTCCATGCGCCCCCCTCGCGTTGTCGAGATGGATCCAGGAACCGTTGCCGAGGAACGACAGCGGTTCCGTGCTCGACGCGACGGTAGGGGGCTGCGCGGGCCGGCTCGACCGGCGTTCCACGTATCTTTGCCTACGTCGTCACGACGTACGAACAACCCTGCAAGTGGCTGACCGCCGGCGTATCGAACGTTGGTACCGTTCGCGCGACCGTGTACGTCGACTGTTCCGACGGCGGCCGGGTGTCGTTCATGGACGGGAAGGACGAAGCGTGACCATCGAGAGCCCAGTCTTCGTCATCGGCACCGGCCGATGCGGATCGACGGCTCTCATGGACCTCATCGCCTACCATCCGGCGTTCGCGTGGCCGTCGCAGTACACGGCGCGCGGGCTCGGTGAACGGGCGGCGATGGTGTCGCGAGTGGTCGAGCTTCCTGCGATCGGACCGCGGCTGCGGTTCACGCGATGGGCGCCGAAGCACGCCGAGCGCTACGAGCAGTGGCAGTCGTGTTTCGCGGGGTTCGCCGAGCCGTTCCGAGACCTGGTCGAAGCCGACGTCACGCCTCGCGTGGCCTCCCGGTTCCAGGGGACGGTTCGGGGCATCTGCCGATACCAGGGCAAGTCTCGGTTCATGACGAAGTACACCGGGTGGTCGAGGATCGGGTTCATCAGGTCGATCTTCCCCGATGCGCGATTCATCCACATCGTGCGGGACGGCCGAGCCGTGGCGTACTCGTACACATCGATGCCGTGGTGGGATGGGTGGGCCGGGGTCGCACGGTCGCGATGGGGAGCGCTGAGCGACACCGACCTCGACGCCCTCGACCGCTACGACGGTTCGTTCGTGGCCCTCGCCGCCCTGCAGTGGAAGACCTTGGTCAACAACATCACCGACACGAGCGCGTGTCTGCCCAAGGACGACCTGCTGTTGCTTCGGTACGAGGACGTGGTGAGGGATCCGTTCGGCGCGGCCTACGGCAGCATCGCGTTCGCGGGGGAGCGTGGTGACGATCCCCGGTTCGAGCAGCACCTGTCGCTCGCCGCATCGAGGATCGTCGATCCCGACAGCCGTCCGACACCGCCGCCATGGAAGCAGGAGCTCACCCCACACCAGCTCGAGATGATCGAGGACCTGTGTGGTGACGAGCTCGCGCGGTTCGACTATCGCTGAACTACCGGGGGTCTCGCCCCCCGCTGCTAGCATGCTCGGCGATGCGATCCCGTGTGGGCGCGGCGTTCGTGGCGTCGTTCGTGGCGGCATCGATCGGATGGACCGCCGCGGCCTCCGCCGCTCCGGGCGACCTCCCTGAGTGGGTCATCGCATGCCCCTTCTCCCATCGGGCGTCCGATGATCCGATCGTCTATCCCGGCGAACCGGGGGCGGCACATCGGCACGACTTCTTCGGCAACGAGACGACCGATCATGCGTCCACGTTCCGGTCGCTGCTGGCGGGGTCGACGACCTGTGGCTTCCGTCCGGATCGAGCTGCCTACTGGTTCCCGACGCTCTCGTCGAACGGCCGTCCCGTCGCGCCCGACCTGGTGAAGGCCTACTACACGAGTCGATTCGCGCGGCCCGACAGGATCGAGCCGTTCCCGCACGGGCTGAAGGTCGTGGCGGGAGACGCGCACGCCAGCGCGCCCCAGCCCATGGGCGTCGTCCACTGGGATTGCGGCGAGGGTGGTCCGAAGGAGAACCACGATCGTCCCGTCGACTGCGGCACCGGCTCGGTGCAGGTCAGCATCGTCTTCCCGGACTGCTGGAACGGTTCGCGGCGCGACTCACGGGACCACGCTCGGCACATGGCCTACTCGCTCGACCGCAACGACGACGGCCTGTACCGATGCCCGCGTTCGCATCCCGTGCTGGTGCCCCGGATCAAGGTGACCATCCAGTGGCCGGTGCACGACGGCACCACCGTGCGTCTGTCGAGCGGACCGGCGCGCACGATGCACGCCGACTTCTTCGATGCCTGGCGGCGGCGAGCCCTCGTGCGACTCATCCAGCGCTGCCTGGTCGACGAAGTGGTCTGCGGGAAGGTGTCGAGCGGAGGTTAACGCCAGCAGCTCACATCGATCCCGTAGCGGGATTCGAGATCGCCGAACTCCTGCGCGTAGCGTTCGCTCAGCTGCGCTCTGAGTCCCGGGTCCAGCCGGGGCATCGCCCGACCAGAGGTGATGGCTCGTCGCACGCCCATGCGTGCCCCCAGATCGACGATCGACTCCAACCGGGTGCCACGGAGCCGTCGGCCGGTCGTGACCGCGACGTTGGAGAGCGACCCGAAACGCGGAACCGTGCTGGCGTTCACCTTCCCGGTGGCCGGCAGGAACCCGTCCGGTGACACCCCGAGGAAGCTCGCGAGCGCTTCCTGCGTCGATCGCTCGTCGCGGACCGCTCGCTCGAACACCAGGGCCAGCACCCGCGAGCGATCGAAGTAGCGGAGGTAGCGGTCCAGGTACCGGCCGTAGAAGCCCTTGTCGAGCATCGAGGGGCGCTCGGCGAGGAAGCGTTCGAAGGTTCCTCGGAAGTTCCGCCGCTGCACCACGAATCCATAGTGCGAGTAGGCGCGGTCCACCGGGTGGCGGAGCATCAGCAACAGGCGAGCCTCGGGCAGGAGGGTTGCGATGCGTTCGGGGCACGCCTCGCAGTAGTAGTACTGCGGCGAGATCTCTCCGATCGCAGCGAAGCCCGACGCGTCGGCATCCGAACAGAAGAACGATGCGTACCAGTCGGCCCCGCGATCGTGGTTCCGGTCGAAGAACCGGATCTCCTTCCTGCGCTCGGGCATGGAGACGTCGGGGTGGCTCGACAGCATCGTGTGCAGCCAGGTCGTGCCGCCCCTCGCGACACCGATGCCGACGAAGGTGGGAAGCGTCACTCAGATCACGACGCGTTCGTCATGCGGGGATCGACCGGGTGAGCGGACCGAGCCGTTGCCGGACGCGTCGGCGCGGTCATCGCCGTCAGGACGGCGTCGTAGGAGGCGGCCGCCGTCGACAGGGTGTATCGATCGAGGAAGGCCCGTCGGCCGGCTTCGGCCATCGATCGCCGTCTCGCGGCATCGCCGGCGAGCTCCTCGATGACCGCCGCGATCGATCGTCCGTCGGGCTCGACCACCACCCCACATCCGGTCTCGGCGATCATGCGACCGATCTCGCCCGCCGGATCGAGGATGCCGAGGATCGGTGTGCCACTCGCCAGCACGCCGTAGGCCTTGCTCGGCACGCTGATGCCCGTGTGCCCTCGCTCCAGGCACACCACCGAGAGGTCGGAGGCGGACAGCATGGCTGACAGGGTGTCCATGGGCTGGTACGGCAGGAACTGCACGTTGCGGAGCCCGTGGGCCTCGACGAGCTCTTGGAGCACGGGCTTCTTGGCGCCCTCGCCGACGAACTGGAACAGCACGTCCGCGCCGTGCAACAGGCGGGCGGCATCGATCAGCGGTTCGAGGGCGTGCTTGTCCCCCAGCCGTCCCGCGTACTGCACCACGAACCTGTCGTCGCCGACGTGGTCGCGGCGGAAGGTGTTCACGGCAGGGGGCACGGGCCGCACGTGCCGCTCATCGGACCAGTTCGGGATCATCACGATCCGGCGATGAAGGGCCGGAGGCATCTTGCGTTCGATGAGGGCCTGCATGTCGCGGCCGATGACCACCACGACCGCGGCTCCACACAGGATCGTGCGCGTGGTCCTGCGCCAGAGCTCGGCGAGCCACGAGTCCCCGGAGACCACCCCGAGACTGATGGCGAACTCCGGGAAGACGTCGTAGACGATCACCAGGTACGGCCGGCGGAACAGGCGCGACACCGCCCATCCGAGCACCCCCACGAAGGGAGGGTTCGTCGTGATCACGAGGCTGCGGTAGTCGGCACGGCGACGCCACAGCGCCCACGCTGCCGACGGCACGTAGGAAAGCGCGGAAACGGTCTTCGACACCAGCCCGCCGCTCTGACTTCCGAGCGTCGGCACCCTCAGGATCCGCACACCCCGATACGTCATGTCGGCCGGCACCGGCCCGTCATCGGGACCGTCGGTGCCCCAGCTGGGTTGTGAGGTGAGCACGGTGATCTGCCACCCGAGTTCCGCGAGCCGGGTGGCGAGTTCGGTCATGTGCATGCCGGTGGAGATCATCTCCGGATAGAAGTGCTGGCAGAGCAGCACCAGCCGCTTGTCGCCGGAAGGAACCTCGACGGCGAGCTCCTCGGCGTCCGCGCGCCGCCGATCCGGCCAGGTCTTCACCGTTCGTAGCCGTATCGTCGCGCCATCCAGCCGGCCATGCGCCAGAAGGTGGTCCGATCGCCGTCGGGCAGCTTGGCCGTCCACTCGAGATCGGGACGGAGCCGCACGCTACCGGAGAACCGCATGCGGTTGCCCCCGACCCGGTGCCCCGCGTGCAGGTCCCGTCCTTCGTCGAGGCCCCGCGCGAGTTCCGCGAGATCCTCGCCCACGACGGGGGAGATGTCTCGGAGCAGGGTGCCGGGCGAGGCGACGAACGTCTCATAGGTGACCCGGGCGGCCCGGCCGCGGCCCGCTCGTCGCGCCACCAGTTCGCTCTCGAGGTTGGCTTGGGTCCAATGCAGCGTGGTCCGCCATGGGGGGGTCGGTGGCCGGGTGGACGGCACGCCCGCTTCCACGTCACGTGGCAACGCCTTCAGCCTGGACCACACGACGCCTCGCCCGTCGCGAACGAGATGCAGCACGCGCACGTCGAGCGTTCCACCGGCGAGCAGCGCGTACGTGCGGAGCGGCTTCTTCGACGAGTCCAGGATCACCGACTTGCCGCTCACGCTGCGGATGGCGCCGTACAGGGCGGCGGTCATCCGGGCGTACTCGAGGAACGGCCCCGAGGGGCGTCGTCGCTCGAGCGCGAGCCTGGGCCATCGGCTCGACGATCGCTCGTACCGATCCTGGAGCTCGACGTATCTCGCCAGCCCGTCACGGCCGACCTCGTCGAGCCATCGCTCGTGCACGGCGGTCCAGTACGGACATCGATGGATCGCGGAGCCGCACGAACACCGGCGATCGTCATCGGGGGTCCACCCCGATCGCGGCAGCTTGGCGAGGGCGCCCACCCCCTCGATGTTGGGGTGGCTCCCCACGACGATGTCGAGCAACGTCGAGCCGCTGCGGCCCGATCCGATGATCGAGACCACGCGCGGCGGATCGTCGAGCGGCGGCACGACCGGCGCCTGTCGATCGTGAGCGAGACGGGGCGACCCTGACACCCCGGTCACAGCTCCTGACGAGCGGCCTCCGGGCGCTCCGCCGACCGGGGGAGGCGGGTGATGTTCGAAGGACGAGTCTCGATCGCCCGGGACCTCCGTGCCCGTCGCCGGTCACGACGCGAGACCTTGGCGCCGTTCAACACCGTGGCGATCAGGTCACCACCGGCACGCTCCAGCTCATCCCGAGCGGAGACGATGTCGTCCCATCTGTCGGCGTCTGCGTCGGCGACGAACACGACACCGTCGACCATTCGAGCGAGCACCAGGGAATCCGGAACGCCGAGCACGGCAGGACTGTCGAGGATGATCACGTCGGCCTGGGCGCCCCAGGTCTTCAACAGCTGCAGCATGCGGTCGCTCTGCAGCAGGTTCACCGGCTCGACGTTCTCCGGCAGGACCCCCGACGGAACGAATCGCAGGTTGGGGATGTCGGTGTCCTGCACGAGTTCCCAGGCAGGGGTGTGGTCGACGAGTCCCCGGCTCAAGCCGGGACGGTCGTCTGACGGGAAGATCTCGTGCAGCCGGGGCCGGCGGAGGTCGGCCGACACGACGATGACCCGTCGTCCGATCTCTGCCAGCGCGGCGGCGAGGTTCGCCACCGTGAGGGTCTTGCCCTCACCGTCGACGGCGCTGGTGACGAGGATGGTCGTATCCGTCGGTCGCACGATGCCCAGCAGGCCCGTGCGCAGTCGCCTGAACGCGTCGGCGATGAGCGTGCGCTGCCCTCCGGCGACCACAAGGGAGCGGTCGGCGGACAGGCGCTTCACCCTCGGGATGGCGCCGATGGCAGGGATGGCGAGTCGCTGTTCGAGCTCTGCGGGTGTGCGGACCGCGTCGCTGCCGCGTTCCGGCGAGGAGGGCCGCGGCGATCCCGAGTCCGAGTCCGAGCAGCACGCCGACCGCGATGTCGAACTCGTGACGAGGGGTCCTGGGGGTGGTCGGGACGACGGCGGGATCGACCACTTCACCCGGATCCGACGTGACGCTCAGCAGCGCGAGGAGCTGGTTCTGCAGGAACAGCTGGGTGCCGGCTGAGGACCTCGCGCCGAGACTGCAGGCCTTGTCTCGCCAGTGCGTCGGGGGGGAGCGTCGCGAGGCGGGCGGCGATCTCCTGCTGCTTCAGGCGTACCGCCTGCAGCTGCGCGTCGATCCCGGCGCGCTGCTGCTGGATCACCGCCTGGGCCTGGACCCGGCGGTACTCGAGGTAGGCGTCCGCGAAGGCGGTCGCGCCTCGCTGCGCCGTCTCCGGATCGGCGTCGCTGAACGAGATCGTGAGGAACTGCGTTCCGTTCACCATGTTCGCCGACACCTGCTTCAGGAGTTGTTGGGGCGTCAGCGTGGACCCCATCGCCTCGCCCGCGAGCGTCGCCACGGCGGTCGATGTCGCGAGGTTCGACTCGGTCTGGGCATCGAGCTCGGGCGAGCGCGATCCGACGGTCAAGCTCACCAGTGCGGGGCGGACCAGGATGTTCGTGCTCGCCGCGTACAACGGCGTTCGGGTGTACGAGTACAGGGTCGACGCGGCGATGACGGGGATCGCCACGAGCAGCACCAGCCACACCCGTCGGGCCAGGACCGCCACGAGGTCCCGCATGCCGGGCGGGGCCGATGCGCGTGCATCCGATGTCCGTATCATCCGCGCCTCCAGGGTCGCTCGCCGATGCATCGCTCGGTGTTCGACGTGGAGCTCGCCGTCACCGGATGTCATGAACGAACCCGATCACCGCGCGAAAAACCACGTTGGGGATGCGGAGTCTAGGGAGCCTCACTGCGCTCTTCGCCACGCAGACGACGTAGCGTCATGCATGCGACGGTGGGGGTGGTCCGCTCGGTTCGACGCCCCAGAGGGGCAACCAGCCGGGCCGAGCGCGAGGCGCCTACGCCGCCCGCGGTACGCATCGTGGCGCGGGTGCGCGACGACCGACGGACGTTCCTTGCCCAGTATCGACGGCGCCGTGTGAAGCACACACCGCGCAGTCGGGGAAACCGAGGAGACACGTTTGGAGCGCGTCGCGCTGGAGCACGCCGGCCGCCCGGTCGCTCGTCAGTTGACGGACGACTGGGTCTTCAGGGAGCACCTGCGCCTGTTCCTCGCCGCATCGGCTGCCATCGCGACGACCGGGCTGGGCTGGCTCGTGCTCACCCATCAGCCGTTCCCGCTCGGGGATCTTCGCTCATCGGCCCTCGCGACCGTCGTGTTCTGCACTGCGGTCATCGCGTGCGTGATGTTCGTACAGCGCGTCGGGTTGCTGTCGTTCCCGGTGCTGCTACTCGTGGTCACGTACCTCTTCACGTGCGGCCCGCTGCTGCTGTTCCAGTTCCAAGGGCAAGAGGCGTTCCGGGACTGGGAATGGATCGATCTGGACAGCACGCTCGTCGCGATGCCGGTGATCGCCTTGGCCTTCTCCGCCTTCCTGCTCGGTGCGATGTCGACGAAGACGATGCGGCCGGACGGCGAACATGCCGGGCAGCCGAACGATCGAGCCGCCATGGACGCGCAGATCCTCAGGAGGCTCGGCTACGTGATGTACGCGGTCTCCGCCGTGATCATCATCGCATCCACCGTGTCGGGAGGGGCGCTCGCCTTCGCGGTCGACGGCGGGTACCACGCGTTCCACGGAGCCAAGCGAGCCGGTGAGATCTCGCAGATCGCGGGGGTGTCGCTGTCACGACTGCTGCCGTGGTCGCTGCTGATCCTCACCGCCGCCAGCGACGATCGGCGATCGCGCCGCCTGGTCGTGCTGCTCGCGATCCCGGCGCTCGCCGTCATGCTCGCGATCGGAGACCGCAGCGGACCGCTCGCAGCGATCATCATGATCGCGTGCGGCATGCTCCTACGGGGCTCGAGGTTCAGCCTCGGCCGCACCCTCGGCGTGGCCGTGCTCGTCGCGTTCCTCATGCCCGTCATCTTGAACCTGCGGACCGTTCCGATCTCACAGTGGTCCGGCTCGTCGCTCGAGATGGCGGCGACCAACCAGGTGGAGGAGACGAACACCTACGGGGAAGGCCCCCTCGGCGGCTTCCTGATCACGACGTCGGGCAGCTACCAGACCCTCATGGTGACGGTCAAGGTCGTGCCCCAAGAGGAGAGGTATCACTACGGCAGCGACTACCTGAGCTCGCTCGTCGTCGCAGTGCCGTTCCGTTCCGTGTGGCTCACGCCGCTCGGCGTGGGCATCCGGAGCTTCCCCCCGAGCCAGTGGGTGCTGTCCTATCTCGCGCCCGGCCGGAACGCGGGGCCCGGCTACCTGCAGATCGCTGAGGCGTACCTGCAGTTCGGGGCGGCGGGGGTCGTCGCCCTCTACGTCGTGCTCGGCTGGGGACTCACCAGGCTCTGGCGGTACGTGTCGACCAGGAGCTGGGACGTGCGGACGGTCGCCTTCAGCCTGCTCGTGATGTCGGAGTCGTTGATCTGGGTAAGGAACTCATCGGCGCTGTTCGTGCGTGCGCTGACGTGGGGCTGGCTGCTCGTCTACTTCGTCCCCATGCTGATCGGGGGGCGATCGGGCGGATCCGCATCGCGGAGGGCGGCCGTCATCGAGGACGGCCCGGCGTGATCCCAGACGGCGTGGATGAGCGACGATCGCTCTTCGTGTTCGGGAGCCTCGAACGTGCCGGTGCCCAGCTCCGAAGTCTCGAGGTCTGCGAGGCGCTCCACCGTCGTGACGGCATGGGATTCACCTTCTGCTCCATCGGCCTGGGCCCCACCGAGATCCGGCAGGACGTGCTTCGTGCCGGAGGGTCGGTCACCGAAGTGTCGATCCGCTCACCGTGGTTCCCGATCAGGTTCGCGCGCCTGCTCCGCGACGAGCGTTTCCACGTGGTCAACACCGAGCCGCAGCTCCTGAGCGGATTCATCGTGTGGCTCGCTGCGCTCTGCAGGATCCCCACCAGGATCGTCACGATCCACAACTCGATCGGTGACCCCGGTCAAGGCGCCAGGTCGAGGATCGTTCGCGCGGTGTTGGCGAACCGCATCTTCGGCTGGGCGATGCGTTCGCTCATCGCGCGGCACTCCACCCACGTCGTCGCGGTGTCCCGCAGCGCGCTCGACAGCGTCTTCCCGGAGCGTTGGCGCTCCGCGAGCCGATGCACCGTCATCTACAACGGAACCGATCACGAACCGTTCCATGAGGGTGGCGACCCCCGCAGCGTGCGCGAGGAGTTCGGGTGGCCGGCCGAGAGCCGCGTCATCATCAACGTCGCCAGGTTCACGGTGCAGAAGAACCATGCGGCCATCGTGCACACGATGCGGGAGGTGCTGGAGCGCGATCCCACGGTTCGGCTGCTGCTCGTCGGCAGCGGCGTGCTCCGGCAGGACATCGAGCGGATGATCGGCGACCTCGGCATCTCGGCATCGTGCGTCGTGACCGGCGATCGCACGGACGTGCCCCGGCTGCTGCTCGGAGCCGACGTCTTCTTCTTCCCCTCGTCGTGGGAAGGCCTGCCCGGTGCCCCGCTGGAAGCGCTCGCGGCAGGACTGCCGATCGTGACCAGCGACATCCCCTCGATGCGTGAGATCGCATCCTGTTTCCCGGCCGATGTCGCGGTCGCCGCACCCAACGACATCCGTGGCCACGCCGCGAACCTCGCCGCGGCCCTGGACCGGCGAAGCGACGAAGCGAGACGCGACCGCCAGGCCCGGTTCGCGGCATCGCCCTTCACGCTGGGCACGGCCGTCGCCCGCTATCGGGAGCTCTATCGCACGGGGTCCGAGGCACATGAGCTCGCGAGCTGAGGTGGCTGCCTCGATCAGGCGGTACGTGCTCGTGGCATCGGGCGTCATGGCGATGCGCAGGCGCGATTTCCTGCTCGCCGGTTTCCCCAGGTCGGGCACGACGTGGACGCGGCACGTGCTCTGCAACGTGATCAGCCTGTGCGAGTGGCAGGGCCGAGAGGTGGAACCCGTCCTGAACGACACGATGCCTGCGCTGGGTGCCAACGACCTGTTCCGCAGGTGGCCGCATGCGTCGGTGCCTCGCGTCATCAAGACCCATCACCGCTACTCCCCGGCGTTCGGCCGCCCGACGGCGATCACCCTGATCAGGGACCCCCGCGACGTGATGGTGTCGCGCTTCCACCTGATCCGGGACAAGCGCGACGAGTCGAGCCAGCCGTTCGACCGGTTCATCCGCGACCGCCGGCAGGGACTGGAGAGCTGGTTCAAGCACTACGCGTCGTGGCGCCCTCACTCGACCCTCGTGCTGCGCTACGAGGACATGCTCTCCGATCCGCACCACGCCTTCGGGCGCCTGCTCGATACGCTCGGCACGCGCGTCGACGATGCCGTGCTCAGCGAAGCGATCGAGCGGTCGAGCTTCCCGAGCCTGCAGGCCGCGGAACGCCGGAGGGCGCCGGCCGCGACGGGCAACGGCCTCTTCTTCCGCTCGGGCTCGTCGGGTCAGTGGCGGGAGTACTTCGGCGACGCCGATCACGCGTACTTCGACGAGGTGTCGAAGCGGTACGGCGTGGAGGAGTACCGATGACGGCATCGGTCCGTACCCGCGAGGCGCCGAAGATCCTGTACACGTCGTCGGACGCCGATCGCCAGGGGGGAGCGCTGCGTTGCCTGTTCGACATCGGCTCCGAGATCGGGAAGTGGGGCTACCGCCCCGTGATGGTGCTGCCGTCCGATCCGGCAGGCACCGCGCCCGGCCACGGGAACGTGCCCGCGGCCTACTCCATGCCGTTGCCCCGGCCCAAGCGTGGCCGGTCGGTGTCGAGCTACGTGGGAGATCTCGTCGGCACCGTGCGGAGCGCGGGACGGCTCGCACGCATCATCAGAACCGAGCGGATCGCGCTCGTGCACGTGAACGAGATCCTCGATGTCTACGGGGCGATCGCGGCGAGGATGGCGGGCGTGCCGTGCGTCTGGCACATCAGGGCCGACATCTCGTCGTGGCCTCGTCCAGTGCGTTTCGTGCTGCCGCGGGTCGTCGCGTGGCTGTCGACCGAGATCATCGCCGTCTCGGCGTCGGTCGAGCGTGAGGTGTTCGCGCGCCAGCACGTCGCGACGCCGAAGGTGTCGGTGATCCACGATCCCGGGCCTGATCCTTCGGCGTTCCGCCCCGGCCTGAGCGGCGAGGCACTGCGTGACGAACTGGGACTGCCCGAGGATGCGCCCGTCGTGGTGCTGGTGGCCAAACTCGTCGAGCCCAAAGGTCACGAGGTGTTGCTGCGAGCCGTGCCAGCGGTGCTCGCCGAGTTCCCCGACGCACGATTCGTCGTCGTGGGCGGCGAGGTCGACGGCGCCCACCATGCGAGGTACGCGGCCCACATCCACGACCTGCCTGAGGCGCTCGGTGTCGACGCGGCCGTCACCTTCACCGGTTTCCGCACCGATGTCGCGGCGATCATGGCCGCGGCCGACGTCGTGGCGCACTGCTCGACCCACCCCGACCCGTTCCCAGGCGTCGTGCTGCAGGGCATGGCTCTCGGCAAGGCCGTGGTCGCCTCCGACATCGGCGGCCCGAGGGAGCAGATCGACGACGGAGCGACCGGCGTGCTCGTTCCTGCGGGTGATGCCGCCTCGCTCGCCCGGGCGATCGTCGACCTGCTGCGCCACCCGTTGCAGAGGGAGTCGATGGGTGCTGCGGCAGCGACCAGCGTGCGTGAGCGGTTCACGTCCGACGATTTCTACCGGCGCCTGTCCGATGCGTACGGCGCCCTGATCGGGTCGAGGCGGCGGTGACCATGACCGCACCGCACACCAGAGCGATATCCCGGGGCCGCGTCATGGGGTCACCTCGCCATGCGGTCAGGCGCTCGGTCATGATGCATCCATCGCTGTACCTGCCCTTGGCCCGTCTGAAGCGCCCGGATTCCGCGCTCGATGCCGACACCGAGCTCGTGATCGACGGCATGGAGCGCTCGGCGAACACCTTCGCCACCGTAGCGTTCCAGCTGGCGCAGAACGGGCACGTGAGGCTCGCCCACCACATGCATGCGGTCGCTCCGCTCCTGGAAGCGGCAGCTCGCGGGGTGCCGGTCTTGGTCACCGTTCGCGATCCCGAGGCGACGATCGTATCGGCGATGATCCGTCAGCCTCAGGTCACGGCTCGCCAGTGGCTGAAGACCTACGTTGCCTTCTACGAGCGCCTCGTGCCGTCACGGAACGGGTTCGTGATCGCGACCTTCGAGTCGGTGACCTCCGATCTCGGCCTGGTCATCCGCGAGCTCAACCGCCGGTCCTCGACCAGCTTCGCGGAGTTCGACCACACGGGTGCCAACGTGGCCCAGGTCTTCTCGCTGATCGACGAGCGCGCCGAAGGACCCCCGTGGCAGCCGGCGTTCAACCGCTTCGCGGGTGGTCACCTGAGCTTCGACGAGTATCTCGAGCGCACCCGCGACTTCCGCGGGTCGCCGGGTTCGGGGGCGCGTCGCGACCTCGAGCATCGGGTCGGCCGCCCCTCCACGGCCCGGGAAGCGGCGAAACCCGCGATGACCCGTCGATACCGCGCTCCCGCGCTCGCCGGGTTGCGGCAGCGGGCCGAGCGCGCCTATCGGTCCCTCGTCGACGGGGGTGGTCATGAGCACGGGTGATGCCCGACGACCGGCCGCGGACCCGCGCCCCGGTGCACAGCGCGTCCACAGCGGCGCCCCCGTGTTCATCGAGATCATGGGACCAGCCGCCGTCGGCAAGTCGACCCTCGTTCGAGAGCTGTGCGCGCGCGATGATGCGGTCAGCGCCGGCATCGGGCTCTCGAAGCTTGCGTACATCGGTCCGACGACGCGCCGGCTCGGCGCGTTCCTCGCCGTCTGGCTGCGGCTGCGCCCTCGGGATCGGTGGCTCGACCGACGCGAGATGCGATCGGTTGCCAGGCTCGAGACGTGGTCGCGGGCGATCGCGCGAACGCGCACCGGGTCGGCGAGCGTCATCGTCTTCGATCACGGACCGTGGTACCGGCTCGCACGGCTGCGAGCGTTCGGTCCCGCCCTCACGACGAGCGAGCCCTTCGTGCGATGGTGGCAGGACTCGCTCGCCCGGTGGTCCGAGCACCTCGATATCGTCGTGATGCTCGATGCGGCGGATGAGGTGCTGCTGCAGCGGGCGGATCATCGAGGTCACTGGTTCCTGACGCCCGACTTCCCCCTGGCGGACAAGGTGCGGTTCCTCGCCGGCTACCGTCGGGCGTTCGACGAGGTCGTGGCCGACGTCACGGCCGCCGATGCAGACGGCCCGACGATCGTGCGCCTGCGTGGCGACGAGATGTCAGCCGATGCGCTCGCGACGGAGGTGTTCGCCGCAGTGGAAGCATGGCGGGCGGGCCCGCGCCCGATCCGAGGAGCGGCGTCATGAGCAGAGGCCTCAAGCACGCCGTGAAGACCCTGTCGAACGTGCATCGCCCCGACGGCACCCCCAACGTGCTGCTGTTCTCGACGCCTCGCAGCGGCAGCACCTGGCTGATGGAGCTCATCTGGACGCAGCCGGGGTTCAAGTACTGCAACCAGCCCCTCAGCCTGTTCAACCCGCACGTCCGCAGGCACCTCGGCATCGATCGCTGGGAAGCGCTCTACGAGGAGTCGAGCGTGCCGATCTTCGAACGCTACTTCGCCGACATCTTCGCGGGGCGGGTCCGCTTCGCGAACCCCAACCCTGCTGCGCGGGCACTACCGGCCCGTGACACGCCGGATCGTCGTGAAGGAGATCCACGGACTCGCCGACCGCATCGCGTGGTTCGGTTCCACGTTCGACGCCCGCATCGTGTACCTCCTGCGTCACCCCATCGCCGTGGCGATCTCGTCGGAGCGGTTCCCCCTGCTGGGGGCGTTCCTCGAGACGTCGTACCGCGAGCACTTCTCCGTCGAGCAGCTCGCCGTCGCCGACCGCATCGCGTCGTCGGGCAGCCACCTCGAGCAAGGGGTGCTGTCGTGGTGCCTGCAGAACGCGGTGCCGCTGCGCGCGTCGACCGACGACTGGGCGGTCGTCACGTACGAGCAGATGGTGGTCGAGCCGGAGCCCGTGATCACCGAGCTCGCCCACACGCTCGCCCTGCCGGCGCCCGATCGCATGCGCGCCGCCCTCACGGTGCCCTCGGTGAACGTCAAGATCAAGTCGAGCGAGGAGACGCAGCACCTGCTCTACGAGACCGCCGCCGAACGACGGCCCGACCTCGTCGACAAGTGGCGCCGGCGCGTCGACGCGAGCGACGAAGCCCGTGCCATGGAGATCGTGGACGTGTTCGGCATCGATACGTACACCGCCGGTGATGTGTTCCCGGCCGACCACGCGTGGATCCCGGCGCGCACGCCGGGCGAGCACCGGACCGACGCGATCAGCTCATGATCGATGCGGTGATCGACGTAGCGGAAGTACCCCCCGCCGCCGGTGCGAGGCCGCACGGGGCTCCGTACCGTGGCAGACCCATGACGTCTGCGACCCCGCACGCATCACGACCGTCGCCGGCTTCGTCACGGATCGTACCGATGAAGAGCATGCTCCCCACGTCCGGGATCGGCGATCGAGCGCACGCTGCGGGTGATGCCCTGTCGCTCTCCGCGCGGCTGCGCGAGGCGCTGGTCCACGAACGCATCGCCTGGTGCCATTGGAAGAGCAACGATGCGCAGGGGCGAGCCGTTCGCGGCGACAGCGACCTCGACCTGTTGGTGGGTCTCGCCGACGTGCCGCGGTTCGTCGAGGTGATCCGCAGCCTCGGCTTCAAGGATGCGGTTGCGCCCACGATGAAGCGGGTTCCCGGCGTCTTCCACTCGTACGCGCTCGATGAACCGTCCGGCCGGCTGCTGCACATCCACGTGCACGAGCAGCTCGTGCTCGGAGACGACACCACGAAGAACTACCGACTGCCGATCGAGGACGCCTACCTGCGCTCGGTCGTTCCAGACGATGCGTATCCGCTGCCGATCCCCGCACCGGAGCTCGAACTCGTGGTCTTCGTCGTGCGCATGATGCTCAAGCACTCCACCTGGGACGCGATCGCATCCGGCAAAGGAAGGCTGGCCGCCAGCGAGACGCGCGAGCTCGAGGACCTGCTGCGGCGGGCCGACCTCGAAGGCGCTCGGGCCGCGGTGCGTGAGCACCTGCCGTTCGTTGGCGGGCAGCTGTGGGAGCGATGCAGGACGTGCGTTCAAGGCGGCGCGTCCCGTGCCGACCGGGTGCGGACCGCCCATCGCCTCGAACGGGTCCTCGCGCCGTACGCGAGGCGGCGCCCCGGCGCCGACGGGGTGCTCCGGCTCCTCCGGAGGGCTCGCGTCATCGTTCGTCGCCATGTGCTGCACCGACCGCCGCCACGGGCACGGCTCGCGGGTGGCGGGAGGTTGATCGCGGTCGTGGGCGGCGACGGGTCCGGCAAGTCCACGGTGGTCGCCGCACTGCGCGACTGGCTCTCCAGGGACCTCACGACCACGACGGCGCACCTCGGCAAGCCGACGAGCTCGCTGACATCGACGATCGTCAGGCGGGTATGGAAGCGCGGCGTGCGCGGCCTGATGCGCGAGTCGCGGGTATCGGGCGCCGCCTTGGCGGCTTCCGACGGGCGCGCGATCAGCCCCCGTACGTCGGCGCGGCTGATCCAGCAGGTCACGGTGGCCCGCGATCGGCATCTCGCGTACCGGCGGGCACGCCGCCTGGCGTCGGCCGGCGGCATCGTGATCAGCGACCGGTTCCCGTTGCCGGAGATCGAGCTCATGGACGGGCCGCTGGCCGGCAGGATGCTGGACACGCCCGGAGGCAGCGGGATCGCGAGGTTCCTGGCACGTCGCGAGCGCACCTACTACGAGCGCATCCACGACCCCGATCTCCTCGTCGTGCTGTCCGTGGACCCCGACCTCGCCGTCGAGCGCCGCCGCGGGATCGACGACCCCGATGTCGTCCGCCGCCGCTGCGAGGAGATCCGCGACCGTGATTGGTCCCGCCTCGATCCGATAGTGGTCGACGCGGGACGCTCGAAGGACGAGGTGCTCGCCGAGATCAAGTCGGCGATCTGGTCGAGGATCTGACGGCCGGTGCGTGCCCATCCCGTCAGCGGCGTGCGGCCTCGCACCCGTGCCTCCGGGGGCAGCCTCACGAAGAAGGCGTCGCTGAACTCGGTGGCGACCGCGATGAACCAGGGAGCCAAGGCGATCGTCGGCTTCGTCGTCAACCCGCTCCTGCTGCGCTACCTCGGTGACGTGAGCTTCGGCAACTGGCAGGTCGTGCAACGTCTGATCGGGCAGACCAACCCTGCGGGAGGCCGGCCGAGCGAGGCGCTCAAGTGGTTCATCGCCCACCGGCAGTCGTCCGACGACGTCCAGGTGAAGCGCCAAGCCGTGGGGAGCGCACTCGTCGTCTGGCTCATCTTCGTTCCCGTCCTGATCCCGATCGGGGCGGTCGTGGGTTGGTACGCCCCCATCTGGCTCGATGTCGCACCCGCCGACCACGACGTCATCCGCGTGACCGCGGGCATCCTCGTCGCCGGCATGGTCGTCATGGGACTCACGAACATCCCGTGGGCGACCCTGTCCGGCGAGAACCTCGGCTACAAGCGCATGGGTCTCACCGCCGGCATCGAGTTCGTCGGCGGCGCGCTCATGGTCGCCGCCGCCGTGGGCGGGACCGGCCTGATCGGTCTCGCGGCCGCGACCGTCGGGGTCACCGTGACGAGCGGGGGGTTGTACCTGTGGCTCGCCCGCGTCCACATCCCCTGGTTCGGGGTCGCCCGGCCCGACGGCGCCGCCGTGCGCCGGTTCCTGGGGCTGAGCTGGTGGTTCCTGATCTGGAACTTCGTGACCCGCGTGACGATGGGCGGCGACATCGTCGTGCTCGGCATCGCCGGATCGGCCTCGCAGGTCACGAGCTACTCGCTCACCCGGTTCATCCCCCTGACGATCACCGGCGCGGTCGCGAGCGTCATCTTCGGCATGGCGCCGGGCCTCGGGGGCCTCATCGGCGCGGGGGAGACGGTCCGGGCGGCGCGCGTTCGCAGCGAGACCATGGCGGTCGCGTGGCTGATGGCGACGGTGGCCGGTGCGGGGGTGCTGCTGTGGGAGGAGTCGTTCCTGCGTCTGTGGGTCGAGGCGCGCTACTACCCGGGGGCGATCCCGACCTTGCTCATCGTCGTGATGATCCTGCAGCTCACGCTCATCCGCGTGGATTCCAACATCATCGACCTCACGCTGAACATCCGGCGCAAGGTGCTGCTCGGCGTGGTCTCCGCGGGCTTGTCGGTCCTGTTCGCGTGGGTGCTCGTGGCGAGGTTCGATCTCGGCATCTCGGGCCTCGCCGCCGGCTTCATCGCCGGCCGCACCATCCAGAGCGTGACCTATCCGATGATGATCGGCCGCATCCTGTCGATCCCCACGTCGGCACAGGTCGTGGCGCTGCTGCGGGCCGGGGTCGTCACCGCGGCGTTGTTCGCGGTCGCTGCGGCCCTGAGCACCGTGGTCGGGGTCGGGTCGTGGCCGGCGCTCGTCGCCGCCGCGGCCGTGTCGGGGATCGTGCTGACCGCGATCGCCGTGTTCGTGGGTTTGTCCGCTCGTCAGCGTCGCTGGCTGGTCGGCCGCGCTCGACGGGTGATCCGGTTCAGGTAGCGGGGAGGTCGAACGACATGTCGGTGCACGAGCGACTGCTGCGCAACCAGCGCATCCGCAACCTCGTGCCGCCTCGGGCGAAGGCGGCGTTCGCCGAGCACCGGGTGCGCCTGCGCCGCGTGGATCGGCGGAGTGGGCTGCGCAACATCTACCACTGTTGCGTGCACAAGACCGGCAGCCAGTGGGTCCGCAAGGTGCTCGCCGATCCGGCCGTCTACCGCGCGACCGGCCTGCGCACCTACGCGTACGGTCCGCGCCTCGACGAGGCCGATCGGAGCCGCGGCTACCGCGACCTCGGCTTCGATCGACCCTTCCCATCCGGCCGCATCGTCTCGCCCCTGTACCTGCCCTACTCCGGCTTCACGGCGCTGAGCAGGCCGGGCCCGTGGCGGGCGTTCTTCGTGATGCGAGATCCACGCGACGTCGTCGTGAGCTGGTACTTCTCGTCGATCAGCTCCCATCCGACGAACAGCAGCCGCGGTCTGGCCCGCACGCGCGCGCTCCTCACCGACCTCGACGAAGAAGCTGCGCTCGTGGAGTGCGTCGGCATGCTCGCCCGATACGGACTGTTCGATGCGTTGGCGTCGTGGGCCGAGGCCGACGATCCCGACGTCGTGGTGGTCCGGTACGAGGATCTGATCGGGGAGCATCGCGACCGCTCGTGGGCCCGGCTGCTGGACCACTGCGACGTGACCATGTCCGATGCCGACCGCGGTGCGCTCCTCGCCCGGTACAGCTTCGAGGCCTTGTCGGGTCGCAAGCCGGGCCAGGAGGACACGGGGTCGAAGCTCCGCAAGGGCGTGGCGGGAGACTGGCGCAACCACTTCACACCGCTCGTGCGGGAGGCCTTCGACGGCGCGACGACCGACCTCATCCGGCAGCTCGGCTATCCCGAGTAGCCGTGTGGATCAGGTGCCGACGAGGCGGTAGAACCGGAAGAAGTCGTTCTCGATCGGCAGCACCTCGACGTCGCTGAAACCGGCGTCGAGTGCGTACCCGCGCAGCGTGCCGGCGCGCATGACGGTGCCGGTGCCGACCGACCCCTCGGCCGACATGCCGTCGGGAAGACACGTCGAGATGCTCCATCCGTAGAAGAACCGTTCGAGGTCGTCGACCGGCGGATCGAAACGCTCGGCGACCCGCTCGTCGACGACGACGACCCAGCCTCCGGCCTTCGCGATGCGGCGCATGGTCGCGAGCACCGGCACCGGATGCGACATGTCGTGCACGCACTCCACCGCGAGCACGAGGTCGTACTCGCCGGCGAGGGCTTCGCTTCCCGCATCGACCGCATGGAACCGCACCCGGTCGTCCACGCCGTGTTCCTTCGCGAAGCGCACGGCAGCCTCGATCGAGGGCTCGTCGAGATCGTATCCGTCGACGATCACGCCCGGGTACGCGAGCGCCAGGCCGATCGAGGACCATCCCAGCCCGCACCCGATGTCGGCGACACGCGCCCCTGCCTCCAGCCGCTCCGCGAGCTCGGGTACCGCGCCGAGAGCACCCTTGCCGAGCGACGACATGGAGAAGGGCCGGTTCATCGCGCCCTGCCCGTCACGCATGTCGTCGCCGAAGTCGTCCCAGTTCATGACCTGCTTCCCGCGGTAGGTCTCGAGCAGGCCGGGCATCGACAGGATCGCCGCCATCTGCATCTGCACGGCGCCCCCGAGGAAGCGGAGCGAGTCGTCGTCGAGCAGCACCTCGGCGTGTTCGGGGGGAAGCGTGTAGCGGCGCTCGACCGGCTGCGCGCCGGGATCCTGGCATACGAGGATGCCGGTGCCCGCCTGCTGCTCGAGCCACTCCCGCGCGTACCGCTCGACCGTGCCGGTGCGGCCGGCGAGCTCGACCGAGGTCGCAGGCTGCTCGCGCAGCGCGTCGTAGTAGCCGAGCTTGGTGCCCATCGAGATGCTCAGCAGATCCCAGGCCTGCACGACGGTGCCGAAGAGCCGCTCCGAGAACGCGTCCGCTCGCTGGTCGTCGGTCATGGCGTCCGCTCTAGCTTCCCACGACCGTCAACATCCAGCTGTTGGCGGGGGATGCGACCCTCTGGTGGGCCCCCGGGGATTCGAACCCCGAACCTGCGGATTAAGAGTCCGTTGCTCTGCCGGATTGAGCTAGAGGCCCGCATCACGATACCGATTGCGACCCCGGCCTGCCCGCTCGAGCGACGATGGTGACCTGGGGTGAGTGACGGGATTTGAACCCGCGGCCTCCTGGACCACAACCAGGCGCTCTAACCGAGCTGAGCTACACCCACCATGTGCGACCACAACGATACCAACGGGGCCCGGGCCGCACGAGTCCGGTGGCCTCGCCGGGCCGCCCTGGGGTATCATGGTGCAGAGTTTGAACCGCCGTTCAATCCGTCACCCTCCTGGTTGTCGCCCGGCGGTTCTGCGAAGGAGCGTGAAAGGCCATGGCAGCACAGGTCGAGTTCGACTTGGACCTGATCGACAGCCTCATCGCACGCGAAGAGGCGACCCTGGAACCAACGAGGAGCGCGTCGATCGCCTACCGGGCGACCGCTGATCGCCACGTCGCCGGGGGGGTGGCATCGAGCTGGCAGGACTCACCTCCGCACGCCATCTTCATCGACCGGGGTCGGGGCAACCGCATCTGGGACATCGACCAGAACGAGTACATCGACTTCCATCTCGGGTACGGCGCCATGGTCGCCGGTCATGCGCACCCGAAGATCGTCGAGGCCATCCAGCGGCAGGCGGCGCTCGGCACCCACTTCGCGCAGCCGACGAAGCACCTCGACGTGATCGGACAGAATCTGGCGGAGCGGTTCACGCTTCCACTGTGGCGCTTCTGCAACTCGGGCACCGAGGCCACGCTCGAGGCCACGCGGCTCATGCGCGCGAACACCGGACGCGAGATGCTCGTGAAGATCGAGGGCACGTACCACGGCCACCACGACTCGCTCATGTACTCGGTGGCGCCCGACCCCGCCGACATGGGCCCTCGCGAGCATCCGAACACCGTGGCGCAGGCGATGGGCATGCCACAAGCGTTCGCCGACCTCGTGCGCGTCGTGCCGTTCAACGACCTCGAGGCGGCGAAGAAGGTGTTCGCCGAGCACGACGGCATGATCGCCGGCATGATCGTGGAGCCCGCGATGATGAACTGCGGCGTCATCCTGCCCGAGCCGGGCTACCTGCAGGGGTTGAAGGATCTCTGTCACGCGAACGGCGCCTACCTCGCCTACGACGAGGTGAAGACCGGCGCCACGCTCGCCTACGGCGGCGCGACCGAGGTGTTCGGTGTGGTTCCCGACATCATCTGCCTCGCGAAGGCGATCGGCGGCGGCACGCCGTGCGGCGCGATCGGCGCCACGCGCGAGCTCTACCGTCCGGTGGTCGAGGCCGAATACGACATGGCCGGCACGTTCAACGGGAACCCGCTCACGATGGCCGCTTCGCAGGCCACGCTGCTGGACGTCCTCGTGCCCGACGCGTACGAAGGGTTCAACCGCATCGACAAGGCGATGAAGGACGGCCTCACGTCGGTGATCGAGAAGACGGGCTTGCCCGCCCACGTCACCGGGGTCGGAGCGAAGGGCTCGGTGATCTACTCGGCGAACCCGGTGCGCGAGTACCGCGACGTGGTCGGCATCGACGAACGCATCAGCTACCTGGCATGGCTGTTCCAGCAGAACCGGGGCGTGTTCAAGTCGCCCTGGACCAAGCAGGAAACCTGGACGCTCTCGGTCTTCCACACCGAGGACGACGCCGCACGGTACGTCTCGAACTTCGAGGAGTTCGCCACCGCACTGACGGCCTAGCATGCGCGGTCCCACCGCGGACCGCTGAGGAGATCCGATGAACGCGACCCGTACCGACATCGTGGAGATCGACCTCGACCTCGTCGAGGAGCTCACGAAGCGTGAGGGGGCCGCCCTCGACGACAAGCACGCTCGTTCCCTGGCCTACCGAGAGGAAGCGAAGGGCCATCTGCCGGGCGGCGTGTCGTCGTCGTGGCAGACGTGGCCGCCGCACCCGATCTACGTCGACCGCGGTGAGGGATCGAAGGTCTGGGACATCGACGGCAACGAGTACGTCGACTACCACAACGGCTACGGCGTCATGGTGATGGGCCACGCCCACCCGAAGATCGTCGAGGCCGTGCGCGATCGGGTGGCCAAAGGCACGCACTTCGCGCAGCCGACCGCCGACGCGCTGCCGGTCGCGGAACAGCTCGCCGAGCGAACCGGGCTTCCCTATTGGCGGTTCGGCAACTCCGGCACCGAGGCCACGCTCGACGTCGTGCGCATCATGCGAGCCTCGACCGGACGTGACCTGATCGTGAAGATCGAGGGCACGTACCACGGGCACCACGACGCGCTCATGGTGAGCGTCTTCCCGCCGGAGAGCGCCGCCGGGCCACGTGAGCACCCGAACTCCGTGCCACAGACGGCCGGCATGATCCCCGGCACGACCGACTCGGTCGTCTGCGTGCCGTTCAACGACCTCGAGCTCGCCCGGGAGGTGTTCTCCGAGCGGGGGAGCGAGATCGCCGGCATGATCGTCGAGCCCGTCATGACGAACTGCGGCGTGGTGCTGCCCGACGACGGATACCTGCAAGGGCTCAAGGATCTCTGTCATGCCAACGGTGCGATGTTCGGCTACGACGAGGTGAAGACCGGCTTCACGGTGGCGCGCGGCGGAGCGATCGAGGCGTTCGGGGTCGCACCGGACCTCGTGGCGTTCGCGAAAGCGCTCGGGGCGGGCCTCCCGTGCGGCGCGATCGGCGGCACCGCCGAGGCGATGGCCGGCGTGATCTCGGGCGACATCGACCAGGTCGGCACGTTCAACGGCAACCCGCTCACGATGGCCGCCGCGAAGGTGAACCTCGAACAGGTGCTCACGCCGGACGTCGTACGAGCGGCTCGAGGAGCTCAACACGATCCTGCACCGCTGCGAGGACGTGATCGCGACCTACCGGCTCCCCGCCTCGATGAAGACGCTGGGGGCGAAGGGCTCGATCGACTGGAGCACGACCCCGATCCACGAGTACCGCGATCTGTGGGCGATCGACGACCGCGTTCCGCAGCTCGCCTGGCTCTGGCAGCTGAACCGGGGCGTCTTCAAGTCTCCCGGGTCGAAGTGGGAGAGCTGGACCACGTCGATCGTGATGAGCGACGCCGACGCGGAGCGCTACGTGGACAACTTCGAGAGCCTCGCCGACGCGATCACTCGATAGTAGTCTGGCCTGGACTAGACGAACGCCGCGACGCCCGCGCCTACACTCCGCCGGATGTCAGGCTCGTCGACCCCGCTCGAGATCGACAGGAGAACGGCCCGTCGGCTGTGCATCATGGGCCAGCGCCTCGCCGGACCCCGTCCCGTCTCGATCGCCGAGGCGGTCCACGATCTCACGATGGTGCAGCTCGACCCGACGAGGGTCGTCGCGCGCACCGAGCATCTCGTGCTCTTCTCGCGGCTCGGGCGGCGCTTCCGCATCGACGAGCTCGAACGGATGCTCTGGGTCGACCGGTCGCTCTTCGAATACTGGGTGCACATCGTGCCGACGAGCGACCTGTGGCTGCATCGTGTCTCGATGCGCCGCTATCCGGGCGGTCCTCAGGGCGGCCTCATGCGGCGGCGCTACGTGCGCGACTGGCTCGAGGCCAACCAGCGGTTCCGGCGGTACGTGCTGCGGGAGCTGCGCGTGCGCGGACCGCTGCGGGCTCGCGATCTCGAGGACCGGGTGGCGGACGGCTGGCACACGGGCGGGTGGAACGATCAGGGGCGCAACGTGGCGATGATCCTCGATCTGCTCTGGTCCAAGGGCGAGGTCATGATCGTCGGCCGCGACGGGCAGCAGCGACTGTGGGACCTCGCCTCACGCAGCCTTCCGCTCGACGGGCCTGCGAACCCGGCGCGCGAGGTGGCGCGCGAGATCCTCGATCGACAGCTCAAGGCGCGAGGCATCGCGACGCCCCGGCAGTTCGGCTTCCTCTTCGACGGACGTCCCGACGGCTGGCAGCGAGCGCTCACCGACCTCGAGCGCGAAGGCGTCGCGGTGCGGGTGCGGATCGAGGGCATCACGAAGGGAGAATGGTTCGCGCATGCCGAGCTGCTCGATCGCCCATGGAAGCCGCGGACCGTCGTGCTCTCGCCGTTCGACGATCTCGTCAGCGACCGCGACCACACGCAAGCGCTGTTCGACTTCCACTTCCGCATCGAGATCTACGTGCCGAAACAGAAGCGGCGGTGGGGGTACTTCGTGCTGCCGGTCCTGCGCGGCGACCGCCTGATCGGTCGCGTCGATCCTCGCTTCGACCGCTCGACCGGCGTGCTGCACGTCGGTGCCGTGCATGCCGAGCCGGGCACCGGGGCGAGCGACGGGGCCGCCACGGGTCGCGCGATCCGCGAGCTGGCCGGCTGGCTGGGGGCCGGCGACATCAGGTTCGACGGCCCGGTGCCGGGCGCCTGGCGTGCGGGTCTCGGGCGGTAAGCGGCCCGTCAGTGACGGGTCTTCAGCCCGGACAGGAGCATCTCGCAGATCGACGACGTGACCCCGTTGATCGTGCGGGAGGTCGGGTGGAACGTGAACGTCGCCGCGTCGTAGACGCCCACGGCGCGGACCGTACCGGTGAACCGCAACAGCTCCGGGGTGCCCGAGAGGCTTCCGTCGTCGAACCACACACCGGAGCCGCGCTGAGCGTAGGAGTACGTGCCGTCGCTCCGGCGGGTGATGGTGACCGTCCCCAGGCTCTCGATCTCGATGCGGTGGCCTTCGCTCCGCTCGAACAGGGTGACCTGGCGCCCGGAGATCGTGCGCTTCAGCAGCGTGCGGCTGTCATCGACCGTGCTCGACGCGGTCTGTTCGCGCCGGTCGGTGGCGGTCACATCGAACGAACAGGCCTTCTCGACCGGCGCCTCGATGCGGCGAGGCACGATCTCGGTGATCGTGGTCGCGGCCCACGAGGGCGTCACGAGAGCAACGGTCGCGAGCATCGCGATGAAGCAGAGCAGGAAGCGTCGCATGCGGGGGGACTCCTTCGTTGTCGCAGTGGATCGGGCGGGCGGCCTCGCCGATACCCGGCGAGGCTCGCATCTTCTCACGAGCGCGTGGCTCGCGGAAGGCATCTCGCGATGCCCGCTGCAGTGGAGGCCGGTCGGCGGACGCGGTGTCTAGACTGCGCCCACGATGGCGGACGCGGTGGTGGGCGTGATCATGGGATCGCGCAGCGACTGGGAAACGATGCGCCACGCCGTCGACACCCTCGACGAGCTGGGCGTGCCCGCCGAGACCAGGGTCGTGAGCGCGCACCGCACGCCCGACCTGCTCTTCGAGTACGCCTCGAGCGCGGCCGATCGAGGGCTCAAGGTCATCGTCGCCGGAGCCGGGGGAGCGGCACACCTGCCGGGCATGACCGCCGCGAAGACGCGCCTGCCGGTGTTCGGGGTTCCGGTCGAGTCGCACGCGCTGAAGGGCATGGATTCGCTGCTCTCGATCGTGCAGATGCCGGCGGGGGTTCCCGTGGGGACCGTCGCGATCGGTCGAGCCGGCGCCGTGAACGCCGCGTTGCTCGCCGCCTCGGTGATCGCGCTCGGCGATGACGGGGTGCGCGAACGTCTGGCTCGATACCGCGAGTCGCAGACGTCGACCGTGCTCGCGCACCCGGACCCGGCGGGATAGTCCGTGGGCGTGATGCGCGTGGGCATCATCGGGGGCGGTCAGCTCGGGCGCATGCTCGCCCTGGCGGGTCACGAGCTCGGCATCGAGTGCACGACCCTGGACCCGGCGCCTTCGTCGCCGGCCGCCGCGGTGGCACCGGCCATCGTCGGCACGTACGACGACCTCGGGGCCCTCGCCGACCTCGCCGCGTTCGCCGATGTGATCACCTACGAGTTCGAGAACGTGCCCGTCGAGGCAGCGCGGTTCGTCGAAGGGCTCGTGCCCGTGCTGCCACCGCCGGGCGCGCTCGAGGCGGCGCAGGATCGGCTGGTCGAGAAGGAGCTGTTCACGCGCACGGGCCTCGCGGTGCCCCCATACGCGCCGGTGGACTCGCCTGCATCCCTGACCGATGCGCTGGCCCGGGTCGGCACGCCGGCGGTGCTCAAGACGCGGCGGCTCGGCTACGACGGCAAGGGTCAGGCGGTGATCCACGATGCGCTGCTCGCCCTCGACGCCTGGCGCTCGCTCGGCGAGGTGCCGTGCCTGCTCGAGGCCTTCGTCGAGTTCGACCGGGAGCTCTCGATCGTGGCGGCTCGGGGGAGCGACGGGGCGACGGTCGCGTATCCACTCGTCGAGAACCATCATCGCGACGGCATCCTGCGGCTGACGCGTGCTCCTGCCCCCGACGTCGACCCCGAGATGCGACGAGAGGCGGAGGCGCGTGCTCACGCCGTGCTGACGGAGCTCTCGTACGTCGGCGTGCTCGCCATCGAGCTGTTCGAGGTCGGTGGGTCGCTGCTCGGCAACGAGATGGCGCCCCGCGTGCACAACTCGGGACACTGGACGATCGAGGGCGCGGAGACCTCCCAGTTCGAGAACCATCTGCGTGCCGTCTGCGGGCTTCCTCTGGGGCCGACTGAACCGGTCGGCGAGAGTGCCATGGTGAACCTCATCGGTGTGATGCCCGATGCAGCCGCCGTGATGGCGGTATCCGGTGCGCACCTCCACGACTACGGCAAGGATGCGCGCCCCGGTCGCAAGCTCGGTCACGTGACGATCACGGCCGCCGGCGAGGCCGAGCTCGCGGGGCGCCTCCGTGAGGTGTCGAACCTGGTGGATGTGCCGTGAGCCGTTCGTCACCCGACCGCAGGCATGCTCAGCAGACGCTGATGTCGACGGCGGCAGGAGCGCTGCGCCGGCTGCGTGGGTCCGACGGCACGAGCCACGTGCGTGCCTTCGCGTATCAGTCGGCTTTCATCATGATGTCCGGCTTCGTCGGCCTCGTCGGCCTGGCGAGCGTGCTCGACCTGGAGCAGCTCCGCACGATCGTGCAGGAGATGGCGCTCCGGGTGACACCGGGTTCGTCGGGGCGTCTGTTGCAGGAAGCGGCACGCCAGGGTGCCGGCGGAGGGGCGACCGCTGCCGTGACCGGCTTGGGGGCGGCGCTCGTGTCGGGCACCCTCGCGATGGCGCAGTTCGAGCGGTCGGCTCGTCGGCTCCACGACATCTCGGTCGACCCGCCGGCACTGGATCGATACGGTCGCGCCCTCGCCCTCGCCCTCACCGCGGGCGTGGCGCTGGTCGCTGGCGGCGTGATGATCGGAGCCGGGCGCTCCATCGCGACCGGCTTCGGCTGGCATGGCTCCGCGGCCACGGCCTGGGAGGTCGCTCGCTGGCCGGTCGGATTCGCGCTCGCCGGAGCGGCGATCGCGGTGATCTTCCGGGTGGTGTCGCCGACGCATCCGCCCGCCCGTGACCTGGTCGCCGGCGCGATCACGGCGCTCGCGATGTGGGCGGTGTTCACCGCGTTGCTCGGCGCATATCTGGCGGTGAGCGCGGACTCGGACAATCCCTACGGGCCGTTGCTGACGGTGATCGCGATGCTGCTGTGGTCGGCGGCCACCTCGCTCGCGCTGCACCTGGGTCTCAGCGTGGTCGCCGAGCGCAGCGGGGCCACGCCCCCCCGCGATCGGATCACGCTGCCCGAATCCGACTCGGCCGATCCCTCGCGCACGCGCAGCGGCGGGGATCCGAACCTGGGATCCGACGGCTAGGCGCAGACCGCCGGATGCCAGGCTCGGACCCCGCGCCGGGTGGCGGCGCCCGCTACCCGTCGATCCTCGGGCAGCTCGATGTGGACGTGTTCAGGCAGCGAGCCACCAGCGTCTCGAGCGTCGGTTGGTCCCAGGTGTTCCAGAAGTCCGCGTGCAGCGAGGTCAGCGATCCGCTCGACAGCCGGAGTCCGGAGACCCGTGCCAGCGGGTAGCGAGCCACGATCGTGAGCGCTGGAACCCTGACGGGGTGCGATGAAGGACAGCCCTGGCCCGAGGCGTGCGCCATGTGCGACATGTGGTCGGCGCTGTCGGTGTGGACACCGTCCCAGCACTGCGGGAACTTGACGATGAGGTTGGATAGGGACACCCCCGACGCCAAGGTGTTCGAGACCATGCGCAGGTCGGGCGGGAAGGCCACGGTCCTCGCCCCGGGTTCGCCTCGGTAGTAGAGCAGGATCGTCTGGGCGCGGATCACCTGACCCCCGAGGGTCGTGAGCGTGGGAACCCAGTACCCCGCCGTATCGCCCGAGGCGCTGCAGGTCGTGCCGCCTCGCACCATCGAGCGGTAGGTCGAGAGGGCGTTGGTCGTGGTGTTGCCGAAGAACTCGTGCAGATGGGACGAGACGCGACCTGGCGAGACGATCGGGTCCACCTGCGACACGTGCGATGAATCGCATCTGATCTGGAACCTCGGCGTCGCCGCGTGAGCGACGGGCATCGGAGCTAGCAGGGCCCCGACGAGCACTGATGTTGCGAGCAGCTTCCGCATCGGCGTCGTCTCCCTCCGATCGATGAGCGCATACCGCCACCCCACGGATGGCCTTGATCGGCCTCTGCGACCCCCTCTCGATGGACGAGACCCCGCCCGGTCTCGGTCGAGCCCTACCCTGGCTCGCCTCGGACTTGCCTGCCCTTGAGGCTCTCGGCGATGCGGGAGAGTGTCAAATGTGCAGGTCAGGTACGTCGTTTGCAGTACGAATGCGGTACTCCGCCGTTTCGGATAGGGTCGACCGGGTACCAGCTGATGTGACCGTCGTGGAACCCGAGGCGGGTACTTCACCGTCCGGCGGCACGCCTTCCCCACAGGTGCTCGGCCGGGTCGGCCGGCCGACCGAACGGAAGGAGTGGTGTACTGCGCACACGCCGGAAGAGCACCATCGGCTTGGCGTTGCTCGTGGGGATCGTGGCTCTGGTGCCGCTGACCCAGGCAACCGCGGGAGGCATCGTGACCCTCGACACCGCCCTCACCGGCGCAGCCGAGGTACCGGGGCCGGGCGACGCCAACGGGACCGGTGCTGCGACGATCGATCTCGATCCGGTTGCCGACGAGGTGTGCTTCGAGGTGACCTGGCGAGGCATCGATCGTCCGATCGCAGCACACATCCACAGAGGCTCGGCGAGCATCGCCGGACGCGTTCGGGTCGAACTCTTCGCATCCTCGGAGCCGCTTCCCAGCACGATCAAGGGCGTGCAGGGATGCGTCCGCGGCGTCGACTCGGATCTGATCGACAGGATGATCGCGAACCCGGAACGGTTCTACGTGAACGTTCACACGCGGGCCTATCCGGACGGAGCGATCCGCGGGCAGCTCGCGCCGGCCATCTGACGTCGGCATCGATCGCATCCGCCGGGCTCCTGAGGTCGCACCCTCGGGAGCCCGGCGATCGATGCCCAGCGCCGAGCCGAGCTTGCCGACTCACCCCACACGGCTTGGCGCACAACGATTCTGGCGCGCCGGGCAGGATTCGAACCTGCGACCCGCGGATTAGAAGTCCGCCGCTCTGTCCCCTGAGCTACCGGCGCGGGATGTCGCTCCACTCTAGGCGCTCCACCGGACCTACGAGAGTGATTCGATCGCGACTGGCGGCAGGGACAGCCTGGCCGGAGCGTTGAGCGGGTGACGGGAATCGAACCCGCATAGCCAGCTTGGAAGGCTGGAACTCTGCCATTGAGCTACACCCGCGGCTTCCACCAAGACTAACAACCGTGGCTGCGATACTTCCACGCCATGCGCGTACCGTTCCGTCTGCTCGACGTGTTCGCCGACGAGCCGTTCACCGGCAACCAGCTCTGCGTGGTGCCTGAGGTTCCGCCGGGTCTCGACGATCGAGCGATGCTCACGCTCGCTCGCGAGATCGGGTTCTCGGAGACCACCTTCGTGACCGCGGTGCGACCAGACGGGTACGACGTGAGGATCTTCACGCCGGACGGCGAGCTTCCGTTCGCAGGGCATCCGACGATCGGCACCGCGTTCGTGCTCGCGTCCGAGGGCCGGATCGATGCCTCGTCGGTGCAGACGTGTGCGGCGGGCCTGGTGCCGGTGCAGGTCGATCTCGCGAACGGCCGTGCGACGATGCGCCAGCTTCCGCCCGTCTTCTCCGAGCCGTTCGCCGACCGCGCCGCCGTCGCGACGGGCGCGGGACTCGAGGCGCACGATCTCGCCCACGATCTGCCCGTCGTCGCGATCTCGACCGGCATCGCGCACCTCATGGTCCCGGTGCGCGACGAGCCCACCCTGCGCCGTGCCGAGCGGAACCCGCGCGCATGCACAGCGGCGTGCGAGGCGGCCGACGCGGAGTCCCTCTACCTGTTCGCTGTGCGCAGCGACGGTGACGTGATGGCGCGCATGTTCGATCGATTCATGGCGATCGGCGAGGACGCGGCGACGGGCTCGGCAGCCGGTCCGCTCGGCGCCTATCTCTCGCGACACGGGCTCGCCGGCATGCCGGGGCGCACGCTCGTGTCGCAGGGGGAGTTGATGGGGCGTCCGAGCTTCCTGCAGGTCGACGTCGAGGCCGAGGGCGCCTCCTGGACGATCGACGTGTCGGGCGGTGTGCGCGCCTTCGGCGAGGGTGCGTTCTCGTTCTGAGCCCTACCCGGCTGCTGCGCAGACCACGGTCGGGGATCGCACGGTGTCGTTGTCGCCGAGCGGCTCCACCTCGGTGTACATCGGATACGTGTCACCGACGGGCACGAGACCGGTGCTGAGGTAGCGATCGCTGCCGCTCGCGGTGAACACGGCCGTGGTTCCCTCCTGGGGCACGACCATGCACTCGAGCATGCCTTCGCCGGCGCCCGCGTTGGTCACATCGAAGCGGAAGCAGGTCGGCACTCCGGATCCCGCAGGACACTCGACACCTTCGCCGGCCGCCACGGAGAACTCGGCGTCGCCCAGGGGGCCGCGTGCCTGGATCACGAACAGAGCCAGCCCGATCGTGATGCCTGCGATGAGCAGCACGACGAGAGCCAGATAGCCCACGGTCGAGCGGTTCTGGGGGGCGAGCTCCATGCGGTCAACGTAGACCTGCTGCGAGCGGCCGCGCAATCGGTCCTTCGGTCCCTCGGCTCAGCCGTTCGGCACACCGCGGTGAGTCGGTGTTCCTGCGGCCTTGCTTGCCCGTATCATCGGAAGCCACGGGGCGTAGCGCAGCCTGGCAGCGCACTTGCTTTGGGAGCAAGAGGTCGCGGGTTCGAATCCCGCCGCCCCGACCACAGAAGGTCCTGCTCACGGCCTCTTGGCCTTGCGAGGCTCCGGCAGCAGCGATGATTTCGATCCAACGGGCATGAGCCAGCGATCTCGATCGGCGGGCGCGCTCGCCGCGACCTCAACCGACCCCCAGAGGCGAAACGCGACCTGCACGCTTCGACCGCTTGTGCTCGTACATGCGGCGGTCAGCCTCCGCGATGAGATCGTCTGACGAGATAGGGGTGGTCCGGATCGAAGCTTGCGACGCCTACAGACATCGATAGAACATAGGACCGCCCTGGCAACCGATTCGTGTAGTCCAACGCGGCCCGCAGCCGGAGTTTCGCAGCGTCGGTGTGGACGGCCGATTCGCCGGTCAGCATGACGCAGAACTCGTCGCCGCCGATCCGGGCGGGAACGTCGGAGGATCTGAACGTATCTCGCAACAGTGCCGCCGTCTCGGCGATCATCTCGTCTCCAACACGGTGCCCGAGCGTGTCGTTCACGGCCTTCAACCCATCGAGGTCGACGAAGAGCAGCGAGACTGGCTCGCGCTGCCTCTTTGCGAGCTCGAGCTGATGTTCGAGCAGCGGCATGAGACCCCGACGATTCGCCAGCCCGGTCAGCGGATCGACCGTGGCGAGGCGTTGTAACTCTTTCTGCAGTTCCATTGCGAGCGTCCCGCTCTTGACTAATGCCTGGCCAAGGCGTCCGATCTCGTCCTCGGCCTCGTCATCGCCCACCATCGGTTGGCCGAGCTCGAGCCGCCGAGCGTTGGCGTGCACGCGAGCGAGTCGTCGCACTAGCTTTCCGTTGAAGATGAACACGATGGCCAGCGCCAGTCCGATGCCCACGGGCGCACCGCCGACCGCAACCGTAAAGGTGTCGCTACGGGTTCTCTCAGCATCGCGTTGAGCGGCATCTATCCTTGCTTGCTGCTGCCTTGCCATCTGGCCGAGGAGCGAACGGATTTCGTCCATCACGAGGCGTCCGCGGCCCAAGAGCGCGAGCGTACGGGCCTCGTCGGTCGAATGGTTCTCGGCGCCCGAGAGGAGCCGTTCCAGGATGTCGATCCGCCGCTTAGAGAGGACCCGCAGTCGCAAGATGTCGAGCTGCGGATCCCTCGTTCTCGACCGCGAGTTCCAGGTATTGGAGATCCAACAGAAGGGCGTCGGATCCTCGCCAGTACGGGTCCAGGAATTCTGGATCCTCCGTCAGGAGATACCCCCGGACACCCGTCTCGACGTCTACCAAGTCGTCGTGGACTCTCTGGATCCGATCCCTCACGTAGTAGGCGTGAGTCACGCGGGCATCCGTCTCCTCGGATTGTCTCAGCATGCGGAAGGTTACGGCCGTTGTCGCGACGAGCATCAGGAGCGGTACAGGAGCACCGCGAGTCCCTTGCTCTTGACCGACATTGTCTTGCCCTGCATCAGAATGGAGTCGGCATCCCGACTCGCCCTCTTGACTCACTCGGAGTGGAACAGGACAAACATCCCGGTCGAGGCCTACAGGGCCCGGCGTGCGAGAGCTCGCAGACTTGGCTCGGCGGCCAGGCGAAGCCCATTCGTCGGCCGTTGGATCAGCGAGCGGAGGATATGAAAATGGCCTTCTCGGAGAGGGCGGAGAGATGCTCGTCGTAACGCAACCGGCCAGATTGCTATGTCTCGGAGGTTCCTCCAGCCGGCAGAGGGCGCTTCCCCGCCACGATCTGGCCGTCTCCAGCTGGCCCGCAAGGTCGAACAGAGTCTCCTCCGCCCCGAACGCGGCCGTGAGCTGCAGCCTACGAGCAGGCCCTAGTCGTTCCACGACAGGGGCACCGACATCGCCGGCTGGCCGTCATGGCAACCGGAGCCCATGCGAGTATCGGACGGTACGCCACGCCTTGGAAGCGGGCTACAGCCACAGCTGCTCGGCGGTCGCTGGTGCTCGGGGACGCAGTGTGCTTTTGGCGGCCGTGAGCACCTCGAGCCAGCTCACACGGAAGACCTCCGTGTCTCCTGCGCAGAATGCCCAATCCTCGCCTGCCGCTCGTAGAAGTCGGCCTCGATCTCGTAGACGTCCCCGTTCACATGCATCACGTCGTAAGCGTTCATGCCAGCAGGTATCGGCACGAGAAAGGCGTTGGTTCAGCGCACGGAGAGCGAATAGCGTGGTCGAGCGCGGTGGCCCGCCGTTTTCCGTTCCTTCTGCAGTCCGAAGCCGTGGCCGCGTACCAGATGCGTCGGCACATCCGGCTAGCCTGGGACATGCTCCCATCCTGGTGCAGCAACTTCCACGAGACCGGGAGCGGATGGGACTGCGACCGGTGCAGATGGCAGGTCGGCTCCGATTGACCCTCACCGAGTCCCGGGCTCGAAGCCGGGGAGCTACACATCGACTACTACCTGTACCTCAGGATTGCCGACCCGTGTGGGTGGTCGCGCTAGCGGCTTCACCTTTCTGCCGTTACCTGCCCTTTGAAGCGGAAACTCGGTGTCGCAATCGTCGAGGCGTGAGGTCGAGCCGCCTGCTCCGTGGGCGTCGCTGCGAGAGTGAGTAGCTTAAGCGGGTCACCCCTCTCGGCGAGCCCGCTGAGCATGCTTGTTCGGAGCTTGCCGCTCGCTCCGATTGGCCGCTAGCTTCTGTTCATGGCTGAAGACTTCTCGACCGAGGTCAACGCAACTGACGAGGCGACGGTCATCCACGTCCGCGGAGAGATCGACATGGCGACCGCGGGGCGGCTGCGAGACGTCATCGAACCCCACATGGGTCCCGAGCAGACCATCGTCTTGGACCTCTCCGAGGTCGAGTTCATGGACTCGTCGGCCCTGCACGTGCTTGTCCAAGCGCGTGGTCGACTCACCGAGAACGGCGGCTCATTAGTCCTCCGCAACCCGTCTCGCGCCGCGCACCGGCTGCTCACCGTCGCCGGCGCCAACGACCTCCTCGAAGCTGACGCCCAGGATCACCCCTCAGATTCAAGCTGACCACACCCCCTGACACCGACCTGCAGACGATCCGAGCTCCTACCTGGACAGCCGGAATCAGGTGCTCAAGGGCGTGAGCAAATAGGAGGAAGGATGACAGAACGAGAGCTGACCTAGTCGGCAGCTCCAGCTAGTTTGGGTCATGCTCCCCATCCTGGTCCAGCACCTTCCACGAGACCGGGAGCGGGATAGGGCTGCGAGCGGTGCATGTGGCGGGCCGGCTCGGTGTCCCTCACCGAGTACCGAGCGCTCGAAGCGGGCGAGCTGCACATCGGGTGGGACCTGTACCTCAGGATCGTTGAGCTATGCGGATGGCCACGCTAAAGCGATCGAGAGAAAGGCTCAGGGGCCGAATGTGATCTGCATGTCGGTTTTTCTGCGGGTATCGGTGAACGTGGCCTCGCCGTTTGCGCCGCTGTACGCTCCCGTGCCGCCGGTCACCCCTAGTTCATAGACGCCCACGCCTGCCGGGTCAAGACCGTCCACCGTGATCGTGCCGTCCGCAAGTCTCAGCAGGAAGGTGCACCGCCAGAGGCCAGAGACCCCCGGCGTGATCCGCCGCTCGACGAGACACGTCCCGAAGGCCGAGCCCACCCGGTCGTCGGTGGCGGCAGCGTCGAACAGCTTGGCACGAATCTCGACCCGATCACCCAGTTCCAAGATGCCGTCATCATCTAGATCGACCCATCGCTCGGTCTGCGAGTCGGCCGGCAGCACGACGTGGATGTCCCCCTGCGCGCTCGCTGTTGTGCCGCCGATCAGTCCTGCTGCGAGGAGCGTCAGCACGACCGATGCCGAGATAGCCGCCATGCGCCGTTTCGTCCCGCTTCGCTTCATGAGAAATCCCTTCGCCAAGCGGGCACCGACGAGACTTCGACGGTAGGTGGTTCCAGATGACGCGTCAAACGGAGCTGCCCAGCCGCTTCACGCCGTTCACAGGGGCAAGGACGCTTGAGCGAATGGATCGCCTCGATCGGGGTAAGGCTGAGCAGCCATGCCGAATCATCCGAGCAACTGAAGGCTGTCCGCGAAGCAAGTCCACCGACGATGGAGGGGATCCGACATGCCGGAGTCCGACGATGCGGAGCGCACTCGCCGCGTACCAGAAGAGGAAGGGTCCGACTCCCGCGTTCTCGACGCCGATCCGGCGCTGAGCGCGTACCTGAACGACCACCTCGCTGGGTCCGCGGCCGGTGTCCGGCTCGCGAAGCGCTGCAGGGAGGCGCACGCAGGTTCCGACCTTGGACGGCATCTCGAGCACCTGGTCGGCGAGATCGAAGATGACCGCCGTGTACTCGAGCGTGTGATGAACCGGGTCGGGGCCCAACCGAACCCGGCCAAGCACGCCGGGGCGATCGGTGCCGAGCTCCTCACGAGACTCAAGCACCTGACCCCTGTCCTCGGCTCAGGCCCCACCGTGGCCCGCCTCGAAGAGATCGAGCTGCTCAGTCTCGGCATCGAAGGAAAGCGGCTCCTGTGGGGACTTCTCAACGAGCTGTCCGGCACCGATGATCGGCTGCGGGAGTTCGACTTCACAGCGCTGGGGGAGGGGGCACGCACGCAGCGGGACGGGCTCGAGCCGTTCCGGCTCGCACTGGGCAGAGCCGCGTGTGGCCCGACGCAGTAGTTGCCCCGGCTTGCGTATCGAACTAGCAGCCTAGGATCCCCGGCCAGAGCTGCTGGATCTGGCGGCCGCAGACGGGGATCCGCACCCATCGGTCCGTCGCCAGATCTTGGGCTCGCTCCCCCTCGAAGGCGCATGGGTCGTCGATGACCTCGAGCCTCAAGACATCTCCACGGATCCGCCATGAGTACGTGCCCGTGGTCGATGAGCAGTTCGCGTCGTTGAACAGCAGGAGTCTCCTGCCGTCGACCTCGAAGCTTCCCCTGGCCCGGAAGCCGGACATGTGATGGTGCACGAAGTAGATGCCCTCGAACAGGATCATCGTCGTCACACCAGGGTCGCGATCGTAGGGGAGGCAGCGGAAGCAGTTGATCGGAACGGATTCGACGCCTCCGAGATCCTCCAGGCTGCGGACGATCATGTAGGTGCCGTCGAGCTCGGTCGGTTCGGGCGATGGGGTCGGACGAGAGAACGGATAGGGGCGGAGGTCGACCGGAAGCTCGGCTGAGGTCGATGCCGTCAGGGTCGGGGAGGCGCTGGCGGGAGCGGGTCCGGGAGGTCTCGGCTCGGGTGCGGGCGTCTCGGTGCACGAGGCGATGCTGGAGACGGCCACCGAGAGGGCACACGCCAGCCACCGGCTGCCTCTGGGCTTTGCGATGCTCATCGTCGATGTCCATCATCTCGCGCACCCACGGTCTTCGACCTGCAGGTCCGCCGCGCCGACGGGCTAGACGATCGGCTCGACGACCCGGGTCACGACCCAGCGGTGCTTGCCGATCTTCCGGTCGCGGGTGAACCCGAGCTTCTCGTAGGTCGACAGAGCGCCGTTGAAGAGGAAGCCGGCGGGCACCGCGTCGGCGGCCTCCGGGTATCCCTCCACCGTCCCCCCGCCGAGGCCTGCGATGAGATCGAGCGCACCGGCGAGGGCGGCGGCGGCCACGCCCTGACGTCGGTGCCCCTTGCCGACGTAACAGCACGCGATCCGCCAGTCCGGTGGTGCGGCCTGACCCTTCTCGTACGCTGCGCGGCTCTTGATCCTCGGCACCTCGTCGGGGACACCGAACTGGCACCAACCCACGCATCCCTCGCCGTCGAAGACGAGCGCCGCATGGGCCGCACCTTCCCGAACACGACCGCGCTTGCGCTCGCGGTTGAGGGCCGGCGTGGTTCCCTTGCCGACCCCCTCAGGGTGGAACCCCATGCACCAGCAGCCGCCGAACACGCCGCCGTTGCGTTCGACCAGTTCGGCGAACGCATCCCACGTCGTTGCATCGAGAGCCTTGACCGCGTACGTCGGTTCGACCATCGCGCGAGCCTACCGATGAGGGTCGCGTCGTGGTGGGCTGCCGAGCCGAGCTGGACCATGCGAGCATGTCGACCATGGCGACCTACGAGGTGAATGACCGAGCAGTGGCTCGAGCCCGCGAACGGATCAAGGCACGCCAGTACGTGCTCGACAGCGACTGGGGCGAGGTGCAACCGAGCGCCGACGATGAGAACGCCTATCTCGAGTCGCACGGGTGGGACGACTATGCCGCGTGGCACCTCGGCCTCACCGAGGGCGCGGCAGACGAGACGAAGGCCCGGTACGCCTTCGTCTACGGAGATCTAAGACGGGTGCATCGCACCGCACTGATCGCCTGCGTGTATCGAGCGGCCGAGTGGAGACACAAGAAGGTCGAGCTCGCCGCGCACGAGCTCCTCCAGTTGCTCGACCGCGTCAGCGGGTAGCTGGCTGGGCGGGATCGCCTAGATACGCGTTCGACCGTGGATAGAAAGAGGACGGCGAGCTGCAGGAGGAGCGGAAGTACCCTCGGAGCAAGGACCAGCAGTAGCCGAGGACGAGGGTGTCGATGCCTCTGGCTCAACACGGCGGTTGATGCCCCGGTTTCGGTTCCAGGCCCAGCTGCTACGTTCAATCCATGTGGGTCAAGGCGGTGTCCGATCCCTCCGTGGGAGCACGAGGTCGCGGGTCCGGATCCCGCCGTCACCACGTGAGGAGCCTCGGTCACGCTCGCTCCGCGATCGGTGCGTTGGCACTCGCGGCCACGCTCGCTCTCGCAGCGCTCGGGGTCACGCTGGCGGGCCAGCCCTCGGCGCACGCGGGCACGGCCGGCGCCGACCTGCTGCCCGACGTGATCGTGCGCCCGCTGACCGAGATCCGCATCGAGAAGTCCGCCGGCGTGAAGCTGCTGCGATTCGCATCGATCATCGGCAACCGAGGCCCAGGGGTGGTCGAGCTGAACCCGGACTCTCCCTCCCGATCGGCCGCCAACGACTGCGACGGTGACGGCGATCCGCTCAACGACCGGCAGGCCTTCCAACGGCTCTACCGCGACGCCGACGCCGACGGTGTCTTCACCCGAGGCGTCGACACCGTGTTCAACCGGCGGTACGCGGGGTGCTCGGTGTTCCATGCCGAACACGGGCACTGGCACTTCGAGGAGTTCGCCCGATACCGGCTCCTGAGGCCCAAGACCGGCCGGGTGGTGGCCACCTCGGAGAAGGTCTCGTTCTGCGTGCGAGACAGCATCAGGTTCGCCGCGACCCTGCCTGGGTCGCCGGCGGCCCCGCACTTCGGCGACTGCACCCAGGACTCGGTCACGGGTCTGTCGATCGGGTGGGCCGACTACTACGCCTCGAACCTTCCTGGCCAGGAGCTCGACATCCGCGGGTTGCGCGACGGCCGCTATTGCCTGCGCACGTGGGCCGACCCGGGCGGTCGACTCGTCGAGTCCCGCGACGGCAACAACGGCCGCTCGACCCTGGTTCGCATCGTCGGCCGAACGGTCACCGATCTGCGCGTCGCCTGCTAGATCAGCCGGCCTCGGGACCGCGGGCGTAGCGCGTCATCGTCTCGACGAGCAGATCGTGATCGAGCCGATGGGCGGTGATGCCGTCGCGCCCGGTCATGGTGTCGGCCGCCACGAGCGCGTTGAGGATGGCTTCCTCGGTCGACTCGATCGCCGCCCAGAACAGGTCGCTGATCGCGCCGTCGGGGATCATCGAGACGTCGAGCGGAACGGTCCCGCCTTCAGCCTTGTAGCTCTCGAGCTTGCCCCGGTTGCCGTTCGAGAACGCGAGGAAGATGTCTCCGCTGCCATGCTCGCCGGCCCCACCGACCCTGGCGATGCCGAGGGCGGCGCGCTGCGCCAGCCGCTCGAGCTGGTGGGGGAGCATCGGTGCGTCGGTGGCGAGGATCACGATGATGGAGCCCGCGCCCGGCTCGCGCGCGCGACCGATCTCCTCCTCCTCGTCCCACGGCGACGGCACCGCGCTCAACGGGATCGCCCGGCCGACCGGAACGCCGTCGACCGTGAGGCGTTCACGTCGGCCGTAGTTCGCCTGCACGAGGGCGCCGACGGTCCAGTCGCCCGCGAGGCGTGAGGCGGTGCCAGTGCCTCCCTTGAACTCGTGGCAGATCATGCCGGTGCCGCCGCCGACGCCTCCTTCGGCGACCGGCCCCCCCGCCGCCGTGTCGAACGCCGCGAACAGATGCTCGGGGCGCACGTGCATGCCGTTGATGTCGTTGAGGGCGCCGTCGTAGGTCTCGCCGACGACCGGCAGGCTCCAGTAGGCGGTGAGGTCGGCACGCCCGCGGATCTCGGCGGCGACGAGCGCATCACGCACCACGCCGACGCTGTGCGTGTTCGTGAGGGCGACGGGTGTCGTGAGCTGGCCGGATTCCCTGACCCACTCGAGGCCGGTCAGCTCGCCGTTGCCGTTCAGGCGGTGGCAGCCGGCGAACACGGGCTCAGCGCCGATGTCCTCATGCGGCACGATCACGGTGACCCCGGTGCGCACCGGACCCACGCCGACGTGCAGCGGACCCTCGCCATCGATCAGCGTGGTCATGCCGACCTTCACGCCATCGACGTCGGTGATCGCGTTCAGCGGGCCGGCAGGGAGCAGGCCGACGGTGAGGCCGAGGTCTCGGTACCTGGTCATGAGGGCGGAGCCTACCGTGTCGCCGTCTCGGTCACGCCGCGAGCGCCCGTCCCCCGGCGGTCACGAGCGCGGCCACGATCACCACGATGAGCACCGGGGCCTTGAGCTTGATGGCGACGGCCGCCGCGAGCACGCCCGGCAGTCGCGCATCGAGCTGCAGCTCGCGATCGCCGCCGACGCGTGTTGACGGCCACGAGCGCAGCGAGCAGTGCTGGGGCGAGCAGAGCCACGACGACCGTGACCCGGGGGGGCAGCGGCCTGCCGCCGAGCAGCATCGGACCGAGCGCCTTGATCGTGATCGTGGCGAGGCCCACCACGGCCACGACGACCCAGGTGCTCGTCACGGCAGTCGGCTCCTCGGACGGACCGGCGTGCTGCTCCCGGAGCCCGAGCAGGCAGGCGGCGCTCGCGGCGATGATCGGCACTCCCGGGGGCGTAAAGGGTGTCAGGACGAGCGCGATGCCCGCGCCGAGCGCGGCGGCCGCGATCGTGCGGCGACCGTGGAGCTGGGGCACCAGCAGCGCGAGGAACAGCGCAGGGAACGCGGCGTCGAGCCCCCACCGCGTGAGATCGCCGATCACGTCTCCGAAAGCCACCCCCAGCATCGTGCCGCCGACCCATGCGGCGTAGAGCGTCACGCCCGCCCCGAGCAGGACACGAGGGTTGAACCTGCCGTGGCCTTCGGCGGCGATCGCCCACGTCTCGTCGACGGTGAGCTGGGCGTGGGTGAAGCGCGACCACCACGGACCGTCGAGGAACGGCGCGACGCTGACGCCGATCGGACCGTAGCGGGCGTTCAGCAAGACCGCCGCCGTGACGGCCGACGCCACGGTGCCTCCGACGCCGAGGATCGATGCTGCGGCGAACTGCGCCGAGCCCGCGAACGTGGTCATCGACATGACGATGGGGGCGAGCGAGCCCATGCCGGCGGCGCGGGCGAGCACACCGAAGGAGACGCCGAAGCCCGCCACCGCGATCGCGAGTGGGACGACGGCCCGGACGCCGTCGCGATGGGTGCGCTCGCGGCGGGCCGGATCACTCATCGTCGAGCCATGCTAGAGGCGTGCACATCACGTCGACGTTCGAGCCCGTGTCTGCCGACGCCGCGGAGCGTGCGCTCCGCGGCCTGCCGCCTGCCGACGGCTATGCGGTGCATGTGAAGCCGCTGCGCTACCGGGAACGGCCGCACCTCTCGGCGTGGACCGACTTCGACGAGCACCGGATCACGCTGCAGGTGCCCGACCCCTTCTTCCCGTTCGGGGAGGTCGTGCCCTACGCCGCGAAGCGGCGACCGGGCCCACGCATGCGCTTCATCTGGCTGACCGAGGGAGTGACGTTCCGCACGCCCCGTGAGGTGCTGCGCTTCCTCTACTGCCACGAGTGGATGCACTGGTACCTGCGCGAGCAGCTCGGCAAGAAGTCGGCCGCCGAGACCGCCTGCGATCGCTTCGCGCTGCGCAACTACCGTCGGCGGGCGGTGACGGTCGACGACGCGACCCAGGCGCTGCGGCGCACCTGAGCGCGGGCTATCGCGGGGCGAGCGCGCTCTCCAGCAGGACCGTGAAGTCCTCGACGCGCATGCGTTGGCGCTCGGGCTGGTTCGCGAGGCGATGGAACAACCCGGGATCGAGCTCCTCGGCGACGAGCGCATCCTGCAGGGAGTTCGAGAGCCAGTCGACCATCGACACGAGGATCTCGAGGTCGACGTCGGCTCGGACCTCGCCGCGTTGCTGGCCCCATTCCACGAACTCGAGGGTGCCGTAGGGATCCTCGCTCACGAGCCATCGGTTGATCTCCCGCTTGAGCGTGAGGTCGGTGCCGTAGTTGCCGATCAACACGACGCGATTGGGGATCCAGTCTTCCTTGATCAGGTGTTCGGTGCGGGCGAGCCAGAAGCGCACGGTCGCGAAGAAGCCGTCGGCCCGCACCTCCTCGGGCGCGTCGAGCCATGCGGGCAGCGTGAGCACCGCCCGCTTGTAGGCCTGCAGGAACAGGCCGGCCTTCGACCCGAAATGCTGGAAGATCGAGCCCTTGGCGATGCCGAGCTCGATCGCGACGTCCTCGACCTTGGCGCCCTGGAAGCCGCGCTCGGCGAACTGGCGCATCGCGGTCTGCACGATGAGCTCGCGCTTGGCTCGGGTTCGTTCGTTGCGCGGCGTTCGCGGTTCGATGACCACGCCGATCCCTTCCGTGGTGCTCGCGGGCGCGTGCAGATGACTTGAGGTCATGCCGGACATCGGATGCGGGCTCCCCTCGGTGCCTGCTCGCTGGCATCATGATGTTTCGAGGATGCGCGCGCAAGACCTGACCTCAGGTCAAGCCTGCGTGCGCCGACAACCGTAGCGGAAGCTCCTGAGCGACCACGACCCGAGAGGATCCGGCGATGCAGGAAGACCTCGACGTGCTGAAGCGGGCGCTCATCGCCGCCGACATGGACCTTGGTGTGGCGGCGGTGCAGCGGCTCGTCGATGCCGACGCCGATCCGAAGTGGATCCTCGAGCAGGGCATGGCCGTCGCCATGTTCGATCTCGGCGAGATGTGGAAGCGCGGGGAGGTCTTCCTGCCCGAGGTCGTTGCGAGCGCCGAGGTCTTCAAGCGCTGCAACGCGATCGTCGAGCCGGTCCTGCTCGCTCAGCGCCAAGAAGGCGACGCGGTCGACGCGATCGTCGTGCTCGCCACGGTCAAGGGCGACCTGCACGATCTCGGCAAGAACATGGTCGGCGCGATGCTCCGCACGAGCGGCTTCGACGTGCACGACATCGGCAAGGACGTGAGCGCGGACCGCATCGTCGAGGTCGTGCGCGAGCTGAAGCCGCAGATCGTCGGGCTCTCGGCGCTGCTGACCACCACCGTTCCGTACCAGCAGCGCGTGATCGAGCGGCTCGAGGCCGAAGGGCTTCGCGACCAGGTCCTGGTGATGGTCGGGGGTGCGCCCGTGACCCCCGAGTGGGCGGAGAAGATCGGGGCCGACGGCTACGCGAACAACGCGCCCGAGGCCGTCGAGATCGCGAGGAAGCTCACCGGGGCCATGACGTGAGCACGGTGACGACCACCGTGCTGAGCGGTCCCGGAGGCGAGGTCGCGATCGGCGACGAGCACCCGTTCCGCATCATCGGCGAACGCATCAACCCGACCGGGCGCGCACAGCTCACCGAGGAGCTGAAGGTCATGGACATGACCACGGTGCAGCGTGACGCGCTCGCCCAGGTGCAGGCCGGCGCAGCGGTGCTCGATCTGAACGCGGGCATCCCGGGCTTCGACGAGCCGGCGATGTTGTCCGCGGTCGTGCAGGCCGTGCACGAGGTCGTCGACGTGCCGCTCTGCATCGACTCGTCGACGCCGGAGGCGCTCGAGGCGGCGGTGCCGCTCGCGAAGGGCAAGGTGCTGATCAACTCGGTGACCGCGGAGGAGCATGCGCTGGAACGGCTGCTGCCGCTCGTCGCCCGGTTCGGTGCCGCCGTGATCGGCATGGCCAACGACGAGGATGGCATCTCCATGGATCCGCTCGCGCGCCTCGCGGCTTCGCGAAGGATCGTCGAGCGTGCCGCGGACCACGGCATCGATCGCGCCGACGTGATCATCGATCCGCTCACCATGCCGATCGGGGCGGCCGGCGACGCCGCGACGGCCATGTTCGACACCGTGCGGCTCATCCGCGACGAGCTCGGGGTGAACGTGAGTTGCGGTGCATCCAACATCTCGTTCGGCATGCCCGACCGTCAGGGCATCGACGCCGCGTTCCTCACGATGGCGTCGATGGCGGGCATGAACACCGCGATCACGAATCCCCTGCACGCGCCGGTTCGAACCGCGCTGCTCGCGACCGACCTGTTGCTCGGGCGTGACACGTTCGGTGCGGCGTGGATCGCCGAGCATCGGGCCGCGGCGAAGGCGGGCTGAGGTGACCGGGCGCAAGCATCAGGTCACCTACGAGCCGAGCGGCACCACGGCGCACGTGCCGACCGGCACCACGCTGTTCAACGCGGCGCACTGGGCGGGCATCCCCATCGAGTCGACGTGCGGAGGCCGCGGCACGTGCGGCAAGTGCACGGTGCAGGTCGTGCAGGGCCACGCAGAGCGCACGCTCGCCGACTACCGCCACATCTCGGAAGGGCTCGACGAGGGCTGGCGGCTGTCGTGCCAGTGCGAGATCTCGGAGGACATGGTCGTCGAGGTGCCTCGCGCCATGAGCGTGCCCAAGGCCGCGACCATGGGCGTGGGGCGGTTCGTGCTGCTCGAGCCGAACGCGATGAAGCATCTGCTCACGCTGTCGCCGCCCACCCTCGAGGATGCACGCAGCCGGCTCCGCCGTGTCACGGATGCGCTCGTCGACGAGGGCCTCGAGGTCACCCACGAGGTGTCGGTGCTTCCCAAGCTCGCGCTCGCCGTCGACGACGAGGCCGAGACCACCATGACCGCGACGGTCGTGGGCGATCGGTTGATCGACGTCGAGCCCGGTGACACGACCGAACGGCTCTTCGGCGTCTCGATCGACGTGGGCACCACGACCGTGGTCGCGACGCTCATGGACTTTCGGGCGGGCGCCGCGGCCGCCGTGGAGTCCACGATCAACCGGCAGGCTCCGTTCGGAGCCGACGTGCTCACGCGCGTGAGCCACACCCAGATGCACGGCCCGGAGGGCCTCGCGGAGCTGCGAAGGGCGATCATCGCCACGATCGACGGCCTGCTCGGAAGCGTGTGTGCGACCGCAGGTATCGCCCGCGAGGAGGTGCTCGAGGTGGTCGCCGCGGGCAACGCGACCATGCTGCACCTGGTGCTGGGCGTCGATCCGGAGTCGATCGGCCGCTCGCCGTTCACGGCGACCTTCCTCGAGGCTCAGGACCTGCGCGCGGCTGATGCCGGCATCGCGATCCACCCCGAAGGCCGGCTCGTGCTCTTCCCGTCGGTCGGCGCCTACGTGGGGGCCGACATCGTGGCCGACATGCTCGCCACCGGCATCGCGCGCGATCGCGAGCGCCGGCTGCTGGTCGACGTGGGCACCAACGGCGAGATCGTCGTCGGCAACGAAGACCGTGTGGTCACGACCGCGGCGCCGGCGGGCCCGGCGTTCGAGGGCGGTCAGATCCTGCATGGCATGCGCGCCACCGAAGGCGCGATCGAGGGCGTGACCCTCGACGTCGCCGCCGGCGCGGTGCGGCTCCAGGTGATCGGCGGCGACGTCGAACCCCGCGGTATCTGCGGCAGCGGCCTGATCGACGCCGTCGCCCAGCTGCGGCTCGCCGGGCTGCTGAGTGACGGGGGCATGATGATGTCTCCCGACGACGCCGTCGCGGCGTCGCACCCGCTCGCCCAGCGGCTGCGCGTCGATGACGAGGGCGTGCGGGCGTTCGCGCTGACCGATGACATCGTGCTCACGCAGCGCGACATCCGCGAGCTCCAGCAGGCGAAGGGAGCGATCGCGACCGGCATCGAGGCCGCGATGCGTGAGCGCGGCCTCACGGCCGACGAGCTCGACGAGGTGCTCCTGGCGGGCTCGTTCGGCACCTACATCGACCCGCTCGGCGCGCGGGTGCTCGGACTCGTGCCGCCGGTCGCGGTGCACCGGATCCGCGCGGTCGGCAACACGGCGAGCGAGGGCGCGAAGATGGCCCTGCTCTCGTTCCGCGAGCGCGGGGTGGCGTTCGAGCTTCCCGCGTTCGTCGACTACCTCGAGCTCTCGGGCGTCGAGGACTTCAACGAACGGTTCATCGCCAACGTGTCGTTCCCGCCGCTCGACGACGTGCGACCCGGTGCCGTCGCTGGAGACGATCGAGCTGAGCGGCCGTGACGTCGGCTGGCGCACGCGTGGCGCTCATCGCGTGCGGCGCCGTCGCGCTCGATACCAAGGCCCTCGTCGACAAGCACGGCTGGGCTGCCGACGTGCACGGCATCTCGAGCGACCTGCACATGACGCCGCTCGAGATCGCACCGGCGGTCGAGGCCAAGCTCGAGGCCCTGCTTCCTCGGTATGAGCGGGTGATCGTGGTCTACGGCGACTGCGGAACCGGCGGGCGCCTCGACGAGGTGCTGTCGCGGTACCCGGCCGTTCGCCCTGCGGGGGTCCACTGCTTCCAGTGGTACGCGGGGGAGATCTACCGGCGGTTCGAGGACGACATCGGCATCTACTTCCTCACCGATTGGCTCGTGACGAACTGGGAACGCGCGGTGGTCAAGGGGCTCGGGCTCGACCGCTTCCCGTGGCTGCACGAGACCTACTTCGGCAACCTCAGCCGCGTGCTGTTCGTGCGCCAGCATCCCGACCCGGGGCGGGAGGCGAAGGCTCGCGAGATCGCCACGTTCATGGGCAAGCCGCTCGAGATCCACGACCTCGGCATCGAGCCCCTCGAGGACCTGCTCGTGCCCCTGATGCAACCGGAGGAGACCGACGATGTTCGAGCCTGAGAACGCCCCACGCATCCTCAGTGACGCACAGGAGGAGACGGTCCACGAGACCGCGATGCGCATCCTCGAGGAGATCGGCACCGACGTGATGCACGAGCCGGCTCGCGCGCTGTTGGCCGACGCCGGCATGAAGGTCGACGAGCAACGCGTCTACTGGGATCGCGGGTTCGTGATGGACCAGGTGGCGAAGGCCCCGTCGTCGTTCCGGTTGCGCGGGCGTAACCCCGAGCGTTCCCTCACGGTGGGTGGCGGTGATGGAGTGCCCGTGTGGATGAACGTCGGCGGTCCGCCCTTCGCGAGCGACCTCGACGAAGGGCGCCGCAGCGGCCGCATCGCCGATCACGACACGATGGTGAAGCTCACCCATGCCACCGACGTGCTGAACTGCGTGCAGGTCGGGGGCCCCGAGGCGACGGACCTGCAGATGGAGGTCCGTCACATGGACATGGAGTACTCCGCGATCCGGTACTCCGACAAGCCGTACACGACCTACGGCACCAGCGGTCCTCGGGCGCGCGACGGTATCCGTATGGCCGAGATCGTGCACGGTGGCCGCGAGGCGATCGAGTCCGAAGCGGCGCTCATGGGTATCGTGAACCCGAACTCCCCCCTGATCTGGGACTTCCGCATGACCGACGCGCTCATCGCGTGGGCCGAGGCGAAGCAGCCCATCGTGGTGACGCCGTTCCTGCTCGCGGGAGCGACGAGCGCGGTCAGCGTCGCCGGCGGGCTCGCCCAGCAGGTCGCGGAGGCGCTGAGCGGTGTCGCCCTCGCCCAACTGGTGCGCGAGGGCGTGCCGTGCCTCTACGGCTCGTTCTTCACCGTGACCGACATGCGCACGGGCTCGCCGGCGTTCGGCACGCCGGAGTCGGTCTGGGGCGTGCTCGCGGGGGCGCAGCTCGCGCGGCGCTACGGTCTCCCGTTCCGCGGCGGGGGAGGGCTCGCCTCGAGCCCCGCCGTCGACGCCCAGGCCGCCGCCGAGACGCAGATGATGCTCTGGGCCACGAACCTCGCCGCGACCGACGTCGTGCTGCACGCGGCCGGATGGCTCGAGGGCGGCCTGTGCGCCTCGTTCGAGAAGTTCGCGCTCGACGTCGAGCTGCTCCGCCAGTTCCAGGTGCAGGCCCAGGGCGTCGGCTTCAGCGACGAGGAGGTCGCGTTCGACGCCCTGAAGGAAGCCGGACCCGGCGGGCTGTTCCTGTCCTCGCCGCACACCCGCGAGCACTTCAAGGAGTGGCTCTACATGTCGCCGCTGTTCCACACGCCCGACTTCGCGACCTGGGAGACGATGGGCTCGGAGACCACCGAGGTCGCCGCCAACACGGCATGGAAGCAGCTCCTCGAGTCGTACGAGGACCCGGGCCTCGATCAGGCGATCGACGAGGAGCTCCAGCGCGTACATGGCGAGCCGTCGCGACGCCCCCGAGCTGTTCGTGGAAGACTGACCGACCCGCCGTTCGGCGGTCGAGGGAGGCGCTCGTGTCACGCAGGGTGTGGGCGGGCCTGGCAGCCCTGGTCGCCGGCCTGATCGTCACCTACGGCGCCCGCGGATCGTTCGGGCTGTTCATCAAGCCGTGGGAAGAGGCGTTCGGCGCCGACCGCGCCACGGTCTCGCTGGTCTCGGCGATCGGCTTCGTGGCGCTGGGGCTGTCCCAGCCGTTCGCCGGGCGCCTGCTCGATCGCGTGGGCGGCAAGGTGGTGCTGCTCGATCGGGCTCGCCGCGTGCGCGATCGGGCTCGGGGTGGCCGCCCTCGCCACCGATCTCTGGCAGGCGATCCTGGGCGCGGGCGTGATCGCGTCGGCCGGGGCCGGCTTCGCGTCGCTGTCGACCATGAGCTACATCGCGGCCGGCCTCGTCGCTCGCCGCAGCGGCGTGGCGTTCGGTGTGCTCACGGCCGCGGCGGCGGGCGGTCAGGTGATCGTGCTGCCCGTGGCGACCGCGGTGCTCGACGTGTCGCTGCGAGCGTCGATGGCGCTGCTCGCGCTGCTCGTGGCCGTCGCCTTCCTCGTCGCCGTCGTCGCGGTGCCCTCGACGCCACCGGCCCGTGATGGCGAGCGCGGCGGCGTCCTTGGCGACCTGGGGTCGATCGCGAGAACGCGGGGATTCTGGTTCCTGTTGATCCCGTTCGCGATCTGCGGGTATACGAGCACGGGCCTCACCGACACGCATCTGATCCCGTACGCCACCGATCATCACATCAGCGAGGCGACCGCCTCGGCGGCGCTCGCGACCCTCGCGGCGTTCAACGTCGCCGGGGTGCTGGTGTCGGGCGCGCTGACCGATCGTCTCGATCGCGGCAAGATGCTCGCGTTCACGTACGCGGCTCGCGGCGGCATCCTGTTGTTGCTGCCCGCGCTCACGTCGTCATCGGCGCTGTTCGTGTTCGCGGCGCTCTTCGGTCTCGCCGACTTCGCCACGGTGCCGCCGACGACCTCCCTCACCCGGTCGGTCTGCAGGGCCGGCGGATGGGGGTTCGCGCTCAGCCTGATCTCCGCCGCCCACCAGGCGGGCTCCGCACTCGGGGCCTGGGCCGGAGGATGGTTCTACACGCAGACCGGCAGCTACGGCCTGTCGTTCACGACGGGTGCGGCGGCGCTGGCGGTGGGCGCCGTGCTGAGCTGGCTCGTGCGGCCGGGCGAACCGTCAGCGATGACGCCAGCTGATCCGGTCCCCGTGCCCGCTTGATGCGGGGTGCGCGCGTGATCAGGTGCCGAGGAGCCTGGCTTCCACGATCTCGGCCGCCTCGACCACATCGCCGCCCAGGTACGTGCCCGGAACGTCCTTGCGGGCCGACGCCGGGCCGAAGCCGGCGCCCGCGTAGAACGCCTCGACGCCGGGCAGTGCGTCGACGGCGGCGATCGCTTCCACGGCGGCTCGGCGCGTCACGCTGCGCTGGCTCGTCACGATCGCGCCGCGAGCCTCTGCGGCCTGCACGGCGGCGACGAGCGACGAGACTGGCGTGAGCGGCCCCAAGGTTCGCGTCGACCAACCGCGTCGCGCGAGCACCACCCCGAAGGCCTCGAGGCCGATCGTGTGGAGATCCTTCGGTCCGCACGCGAGCACGAGCGGGAAGGTTCGAAACGGCATGGGAGCCATCACCGACTGCCGGGCGAGCCAGACGCGCACGGCCTCGGTGGCGAGGTGCTCGTGCGCGGTGTCGCACACGCCAGCCTTCCACCGGCTTCCCATCTCGCGCATCGCGGGCAGGGCGACCGCGCGCATCGTCTCCTCGACGCCCATCGACTCGGAACCGGTCATCAAGGTCTCGCGAAGCTTCGCCGGGTCGAGGCGCATGGCCGCCTCGAGCAACCGGTCGAGGAGCTCGGAACGAGGCCGGACCTCGGTCGCGTCGCGGCGCACGATGTCGACCGCCTCGCTCGCCGAGTGTCCGCGGGTGATCTCGTCGCGCATCATGCGGAGCTGGTCGATCTCGTCGACCGAGTAGCGCCGGTGCTTGCCCTGGGTACGCGAGGGGACGGGGAAGCCGTACCGACGCTCCCACGACCTGATCGTCGGTACCGGGATGCCGAGCAACGAAGAGACTGCCGCGATCGTCATGTGCGTCCGAGAGGTTGTGAGACCCTGCATCGGTTCCATGGGCCGAGGGTACGTCTGAACAGTGCAGATGGTCAATCAAGACCTGCATAGAGTTGACTCTGAACCCATGCATGTTCGCATGGGATGTTCCCCGGTATGGGCGAATGCCGCGCAGGAGGAACACCCTGCCAACGAGGTTCGCGCTGGCCGAGATCCGTCTCGCGAGGCTGCGATTCGGGCAGCTGGTCGGGCGTGGCGCTCGTCTTCGTGATCCCGCTCACCCGCCCAGGTGCTGGTCCCGGATCTCCCGCCAGCGGAAGCAGTCTTCGAGGTGGTCGTTGACGAAGCCGCACGCCTGCATGAAGGCGTAGCAGACGGTCGGCCCCACGAAGCGGAAGCCACGACGCTTCAGATCCGTGCTCATCGCCCGTGAGCGATCGGTCTCGGCGGGCACGTCGCCGAGCGAGCGCCATCGGTTCACGAGCGGGACGCCGTCGACGAAGCTCCACAGGTAGGTGTCGAGCGAGCCCAAGTCTCGCTGCACCTCGAGCACGGCGCGGGCGTTCTGCACCGTGGACTCCACCTTCAGGCGGTTGCGCACGATGGCCGGATTCTGCAGCAGCCGTTCGACCGTGGCGGGGGAGAAGCGCGCGACCTTCGCTGGGTCGAAGTTGCGGAACGCCTTGCGGTAGCCCTCGCGCTTGTTGAGGATGGTCGACCAGCTGAGGCCGGCCTGCGCGCCTTCGAGCGTGAGCATCTCGAACAGGTGCACGTCGTCGTGGACCGGCACGCCCCATTCTTCGTCGTGGTAGGCGAGGTAGCGGGGCTGGTCGAGTGGCGCCCACTCGCACCGCCTCATCGGCCCGTCGCGACCTCCGCCAGCACGTCGTCGACGAGCGAGAGGCCCTTCATCGTGTGGTCGATGTCGAAGCCGAACCCGAAGCGCAGACCGTTCCCGAGACCGAACATGTCGCCCGGCACGAGCAGCACGCTCCGGTCGCGCCGGATGCGCTCGACGAGCTCGAAGCTCTCCATGGGCAGCTCGTACGCCGCGTACGCGATGGCGCCGGCCTCGGGCTTCACCCACCGAAGGATGTCGTCGTGCGAGCGGAGCCACTCCTCGAGCCTGGGGTAGTTCGTCCTCACGATCGAACGCGTGCGGTCCAGGATGCGCTCCCGAACGTCGGGCTGCATGGCGACCGCGGTGAGCGTGTCGCCCACGATCGATGGGGTCAGGGTGGTGTAGTCGTGTCGCTCCCAGATGCGCGCGATCGCCTCGGGCGGCGCGACCACCCACCCGACGCGCAAGCCCGGCATCGCGAACGCCTTGGAGAGCCCGCTCGTCACGATGACGCGCTCGTAGCGGCCGAAGAACGTCGGTGAGTCGATGTCGGTGTCGAGCTCCGCCCCTCGGTAGATCTCGTCGGCCACGATCCATGCCCCCACCCGGTCGGCGGCTCGCACGACCTCGCTCATCTCGTGCTCGCTCAGCACGTGGCCCGTCGGATTGTTGGGGTTGCAGATCATGATGGCCTTCGTGCGCTCGGTGACCGCGCCGTTCAGCTCGTCGACGTCGAGCTGCCAGCGCCCGTCGTGCATGCGCAACGGCACCGCATCGGCCGCGGTCCCGAACGCCGGTCCGAGGCCCCAGCCCTGCATGTAGTTGGGCACCATGAACGCGAGACGATCGCCGGGCTCGAGCAGCGACCACAACGACAGGAAGTTCGCCTCGGAACCGCCGTTGACCATGGTCACGTTGGCCGCCGTAGCGTCCGGGTACCAGGTCGCCACCGCCGAACGCGTCTCGAGCGAACCTTCCGACAGGGGGTAGCCGAGCTGGGTCGCGACGAATCGGTCGGCATCGGCGTCGGGCCCGATGAGCTCCGCGATCGTCATCGCGGTGACACCGGACTCCGAGAGGTCGTAGTCGACCGCGTGCCAGTGGAGCGACTGGTAGCGCTCCATGCGGAACTGCTCGATCGCCATCCCGGATCCTCCCGTCGCTGCACTCGCGACCGTAGCATCGGTCGTTCCGGGCTCGCAGGTACGCTCACGACCGTGGGTCGGGTGCGGATCGTGCGTGAGAGCGATGTGCGGGCCTCGCTCGACATGCGCGGTTGCATCGAGGCGTGCGAGCGGGCGTTCATCGCCTACTCGTCGGGAAGCGCCGAGCTCCCGGCGGTGATCCACCTCGATGTGCCGGAGTCTCGCGGTGAGATCCACGTGAAGGCAGGTCATCTGCACGGCTCGCCCTTCTACGCCGTGAAGGCGGCGAGCGGCTTCTACGGCGTGGAGCCGCCGGCGATCGACGGGCTCGTCGTGGTCTTCGATGCGCGTGACGGATCGCCGGCGGCGTTCCTGCTCGACGGTGGCTACCTCACCGACCTGCGCACGGGCGCGGCGGGGGGCGTCGCGGCGCGCCACCTCGCACCGGGGCGTGTCGAGCGGGTCGCGATCATCGGCACCGGCGCGCAGGCTCGCTACCAGCTCGATGCGCTCGCCGAGGTGCGACCGGGCTTCACCGAGGTCCGTCTGTGGGGTCGCAACGCCGAACATGCGACACGCAGCGCCGACGATCTTCGCCGCCTGGGAAACCGGTGCGCGGTCATCCCCGTGCCGTCGGTGCGGGAAGCCGTCGACGGCGCGGACGTGGTCATCACGTGCACGGCGGCTCGCGAGGCACTCGTGGAGGCGGCATGGCTCGCTCCCGGGGCGCACGTCACGGCCGTCGGATCCGACGGGCCTGGTAAGCAGGAGCTCGATCCGCAGATCCTTCGTCGGGCCGACATGGTGGTCGTCGACTCGCTGGCCCAGTGCGCCGAGCTGGGGGAGCTGCAGCACGCACCTGACGAGGCCGGCCGGGCTGTCGAGCTCGGCGCGGTCTGTGCGGGCGATGCTCCCGGCCGAACCGACGACGCTCAGCTCACGGTCTGCGATCTCACCGGGGTCGGCGTGCAGGACGTCGCCGCCGCGAACGCGGTGATGGAAGCCCTCGGCGAGCGCGGCGACACGATCGACGTGTCGTAGCCAGCCAGGTCACGGATCGACACGTGGAGCGCGCGGCGGAATCTCGTTCCATCATGGCGGGGCCCTGTTCCACTATCTGGAACTGAGTTCCGATCGATGGAACAGGCCTGGGCTACTCCGGTTGCCCCTGGAAGCCGTCCGAAGCCGGGCCTCGCGCACTTCGGGCTCGCCACCCGAGGTCAGCCGGCGAGCCGGTTCAGGATCTCGTCGTGCAGCACGCCGTTGGACGACACCACGCTTCCGCCGTCGCGCGTCGGCGAACCGTCGAGCTGGGTGACCCGGCCACCGGCTTCCTCGACCACGATCTGCACGGCCGCGTAGTCCCAGACGTTGAGCTCGTGCTCGATCATGGCCTCGCCTGCCCCGCGCGCGACGAGCGTGTGTCCCCAGAAGTCGCCGAATCCTCGGGTGCGCGTGGCGTCGGCGAGCAGGCCGATCCCGGCCTCGTGCAGCGGCCCGTCGAGCCACCCCTTGACGCCCGCGAAGAACAGCTGCGCCCGATCCACCCGGGCGATCTCGCTCACCCGGATCGGCCGATCGTTCATGCGGGCGCCGCCGCCCCGAACGGCCACGTAGCGCTCACCGATCGCCGGCGCGTTGACGATGCCCATGACCAGATCCTGATCGACCTGCAGGGCGATCAGCGTGGCCCAGATCGGGATGCCGCGCGCGTAGTTCGCGGTGGCGTCGATCGGATCGACGATCCAGACTCGGCCGGTCGCACGGTCGCCGCCCCCTTCCTCTTCGCCGAGCACGTGATCGTCGGGGAAGGCGGCCGCCACCTGCTCGCGCACCATGGTCTCGATCGACGTGTCGGCCTGGGTCACGACCGTACGGTCGGCCTTGTGTCGCACCTCGAGGCCTTCGCCGAGGAACAGCCCCATGCCGATCTCAGCCGCGCGATCAGCGAGGCCGTCCGCGAACGCGAGCTCGTGCTCGTACATCGGTCCGGGAGCCTACCGGGGCATCCGGTCGCGGGACCGAGACCTTCGGCTGAAGCTTCCACGCGATGATCTCGGGTAGCCTGGCGGGCACCCATGCAGACGACCGTCGAGAACACCGAGAAGCACACCGTCAAGCTCACGATCGAGATACCGCCCGCCGAGTACTCGAAGGAGCTCGACGCGACCTATCGGTCGATCGCGAACCAGGTCAAGATCCCCGGCTTCCGCAAGGGGAAGGTGCCCAAGCGCATCATCGACGCGCAGATCGGGCGCGACGTCGTGCGCGACGAGTTCCTCGAGCACGCCGTGCCGCAGTACTACCGCAAGGCGCTCTCCGAGAAGGATCTCGCGCCGATCGCCGAGCCCGACATCGACCTCGACGGCTTCACCGATGACTCCCCGCTCGTGTTCACGGCCACGGTGGAGGTTCGCCCGAGGCTCGAGCTGTCTGAGACCGACTACGTGGGGCTCGACGTCGCCCGGCCCGTCTCGGAGGTGCTGGAAAGCGACATCGACGGATGGATCGAGCGTCTCCGCGAGCGGTTCGCCGAGCTCGAGCCCGCCGACCGCGCCGCACGTGACGGCGACTACGTGACCGTCGACGTCAAGGCGGTCTCGGGCGGGGACGAGATCGACGCGCTCACCCGCTCCGACTACCTCTACTTCGTGGGCTCCGGCGAGTTCGGAGCCGCCCTGGATCAGCAGCTCGAGGGTGCCAAGCCCGGCGACATCCTGAAGGTGTCGGAAGAGATGGGTGAAGGGGCCGGTGAAGCGCTGCAGGGCCTGACCGCCGATCTCACGGTGCTGGTCAAAGACGTCAAGGCGCGCATCTTGCCCGAGGTGGACGACGACCTCGCGAAGACCGCCTCCGAGTTCGACACGATCGAGCAGCTCCGCGACGACCTGCGCACGCGGCTGGGGGAGATGAAGGAGCGTGAGGCCGTGTCGGCGCTTCGTGACCTCGTGCTCGACGCCATGGTCGACGCGGTCGATGTCGACATCCCCGAGACGTTGATCGTCGACGAGACCGAGCATCGACTGGCCCAGGCGGAGGAGCGCGCGCGCCGCGCGGGCCTCACGCTCGACGACCTGCTGGAAGCGCAAGGCTGGGACGAGGCGCGACTGCGCGAGGACTCCCGCGATCACGCGATCCGCGGCATCAAGGCCGATCTGGCCCTCGAGGGGGTGGCGCGCGCCGAGAACATCGAGGTCACCGCCGACGAGCTGGGAGCCGAGATCACCTCCCTCGCAGCCGCCTACGGCCGCGACGCGAAGGAGCTCGCGAAACAGCTCGAGCGAAGCGGTCAGATCGTGACGCTCGCCGGGGATATCATCAGGACCAAGGCCCTCGATCTGCTCGTCGAGCGGGCCGATATCTCACCCGCGACCGAGCCTGAGCCCGCCGAGCCTGGGCAGACCGACGAACCCGAACCCGACATCGAACCCGACACCGAGGAGACCTCATGACCGACCTCCGCAGCACCATGCCGACGGCCAACGATTACCTCGTGCCGGTCGTCGTCGAACAGACGAGCCGAGGCGAGCGCTCGTTCGACATCTACTCGCGGCTGCTGAAGGAGCGCATCGTCTTCCTCGGCACCCCGATCGACGACAACGTGGGCAACCTCATCATGGCCCAGCTCCTGCATCTCGAGTCGGAAGATCCCGACAAGGACATCAACCTCTACATCAACTCGCCGGGCGGGGTCATCACGTCGCTGTTCGCGATCTACGACACGATGCAGTACATCAAGCCCGACGTCTCCACGATCGTCATGGGCCAGGCCGCGAGCGCCGCGGCCGTGTTGCTGCTCGCGGGGGCCCCCGGCAAGCGGTTCGCGCTGCCGCACTCGCGCGTGCTGCTCCACCAGCCGCACGGCGGCGCCGAGGGTCAGGCGGTCGACATCGAGATCCAGGCCAAGGAGATCACCCGCTCACGTCAGCTCCTCGAGCGGCTGATCGCCCAGCACACGGGCCAACCGATCGAGAAGGTGGCCAAGGACACCGACCGCGACTTCATCCTGACGGCCGAGGAAGCCAAGGACTACGGCGCGATCGACGAGATCATCACCACCCGCGGGATCGCGGAGCTTGCTTCCGCCGGGGTCGCCGGCGCGTGATAATCCACCGGCCCGGTCTCGAGCCGGACCGCTCGACCCGTCGGAGAGAGAAGAGAGGCAGATGGCGAAGTTCGGGGATTCCGACCTGCTGAAGTGCTCCTTCTGCGGGAAGAGCCAGAAGCAGGTCAAGAAGCTGATCGCCGGTCCCGGCGTCTACATCTGCGACGAGTGCATCGACCTGTGCAACGAGATCATCGAGGAAGAGCTCTCCGAGACCACCGAGCTGAAGCTCGACGAGCTTCCGAAGCCGCAGGAGATCTTCGCGTTCCTCGACGAGTACGTGGTCGATCAGGAGCGGGCGAAGAAGGTGCTCGCGGTCGCGGTCTACAACCACTACAAGCGCATCCAGGTCGGCGCGAACGACGGCGACGTCGAGCTGCAGAAGTCCAACATCATGATCCTGGGGCCGACCGGGTGCGGCAAGACCTACCTCGCGCAGACCCTCGCCCGCATGCTCAACGTGCCGTTCGCGATCGCCGACGCGACCGCGCTCACCGAGGCCGGGTACGTCGGCGAAGACGTCGAGAACATCCTGCTGAAGCTGATCCAGGCCGCCGACTACGACGTCAAGAAGGCGGAGACCGGCATCATCTACATCGACGAGATCGACAAGATCGCGCGCAAGAGCGAGAACCCGTCGATCACCCGAGACGTGAGCGGCGAAGGCGTGCAGCAGGCGCTGTTGAAGATCCTCGAGGGCACCCAGGCGAGCGTGCCTCCTCAGGGCGGCCGTAAGCATCCCGCACCAGGAGTTCATCCAGATCGACACGACGAACGTGCTGTTCATCTGCGGCGGCGCGTTCGCGGGGCTCGACAAGATCATCGAGAGCCGCATCGGGCGCAAGGGCATCGGCTTCGGCGCCGAGGTGCTGTCTCACGACGAGAAGGACATCGGCGAGCTGTTCGCCCAGGTGCTCCCCGAGGATCTGCTGAAGTTCGGGCTGATCCCCGAGTTCGTCGGCCGGCTCCCGGTCATCACCAGCGTCGACAGCCTCGACGAGAGCGCGCTCGTCGACATCCTCACGAAGCCCAAGAACGCGCTCGTGCGCCAGTACCAGCGCTCGTTCGAGTTCGACGGGGTCGAGCTCGAGTTCAAGGACGACGCGCTGCGTGCGATCAGCGAGCAGGCGATCATGCGCGGCACCGGCGCGCGCGGCCTGCGGGCGATCATGGAGGAGGTACTGCTCAACGTGATGTACGAGCTGCCCTCCCGCGACGACGTCACCAAGTGCCTCGTCGACAAGGATGTCGTGCTCACCGGCGTGAACCCGACGCTCGTACCGCAGTCCAAGACCGCGAAGAAGCGCAGCGAGCGCCAGGAGAAGACCGCCTAGCCGATCGGGTCGGTTCACCCCACAGGGGCGTCCGTCCGTGGCCGTTCCGTAGACTGCGCGCCATGACCATGCCCGAGAAGCCGTCGCTCGACGGTCTGGAAGCGAAGTGGGGCGAGCGGTGGGAAGCCGACGGCACCTACCGGTTCGATCGCACCAAGACCCGCGACCAGATCTTCGCGATCGACACCCCGCCGCCGACCGCGAGCGGATCGCTCCACATCGGGCACGTGATGTCGTACACGCACACCGACCTTGTCGCTCGATACCGGCGCATGCGCGGCGACGAGGTCTTCTACCCGATGGGGTGGGATGACAACGGTCTGGCCACCGAGCGACGGGTGCAGAACTTCTTCGGCGTGCGCTGCGATCCCTCGCTCCCGTACGACCCGAACCTCGACGTTTCCTCGCTCGAGCGCGCCGACGACGCTCCTGTCGCGGTGAGTCGGACCACCTTCATCGAGCTGTGCGGGCGGCTCACCGCCGAGGACGAGAAGACGTTCGAGGAACTGTTCCGGCGCCTGGGCCTCTCGGTCGACTGGCAGCAGACGTACACGACGATCGGTGAGGTGTCGCGGCGAGCCTCGCAGCGCGCCTTCCTGCGCCTGGTGCACCGGGGCCTCGCCTACACCGCCGAGGCGCCCACGATGTGGGACGTCGACTTCCGTACCGCGGTGGCCCAGGCCGAGATCGAGGACCGGGAGGTCGCCGGCACCTATCAGCGCATCGCCTTCGACCTCGAGGACGGCGATGGCCGCATCGAGATCGAGACCTCGCGACCCGAGCTGGTGCCCGCCTGTGTGGCCCTCGTCGTGAACCCGAGCGACGAACGGTACGCCCGCTTCGTCGGGCGAACCGCGCTCACGCCCGTGTTCCGCGTGCCGGTGCCGGTCGTGGCGCACGAGCTCGCCGACCCCGAGAAGGGCACCGGCGCCGCCCAGGTCTGCACGTTCGGCGATGTGACCGACGTGGTGTGGTGGCGCGACCTCGAGCTGCCCGCCCGTGTGATCGTGCGTCGCGACGGCACGCTCGCTGCCGGGCGCTTCGGCGAACCGGGGTGGGAGTCCCGCGACGCCGACGCGGCCAACGCCGCCATGGCGCTGCTCGAGGGCAAGGCCGCCAAACAGGCGCGGAAGCAGATCGTCGAGCTGCTCCGCGACGGTGGCTGGCTCGTCGGCAGAGCCCGAGCCGGTGCAGCACGTCGTGAAGTTCTACGAGAAGGGCGACCGTCCGCTCGAGGTGATCTCGAGCCGCCAGTGGTTCGTGAGCACGCTCGATCTCAAGGAGGTCCTGCTCGAGCGGGGGCGGGAGCTCTCGTGGCATCCCGCGTTCATGGGCGCGCGCTACGCGAGCTGGGTCGAGGGGCTGAACCAGGATTGGTCGCTCAGCCGCCAGCGCTACTCCGGGGTGCCGTTCCCGGTGTGGTTCCCGCTCGACGACGCCGGCGAGCCGGTCTACGACTCCCCGATCCTGGCCGAGGAAGCCTCGCTCCCCGTCGACCCGCAGGACGACGTGCCGCCCGGCTTCACGGCGGAACAGCGCGGCGTTCCCGGCGGGTTCGTCGGCGACCCCGACGTCATGGACACGTGGGCGACATCGTCGCTCACGCCCCAGATCGCCGGTGGATGGGAGGACGACCCCGATCTGTTCGAGCGCGTCTTCCCGATGGATCTGCGCCCGCAGGCCCACGACATCATCAGGACCTGGCTCTTCTACACCGTGCTGCGTGCCCACCTCGAGCACGACTCGCTGCCGTGGGTCCACGCGGCCATCAGCGGATTCGTGCTCGACCCCGACCGCAAGAAGATGTCCAAGTCCAAGGGCAACGTAGTCGTGCCGACCGAGGTGTTCGAGCAGCACTCGGCCGACGCCGTGCGCTACTGGGCCGCGAGCGCCCGGCTGGGCTACGACGCCGCCATCGACGATCAACAGATGAAGGTGGGGCGTCGCCTCGCGATCAAGATCCTCAACGCCTCGCGCTTCGTGCTCTCGATGGAAGCCGCACCCGGCCCGATCACCGAGCCGGTCGATCGCGCGATGCTGTGCGCGCTCGCCGACGTCCTCGACGGCTCCACCGGTGCGTTCGACGGCTATGAGCACGCGAAGGCCCTCGACCTGCTCGAGACGTTCTTCTGGGGCTTCACCGACGACTACCTCGAGCTCGTGAAGCAACGCGCTTACGGCGCCGCAGGTTCCGACGGCGCCGGCTCGGCGGTCGGAGCGCTCCGGGTCGCGCTCGACGTGCTGCTGCGAGCGTTCGCACCGTTCCTGCCGTACACGACCGAGGAGGTCTGGTCGTGGTGGCGCGAGGGGTCGGTGCACCGCGCGGCGTGGCCCGCGGCGGCCGAGGTGCTCGAGACCGTCGGCTCGGAGTGCGACCCGGGCGTGTACGAGGTCGCCGCCGCCGTGCTGAGCGCGGTGCGCAAGGAGAAGGCGCTCGCGAAGGTCTCGCTGAAGACCCCGGTCGATTCGATCACCGTGCACGACACGGGCGATCGGTTGCGGCTGCTGAGCCGGGCGACGAGCGATCTCCGCGAGGCCGGCAACATCCGGGCCGTCGAGCAAGAGGAAGCCGACACGTTCTCGGTCGACACGGTGCTGGCCGAGCCCGACGCCGCGGTGTGAGGCGATCGTCACGATGGACCATGCCCAGGCGCTGAAGGAGCTCGATTCCCGCAAGGAATCACGCATGATCCCGGACCTGTCGCGCATCCTCGCGCTCGCGACCTACCTCGACGATCCCCAGCTCTCGTATCCCACGATCCATGTGACCGGCACGAACGGCAAGGGCACCGCCGCCCGGGTCGCGACCGAGATCGCCTGCGCGCACGGGCTCACCACCGGGCTCTACACGTCACCGCATCTCGAGCGTGTCACGGAGCGTCTCTCGGTCTGCGGCGTCGACATGACCGAGCAGGAGTTCGCCGACGAGTTCACGCACCTGCATCCGTTCCTCGAGCTCGTCGACGGCCAGTCCGACGAGCGGGTCACGTACTTCGAGGCCCTGACGGCGCTCGCCTACCTGTGGTTCGCCGATCGACCCGTCGCGCTGGGCGTGTTCGAGGTCGGCATGGGCGGCACGTGGGACGCCACGAACCTGGTCGGTGGCGACGTCGCGGTCATCACCCCGATCGGGCTCGACCATCCGGAGCTCGGGTCGACGCTCACCGAGGTGGCGGGGGAGAAGGCGGGCATCGTCAAGGACGGCAAGGTGGCCGTGGTCCGTGAGCAGGAAGCCGAAGCCCTCACGGTGCTCGAAGGGCGCGCCGCCAAGGTGGGGGCGACCCTGCGGCTCGAGTTCCGTGATTGGGAGGTGGTGGAACGCCTGCACGCGGTCGGCGGCCAGGCGTTCTCGGTGCGCGGATCCCACGCGAGTTACGACGAGCTGTTCCTGCCGGCGCTGGGGGAGCACGCGGTGCACAACGCCGCCGCCGCGATCGTGGCATGCGAGGAGCTGTTCGGCGAGCGCCTCGACGACGACACCCTGCGCTCCGCGCTCGCCGGCGTCCGCTGGCCGGGGCGCTTGGAGGTCGCCGGCCGGCACCCGTCGATCGTGCTCGACGGGGCGCACAACCCGGCGGGGGCCGAGGCCCTGGCGTCGGCGCTGCGGGAGTTCTTCCCCGCCGAGCGCTTGCACCTCGTGGTCTCGATCAGCGCGAGCAAGGACGTGGCGGGCATCGCGGCGCAGTTGGGCCCGTTCGCCGACGCGGTCTACGCCACGCGCAACGAGAGCGAGCGATCGGCCGACCCGGCGGCGATCGTGGTGGCGTTCAGCGATCGAGGGGCGCCCGTCACCGAGCACGCGTCGGTCGCCGCCGCGCTCGAGGCCGCTCGTGCATCGGCGACGGCCGACGACCTCATCTGCGTGACGGGCTCTCTGTACACTGTCGCCGACGCCCGCCGGGCGCTCGGCCTGACCATCTGATCCACCCTTCCGCACCACCGGGAGCGCTCGATGACGACCGAATCGACCCTGCTCATCGTCAAGCCCGACGGCGTGCGCCGAGGTCTCGTCGGCGAGGTGCTGCGACGGGTGGAGCGCAAGGGGCTCACGATCGACGCGATGCGCATGTTCACGATGCCGCGCGAGACGGCGGAGCAGCACTACGGCGAGCACGTCGACAAGCCGTTCTTCGGCGAGCTCGTGGACTTCATCACCGGTGGCCCCGTCGTCGTCGCCAAGGTCACGGGCGACGACGCGATCACCTGCTGGCGCACGCTGATGGGTCCGACGAACCCGGTCGAGGCCGCGCCCGGTTCGATCCGCGGCGACCTCGCGACCGAGATCGGTGAGAACGTCGTGCACGGCAGCGACTCCGCCGAGTCTCGCCGAGCGAGAGCTCGCGCTCTTCTTCGGCTCCGACTGAGCTCGGGCCGCGCGATGCCGGGTCTTCGAGACGCGTTCGAGCGCATCGGGGAGGGCCTGGAGCACCACGTCGCGAACTCGCACTCGGCCGGTGCAGCCCTCGCGGTCACCGACCGGGAGGAGATCCTCGGTGTCGCGGTGCGCGGCATGGCCGACGTCGCATCGGGTGCGGCGGTCACACCGGAGACCCGCTTCCAGATCGGGTCGATCTCGAAGTCGTTCGCGGGCATCCTCGCCGTGCAGGAAGCCGCACGCCGGCCGACTCGACCTGCACGTGAGCGTGAACGAGATCCTTCCGTGGCTCGCGCTGCCCGAGCCCTTCGGTCCGATCACCATCCACCACCTCATGCAGCACAGTGCCGGGCTTGCCATCGGCACCGAGGACGCGCCGACGCAGGCGGGCGCCCTGTGGCTCGTCCGCACCGTGCCGGCGACCACACCGCCGGGTGAGCGCTTCTGGTACTCGAACGACGGTTGGAAGATCGTCGGCGCGTGTCTCGAGCAGGTCACGGGCACGCCGGTGCGCGATCTCATCGCCGAGCGACTGCTCGGGCCGCTCGGCATGCGGGACTCGGTCGCGGCGATCGACGAGCGTGAGTACGAGCGCACGGCGACCGGGTACGAGCCGACCCGCTGGGATCGCCCTCCGCAGCTGCGGCACACGTTGTCGCCGGCCACCCGCATCGTCAGCAGCAGCGCCGACGGCTCGATCGTGTCGAACGTGATCGACATGTGCGCCTACGTTCGCATGCTGTTGGCACGTGGCGATGTGCCCGATGGCCGCGGCAACCGGGTCCTCACCGATGCGATGTTCGCCATGCTCACCGACGGCGGCATCGACGATGGCGACGGCGGTCGCTACGCCTACGGCCTCTGGCAAGAAGACGTCGACGGTCACCGCTGGATCACGCACACGGGCGGCATGGTCGGCTACACGGCGCTCCTCGCGGTCTCGCCCGACGAGGGGCTCGGCCTCGTGCTGCTGCAGAACGGCGGTGGCGCCAAGCGCGGCGTCGCCGCGGCGGCACTCGCCACGCTCCGAGCGGGCCTCGCGGGGGAGGAGATGCCCGAGGTATGGACCCCGCCGCTTCCGACCGAGATCCCGAAGGCGGCCGACTACGAGGGGCGCTACTCCGGCGACGACGGCCGCGAGCTCGACGTGGAAGCCGTGGACGATGGCCTCCTCGCGCGCATCGGGCCGCTCGCGGTTCGCCTCGAGCGAGACCCGCTCACGGCCGACGTGGGCGACACGTTCCTGGTGGCCCATGAGGCGCTCGACCGCTTCCCGCTCGAGTTCGTCCGCGATCCCGGCGGGCGGGTGGTGGAAGCGTTCCATGGGGCGACGTGGTTCCGGGGGGAGGCATACGCCGGCCCCGATCCGGACCCGCTGCCGGCCGGATGGGAGGCGTTCCCAGGCTTGTACCGCAACGACTCTCCGTGGAGCCCGGTGCTGCGCGTGATCGCACGCAAGGGTGGGCTGGCGCTGCAGTGGCCGTACGAGAGCGGCGATCAGGGCACCGACGGATGGCTCGCTGCCGCTCGGCGACGGCACGTTCGCCGTGGGCGCCGAGCGTGATCCCCGCCGTCTGCGCTTCGAGGGAACGACCGCCGGGGGCATGGCTGCGATCGCGGAGTTCAACGCCGGGCGCTGGTTCCGTTCATCCGAGGAGTAGTCTACACCAGACTAGAGGCCCGCGCGCCGTGGTCCGGTGCGGCCCTCGGGCGTCAGACGGCGCGGAAGGCGAGCGTGGCGTTCGCCCCTCCGAATCCGAAGGAGTTCGACAGCGCCAGGGTGACCTCGAGCTCGCGCGCGTCGTTCGGCGTGACATCGAGATCGCACTCAGGATCGGGCGTCTCGTAGTGGATGGTCGGAGGGATCACGCCGCGAGCGATCGCGAGCGCGCACGCGGCCGCTTCGACGGCGCCGGCGGCTCCCAGCAGGTGGCCGGTCATGGACTTCGTCGAGGAGACCGCGACCGAGTGGGCGTGATCGCCGAGCACCGTCTTGATGGCAGCGGTCTCGGCCGCGTCGTTGAGCGGCGTCGAGGTGCCGTGCGCGTTCACGTAGTCCACGGCCGACGGATCCTCGCCGGCGTCCTCGAGCGCCCAGGTCATCGCCAGCGCGGCGCCGGCGCCCTTGGGGTCGGGGGCCGTGATGTGATGGGCGTCGTCGCTCGCGCCGTAGCCCGCGACCTCGCAGTAGATGCGCGCGTTCCGTTCTCGCGCGCGTTCCTCGCTCTCGAGCACCAGCGCGCAGCCGCCTTCGGACAGGACGAAGCCGTTGCGGTCGGCGTCGAACGGCCGGGAAGCCGTCTCGGGATCGGGGTTCTTCGTGAGCGCGGTCATCTGGGCGAAGGCCGCGACGGTGAGCGGGATGGTCGCCGCCTCCGAGCCTCCCGCGATCGCGAGATCGACGTATCCGTCGCGGATCAGCCGCATCGCCTCGCCGATCGCGTGGTTCGACGACGAGCAGGCCGACACCGTGCAGTAGTTCGGACCGGTGAGCCCGTAGTGCATCGCGATGTGCCCGCCCGCCGCGTTCGCCATCAGCATCGGCACCATGAAGGGCGACACGCGGCCGGCGCCCTTCTCACGGAGCACGTCGTGCTGGGCGAGCAGGGTCTGCACGCCGCCGATGCCCGTGGCGAAGATCACGGCGCCGCGATCGGATCGCACCTCGGGCTCGCCGGCGTCGGCCCACGCGAGCTTGGCGCTCGCGATCGCGTACTGCGAGAAGGGGTCGGTGCGGCGAGCTTCCTTCGGATCGAGGTGATCGGTGGCGACGAAGTCGGCAGGGTAGCCCGCCACGCTCACGGGAAGGTCGCTCGTGTCGAACGCAACGATCGGCCGCACACCGTTGCGCCCGCTCGTGAGCCCGGTCCAGAAGTCCTCCACGCCGGTGCCCACAGGCGCGACCGGACCGATGCCGGTCACGACGACCTTCGTCCTCGAGCTCACGGGGAACGCTCCTCCATGGCGTCCGGCGTCGGACGCGTTACGAGACGCCCAGCTTGCCGGCGACGAGGTCGACGGCCTGCCCCACCGTCTTCACCGACTCCATCTCGTCCTCGGGGATCTCGATGCTCCACTCTTCCTCGAGCGCGAGCACGGCCTCGACGAGGTCGAGCGAGTCGGCGTTGAGGTCTTCGGCGAAGCGCGCGTCGGGCACCACCTGCACCTCGTCGACGGCGAGCTGCTCGGCGAGCACCTTCTTGACCCTGGTCTCGATCTCCGAACGATCGGTCATCTCGTTGTTCCCCTCCTGTGTTCTCGAACGACGGTCGGCACAAGGCTAGCGGGCGGAACGGACGGCGACCCCCGCACGACCGCTCTGCACGGGCGATTCACGCCGTGAGCCCGCCGTCGACCGGGATCACGGCGCCGTTGACGTACGAGGCCTCGTCGGACATCAGGAACCGCACGACCGCCGAGACCTCCTCGAGGTGGGCGGTGCGTCCGAGGGGGGTCTGCTCCACGTAGAAGGCGCGCGCCCGGTCGTCGAGGTGGGAGGTCATCTCGGTGTCGACGAGCCCGGGGCAGATCGCGTTCACCGTGACGCCCTTGGTCGCGATCTCGCGGGCGAGCGAGGTCGTGAGTCCCAGCAAGGCGGTCTTCGAGGCCGCGTACACCGTCTGGCCCGCATTGCCGTGCAGCGCGACGGCGCTCGAGACGTTGACGATGCGTCCCCACTTCTCCTTCAGCATGCCGCGCATCGCAGCCCGCGCGCAGAGGAACGCACCCTTGACGTTGGTGGCCATGACCCTGTCGTAGGTGTCCATCGGGTACTTGAGCAGCAGGCCGTCCTGGCTGAGCCCCGCGTTGTTGACGAGCCCCGTGACGTTGCCGGCTTCCTCGGTGACCCGGCGGAAGGCCTCGGCCACGCTCGCCTCGTCGGTCGTGTCACAGAAGACGGCGAGCCCCGGGGCACCGGCGGTCTCGAGGGCGTCGAGCACGTCCTTGGCCGCGGCCTCGTCGCTGCGGTAGCCGACCGCGACCGTCCACCCGGCCTCGGCGAGCGCGATCGAGCTGGCCCGGCCGATGCCGCGGGTCGCGCCCGTGACCACCGCGACCCTGGAGGTCACGAGCCGCTCCCTTCGTTGGCGGCCGTGGACGTGGGTGACGGCAGCGTCCACCGAACGAGCGTGGCTCCCCACGTGAGCCCGGCTCCGAACGAGGTGAACAGCACCAGGTTCCCTTCGTCGATCGTGCCGGCTCGCCATGCCCGGTCGAGCGCGATCGGGATCGACGCGGCGCTCGTGTTGCCGACCTCGGCGACATCGACCACCGCTCGCGCCGGGTCGATGCCGAGCCGGTCGACCACGGCGGTCATGATGCGGGCGTTCGCCTGATGGGGGATGAGCACGTCGACGTCGTCGATGGTGTGTCCGGACTTCTCCAGCAGCTCGCGGCACGAGCTCGCCATCTCGGTCACGGCGCGCTTGAACACCTCGCGTCCGTTGGGCATGCGCACCACGTGATCGCCCGCGGCGACCGTCTCGGCCGAAGCCGGTGTGCGTGTGCCGCCCGCCGGCATCCACAGGATCTCGGCGGCGCCGCCGTCGGCGCCGAGGATCGAGCCCTCCACGCCCGGCACCGGTGAGGCTTGCACCACGGCGGCACCGGCGCCGTCGCCGAACAGGATGCAGGTGCCTCGGTCGGAGAAGTCCATGATGCGGCTGAAGACCTCGGTGCCGATCAGCAGGATCGTGTCGGCCATGCCCGCGGTGATGAACGCCGTGGCGGTCGCCAGGCCGTAGCTGAAACCGGCACACGCCGCGTTGACGTCGAAGCTCGGGCAGCTCACCCCCAGCTTGCGCTGCACCCACACCGCCGTGGCGGGGAACACCGTGTCGCCGGTGATCGTCGCGACGACGATCATGTCGAGCTGCTCCGGGTTGATGCCGGCGCCCTCGAGCGCGGCGCGGCCCGCATCGACCGCGAGATCCGAGGCCTGCACGTCCTCGTCGGCGAAATGCCGGGCCTCGATACCGGTGCGTTCGCGGATCCACTCGTCGTTCGTCTCGACGATCGTCTCGAACCAGGTGTTGGGCACGAGCCGCGAGGGGAGCGAGCTTCCCACCCCGGCGATGGTCGCGTGGCGAGTCACGTCGCCGAGCTTACCGCGGCGGCCGCGGCCTCGGGAGAGCCCACCGCGAGCGCGCGCACGCCCGGCGTGGCCCGTTTCGACATCTTCGTGAGCACGTCGCCCGGGCCGCATTCCAGGAAGGTCGTCGCGCCCGCCGCGGCGAGCGCCTGCGCATCGTCGAGCCACCTCACCGGTGAGATCACGTGGCGTTCGAGCATCGATCGCAGCTCGTCCGTGTCGGAGACGAGGGTGCCGCTGACGTTCGAGGCGATCGGGAAGGCCGGTGGCACGAGCTCGAGCTCGGCGAGCGCCCGGCGGATCGGCTCGACCGCCGGCTGCATCAAGGGCGAGTGGAACGCTCCGGCCACCTTGAGCCGCACGGCCCGGATGCGTCGGTCCGCTGCCATGGCCTCGGCGCGCTCGATCGCCGCCACCGAGCCGCTGATCACCGACTGCACCGGGGAGTTGCGGTTCGCCACGAGCAGCACGTCGTCACCCCGTGCCTCGTCGCACAGGACGTCGGCATCGTCGGGACCGGCGCCGAGCAGCGCGATCATCGAGCCGCGCTCGGCCTCCGCCGCGCGCTGCATCGCCTCGCCGCGCACGACCACCAGTGCGAGGGCGTCGCCGAGTCCGAGCGCCCCGGCTGCGACCAGGGCCGAGAACTCGCCGAGCGAGTGCCCCGCCGCGCCCACCACGCCCGAGAGCCCCTCGGCATCGAGCACGCGGAAGGCCGCTACCCCGCACGCGAGCAAGGCAGGCTGCACGAACGCCGTGGTGGCGAGGGCAGCCTCGTCGTGACAGCCGGCCACGATGTCGCGGCCCATCGCCTCCGATGCCTGCTCCAGCACGGCCCGGCCCGCCGGGTGCCCGACCCATGGATCGGCCATGCCCGTGAGCTGCGAGCCCTGCCCCGGGAAGACCACCGCGATCGCCATGGACGATGAGGCTACCGACTCCGGCCGGCATGCAACCCCGTGGGGAGTCGCCCGTGTGTCGACGGTGTGGTTCCGGGCCCATCCGGTGCCTGCGAGGTTGCCAGCACACCGGGGCTCCTGTTGAATGGCGCGCGAGTCCCATCATGGCCGAGAGGATTCAGCGTTCTTCTTCTCCCACGTCCAAGGCTCAAGGGGCGGAGGGTGTACTCGGGTTCCTTGGTCGCGACATGGCCGTCGACCTCGGCACCGCGAACACGCTCGTGTACGTGCGTGGACGCGGCGTCGTGCTGAACGAGCCGAGCGTCGTCGCGATCAACACCCTCACTGGAGCAATCCTTGCGGTGGGCTCCGAGGCCAAGCGCATGATCGGCCGCACACCGAGCCACATCCAGGCCGTGCGACCGTTGAAGGACGGTGTGATCGCCGACTTCGACGTCACCGAGAAGATGCTCCGGTACTTCATCCAGAAGGTGCACAAGCGTCGTCTGCTGGCCAAGCCGCGTGTGGTCGTCTGCGTACCGTCGGGTATCACCGGCGTCGAGCAGCGCGCGGTCGAGGAGGCGACCATCGCGGCGGGAAGCCGTCGCGCCTACATCATCGAGGAGCCCATGGCGGCGGCGATCGGCGCCGGGCTCCCGATCCACGAGCCCACCGGCAACATGGTGGTCGACATCGGCGGCGGCACGACCGAGGTCGCGGTGATCTCGCTCGGCGGCATCGTCACGAGCACGTCGATCCGCATCGGCGGCGACGAGCTCGACGAGGCGATCATCCAGCACGTCAAGAAGGAATACTCGCTGCTGCTGGGAGAGCGCACGTCCGAGGCGATCAAGCTCGCGATCGCGAGCGTGTTCCCGATGCCCGAGGAGCTCGTGGCCGAGATCAAGGGGCGTGACCTCGTCAGCGGCTTGCCCAAGACGATCACGATCAGCGCGGAGGAGATCCGCCGCGCGATCGAGGAACCGGTCAACGCCATCATCGACGCCATCAAGACCACGCTCGACCGGACTCCCCCGGAGCTGTCCGCGGACATCATGGACCGCGGTATCGTGCTCACCGGCGGCGGCGCCTTGCTCCGCGGGCTCGACAAGCGCTTGCGGCACGAGACCGGCATGCCCGTGCGCATCGCCGACGCGCCGTTGCAGGCGGTGGTGCTGGGATCCGGCAAGTGCCTCGAGGAGTTCGAGGTACTGCAGCGGGTCCTGGTGACCTCGCGGCGGTAGCCGCCCGTGGCCATCCGGCAGCGCCCCCGCTCCACGCGGCTCCTGGTCGGGGTGTTGGTCTCCATCTCCCTCGCGGTGATCACGCTCGACTACCGTCAGCACGACTCCGGTCCGCTGGCGGTCGCGGGTGACGCCGCCAAGTCGTTCATGGCTCCGATGCAGCGGGCGGTGACCGCCGTGACCGAGCCGGTCGGGCATTTCTTCACGGGGCTCGCCCGGCTGCCGTCGCTCGCCGACGACCTCGAGTCGCTGCGCCGGCAGAACGCCGCGCTGGTGGCCGAGCGACAGGTCGCCGCCCGTCAGCGGCAGGACTACGAGGCGCTGCTGGAGCTCATGGCCCTTCGAGGCACGCTCGACCCGACGGCCGTCTCGGCGCATGTGATCGCGAACGACGTCTCGAACTTCGAGTACACCGTCACGATCGACAAGGGCTCGTCCGACGGGATCGAGCAGTGGCAGCCGGTGGCGACCGGTAGCGCCGATGCCCCGATGCTCGTCGGCAGGGTCGTCGCGGTGACCCCGATCTCGTCGGTCGTGCTCCTGCTGATCGACCGCGAGCACAAGACGCCCGCCACCATCGGCGACACGGGCGAGGCCGGGCTGATCGAAGGACAAGGAGTCGAGCGATCTCCGCATGAGCCTGGTGCGGTCGGGAACCCTCATCGAGGGCGGTGACCCGGTCTTCACCCAGGGCTATCGACTCGACGGCCAGGAGGGGCTCTATCCGCCCGGCATGTTGATCGGGGAGGTCTCGCGCCTCGTGCCGTCCGAGAACGAGACCCAGCAGTTCGTGGAGGTTCGCCCCGCGGTCGACTTCGAGACGCTGCAGCTGGTGCTCGTGCTGCAGACGAGATCCGAGGGGTGAGCCGGTGACCCGGCGCGTGCTCGTGACCATCGTGGTGATCGTCACCGGGCTGCTGTTGCAGTCGACCGCTCTTCGCACAGCTGCGGCTGCTCGGGGTGAGTCCGGAGCTGATGTTCTTGATCACGATCGTGGTCGCGATCCTCGAGGGTCCACAGGAAGGCGCGATCACCGGGTTCGCCGCGGGTCTGGCCCAGGACTTCCTGCTCGATCAACCCAAAGGCGTGACCGCCCTCACGCTCACGCTCGTCGGCTACTCGGCCGGGCTCGCCCGGCAGTACATCGTGTCGGCGTCGCCGCTGCTGCCGACGATCCTCGTCGCCGTGGGCACGGCGGCGGGGCTGATCTTCTATCAGACCGTCGCGTTCCTGCTCGACCAGCTGCAGGAGACGGTGGCCTTCGCCGTTCGCGTCACGCTGCTGTCGGCGCTCTACGGCGCGATCCTCACGCCGATCGTCTACCCCCTGCTTCGGCGGGTCGTCGAGGGGTCTCGCCCGACGAGGGTGGTGAGGTTCTAGATGGAGAAGAGCTCGGCCAGGCTCAAGGTGTTCGCGATCCTCGTGCTCGTGATGTTCGGAGCGCTGACGACGAGGCTGTGGTACCTGCAGGTGCTCGCCACCGAGGTCTACGCCGACGAGGCCAAGGACAACGGGGTTCGGTCCCTCACGATCGACGCGCTGCGGGGCGAGATCTGGACGTCCGACGAGTACGGCAGGCCTGGTGGTGAGCCGCTCGTGAAGAACCGCAGCAGCCTCGAGGTCCGCGTCGACGTGCAGGAGCTCGAGGAGAGCGGCAAGGCCGAGCAGGTGATCGCGCGACTCTCGGAGATGCTCGACCTGCCGGTGAAGAAGATGAGAGCGGCCCTCGAGAGCACCCAGTACTTCGACTACCAGCCGAAGCCGATCGCCGAGTTCGTCTCCGAGAAGGTCGCGTTCGCGATCGGTGAACGCCAGGCTGAGTTCCCGGGTGTCTCCGTGCGCAACACCAGCGTGCGGGAATACCCGATGGGAAGGACCGCATCGCACCTCGTCGGCTGGGTCAGTCAGATCCGGGACCAGCAGCTTTCCTCACCCGAGTTCAAGGGCTACGGACCCAACGATGCGGCGGGGCAGTCCGGGCTCGAGGTGGCCTACGAGAAGTGGCTCCGGGGGCGGCAGGGGCTCGTCCGCTACGTGGTCAATTCCGACGGGGAGCGCATCCGCGATCTTGGCGGTCGGGCGCCCACCTCGGGAGGCGACCTGGTGCTCACGCTCGACGGCGAGTGGCAGCGGGCCGCCGAGCAGTACCTGCGGGAGAGCATCGATCGGACCCGTCAGGTCCTCGACGAGGATCGAGGCATGTACTACCGCGCCGATGCCGGCGTCGTGATCGTGCTCGATGTCGAGACGGGGGGCCTGAAGGCGATGGCGTCCTGGCCCGACTTCGACCCGCGGTGGTACGTCTCGGGCCTCACCAAGGACCAGGAGTGCTACCTGGGGTACGACACCTCGTGCCGGCAGGCCGACAAGGTCGCGCCGTTGCTGAACCGGGCCTACCAGGAGGTCTACCTGCCCGGCTCGACCTTCAAGCCGTTCTCCCTGCTCGCGGCGGTCAAGGAGGGCTACGCGTCGCTCGGCAACTGGTACGACTGCCCGGCGACCTACGTCCACCCGGGCGACGAGTCGGAAACGGACTTCGAGAACTGGTCCACGACCGGGCTCGGAACGATGTCGGTGGCGGAAGGCCTGTGGCGATCGTGCGACACGATGTACTACGCCTGGGGTTCTGACTTCTGGAACCGGTTCCAGAACGATCAGCTCGGGGAGAACAACGAGCCGCTGCAGAAGCACCTTCGCGCCTGGGGGTTCGAGCAGCCGACCGGTGTCGACCTGCCCGGGGAAGCCAGTGGCTTCCTGCCCGACGCCGCATGGGGCAACGATCCTGACCAGCGTGCCTTGTTCGGCAAGTTCGGGTGGAACCCCGGCGGGTACATCCTCACGATGATCGGCTCGGGCTACATGTCCGTCACGCCGCTGCAGCTCGCCGCCGCCTACGGCGCCGTCGCGAACGACGGACATCTCTGCCGGCCACACGTCGTTGACCGCGTCATGGCGAGCGATGGTGAGACCGTGCTGAAGCAGGTCAACGGCCAGTGCGATCGAACGGTTCCCTACACGAGGGAGCAACTCGACTACATCCGCGACGCCCTGACCCAGGTGCCCGCCATCGGAACCGCGAGGACCCCGTTCACCGGGTTCCCGCTCTCGGAGGTGCCCGTGGCCGGCAAGACCGGCACGGCGTTCCGTGGATGCCGAGTTCCAGGACACGTCGTGGTTCGCGTCGATGGTGCCGGCGAACGACCCGAAGTACGTCGTCGTGGCGATGGTCGAGCAGGCGGGCTTCGGCTCCGACGTTGCCGCGCCGCTCGTACGACGCATGATCGAGACGATGTACGACATCGACCCGGGAGGACAGGTCATCTCCCAGACGGGGCAGGACTGATGGACGTCGTCGCGGGGCGGGCCTGGGCGAACGAACGCCAACCCATCAAGCACCTCGACCCGGCGCTGCTGATCGTCACCGCGGCGCTCATCGTGATCGGGCTGTTCGCCATCTACTCGGCGACCAGCCAGACGCTCCGACAAGACAACCTGGACCCGCTGTCCAGGGTGAACAAGCAGGCGGTCACTACGGTACTCGGCGTGGTCCTGCTGCTCGTGATGGCGACGTTCGACTACCGCTTCCTCAAGGTCTACGCCGGGATCATCTACGGGGCGACGGTCCTCGGACTGCTCCTGCTGCAGATCCCCGGGGTCGCCGCCGAGCGAGACGGGCACCAGCAACTACATCGACATCCCCGGGGTCAGCCTGCTGCAGATCAGCCCGTCGGAGTTCGCCAAGGTCGGACTCATCGTGATCCTCGCGGCGATGGTGTCCGAACTCCGGTCGCCCATGCCCACGGTCACCGACCTCGTGCGCGTGATCGGGGTCGCGGTCGTGACGATGCTGCTCGTGTTCATCAACGTCGAGATCGGCACGACCATCGTGCTGGCGGCGATCACCGTGGGGGTGCTCGTCGTCGCAGGCACCCACGCGAAGCACCTCGTCGCGCTCGCGGCGGGCGCGGTCGTGCTCATCGCGCTCGCCTTCCAACTGAACGTGGTGGAGGACTACCAGGTCGACCGGCTGCTCACCGTCTTCGATTCGGGCTCCGTCAGCGCCGACGCCCGATACAACCTGGATCAGTCGGTGATCGCGGTCGGGTCGGGCGGCATGTTCGGCACGGGCTTCCTGCAGGGATCCCAGACGAACCTCGACTACGTGCCTGAGCAGCACACCGACTTCATCTTCACCGTGATCGGGGAAGAGTTCGGGTTCATGGGCTCGGCCTTCGTGCTCGGGCTGTTCGCGCTGCTCATCTGGCGAGCGATCCGCATCGCGTACATGTCGAAGGATGCGTTCGGCACCTACCTCGCCACCGGGGTCGCGTCGATGTTCACCATCCAGATCTTCGTGAACATCGGCATGGTGATCGGGATCATGCCCATCACGGGCATCCCGCTCCCGTTCCTGAGCTACGGAGGCACCGCGATGCTGGTGAACTTCGCGGCGGTGGGCATCCTGTTGAACGTGCACATGCGCAGGTTCAAGTAGCCCGCGTCACCGTCCACAGGAACGTCGAGCCCTGCTCGCCGGTGGACTCCAGCTCGACGTCGCCATCCATGGCGTTGGCCGACATGCGTGCGAGCGTGAGGCCGAGCCCGACGCCGGGGTGGGTGCGGGTGTTCAGGCTCTCCGCCTGCTCCAGCGGCTCGAAGATCCGGTGCAACGCCGCCGGCTCGATACCGAGCCCCCGGTCTCGCACGCGAACCTCGGGGCCAGACGACCCGAGCGTCACGTCGATCGTCACCGGCGCATCCGGCGGCGAGAAGGCCAGGGCGTTGTCGACGAGCTCCTCGATGATGCGATGGGCGGCGGTGCGGTTGAGGCTCGCCATGGCTGGCCCCGATGCGACCACCTCGACCCTGGGCCGCCCCTCGGCGACCTCGTGCGCGACCTGGACGACGTCGGCCCACTCCGTGATGCCGGCCTCGACCGCGGCTTCGAACCTGTGCACCAGCCGGGCGAGACCGTTCGCCCGATCGACCAGGCTCTCGAGGATCGGCCCGCGGTCCTGCTCTGGGGCCGTGCCCTTCGCGAGCGTCTGGGCCATTCCGAGGATGACCGTCACCGGTGTGCGCAGCTCATGGCCGAGGCGCGAGATCAGCTCATGGCGGCGCGCCGCCCGCTCGAGCAAGGCTTCCTGGGCGATCTCGAGCTGTCGGGTCCGGCGCCGCTCGCGCCCGAGGGCTTCGGTGAGCTCATCGATGACGGTGGGGGTGACCTCGGGTGAGAGCACGCCTCCGCCGGTGACCGCCTGACGGACCGCGTGCAGGATCTCGTCGCCGTCGCTGTCCTTCAGCACGTATCCCGTCGCGCCGGCAACGAGCATGTCGCGCACCGCCCGCTGATCCTCGGAACCGGTCAAGGCCACGATGCCGAGCTCCGGGAACCGCGCCTTCATCTCGCGCGTCGTCTCGATGCCGTCCATCCCGGGCATGCGCACGTCCATCAGCACGACGTCCGGAGCGAGCCCGTCGATCATGGCGAGCGCAGCGCCGCCCGTCGGGAGCCTGCCCGACGACGGTCATCTCGTCGGAATCGAGCAGCACCGCCAGCGATTCGCGGAAGCCGTCGTTGTCATCGACGAGCAGGACCCGCACGCGGGACAGTGGTGCGGGTAGCGTGGCTACGCGGGCAGGGGCCGCGACCTCGTTCATGCAACGAATCATCGGCGCGAACGGCCCACGGCGGTATCCGGCCAACGCCGGGTTCACCCCGGGGGACAGGAACGCCTCGATGTGGTCCGGAGGAACTAGGCCAGTGCCCCGCAGGCTTCGGTCCATCTGGCCAGACAGGACGCCAGAGGGGGTCAGCGTCGGGCTCCGCGGCCGAACGCTCGCATGCGGGGCGCCTACCGAGCGGCGCAACGAGCGCTGTTATGCTTGGCGCCAGACGTTCCCGTCGGGGCCGACATCTCGGCAGGCGGGGTATCGATCCAGCGACAGGCGCGCGACGCCGCCCGGCCGTTCAGGCCAGGAGCGCGAACGCAAGCGCCGGACAGGACGTACCGGGTGCGCGATCTCGCGCAGGGCCCGGGGGGCGGCGCCCGCCGTGCCTCGAGCGCATACGCCTTCGTGCCGCGACCCGCGGCGACGATGCACGCACGCTCCGTTGCTCACGTTCTCTCCGACGCTCGCGCGGCCGTTCGCACCGACGGAGAGGAGTGACCGTGGACCATCAGACCGACACCGCGTCCCCGAAGGCGCCCGAGGTGGATGAGCGCATCGCCGCCTTCAAGCGAGGGGCACCCCTCCCGACGTCCGCCCCGAAGGCGCCGCGGCGGAGCGACGACACCGGGTCCGGGCCCCCCCGAGCTGCTCCGCGGAAGCAGGCGGTTGCCCCTGAGGAGCGGTCGCCCGAGCAGGCTGAGGGCTCCAGACGTGACGATGACTCCGGTCCGAAGGCTGGGGCGCGTCCTCGCTCCCGAGGTGGCCGGGGACGTGGCGGCCGTGGATCGGGCGGCGGTCGGGGCGCGACCGGCGAGACCAAGGCCGCAACCGCCGGCGACCGCGAATCGGCCGGTCCGAGTGACCGACCAACCGCGAGCGATCCGGCCGCGATGAGCGAGCCAGAGGCTGCCGGCGATTCGCCCGCGGAGAGCGCCGCCGCTTCCGGGAACGGCGCTCCGGCGACACCCGGATCCAGCCGGCGCCGCAGGCGGCGTGGAGGACGAGGGCGAGGCGGGGCAGGGGCGGGCGATCGCGCCGCCGCAGTCTCATCCGGCGACGATGGCGTCGAGGTGGCTCCCGAACCGCAGTCCGCAGCGTCCCAGCGGGACGACGCTGCGCCCGATAGCTCGGGCCCGAGCTCGCGCCGCACCAGCGGTCGCAGAGGATCGAGAGGTGGATCAGGATCGGCGGCGAGGCCCGACGGTGGGGCGCGCACGACCGCAGCCGCGGATCCGGCCACCGCGCCGGGCGACCGCAACGACGCCAAGGGCGACGGCCGGGGCGAGGGGCGGGCCCGTCGGTCGAAGGCCAAGGACATCTCGGTCGAGGATCAGGTCGCCGCCGGCGGTCCCACCCGAAGCATCAAGGGCAGCCGCAGCCGCACCGGTCGTGGCAGCCGGGACCAGCGGCGACGGCGGGAGCCGGCGATCCTTCCGCCTCGCATCACCGACAAGCTGATGGTCATCACCGAACGAGGGGAGCGCGATCAGATCGCCGTGCTCGAGGAGGACGTGCTCGTCCAGCACTACGTGACCCGGCAGGGTGCGACGTCGATGGTCGGCAACGTGTACCTCGGCCGCGTGCAGAACGTGCTGCCGGGCATGGAGGCCGCCTTCGTCGACATCGGGCGGGGGCGCAACGGGGTGCTCTACGCCGGCGAGGTCAACTATCGACCCGAGGATCTCGAGGGTCCGGCGCCCCGCATCGAGAACGTGCTCAAACCCGGCCAGGCCGTCATGGTGCAGATCACCAAGGACCCCATGGGCGGCAAGGGGGCCAGGCTCACCGCGCAGATCTCGCTCCCCGGGCGCTACCTGGTGCTCGCGCCCGATCAGGATCTGTCGGGCATCAGCCGCCGGCTCCCCGACGACGAGCGCAAGCGACTGAAGACCATCCTGCGGAAGGTGCAGCCCAAGGGGCACGGTGTGATCGTGCGAACCGCTGCCGAGGGTGCCGCCGAGGAGGCGTTCGTCCATGACATGCAGCGCCTCATCGGGCTGTGGGACGACATCCAGCATCGAGCGAAGAAGGTGAAGGCGCCCGCGGTGCTGTACGAGGAGCCCGAGCTCACCCTGCGCGTCTTCCGGGATCTGTTCACCGACGAGGAGTTCCGCGGGCTCGTCACCGATTCCCCGCGGGTGCACGAGCAGGTGCTCACCTACGTGCGCGACATCGCGCCCGACCTCGAGCCCAAGGTCACCTTGCACACGGGCAGGTTGCCGGCCTTCGAGGAGCACCGGATCGAGGAGCAGATCCACAAGACGCTCGATCGCAAGGTCTGGTTGCCGAGCGGCGGCTACCTGATCATCGAGCGCACCGAGGCGATGACGATCGTCGACGTCAACACCGGCAAGAGCGTGGGCAAGACCAACCTCGAGGAAACCGTCGTCAACACCAACCTCGAAGCTGCGAAGGAAGTCGCCCGGCAGCTGCGACTGCGCGACATCGGAGGCATCATCGTCGTGGACTTCATCGACATGCTGCTCGAGAAGAACAAGGGCAAGGTCGAGGAGACGATGAAGCAGGCCATGGCGCTCGACAAGACGCGGAGCCAGGTGTTCGAGATCGGACCGCTCGGCCTGATGCAGGTCACGCGCAAGCGCGTATCCTCTGGCCTGGTCGAGTCGTTCTCCGAGACCTGTCCGACCTGCGAAGGCCGGGGCATCCTGATCAACTACGAATCGTGAGCGGAGCCTCGCGGCGCTCCGATGCCGCAAGGCCGCCAACCTTGGAGGGACCCATGTATGCGGTGATCAAGACCGGTGGCAAGCAGCAGAAGGTGCAGGCCGGTGACGTGATCGAGGTGGAGAAGATCGTGCACGAGGGCGAGACGGTCACGTTCCAGCCGCTGCTCGTGGTCGACGACGACGGGGGTACCCACGTCGGTGCCGAAGCCGCGAAGGCATCGGTCACCGCGAAGCCGCTCGGGGAGAAGAAGGGCGACAAGGTCCGCATCTTCAAGTACCGGCCGAAGAGCGGCTACGCGCAGCGCGCAGGTCACCGGCAACTGCTGACCCTCCTCGAGATCGAGAGCGTGAGCCTCGGCTCCGCCAAGGACACGGGCTCGAAGAAGACGACGGAGAAGACAACGACCGCGGCGAAGAAGGCCACGGTCGCGAAGAAGACGACGGCGAAGAAGGCCACGACCGCTTCGAAGAAGACCGCCGCCGCGAAGAAGACGACGGCGAAGAAGACCACGGCCGCGAAGAAGCCGACCACGGGCCCATCCGCCGACGCATCGGAGCCTGCCGCCGACGAGGACTCGGCGTAGGCCCGGCTGTCCTTTGCTAGGCTCGGAGACCTGATGGCACACAAGAAGGGCGGCGGCTCGTCCCGGAACGGCCGCGATTCCAATGCCAAGCGTCTCGGCGTGAAGGCCTACGGAGGCGAGACGGTCACCGCGGGCTCGATCATCGTGCGCCAGCGCGGCACCCGCATCCACCCCGGTGACGGGGTAGGGAAGGGCGGCGACGACACGCTGTTCGCCCTGCGCGAAGGCCAGGTGACGTTCAGCCAGTCGCGTGGGCGCACGTTCGCCTCGGTCCTGGCCGCCGGGTCCTGAGGGCCGCTCAGCCCTCCGTCCGGGTTCTGATCTCCACCACCCAGGCGTCGATCGGTCCCTTCATGCGGCCGGCCCGAGCCGTGAGATACCTCACGTTGTCGCGCTGGTGACGGCGCTTCGATGAGCGTGCAGAGGCCAGCGGGCTCACCGGTCGCTCCCTCGATCGCTCGGACGCGCCCGCGGCCGGCATGTCCAGCGGCGGCGGCTGCGCGAAGTAGAACGCGATCCGAACGACCTCGCCCCCGTCGTCGTGCGTGACCAGGAGCACCGGCGACCCACGCAGCCGTTTGGCCGACCTGATGGCCGAGAACGCCGTACGCGTCTCGCCGGCCGTCGCTGCATCCTCGAATACGAGCGCGTCCTCGTCGAGGCGCAGGACGCCCTCACGCTCCTTCACGTCGCCACGACGAAGCACGACCCTCCAGACGGTGACCGGATCCGGCATGGCCGTATCATCTCCGGCCCATCACGGCTCGACCACCGTAGGCTGACGAGCATGGCGTTCGTCGACGAGTGCACGGTCTTCGCGACCGCGGGGCGCGGTGGCAACGGCTCGGCGTCGTTGCACTCCGAGCCCTTCAAGCCTCGGGGTGGTCCCGACGGAGGCAACGGAGGTGACGGCGGATCCGTCGTGTTCGAGGTCGCACGCGGCGTGCACGACCTCTCGTGGCTCGCCGATCACCCCCATCAGAAGGCTCGAGGCGGCGAGCCGGGCCGGAAGTCGAACCGTGACGGTGCGGCTGGCGCCGACCTCACCGTGGCCGTGCCCGACGGCACGGTGGTCTTCGACGATCGGGGTCTCGTCGCCGATCTCGTGGGCGAGGGCGCCCGCGCCGTCGTCGCCCGGGGCGGCCGAGGAGGGCGCGGCAACGTCGCCTTCGCGAGCGCCCGCAACCGGGTGCCACGCACCGCCGAGCCGGGTGAGGACGGCGAGCAGAGGCGGCTTCGGGTCGAGCTCCGGACCGTCGCCGACATCGGCCTGGTGGGGCTTCCCAACGCCGGCAAGTCCACGCTGCTCTCGCGGCTCACGGCCGCCACACCCAAGGTCGCGGACTATCCCTTCACGACCCTCACGCCGAACCTCGGCGTGGCGGAAGGCGACGATCGGTTCGTGGTGGCCGACATCCCGGGGCTCATCGAGGGAGCCAGCGGGGGCAAGGGTCTGGGGCATCGATTCCTCCGACACATCGTGCGGTGCCGCGCGCTGGTGCTCGTCGTCGACCTCTCGGCGCCGGACCCGTCCGGCGATCTCCGCACCCTTCGCGATGAGCTCGGGGCCTACGACCCTGAGCTGCCCGCGAAGCCTGCCGTCGTGGTCGGCGCCAAGGCCGACCTGGTCGACGAGGCAGCCGCTGCTGCGAGTGCCCTGGGTGCCGGCACGATCGTCACCTCGGCGGTGTCCGGTGATGGGCTCGACGAGCTGCTCGAGCGCCTCCGCCTGCTCGCGCGCGACGCCGCGAGCGACGAGCCCGATCGACGCTCGCACGTCGTGCTCCGACCCGGCCGACCCCGGTTCACGGTCTCGCGCGAGTCGGGCTCGCGGTGGCGGGTGACCGGACGGTCGGTGGAGCGATGGGTGCTCGAGACCGATCTCGACGACGAGGGCGCGGTCGAGACCCTGCAGAGCAGGATCCGCAAGGAAGGCGTGGAGCGGGCGCTCGCGTCGATGGGGGCTCGACGAGGCGACGAGGTGGCGATCCTGGACCGGGTCTTCGAGTATCGGCCCGACGACGAGGCGCCGGTCGGTTCCGGATCGAACCTCGCGCAGGGTGACGAGTGACCGAGGCCGACCGCCTGCTCGCCGAGGAAGATGCGTCGTGGCGTGCCATCCGCGAGGTTTTCGAGCGCGTACCGCTCGATCGGTTCGAGGAGCCGACGCTCACACCAGACGGTTGGTCGCCGAAGGACGCCATGTTCCACCTGGCGGGGTGGATGAGGGAGTGCGTGTCCCACCTCGAGGCCATGCGTCTCGGCGTGGCGGAGGTGACCGAGGAGACCCGCGAGACGATCGAGCGCCAGAACCGAACGTGGTTCGAGATGTCACGCACGTTGAGCCCGGTGCTCGTGCGCCAGCGCTTCGACGAGTCACGCCACCGCATGGTGGACGCGTTCGGCGCGATCGACGAACCGTCTCCCGAGGCGGTCGAGTGGTTCGAGGAATCCGGAGCGCTGCACCATCGCAAGCACATCGCCGACCTCGAGCGCTTCCTCTCGGCGGAGCGCGGGTGAGCACGTGCGTCCCGGCGTCGACCTCCTCCCGGGGGCGCGGCCCGAGGCCACTAGGATGGGTGGCGTGAGGATCCGCCTCGGCATCATGGGCGGCACGTTCGACCCGATCCACTACGGGCACCTGGTCACAGCCGAGGAGGCGCTGGCCCAGTTCGAGCTCGACGAGGTCGTGTTCGTGCCGACGGGCCGCCCGTGGATGAAGGCACACGGCGTCGTGTCGCCGGCCGAGGATCGCTACCTCATGACCGTGATCGCCACAGCATCGAACCCGCTGTTCGGGGTCTCGCGCGTCGAGGTGGATCGCGACGGGCCGACCTACGCCGTCGAGACCCTCCGAGAGCTGAGGCATGAGCGTGGGGAGGGCACCGACCTGTTCTTCATCACCGGCGCCGACGCCGTGCTCGAGATCGTGCAATGGAAGGAGCCCGACGAGCTCTTCGCGCTGGCTCACTTCATCGCGGCCACCCGGCCGGGGTTCGATCTCGAGGCGTTCGAGGCGCACGCCCCCACGAAGCACCCCGGCATCACCGTCATGAACGTGCCCGCGCTCGCGATCTCCTCGACCGACGTGCGCACCAGGGTGCACGCCGAGCGGCCGATCCGGTACCTGGTGCCCGAGGGCGTGAAGAGCTACATCGAGAAGGCGGGCCTGTACCGATGAGTCGACGAGCGACGCCCGAGCACTCGTCGTCGCCCTCCCGCGTGGAGCGTGGAGCTCGCGCCCGGAGGGCCCGGCGCAGTATCGCCGTCGGTGTTGCCGCCGTGCTCGTGATCGGCGGTCTCGGCGCCTACCTGCTTGGGCGTGATGGGGGTGGCGACGTCGCGCCGGACCCCGACGATGGTGCGGCGGGGAACCGGGAGCCTTCGGCTTCCATGGTGCTTGCCCTCGAGGTCTCGGGCGGACCGGCGCCGGCACTCGCGATGATCGGCGTGCCGGCGAGCGGGGATCCGTTCGTCGCGCCCTTGTCGGCCGAGCTCTCACTCATCGTGCCCGGTCAAGGCGAGGCGTCGACCGCCGGGGTGGCGGCGCTGCCCCCAGCGTCGATGCGAGTCGCGCTCTCGAACCTGGCCGGCTCCTGGATCGATCACTTCGTCGTCGTCTCGCTGAGGGATCTCGAGGCGATGGTCGACGACACCGGCGGGCTCAGCGTGACCCTCACCGATGCCTATCCGACCGCCACCGACGTGCTCGGACCCGGCGAGATCACCATGAGCGGTGCCCAGGTCAAGGCGTTCCTCGCCGCTGCGACGGCCGAGTCCGGCGCTCGCTGGGAGATCGTGCTGGGAGCGCTCCTCGCCGAGCCTCCCGAGTTGCCCGACGGATCGACGCAGACCGACGACGCCGACGCCGTGAGGGCGATCTGGTCCGACGCGGCCGGGGCGGAGTTGCTCGACCTGCCCACGAAGCGCGTCGGTCCGAGCACCGTGCTGCCCGAGTTCCCCGCCCTCGACGCCCTGCTGTCCGAGAGCCTCGGGCGCCCGACGCCCGTCTCGACGATCGTGCAGAACGGCAGCGGCGTGCCGGGCATCGGCGAAGCGGTGGCCGCGCGCATCATCCCGGCAGGTTTCCGGGTGGTGCTGGCGCAGAACGCGCAGGCATTCGACGTGGAGCGGACCGAGGTGTACGCGAACGGCGCCGAGTTCGAGGCCGACGCCCGAGCGGCGAAGGCTGCGCTCGGGGTCGGGCGGGTGACGGTGTCGGCGGTACCATCGAACGTCGGTGACATCGTGATCGTGGTCGGGAAGGACTTCACGGCTTGACGCAGGAGCGGAGCAACAGGGCAGCGGACGCGCACGCGCTGCCGCCCAGTCGCGACGTGGCGATCGCCGCAGCCCGTGCCGCCGCCGACAAGCACGCCACCGACATCATCGTGCTCGACGTGCACGAGATCATCGTGATCACCGACTTCTTCGTGATCTGCTCGGCCGCGAGCCGGCGCCAGATCCGCAGCCTGATCGACGCGATCGAGGAGTCCCTGCGCGAACTCGGGGTGAAGCCGATGCGGCGCGAGGGGGAGCCGGAAGGTGGCTGGTGGCTCCTGGACTACTTCGACGTCGTGATCCACGTCTTCGGCGAGGAGGAGCGCGCCTACTACGAGCTCGAGCGCCTGTGGTCTGACGCCCCCCGGGTCGAGTGGCAGGTGTCGGACGCGGCCGCATCGGGCCACTAGCATCCGGGCACCGGCCGATCGCTCAGCCGGTCGCGCGCTGGGGTGGTGTTCCTACGAGGGGGTCGTAGAACGCGAAGACCCCTCGGAGCGAGTCCGAGGGGTCTTCGCTGCGGGTGCTGCGGTTCGTAGCCCAGCGACGCTAGGCCACGTCCTCCCCGATCACCACGGTCTCACGCAAGGCCGGGTTCGGGCTCTGGTGGATCTGGACGTTGCCAGCCGTGATCACGCCCGTGTCGTTGCAGGCGAGGGTCACGACGACGCCCGAGTTGCACTTCATCACGCGGGTGTTGGGATCGGCGTTCGGGTCGCGCGCGAAGGCAGCGTCGTAAGTGAAGAAGATGCGCTCGACATCACGATCGCCCGGCTCACCACGGTCGACGAAGTAGATCTCCGCGAAGATCGGCACGCCGTTCTGGTCCATGCAGTTCGCCACGACCCGCGTCCTCAGGCCGCCCTGCGGTGACGTCGGCATGTTCACGTAGCGTGTGAGCCCGTCACGGCACATGACCTGGAACCCCGTGCCGTCGTGCGACGTGTACGTGATGTTCCCTCTCAGGTCGGCCTTGGCGTTGAAGCCGAGGCTTGCGCCCTCGTTGGTGAGGCCGGAGCCGTTCGTCTGATCCAAGGCGACCGCGACTCCGATCGTCAGGATCAACGCGACTGGCACCAGCACCAGCGCTCGAAACAACCTGCTCTGCATGCAGCTTCCCCTTTCCTTCCGGGACAGTCCGGAGAGGGTAGGCCTTTCGGCCTAGTGCATTCAACCCCCTTAGGTGAATTCTTGCGCGAGTCAGCGGCGGTGTCGTGACCAGATCGAGGTCGTTCACGCAGTTCGGGTTCGGATGGCGTGTTCGATGCGCACCGCTCGAGGCGTCACGATTGGCTGAGGCAGTTCACGTCGCCTACACTCGTGCCGATGCTCCCGTCAGGAAACCCGCTCTGATCTGCGCATACAGGGGCCCATAGCTCAGCTGGTAGAGCGCTTGGCTGGCAGCCAAGAGGTCAGGGGTTCGACTCCCCTTGGGTCCACTCCCGTCATCGTCGGTCACCCGCCACGGCCGCGCGGGAACAGAACCGGCAGGCCGTCGCAACGTGGCACTGTTGCGATCCGCGATGTGCTGGATGCGATCCACCTCTCAGCGATCGGCCGCACGTTCGAGACCTCTGCCCCCTTGACGGCCGCTCCGCGGCGCATGAACCATTGCTCCATGACAAGACGCCTGTTCTCCCTCCTCGCTGCCGCGGTCATGCTCGTCGTTGCGATCGCCTCAACGGCCGCAGCTCTCCCCAGGGAATCCAAGATCCTCGGTGGTGACATCTGTGGCGAGATGGGGATCTACGGAACCAAGCCCTTCAGTCCCATCCCGGCGTACAGCGACGGTCCGAGGATCTCCCGCGTCTATTTCTCGGGTACCTCCGGTCCATGCGGGGAGTTTCGCTTGTCTCTCGAGATCACGGACAGGAGGGGAGACGACGTATCGGGAACAGATGATGACGTGTTCGATCAGGGTCGGGTCGAGATCTTCGTGCCAGGCATCCCTCGCGGAGGCTTCACGATCACGAGGAAGGCGCTCAGGGATGTCGGTTTCGTCGGCTTCGTCACGGGCATGGGCTACTCCAGGTGGAACCCTGACCAAGCGTTCCTTCTGGACGCAGTGCTCGACCCGGCCACCGGAAGCTTGACTCTCGTGTAGGCACCTCCCACGAACCGAGGGCGGATGGATCGTGGGCCGCCGATGGCCGCGATCCTCATCGGGCCCCGGGAGCCCGAAGGGGCGAGCTGCACCCACCCACGACAGGGATCTCACAGTCGTGGACCTCTGGTCGCCCGGCATGAGCGGAAGCGTCAAGGACCGATCCCCCGATGGCGATGACGAGAAGGTGGCGTCGCCAAACAGCAGCGGCCGGCGCGGCGCTTCGCGGCTGGAGCGTCTTGCGTGGATCCTTGGAGCCGGCGCAGGGCTGCTGTCGTTCGGCTTGTCGCCGTTCGAGGAGTGGCTGGCCTCGCTGGCCTACATCGCCGGCTTCCTGGCGATCTGCGCGATCATCCTCCGAAGTCGACGGGTGCCATCCGCGTACCGCTGGGGGACACCTGGGGGCACGCACGCTGGCATTCGGAGGGAAGCTCGTGATCGCCATCGTCGCTGTGGCCCTGCTCGTGTATCTCGCATCCCAGACACTCAGGCGAATCTCGTTCTGATGCGGGTGCAGCAGTCAGCCGGATGCCCGTTGTCGACCACTCCCCGGCCGTTCGAGGAAAGCAGGATCCTCGAGGCGCAACGGTCGAAACCCACGTCTCGAAGCGGGATCGGCACCGACTGATCGAGAACCTGTCAACTGGGAGACGGCGTCGCTCTCGAGCCTCGAGCGGTCGTCGGCTGCTTGCCAGCCGATGTGTCCTCGGCCGCGCGGCTGGGTAGGGTCTGGCCCGTGCGGATGGGGAGGACGCAGGTCGGCATCGTTGCGAGCGTGGGCATCGTGCTCGCGAGCGTCATGGTCTCCGAGCCATCGGTGCCGGCGTCGGCAGCGACAGCAACCGTCACCCCGGTGGCCGATGCGTTCGTGGTGAAGAGCACCCCGACCACGAACAGGGGCACGTCCTCCACGATCCGCCTGAGGAACACGGCCAAGGTCTCGTACGTGCGGTTCGTCGTGCCGGCGATCCCCGCTGGTGAGGAGGTGACGGCGGCGACCCTCGAGCTAGTGGCGACCACCGGGAGCCAGTGCGGGTCGGGGGTGGAGGTGCTGCGCGCCGCCAACGACACGTGGGGCGAGACGACCGTGACCTGGGCGAACCAGCCGGGCACGACCGGGTCTCCGCTCGACGTGAGCACCTGGACGTCGCCGGGCTCCCGTCGGTTCGACGTCGGTGCCGCCGTCACGACGGGGGGTCCGGTGAGCTTCGTGCTCCGGCACGCGGCCGGGTGCACGGCGTCGGCAGACGCGGCCTTCCGCAGCCGGGAGTCGGGGGCCGACGCCGCCAGGCTCCTCGTGCAGACCGATGGAGCGGCGCCGGCTGTCTGCTCCGACGGCGCCGATAACGACGGCGACGGTCTGATCGATCATCCGCGTGACCCGGGGTGCGCCGATGGGTCCGACACCGACGAGACCGATCCGCCCGACCCGACCGATCCTCCCGCAACGGGTGACGCGCTCGTGGCGGCGGCGGGCGACATCGTCTGCAGTCCATCGAGCTCCGCCTTCCCGGGCCAGGATCCGGCCCAGTGTCAGCACCGGCTGACCGACGATCTGCTGTCGGGCGCCGACGCAGTCCTTCCGCTCGGCGACCTGCAGTACCCGGCGGGCACGCTCGATCAGTTCAACGTGGCCTACGACCCGTCGTGGGGCAGCTTCGCGAGCGAGACGTACCCGGTGCCCGGCAACCACGAGTACCAGACGCTCGGCGCGCGAGGCTTCTTCGACTACTGGGCCTCCAAGAGCCGGCCGACCGGCGGAAATGCGGGCTATCACAGCTTCGATCTCGGCTCGTCGTGGCACCTTATCGGGCTGAACTCCTCTGGCCGGGGATGCACCCAGGGACCGCCGTGCAGCGACGGGAGCCCGCAGAACGACTTCCTCGAGGAGGATCTCGCTGCCACAACCCGGTCGTGCATCCTGGCCTACTGGCACGCACCCCTGTTCAACTCGGGAAGCCGACACGGCAACGCTCCCGCGGTGAAGCCCTTCTGGGACGACCTGTACGCGGCCGGCGCCGACATCGTGCTCAACGGTCACGAGCACAGCTACCAGCGGTTCACGAAGCAGGACCCGTCGGGCACCCCGGCCGCGGACGGCATCCGTCAATTCATCGTGGGCACCGGCGGCGCCGGGCATTATCCGCTGCGTGATCCATCCGACCCCGAGCTCGAGTTCGGGGTCGACGGCTCCTTCGGGGTGCTTCGGCTGACCCTGTCGCAGGGCAGCTACTCGTGGCGGTTCGTGAGCGTCACCGGCTCGGTGCTCGACAGCGGCGGGCCGGTTCCGTGCAACTGAGGCGCGCACGATGAGGATCCTCGTGGTCGGCAGCGGGGGCGTGGGCTCGGCCTTCGCCCCCATCGTGGCTCGACGCGACTTCTGGGAGCACGTCGTCTTCGCCGACATCGACGAGTCGCGGGCCCAGCGCATCGTCGATCGGTACGGAGAGCGCGATCGGTTCAGCGCGGCGAAAGTCGATGCGACCGACGCCGCGCAGGTGGCGGAGGTGGCCCGAGCACACCGTGCCGACGTCATCCTCAACGCTGCCGACCCGCGGTTCGTCATGCCGATCTTCCGGGGCGCCTTCGAGGCGGGTGTGACGTACATGGACATGGCGATGTCGCTCTCGGCGCCGCACGCCGATCGCCCCTACGAGCAGGTCGGCACGAAGCTCGGCGACGAACAGTTCGCCATGGCCGAGCAGTGGCAGGAACGGGGCCTACTGGCGCTGGTGGGTCTCGGCACCGAGCCGGGAACCTCCGACGTGTTCGCCCGGTACGCGGCCGACCACCTGTTCAGCCAGGTCGACGAGATCGGCGTGCGTGACGGTGCGGACCTCGTGGTCGAGGGCTACGACTTCGCGCCGACGTTCTCGATCTGGACCACGATCGAGGAGTGCCTCAACCCGCCGGTGATCTGGGAGCGAGAGCGAGGTTGGTTCACCACCGCCCCGTTCAGCGAGCCCGAGACGTTCACGTTCCCGGAAGGTATCGGGGACGTGGAATGCGTGAACGTCGAGCACGAGGAAGTCGTGCTCGTGCCGCGGTGGGTCGACTGCGGACGGGTGACGTTCAAGTACGGCCTAGGCGACGAGTTCATCGATGTGCTGCAGACCCTGCACAAGCTCGGGCTCGACCGGGTGGAGACGGTGACCGTGCGCGGCGCAGAGGTCTCCCCGCGCGACGTGGTCGCCGCCGCGCTCCCCGATCCGATGACGCTCGGCGACAGGATGACCGGCAAGACGTGCGCCGGCACCTGGGTGTCGGGCACAGGCACCGACGGCAACCCGCGCGAGGTCTACCTCTATCACGTGGTGGACAACGAGCAGACGTGGACGACCGACGGCGCGCAGGCTGTGGTCTGGCAGACCGCGATCAATCCGGTCATCGGCTTGGAGCTGCTCGCCAACGGCACCTGGACCGGCACCGGTGTGATGGGACCCGAGGCGTTCGACGCCGTGCCGTTCATGGACCTGCTCAACGACCACGGGAGTCCCTGGGGCATGACCGAGATCACGCCCGCGGCGCGTGCAGGGGCGGGCGCCTGAGGGCTAGGCGAGGGCGTCGAGCGCCGACCGCAGCCCGGCGACGGCGTCGTCGCTCATCGTGTCGAGCCGCGTGCGGATGAAGGGGAGTGCGAGCGCCGCGACGCCCTTGAGGCCCAGGTCGGCCTGGTAGCGCACCCGTGTGCCGCCTCCCAGGGCGAGGTTCGAACGCGATCACATCGGTGCCGCGGAACGATCTCGCCGTCGCCCACGAGGGTGACACGTGAAGGTCGGCTCGAAGCCGGTGATCTCGTAGACGATCGTCTGCTCGCGCCGCCCGAATCGCGAGACGAGCTCGAAGCGACTCCCCACCCCGATCGGCCCGTCGTCCAGGCGCGTGGCGGCGATGATGCCCGGATCCCATCGCGCCGTCGTCGAGAAGTCGGCCACGAAGGCGAACGCCGCATCGGCGGCACAGGTCGTCTCGATCGTCCGCTCCACCCGGTGTCCCATGTCACCGAGCATACGTCGGGGGCTTCGGGGCGCCGCCCGGGTCGGGAGGCATGCCGTTCGGCCGATCCGCTCAGGTCGGCCGACCGTCCTCCCGATGCTTCCTACCGACACCACCGTGGAAGGCCCGACGTGAACGAACATGTCCGCACGAGCGCAGACGAGGACGGCAACGAGGACCTCGTGTCGCAGCTCCAACCGTTGTCCCTGCTGGATGCCGCTCCGGAGTGCCTCGTCGTCGCCGATGCCGACGGGTGCATCGTCTTCGCGAACCATCACGCCGAGGTCTTGACCGGATACGGACGCGGGGGATTGGTCGGTCAGGCGGTCGATCTCCTGGTCGCGTCCGATGTGCTCGAGATCGAGCCCGGCACGCAGGTGGAGACCGTTTGCCGTACACGCGGCGGTGAGCTGCCGGTCCAGGTGCGGATCGGTCGGATCGCCGGGCAACGCCCGCTGTTCGTCATCGGTCTCCGCGATGCGAGCGAGATCCAAGCCGGACGTGAGGCGCGGTTCGAGGCGGAGGCGAAGTACCGGACGCTCGTCGAGCAGATCCCCGCGGTCGTCTACATCGACCCCGTGGACGAGGATTCCGACTCGATCTACGTGAGTCCACAGGTCGTCACGCTGCTGGGCATCAGCCAGCAGGAGTGGCTGAGCGACCCGTACAGCTGGCGTCGTCACGTGCATCCCGACGACATCGATCGCGCGTGGCAGGAGTATCAGCAGGCCTTCCGCGCCCACTCGACCCTCGATCACGAGTACCGCATGGTCCACGAGGACGGGACGGTGCGGTGGGTGCTCGAACAGGCGTATCCGGTCAGCAACGAGCGAGGCGAACCATGGCTGATCCAGGGCGTCATCTTCGACATCTCGGAACGCAAGGCCGCGGAGGAGCAGGTCGCCTTCCTCGCCTACCACGACAAGCTGACCGGCCTGCCGAACCGCATGTTGTTCGAGGAGATGCTCGAGAGCGCCATCTCGCGGGCCAGGCGCCACGACCTCGGGGTCGGTGTGATCTTCCTCGACCTCGACAACTTCAAGCTCGTCAACGATTCGCTGGGTCATGCCGCGGGCGACAGCTTGCTCGCCGAGCTCGGCGAGCGGCTGCGGGTCTGCACCCGGGAGTCGGACCTCGTCGCCCGCCAGGGAGGCGACGAGTTCCTGGTGCTCCTGGCGGATCTCGACCGATCGCCCGAGCCTGCCCCCGGCACCGAGACGGCCCTCGCCGTCGTCAGGTCGGTCGCGGCCCGGATCCATGAAGCCCTGTCGGTACCGTTCGACCTGAGCGGCACGGAGTTCATCGCGAGCGGGTCGCTCGGCATCTCGCTCTTCCCGCAGGATGCGCTGGACGCCGACACCCTGCTGAAGAACGCCGACGCGGCGATGTACCAGTCCAAGCGGCAGGAGCCCGGAGGCTCGGTGATCTTCGCCTCCACCGGTGAGGACCCCGTGGAGCGGCTCTCGCTGACGACGAGGCTCCGCCGTGCTGTGGAGCACGAGCACTGGGTGCTGCACTACCAGCCGGTGGTGCACCTGGCCGATGGATCGGTCGAGGGCGTCGAAGCCCTGGTGCGGTGGCGCGAACCGAACGGTGGCATCGTGCCCCCCGGGGAGTTCATCCCGCTCGCCGAGGAACTCGGGCTGATCGAGGCGATCGGCGACTGGGTGATCGGGGCGATGGCTGCGCAGCAACGCGCGTGGGCCGACGACGGGCTCGACCTCACCGTCGGCTTCAACCTCTCGCCGCGCCAGCTCTGGTCGGCGCATCTGGCCGAGAAGCTCCTGGAGAAGCTGCGGCTCGCGGATGTGGACCCGTCGAAGGTCATCGTGGAGATCACGGAGTCCACCGCGATGGCCGACCCCGATCGCACGCAGAAGATCCTCGCCGAGCTGCACGCGTGGGGCATCTCGCTGGCGATCGACGACTTCGGCACCGGCTACTCCTCGCTCGCCAGGCTCAAGCACCTTCCCGCCGACATCCTCAAGATCGATCGGTCGTTCGTGCGCGACGTGCACCTGGATGCGGGGCTCGCGAGCATGGTCCGCGCGATGATCCAGCTGGCGAGCGGTCTCGACATGACGCCGCTGGCCGAGGGCATCGAGACCGTCGGGGAGCTCGAGTTCCTGCGGGCGAACGGATGCTCGCTCGGGCAGGGCTTCTTGTTCGCCAAGGCGGTTCCGGCCGACCGCATCCCCGAGCTCGTGACGCGCACGCACGGACTCCTGCCGGAGGCCGCCGGCCTCATGCCGGGCTGATCCTCCGGCGAGCCGAGCAGGAGGAGCCCGCCGCTGGCGGGGTTGCGCTCAAGTGAAGCGGGGTAGATCCGATGCTTCCCACGACAGGATCGCACGGGGGGACGAGGGGACCGGAGTCATGATCCAACGCGAGACGAGGCCGGGAGCTGGCGACCACGCGCGTCGCGCCTCGGCACCCTCGGGTACGGGGCCGACCGGCGCAACGGACCCCACCCGGAGCGCGAAGCGCCCTCGCCGATCGAGCGTGCTCGGAACCATCATCGTGAGCCTCGGACTGCTCGCATCCTCCGCGGGGAACACCTACGCCGACGACGATCACCACGTCACGCCGATCGCGACCGGTCGGGTGGCTCACACGCCCGAGCTCATGGGCAGGGCGACCCCGGCGGGGTTCCATGACATCGGCCCGGCGATGGGCATGGCGAGCGCTGCATCGACCTACGACGCGGACGTGCACGACCTCGACGACGACGGATGGATGGATCTGCTCATCAGCCACCACGGGCATCCCGCCGAGCTGTTCATGAATCATCACCGAGGCGATGAGCCTCGTGGTCTGGTGAGCACGGCGAGCTTCGTCGACACCATCCATCAGCGTCCCGATCGTCACGGGTGTGCCATCGCTGACGTGAACCTCGACGGACTCGATGACGTCTTCTGTGCCAAGGGTGCACGGTCGGGCACGTCGCAGAAGTGGAACGAGCTGTGGATCCAAGGACCGGCGGATACATGGAGCGACGCCGCGGCTTCGTTCGGCGTCGAAGACGTCTGGGGGCGGGGTCGCTTCCCGGCGTTCATCGATCTCAACCATGATGCGTATCCGGACCTGTTCATCGGCAACGACATGCCGCGCCAGGATGAGCGGCACACCCCGAACCGCACGTACATCAACGTTCAGGGCGAGCGGTTCGAGCAGGTCCGGATGGGCGTGACCCGAGAGATCGGTGACACGTGCACGGTGACGGCGGATCTCGACGATGACGGGAGGATGGACCTGTTGATCTGCGGTCGGCGTCAGCTCTTCGTGTTCCGGCGATCCAAGCACGAGTTCCGTGACGTCCGTGAGCGTGTCGGGCTGCCGATCGTGCGATCCACGGCCGCGGCGTTCGGCGATCTCGACAGCGATGGGGATCTCGACCTCGTCACGAGCACCGTCCATCGGCTCCAGGTGCGGCTGCAGCGCCGGGATCACACCTTCGGGCCGGTGGCGGCCCGAACCACGCTCCAACACGGACACGGCCTGGCGCTCGGCGACCCCGACGGGGACCGTGACCTCGACATCTTCGTGGTGGAGGGGTGCGTGGCCGGAGAGAATCAACCTGACTGGCTCCTCGTGAACGATGGCACGGGCAGGCGATTCGACCGTCGCATCGCCGAGCCGATCGACAGCGGCTGTGGCGACACGGCGGTGGCGATCGACGTGGATCGGGACGGCATGGACGAGTTCGTCGTGCTGAACGGAGGAGGCAAGGATCAGCCGCTGGATCTCGACGGTCCGACGCAAGTGCTCACCCTGGGAACGTGGAGGCCGTAGCCGGGGTTCGATCGCAACGGAACCACTCAGCGCTTCGTTACCATCTATCGCCATGGGAAGGCGGTACGAGCCGAGCGAGATCGAGCCCAAGTGGCAGCAGGTCTGGGCCGACGAGCGCATCTACCAGGCGTCGGACGACCAGGCAGACGAGCGACCGCGGTTCTACGCGCTCGACATGTACCCGTACCCCTCCGGTGACCTGCACATGGGCCACGCCGAGGCGTTCAGCGGGGGCGACGCCGTCGCCCGGTACCGATGGATGCGCGGCGACAACGTGCTGCACCCGGTCGGATGGGATTCCTTCGGCCTGCCGGCTGAGAACGCCGCGATCAAGCGGGGCACCGACCCGAGGGAGTGGACCGACGCGAACATCGAGCAACAGGCTCGGTCGTTCCGGCGCATGGGCTTCTCGTTCGACTGGACACGGCGCCTGGCCGTACACGAGCCGGAGTACTACCGGTGGACCCAGTGGCTGTTCCTGCGGTTCTTCGAGCAAGGGGCTCGCCTATCGCAAGGAGTCGCCCGTCAACTGGTGCCCGAAGGACCAGACCGTGCTCGCGAACGAGCAGGTGATCCAGGGGGCGTGCGAGCGCTGCGGCACGATGGTCGAGCGCCGCAACCTGACCCAGTGGTTCTTCAAGATCACCGACTACGCGCAGCGTCTGCTCGACGACGAGGACCAACTCGATCGTTGGCCCGAGCGCGTGCTGACGATGCAGCGCAACTGGATCGGGCGCAGCGAGGGCGCCCGCGTGACCTTCACGATCGAAGAGACCGGCGAGGAGATCGAGGTCTTCACCACGCGCCCCGACACCCTGTGGGGCGTCACGTTCTTCGTGTTCTCGGTCGAGCACCCGGCGGTCGAGCGTCTCGCGAAGCTCGGGCGGCACCTGGGGCGAGGTCGAGCCGCTGATCGAGCGCGCCCGGGCCGCCTCGCTCGCGAGCCGCGAGGCTGCCGACACGAAGGAAGGCGTCTTCCTCGGCGTGCACGCGGTGAACCCGGTCAACGGCGAGAGGGTGCCCGTCTACGCGGCGCCGTACGTGCTGATGGAGTACGGCACCGGCGCGATCATGGCCGTGCCCGCGCACGACGAGCGCGACTTCGAGTTCGCACGGCAGCACGGGCTGCCGGTGCGGATCGTGATCCAGCCGCCGGGCGGTGAGGCCATCGACGCCGACACGATGACCGAGGCGCTGCCCCGGGCGAGGGCGTCATGGTGCACAGCGGGCCATTCGATGGGGAGCCGTCACCGGCCTCCATCGCGAAGGTCGCGGCGTGGCTCGCCGAGGAAGGCCGGGGCGAGCCCACGGTGAACTTCCGGCTGCGCGACTGGCTCGTGAGCCGCCAGCGGTACTGGGGCGCGCCGATCCCGATCGTGCACTGCCCGGCGTGCGGCGAGGTTGCGGTGCCCGACGAGGAGCTGCCGGTGCGCCTGCCCGACGACGCCGACTTCCAGCTGGGCGGGGAATCGCCGCTGGCCCGCCACCCCACCTGGAAGCACGTGGCCTGTCCCTCGTGCGGCGGCGAGGCCACGCGCGACACCGACACGATGGACACGTTCGTCGATTCGAGCTGGTACCTGTTCCGGTACTGCTCGCCCGGCTACGAGGAGGGTCCGTTCCGCCGCGAGGACGTCGACCGATGGATGCCGGTCGGGCAGTACACCGGCGGTGTGGAGCACGCGATCCTGCACCTGCTCTACACGCGCTTCTTCACCAAGGTGCTCTACGACCTCGGCATGGTGGGGTTCACCGAGCCGTTCCCTCGGCTGATGAACCAGGGCCAGGTGATCTTCGACGGGGCGTCGATGTCGAAGACCAAGGGCAACATCGTCGAGCCGATGCCGCTCGTCGAGCGCTGGGGCGCCGACACGATGCGGCTCATCATGCTGTTCGCCGGACCGTTCGAGGACGACATCGACTGGGCGCTTATCGCGGGCGATCCCGATCGGCGACCCGGAGTGCACTCGTGGTTGGGGCGCGTGTTCGCGGTGGTGGGCGACGCGGTTGAACGGGGTGACGGAGCCGCGGAACCCGACGCGCTCGTGCGTCTCACCCACCGCACGATCGAGGGCGTCACGAACGACGTCGAGCGCTTCCGGTTCAACATCGCGATCTCGAAGCTGCAGGTGCTCACGAACGAGATGCGGTCGGTGCTCGATAGCGGCGGCGGTGCGGTGCGCGCCGCCCGAGCCCTCGTGCAGATGCTCGCGCCGTTCGCGCCGTACACCGCCGAGGAGCTCTGGAGGGTCGACCTGGGTGAGCCGGGCGTCGGTGCACATGTCGTCGTGGCCTGCCTACGACCGGTCGCTCGTCGTGGACCGCACCGTGACCATGGTGTTCCAGGTCGACGGGAAGCTCCGCGACAAGGCCGAGGTGGCCGCCGACATCGACGAGGATCTCGCGCTCTCACTCGCCCACGGAAGCCCGAAGGTCACCGCGGCGATCGGCGGCCGCGAGGTCGTGAAGCAGATCGTGCGGGCGCCGAAGCTCGTCAACCTCGTCACCAAGGGCTGATCCGTCGCCCGTGACGATCAGGCCGTGACGGTCACCGTCAGGCGGTGCACGGCGTTGTTCGCGTATCCGCCGACGTTGGGTTCTGGGTCCATGGGCTGCGTCGCCCCGGTGGCGTCGGTCGCCCTGCATGCGAGCTCGTGCTCACCCGGGCGTCGCGCTCCAATCGAAGGTCCAGCGCTGCCAGGCATGGGGCGCAGACGCCGGCTCGAGGTGCGCGTCGGTCCACGTCCGGCACCCGTCAACGCTGACCTCCATCTGCTCGATCGCGCCCGAGCCCGACCACGCCCGTCCCTCGAGCGTCACCCGCCCGGCACGAACCACACGTACCCGCTCGGGGAACGACGGGATCCCGGGAGGCACCATCAACGATCGCACCCTGATGCGTCCGAGCGGCTCGCCGGGCTCGTCGTCGCTCGAGCGCAGGCGGTACGCGACCGTCTGCTGATGCCCTTCGAAGGGCTGCGCCGTAGGGGAGATGCGACCCAACCACTTCACGTGCGCCATGCCGTACCAACCCGGAACCACGAGGCGCAGCGGGCGCTCCGTGCTGGGGGAGCAGCGGCTGACCGTTCATCGCGTACACGAGCAGCACGTCGTCGCGCATGGCCTCGTCGAGCGGCAGGCTCCGTTCGAACGGAGCCTCTTCGCCGCCCTCGACACCGCGGTCGAGGCCCGTGAACACGATCTCGACCGTGTCGTCGGGCACGCCGGCTTCCTGCAGAAGCGGCGCCAACGGCGTGCCCGTCCACTCGGCCGTGCCGACGGCTTCGAGGAGCCACGGCTGGCTGAGCGGGCCGCGACTCGAACATCGCCCGCCCGTTGCCGGCGCACTCGAGCGTCACGGGCGCCGTCACGGAGGGTCGGGCCCGAAGGTCGTCGAGGGCAAGCCGCATGGCCTGTCGGAAGCCGGCGAGCTCGAGGGTCCATGCGGCGGGATCGACGAACGGCACGTCGTAGTGGATCAGCAGGTAGTGCATGCCGGCCGGCGTGATGTCGGCGAGCATCGCCTCGAGCGGCATGCCGTGGTTGCGGGCAGCCTGCGCGAGCTCGTCGAGCCCGATGCCGTCGTCGCGTCGTCGCTGCACGGGTCCGATGCTACCCAGGACCGGCCGGGTGAGGCGACGACCGCGGGCCGAACGTGACGCGCATCACGGACGCATCGGGCCCTCGCTCCTAGCGTGCCCCGCATGGGCATCAAGGAGCGGATGGAGACGCTGTCTCGCGCCGAGCTCGTCGGGCTGGTGGTCGTGATCGCGGTCACGGTGGCCGGAGCGGGCTTCTGGTACGTACGGTCCCTGCCGAAGCCGGTGGCGATCGCGGCAGCTGGCCCCGCGCCGCCCCCGATGGCGTCGGGGTCTGGCTCCCCGGTGGTGTCGGTCGCCGCGTCGCCGGCCGGGCGCGCCGGTCATCGTCGACGTCACCGGCTGGGTGCACGATCCCGGGGTGTACGAGTTCGCCGCAGGCGATCGGGTGATCGATGCGGTCGAGCGCGCGGGGGGAGCGCGCACCGGGGCGGACCTCAGCGTGCTCAACCTCGCCGCGCCGCTCACCGACGGCACCCAGGTGGTCGTGCCGAAGCAGGGGGCGGGCGGTCCGACGGCGATCGCCCCCGGAGCCACCGGCCCCGGCGTGCCAGGCACGCCGGGCGCCACGCTCGTCAACATCAACACGGCGAGCGCGACGGAGTTCGAGACGCTCTCGGGCATCGGGGAGGTGCTCGCGGCGGCGATCGTCGACTACCGCACCGAGCACGGTCCGTTCGCCTCGGTCGACGACCTCGAGAGCGTGAGCGGCATCGGACCGTCGACCCTGGAGGAGATCCGCGACCAGGTCACCGTATGACCGCCTGGCTCCTGCCGGCAGCGACGGTGGCGTGGTGGGCCGGGCTCCTCGTGGGCTTCGGGCCGGTCCGAGCGTGGCCTGCCTGGATCCCGGCGGTGCTCGGGGTCGCGATGCTGATCGCGGCCGTGATCGGCGCGCCGGCGATCCGCCGGGCCGATCCCGTGGCGGAGGCGGGTCTCGTGCCCGCGGCGCGCAGGCCGGCCGAGGTCGTGTTGCGGGTCTCGGCACCTCGGCGGTCCGCCGGCGCTCCCGCGCTCGCGGTGGTGGCGCTCACGCTCACGGGCGTCTGCAGCCTCGGGGCGACGTGGGCGCTGCTGGCCCAGCAGCGGCTGCACTCGTCGCCGCTCGCGGCGCTCGCGCCGGATCGGGTCGAGGTCGAGGCGACGCTCCGCGAGGATCCGCGGGCCGGCGCGATCGGGTGGCACGCGCTGGGCGAGGTCCGCCTCGTGCGGCTCGACGGCGCGGCGAGCTCGCTCCGCGAGACGATCTGGCTCGCCGGCGACGAGACGCCGCCGGCGGTGGCGCGCGGCGACCTCGTGCGGGTGGAGGGCGCGCTCGAGGTTCCCGACGATCCGGGGTTCCTCGATGCGTTGCATGCCAAAGGAGTGGCGGTCACGCTGCGCGCGAGCGAGATCGAGCGTCTCGGCCGCTCCCCGAACCCGTTCGTCCGCGCCACCCAGGCGGTGCGCACGACGGTGGGTCGCTCGATCGAGGCGGTCTTCCCGGCGCGGGAAGCCGGCCTGCTCATGGGACTGTCGCTCGGCGACGATTCCCACCTCGATCCCGGGGTCGAGCGCGACTTCAAGGCAACCGGGCTCACCCACCTGCTCGTGGTGTCGGGCGGCAACGTGGCGATGGTGCTCGGCCCGGTCCTCGCGCTCGTCACGATGCTCGGCCTGCCGCGCCCGGCCCAGGTCGCGGTCGGACTGTCCACGGTCGCGTTCATCGTGGTGCTCACGGGGGCGGAGCCCTCGGTCATGCGCGCCGGCGCCATGACGTCGCTCACCCTCGTCGGGCTGTTGCTCGGCCGTGCCCGGTCGACGGCTGTGGTGCTGTCGGGCGCCGTGTTGGTGCTGCTGATCCTGCACCCGGTGCTCGTGCGTTCGATCGGGTTCCAGCTCTCGGTGACCGCGACCGCCGGCATGGTCGCGATGGCCGCGCCCTTGGCCGAGCGGTTCACGAGGTTCCTGCCGGCGCCCGTCGCGGCCGCGGCGGGAACGACCTTCGCCGCTCAGCTCGGCGTGACGCCGGTGCTGCTCTTCCACTTCCACGATGTTCCCGGGGTCACGCTCATCGCGAACGTCGTCGCCGCGCCGACCGTCGCGCCCTCGTTGCTGCTGGGGCTCGTCGCCGCCTCGGCCGGACTCGTCGCCCAGCCGCTCGGTCACCTCGTGGGTCTCGTCGCGCAGGTGCCGATGCGCGCCCTCGAGCTCATCGCGAACGTCGCCGGGCGTGCTCCGGTGGCCCACATCACTTCACGCGGAGGTCCGATCGTGCTGCTCGCGGGCGCCGCCATCGTCACCGCGACGACCCTGGCCCTGCGCACCGGATGGAAGCCCCCCAGGCGAGCCGTCATCGCCTGCGTCGCGGTCCTGCCGCTGCTGGTCTGGAACTCGGCGACCTCGGTGGGTCCACCGTCGTCGCTCACCGTGCGGTTCTTCGACGTCGGCCAGGGCGACGCGGCGCTCGTCACGACCCCGGGCGGCGTGACGATGCTCGTCGACGGCGGCCCCGACGAGGATCTCGTCGCGACCGAGCTGGCCGCGCTGGGCGTGAAGCGGCTCGACGTGGTCGTGGCGAGCCATCCGCACGCCGACCACGTGGTCGGCCTGCCCTCGGTGTTCGCGCGCTTCCAGGTCGGGCTGGTGCTGCAACCGGGTTGCCCCTCGACCTCGGCGCTGCAGGTCGAGGTCGACGACGCGATCGCCGACGAGGGCATCGACGTGCGAACGCCGTGGGCAGGGGAGTCGTTCACCGCCGGCGACGTGCGACTCGACGTGCTGTCGCCGCACGAGTGCTACGCCGGAACCGAGTCCGACACGAACAACGACGCGCTGGTGATCCGGCTCGTGCGGGGCGACGACGTGGTGCTGTTCGCCACCGAGCCCGAGGAGCCGGCGCAGGAGTGGCTGCTCGAGCAGCACGCCGACCACGGCCTCGATCTGAGCGCCGACCTGCTCAAGGTGCCGCACCACGGCGCCGCCACGTCGGTCGACGAGTTCTTCGACGCGGTCGCGGCGCCCATCGCCGTCGTGAGCGTGGGTGAGAACACGTACGGCCACCCCGTGCCGACCACCCTGTACGCCCTCGCCGAGGCCGGCTCCCACGTCTGGCGCACCGACGAGCACGGCACCGTCACCGTGAGGTTCGAGAGCGGTCGGCCGGTCGTGACCGGTGAGCGGTGACTGTGGGGCAGGCGCGTCGGAACGGCGCGGTAGCATCGGTCCGATGCCTCCACCCGCCCAGGCTCCGATCGCCCTGCTGTGGGGTGAAGACGCGTTCTTGCTGCGGGAAGCGGCCCTCGCGCGCTTCGGCGAGCTGCGTCCGACCGAGGTCGACGCCGGCGAGTGGCAGGGCAGCGAGCTGCAGGACCTCGCGACCCCGTCGTTGTTCGGGGAGCCGAGGGCGCTGCTCATCTCCGACGCCCGATCGCTCGCCAAGGAGGCGACGGCCGAGCTCGCGGCCTACCTCGCCGCACCAGACCTCGATGCGCGGCTCGTGATCTGCTGTCAGGTCGCCGAGCGGGGCAAGGCGCCCGCCGCGCTCGAGAAGATCGTGAAGCCGGTCGGCGACGTGGTGCATGTCGAGATCAAGCGCAAGGATCTGGAGCCGTGGCTCAGCCGCCGGGCGGGCGCGCTGGGCCTCGATCTCTCCGTGCCGGCATCGCGCGCGCTCGTCGAGGCGCTCGGCGAGGAGCCGGGGCGTCTCGTCGCCGCCCTGCAGCAGCTCGCATCGGCCTTCTCCGGCCAACGCATCACCCCGGCGATCGTCGCTCAGCAGTTCCGTGGACTGGGAGAGCAGAAGACCTGGGATCTCTGCGACCGCGCCTTCTCGCGTGATCTCCCGGGAGCGATCCGCTCGTGGCGTTCCATCGAGGAAGGCGGCGACGATCCGCTCAAGGTGCTCGGAGCGGTGTCGAGCCGCTTGCGCGATCTCGTACGCGTCCGCGCGCTTCCCGACCGCATGCCGCCCGCCGAACTCGCCAAGGCTGCCGGCCTGCGGCTCGAGTGGCAGGCCAAGCGGTATCGGCAGCAGGCGTCCAATTTCTCCATGCAGGAGCTGCTCGGCTTGCACGAGCGCGTGGTCGAGACCGATCGCGCCCTCAAGTCGGGCTCCTCGGGCGACACCGTCATGGCGATGCTGGTGGTGGCGATCGCGGCTCGCTGAGCTGCCGCGTGCGACAGGTCGTGGAGCGCTCCTCGAAGACCGTGGGCCATCGGGGCCGGCCGACATCGGCCCCCCTGGCCACCTCGACGCGAGTCGCTCGCACCCTGTCGGAGGATCCCATCTCGGCGGTCCACCGCACCTGGGGGAACGGCCCCGGCCGTACCACGTCGCGGTCTCCGGGCAGGGCGACGTAGCCCTCGGCCTCGAGCGAGGCGATCACGTCCTCGATCGGCGCCGTCGTGCCGAACACCACACGCCAGCGACACGACGTGTCCGACGGCCGCGGCCGGTCGAGCACGGCGGTGAGGAAGTCGCGCTCGAGCGATGGCACCGAGGGTGCCGGCTCCGGCGGCAGGGTGCGATCCGGCGCTGGTTCCGCGCGCGGAGCGGGCTCGGAGATCAGGGTGAAGGTGACGACGACCGAGCCGGCGAACACGGCCATCGCGAGGTAGGCCCACAGGGGAGACCACCGGCGCCGCCCAAGCATGCACGGCAGCGTAGCCCGAACGGTCGCGGACGAAGGAGGGTAGCGCGCTACTCGGTGGTGCCGGCCGCGTTCACGGCCTTCGCGAGACGGCTCTTGCGCCGCGCGGCGGTGCGCTTGTGCACCACGCCCTTGCTCGCGGCCTTGTCCAGCGCTCGGCTGACTTCGCGCGAGCGCTCGAGCGCCCCATCGGCATCGCCTTCGGCGATGGCGGCCTGCACGCGCTTCTGCGATGTCTTCAGTGCGGAGCGCACGGCCTTGTTCCGCTCGCGGCGCACCTCGTTCTGCTTGTTCCGCTTGATCTGTGACTTGATGTTCGCCATAACGGCCGCCCAGCGTACCAGTGGCCTGCCGGGAACGGTCGGGCTGCGAGCGGGGCCACGCCTCGCCCGTACCATTGGCTCGTGACCACCGACACCTCGCGCATCCGCAACTTCTGCATCGTTGCCCACATCGACCACGGCAAGTCGACCCTCGCCGACCGGCTGCTCGAGGTGACGCACACGGTCGCGGGCCGCGACATGCGCGCCCAGTACCTCGACAAGATGGATCTCGAGCGTGAGCGGGGCATCACGATCAAGGCGCAGTCGGTGCGGCTCGCACACGAGGGATACGAGCTGAACCTGATCGACACGCCCGGCCATGTCGACTTCACCTACGAGGTGTCGCGGTCGCTCGAGGCCTGCGAAGGCGCCGTGTTGCTCGTCGACGCCGCCCAGGGCCTCGAGGCGCAGACGCTCGCGAACTTCCACCTGGCGCGCGACGCCGGGCTCGTCATCGTGCCCGCGCTCAACAAGATCGACCTTCCCGCGGCCGAGCCCGAGCAGCGCACGAAGGAGCTCGCGAACCTGCTCGACTGCGACCCCGCCGACATCCTGCACATCAGCGCGAAGTCGGGGGAGGGGGTCGACGCGCTCCTGGCCGCGGTCATCGAGCGTGTGCCGCCGCCCGATCGGAGACGCGGCCGCGCCGCTGCAGGCCCTGATCTTCGATTCCATGTTCGACCCGTACCGCGGCGTGATCACCTACGTGCGGGTGCAGCAGGGCGTGCTGGCCTCGCGGGCGCGCATCCGCATGTTCGCGACGCGCGTGGAGAGCGAGGCCGAGGAGACGGGCGTGAACGCGCCCGAGCCCACGCCTGTGCCCGAGCTCGGGCCCGGGGAGGTCGGCTACCTCGTCACCGGCCTGAAGGACGTGCATCAGGCCAAGGTCGGCGACACGATCACCCTCGCCGGCAAGCACGGTGCCACCGAGCCGCTTCCCGGGTACCGCGAGCCCAAGCCCATGGTCTGGTCGGGACTCTTCCCTGCCGACGGCAGCGACTACGCGGACCTGCGCGACGCGCTCGACAGGCTGAAGCTCAGCGACGCCGCCCTGCACTTCGAGCCCGAGACCTCGCGCGCGCTCGGGTTCGGGTTCCGGTGCGGCTTCCTCGGGCTGCTGCACATGGACATCGTGAAGGAGCGCCTCGAGCGGGAGTTCGACCTCGAGCTCATCGCGACCGCGCCCAACGTGGAGTTCCACGTCTTCCGTGGTGAGGAGCGGATCACGGTGCACAACCCCGCCGAGATGCCGCCGGGCGGCGACTACGACAAGGCCGAGGAGCCGGTCGTCTTCGCGACGATCATCACGCCGTCGGATTACCTGGGCGCGGTGCTCGGCTTGAGCCAGGAACGCCGCGGCGAGCTCGTCGACATGAGCTACCTCACGCCCGAGCGGGTCGAGGTGCACTACGTGCTGCCGATGGCCGAGATCGTCTTCGACTTCTTCGACCAGCTGAAGTCGGGCACGCGCGGGTTCGCGAGCCTCGACTACGAGCCGTGGGGCTACCAGGAAGCCGACCTCGTGCGCGTCGACGTGCTGCTGCACGGCGAGCCGGTCGACGCGTTCAGCACCATCGTGCACCGCGAGAAGTCCTACGCCTACGGCAAGCAGATGGTCGAGCGGCTGAAGGAGCTGATCCCGCGCCAGCTCTTCGACGTGGCGGTGCAGGCGGCCATCGGGTCGAGGATCATCGCGCGCGAGACGGTCAAGGCCAAGCGCAAGGACGTGCTCGCCAAGTGCTACGGCGGCGACATCACGCGCAAGCGCAAGCTGCTCGAGACGCAGAAGAAGGGCAAGGAGCGCATGCGCCGCGTCGGTCGCGTCGACGTGCCGCAGGAAGCGTTCATCCAGGCGCTCCGCGTCGACGACGGCGGTGGCGGCGGCGGGAAGGCCAAGAAGTGACCGCCGGCATCTACGTACACGTGCCGTTCTGCCTCACCCGGTGCGGCTACTGCGACTTCAATGCCTACGCCGGCCTCGATGGTCTGAAGCCGCGGTACCTGCGGGCGCTGCTGGAGAGATCGCGCTCGCAGCGCCCGCCTGGGACGGCACCGCGATCGGGAGCGTCTTCCTCGGTGGGGGCACGCCGACGACGATGACGCCCGAGCGATCTCGGTGCGCTGCTCGACGCGGTGCGGTCCTCGTTCGCTCTCGAGACCGACGCCGAGATCTCGGTCGAGGCCAACCCCGACACCGTCGAGGAAGCCTCGCTCGCGGCCCTGCGCGACGCCGGCTATACCCGGTTGTCGATGGGCGCCCAGTCGTTCGACCCGGCCGTGCTGCGCGCGCTCGAGCGGGTGCACGCTCCCGAGAGCGTCCGGCGGGCGTGGGTCGCCGTGCGCGCCGCCGGCTACGCCAACGTGAACCTCGACCTCATCTACGGCGCGCACGCCGAGACGCTCGAGTCGTGGGAGCGCACGCTCGCCGAGACCATCGACCTGGCCCCCGAACACGTGAGCGCCTACGCGCTCACGATCGAGCCTGCGACCGCGCTCGGCCGCGCGGTCGCTCGGGGCGAACTGCCCGCTCCCGACCCCGACCTGCAGGCCGACATGTTCCTGCTCGCCTGCTCGATGCTCGGCGACGCCGGCTACGGTCACTACGAGGTCTCGAACTGGGCCAAGCCCGGCTACGAGTGCCGTCACAACCTCGGATATTGGCGGCGACAGCCCTACCTCGGTCTCGGCGCCGGCGCCCATTCCTACCGCGACGATCGCCGTTGGTGGAACGTCCGTCCTCCCGAGGAGTACCTGGCGACGGTCGAGCGCGGCGAGCTTCCTCTCGGTGGCTCGGAGACCCTCGAGCCGAGTGACACGTACCTCGAGGAGCTGTTCCTGCGGCTGCGGATCTTCGAAGGCGTGCCGGCGAGTTGGATCGACGGCGACCGAGCAGAGGCCGTTCCTCGACGGCGGCCTGCTGACCGAAGAACGAGGGTCACTCGTTCCCACCGAGCGCGGCATGCTGCTCCTGAACGAGCTCGTCCTCAACCTCGCCGCCCGGTAGTCTCGACGCGACTACTGGTGACACCTCACCCGCGTGTTCCCTGCTCCGCGGACCGCTGCCGGATCCTCATCGCGAGGCCATCGAAGTAGTTCACCCGGATCGCCGCTTCGAGGCCGGCCAGGTTCCTCTGGTCGGCCCACGCCTGTTTCCAGGCAACGATCCGAGGGTCGTCGAGCGCGCGAAGGACGAGCTCATCGTTGCCGCTGGATACGCGTTCGATCTCTGCCTCCATGGAGCGCATGTCCGCAGGGGTGAACGATCCTCGACGACCCTCGTTCTCGACGAGCCGGTCGCCGATCCGGAGCACCACATCGGCGATCGAGTCGCACCTGCGCAGCCACTGCTTGGTCGTGGGCGAGTCGCTCCGCGCGTTGCGCGCGCCTCCGTTCCCAGCGCTGACGCACCGCGCCATCGATGCCGAACATGCCCATGCCGTGATCCTCGTTCTAGTCCAACCCTGACCACCAGTCGGTCCACCATCGTGCCACGGCTCGAGCGATGCGATGTCCGGTCGCCGGGAGCGTTCAGCCGCTCGCATGAGAGCCCGGTGGTCGTGATCGTCGATGCCAGGACGCGCCGGACGCCCGGAGGTTGCTTCGATCAGATCGTCCAGTGGACGCCGCACGTCCTATCGGGTTGGTCGAAGGGGAGCCCCGTGCCGATCGGCTGCACGCCGCTCGTGGTTTCGATCACGATGGCCGAGGCGCTCGAGGCATCGGGCTCCTCGATCCGGAGACGCGTCACGTGGAAGTCCTTGTTGGTTGTCCGATCGGTCCTGGTAGTCCGTGATCTGAGTAGTAGCTCCAGGCGATCGTGATCTCGGGCGCGTCCGGATAGCCGTCACATCGGATCGCCGCGGCGAATCCCTCGTCCCCGCCGGCCCACAAGGTGAGGGGCTCATCGGCGGGGTGCTCTGCCGCGGGCGCCCCCGGAGGCGCGACGAGCACCGGGTAGACCCCGGGCGTGCGGGGCAGCCCGTCCGGCACGACGTCGAAGATGCCGTAGTTGGGCGTGCTCGAGTGCTGGAGAAGCACGACCAGCTCCCGGGTTCCGTCTCCTCCGAGGTCGGTCGCGTCGTACGGCTGGCAGCCGGTACAGCCCGGCAGATCGGTCCACGAGTCGGCCGCCCCGTCGCCGTCGTGATCGACAGCGACAACGTGTTTCGCGTCGTACGCCTTCGAACATCGGCCGCTCTCCTTCAGGGGAGAGCCTGTCCATGCGACCCCTCGGTTCCCGTCTCCGAAGAAGTCGATGCCGCCGAGCCGCTGCACATCGCAGAGCCGGAAGTCGAGTCCGACGTCGACACCCTCAGGTTCCTCGGGGAGTGACGGCTGAGGGGTGTCGACCGTTGCCGGCGTCGCGGTGGTGCGGGGGGTGCGATCGCGATCGCTTCCGAAGGTGCCGGCTGCTACCACGGCGGCGACGATCATGGCGCCAGCGACTCCAACGGCCAGGGAGGTGCGTTCGACCCGGCGACGGGAGACCCGGCGGGCGCGACGGCGATCGAGGGCTTCGAACGTCGGGCCGGGCTCCACCGGCCGCTGCATGGCGCCGAGGCGTAGGGTGAGCCGTTCATCGAGGTCAGGCATCGGGCGCCACCTCCACGTCGTCGGTCTCGCCGAGTGCTGCCGCGAGCGAGACTCGGGCCTTCGCGAGCGAGTTCTTCACCGTGCCGGCGCCTACGCCGAGCGCGTTCGCGGCCTCGTCGGTGCTCAGCTGCAGGAAGTACCGAAGCACCGCGACCTCACGCTGACGGCGGGGGAGCGCCGCGAGCGCTCGAGCGACGTCGATCCGATCGTCGCTGGAGCCTCGGGTGTCGTCGGTGGGCGCGCCGATGCGCTCACGCGCCTTCCGCTCTGCGAGCGTTCGCCGCCACGCGCTTCGCGACAGGTTCATGGCGACGACCGCTACCCACGCTGCAGGGGTCTCGATCGGGTCCCGGCTGGTCCATGCGCGCACGATCGCCTCTTGCACGGCATCCTCGGCCGCTGCGGAGCTTCCCGAGACGAGGGCGACGGCGTTCACCAGGCGCGAGTAGTCGCACCGGAGCAGATCGCGGATCGTCGCCTCGTCGAGCAGCGGCTCCTCCTTCCTGTTCGAAAGACGCTCGAGCGAGGCGAACGGTTGTCCGGGCTCGACTCGGCGTTCGAGCGGGATAGAGTGCAGCGTATGCCGTCGGTGCGTTGCCCGAGCTGCGGAACGGCCCAGCATGTCGAGACAGGGGCGGCCGGATACACGTGTTCGTCGTGCTCGAAGCAGTGGGAGTTCGTGGTGTGCCGCTCGTGTGGGGCGCGGTTCCACGCGAAGCCGGGGGCGACCACGTGGACCTGTCCGAAGTGCGGCCTGCTGCAGGAAGCGTCGAGCGAGCCGCCCCCTCCACCGCCGGTGGAATCGACCACGCCCGCGCCGATGCTGATCACCGACGCCGTGCTCGACGAGCCGGCCGAGCCACCGGGGTCGGCGTTCCCTCCCGGACTCGGGTTCGGCAGCGACGACGAGGGCCCGCAGGATGCGTTCGCGATGCCGTACCGGGAATCCACCGGCCGCCGGACCGCCGTGCTCGTCGTCGCCGGCGTACTGACGCTGCTGGTCGCGATCGTGCTGTTCAACCTCGCGTTCGGTGGCGACGACGCGCCACCCCCCGACGAGCCTGGTGCCGTGACCGCGGAACAGGCGACGGCGACCATGTGCGGCCACGTGCAGCAGATCCAGACGTTCCGTGACGGCGCGCTCGCAGGTGCGGCGACGGAGCTCGCCGCCGACGCCGAGACGTTGAAGGAACTCGGGGAGCGGCGGACCGCGAAGCAGGTCACGACGCTGATCGCCGCGATCGAAGACGCCCGCGAGGCGCTCGCGACGCAGCAGGACACCGCAGGGCCGTTCGCGAAGCTGCGCAGGTCCATGACCGCCTTGCCCTGCTGACGGCACTCGACGGACGGTGCGCTTAGCACTCCCCGGCACAGAGTGCTACGTATGATTGGGTCCATGGCCGAACGCGATCGTCCCGAGCTCGGACCGCGCAAGTCCGCCGTGCTGTGCGCCGTGGTCGAGCAGTACGTACGTACCGGCGAGCCCGTGAGCAGCGAGTCGATCGCCGAGCGCTCGGGCCTCGGGGTGTCGAGCGCGACGATCCGCAACGAGATGGCCGCGCTCGAAGAGCTCAACTTCCTCACGCATCCACATACGAGCGCCGGGCGCATCCCCACCGATGCCGGGTACCGGCACTACGTCGATTCCCTGCCCGCGGGGGGACGGTTGCGTGAGGCGCAGCGCCGGCTGATCGCGGGGTACTTCGCCGACGCCATCGTCGACCTCGAGGAAGTGCTCACCGGGAGCGTGCAGCTGCTCTCGCGACTGACCCAGTACGCGGGCCTCGCGGTCCCGCCGAGCGCCGACGAGGAGCCGATCGTGCGGGTCGAGCTGATCGACATGGGTCCCACGCTGATGATCCTGGTGGTCGGCCAGCACGGCCGGGTCGACAAGCAGGTGGTCGACAAGCCCAGCGGGGTCGGCGCCGCCACCCTGCGCGATGCCGACCGCAGGCTGAAGGGCGTGCGCGGGCTCACCTACCTCGACGCCCAGGCGCGCCTGCTGCAGCTCGCGGCCGAGGGAGGCGACGATCAGCGCGACCTGTTGCTCTACGCGGCCGAGACGCTCCGCATCGCCACCCAGGGCGAGCGATCAGCACACATGGTCGTGGGCGGGGTCTCGAACCTCGCGGGCGAGGCCCAGCAGATGCGCCGCGACACGCTGCGGAGGCTGTTCGAGACCTTGGAACGCGAGCAGGAGATGCTCGGAGTGCTCGCCGACATCGGCTCGTCGCAGGGCGAGCTGAGCGTCACGATCGGGGCCGAGCACCCGTCGACCGGCGAATGGGAAGCCTCGCTGATCACGGCGCCCTTCAAGACCGGGCAGACGACACTCGGCACGATCGGGGTCGTCGGCCCCACCCGCATGGACTACCTCTCGGCCATGGCCTCGGTGCGCGCGGTGGCCAAGCGCCTGTCGGAGCTCGCGACGGAGATCGATCAATAGATGGCGACCGTGCGCGACCTGTACGAGGTGCTCGGCGTCTCTCGTGACGCGAGCGACGACGAGATCAAGAAGGCGTACCGGCGCCTCGCACGCGAGCTGCACCCCGACGTCAACGGTGAGGCGGTCGCCGAGGAGCGCTTCAAGGAGGTGGCGGGCGCCTACGAGATCCTCTCCGACCCCGCGAAGCGGCGCCAGTACGACGCCTTCGGAAGCGCCGGCGGCCCGGCGGGCGGCGGGTTCACCGACATCCAGGACATCTTCGACATGTTCTTCGGCCAAGGCGGGTTCGGCACGAGCGCCGGCCGGAGCCGAGGAGCCCGCTCGCGCACGCGGCACGGCGAGGATCTCGGCGTGCGCATCGTGCTGGGGTTCCGCGACGCGGTCTTCGGTACGCGGCGCGACCTCGAGATCGAGCGGTTGGTGGCATGTGACCGATGTGGCGGGAACGGTGCGGAGCCCGGCACCGCGCCGGTCGCCTGCCGCACCTGCGGCGGCGAGGGACAGGTGCAGGCCGTTCGTCGGAGCGTGTTCGGCACGGTCATGACCGCCTCGCCCTGTCCCACCTGTCGGGGCACGGGGCAGCAGGTGCTCGACCCATGCGAGGCGTGCGTCGGCGAGGGCCGGCGGCGCGAGCAGACGACGGTCACGATCGACATCCCCGCGGGGGTCTCCGACGGCATGGAGCTTCGCGTCACGGGCAGCGGCCATGCGGGAGTCGCGGGTGGGCCATCGGGAGATCTCTACGTGGGCATCTCCGTGGAGCCCGCCGAGGAGTTCGATCGGCGAGGCCAGGACGTGTTCACCGTGCTCGACGTGTCGATGACCCAGGCGACGCTCGGCGCCGAGCTCGAGATCGAGGGGCTCGACGGCTCGGAGCGCATCAGCGTCGAGCCGGGAACCGAGTCGGGCACGGTCGTGCGCATCAAGGGAGGGGGCGTGCCCAACGTGAACCGGCGAGGCCGGGGCGACCTCTACGTGACCCTGCACGTCGTGACCCCCGACCGGCTCTCGCGCGAGGAGCGCAAGCTGTGGGAGCGGCTCTCGGAGCTTCGAGGTGAGCACGCGTCGAAGCACGAGCCCGCTCGCGCGCCGCTTCGACGCCCGGAGTTCTGACCTGCGTGCGAGGGGTTGCGACGATAGGCTTGAAGTCATGGACAGCGCCTGCCTCTTCTGCCGCATCGCCGCGCGTGAGATCCCATCCGAGATCGTCCGGGAATCCGATCGCGTGGTGGCGTTCCGCGACACGAACCCGCAGGCGCCCACGCACATCCTGCTGATCCCCAAGGAGCACATCACCTCGGCGGCCGAGCTCGGCGACGATCACGGCGCCCTGCTCGCCGACATCGTGCAGGCGGCGACCCAGCTGGCTCGCGCCGAGGGCATCGCCGACGGCGGGTGGCGGCTCGTGACCAACGTGGGTCCCGACGCGGGGCAGTCGGTGTTCCATCTGCACGTCCACCTGCTCGGGGGGCGCTCGATGGGCTGGCCTCCGGGCTAGGTTCGACTACAGTGAACGGAAGGCCGCCGTACGGCGGCCGTCGTTGACCGTGACGCCGACGCAGGAGGGAACGGGGCCACCGCCCCGAGAGACGACACACGTGGCGAGCGCCACCAGCCAGGTCAAGATCCTCGTGCCGGGCAACCAGTCGATGGTGAGCCTCCTCGGCCAACGCGACGCCTTCCTCAAGTTGATCGAGTCGGCGTTCGATTGCCGCATCCTCGTGCGGGGCAACGAGATCACGGTGACGGGCCGCGAGGCCGAATCCGAGCGGGTGGCGCGCATCTTCGAGGAGCTGCTGCTGCTGCTCGAACAGGGGAACGAGCTCACCGATTCCTCGGTCGGGCAAGCGATCGCGCTCGTCAAGGGCGACGGCGACGCGGCGCCCGGCGAGGCGGCGATGCGCCCGTCGGAGGTGCTCGGCGATCGGCTGCTCACCGCTCGCGGCAAGGGCATCACCCCCAAGACGATCGGGCAGAAGCGGTTCGTCGACGCGATCAGGGCGAACACCGTGACCTTCGCGATCGGGCCGGCCGGCACCGGCAAGACCTATCTCGCGGTCGCGACCGCCGTCAAGGCGCTCCAGGACCATCAGGTCTCGCGCCTGATCCTCACGCGACCTGCGGTCGAGGCGGGTGAGCGCCTCGGGTATCTGCCCGGCACGCTGTACGAGAAGATCGACCCGTACATGCGTCCGCTCTACGACGCGCTCTTCGAGATGACGGGGGCGGAGACGCTTCCTCGGCTGATGGAACGCGGAACGGTCGAGGTCGCACCGCTCGCCTACATGCGGGGCCGAACCCTGAATGATGCGTTCATCATCCTCGACGAGGCGCAGAACACGACGCCCGAGCAGATGAAGATGTTCCTCACCCGCATCGGATTCGGGTCGAAGGCGGTCATCAACGGCGACGCGACCCAGGTCGACCTCGGCACCGGCCAGGCGTCGGGACTCGCGGTCGTCGAAGGCATCCTCGGCGAGATCGACGACATCGCCTTCTGCCATCTCGGCGGCCGCGACGTGGTGCGGCACAAGATCGTGCAGGAGATCGTGGAGGCCTACGATCGGTTCGGTCAGCGGACCAGAGACGTCGAACCGTGAGCGCGCGACCGGTGGACGACGAGGGCGGGCATCCCCGGGTGTTCGTCTCGGATCGCCAGAAGCGGTCCGTCGACGGGCCGACGCTCGCGGACCTCGCGGCGTCGACGCTCGCGGCCGAGGGTGTCGGGCGTGCCGAGCTCTCGCTCTCGTTCGTCGACGAGCACGAGATGACCGAGCTGCACGAGCGCTTCATGCAGGAGCCGGGCCCAACCGACGTGCTCTCGTTCCCCCTCGATGACGTCGTCGACGGCGTGCGCATGCTGGGCGACGTCGTCATCGCTCCCGCGGTGGCCGCCCGCAACCGGCCTGCCGCTCCCGACGCCGAGCTGCGACTGCTGGTGGTGCACGGCGTGCTGCACCTGCTCGGCTACGACCACGAGCGCCCCGACGAGCGCGCCGAGATGTGGGCTCGTCAGGAGCGATACAGCGGGGTGACGTCGCCGTGAACCTCATGTGGGTGCTCGTCGCCGTGCTCGTGGCCCTGGGGTCGTTGATGGCGCTGGCCGAGTCCTCGCTCACGCGCATGACCCGCGTGAAGGCGCTGGCCTTGGAGGACGAGGGTCGCCGGAACGCCGGGCTGCTCGTTCGTCTCGAGACCGACCCACCCAGGTACCTCAACTCGGTCTACCTGGCCGTGATGATCGTGCAGAACGGCTCGGCGATCCTGGTGGCGATCATCGCGGAGCGTGAGTTCGGCAACCTCGGGGTCACGATCGCGTCGCTCGTGTTCACCCTGCTGTACTTCGTCTTCGTCGAGGCGATGTCGAAGACGTTCGGCGTGTTGCATTCCGACCGAGTCGCGCTGGCGCTCTCGCCGCTCGTGTACTTCCTCGGGCGGCTGCTCGCCTGGCCGACCCGTGCGCTGATCGGTCTCGCCAACGTGCTGCTCCCCGGCAAGGGCATCAAGGCCGGCCCCTTCGTCAGCGAGGAAGAGATCCGCTCGATGGCGCAGGTCGGCAGCGAGGAAGGCTCGATCGAGGAAGGAGAGAAGCAGCTCATCCACTCGATCTTCGAGTTCGGCGACACGATCGCGCGCGAGGTCATGGTGCCACGGCCCGACATCATCGCGATCGAGGACGACAAGGCGTTGCGCGACGTGCAGGCGCTCGTGCTCACGCACGGAACGTCGCGCATCCCGGTCTACGACGCGGACGAGGACCTCGACGATGTGATCGGCATCGTCTTCGCCAAGGACGTGCTCAAGGCGCTGCACCAGGGCAAGTACGACATGCCGCTGGCCGAGATCGTGCGCGAAGCCCGGTACGTGCCCGAGTCGAAGAAGGTCGCCGACCTGCTCCGCGAGATGCAGCGAGAGAAGTTCCACATGGCGCTCGTGACCGACGAGCACGGGTCGGTCACCGGCCTGGTCTCGCTCGAGGACCTGCTCGAGGAGCTCGTCGGCGAGATCACCGACGAGTACGACCGCGAGGAGCCGGAGTTCGAGCAGGTGGGTGAGCGCGTCTTCCGGGCGAGCGGCAAGACCTCGATCGATGACGTCAACGAGTTGCTCGGTGTGGAGCTGCCCGACGAGGAATGGGACACGGTCGCGGGTCTCGTGCTCGACATCCTCGGTCACATCCCCGACCAGGGCGAGGAATGTCACATCGACGGACTCACCTTCACCGCGGAAGAGGTCAAGGGCCGGCGCATCGAGAAGGTGCTGATCACGCGCGACGCCGATGAGCCGACCCTCGTCGAGGAACCGACGCCGTGAGCTCGCTCGAGCCGGAGATGCTCGATCGCATGGTCGAGCGGGCGCGCGCGATCCGCGCCAAGGCCTACGCGCCGTACAGCGGGTTCCACGTCGGTGCGGCGCTGCTCGCGGGCGGTGAGATCTTCGCCGCGGTCAACGTCGAGAACGCGAGCTATCCGATGTCGGTCTGCGCCGAGCGGAACGCGGTCGCGATGGCGGTCGCCTCGGGTGCCGCCTCGGGCCTTCTCGCCGCGGCGGTCGTGACCGATGCCGACACGGCCACGCCTCCGTGCGGTGGGTGCAGGCAGGTGCTGTACGAGTTCGGAGGGGAAGAGCTCACCGTCGTGGCCGAGTCGGCCGATGGTTCGGTGCGCATTGTGTGGACCCTCGGCGAGCTGCTTCCCGACGCGTTCGGTCCGAGCGACCTCGACGCACGGCAGCGGTGAGCGCCGGCGCGCGGCGGCACGCATCGCGCGGGGGTCGTCGCCGTGGTCGGGCGGCCCAACGTCGGCAAGTCCACGCTCGTGAACGCGCTCGTCGGCCAGAAGATCGCGATCGTCTCCGACAAGCCGCAGACCACCAGACGCGACATCCGGGCGGTCAGGACCACCGACGAGGTGCAGATCGCCTTCACCGACACGCCCGGCTTCCACAAGCCTCGCACGGCGCTGGGGGTCCGTCTCAACGCGTTGGTCGGCGATGCCGTGGCGGGTGTCGACGTCGTGGTGCTCGTCGTCGACGGGGCATCGGGAGTGGGCCGGGGTGACGCCTTCGTGTTCGGGCAGCACGTTGCCGGAGCGACGGCGTCGGCGCGCATGTGCGTGGTCAACAAGATCGACCGCCTCCGTCGGCACGAGGTCGTGCCGCAGCTCGCCGCAGCGGCCGAGCTCGGGGACTGGGACGAGATCGTGCCCGTCTCGGCTGCCCTGGGTACCGGCGTCGACACGCTGCTGGAGCTGCTCATCGGTCGCATGCCACTGGGGCCCGCGTTGTTCCCCGACGGTGAGGTCACCGACCTGCCGATCGAGGTGCGGATCGCCGAGCTCGTGCGCGAGCAGGCGCTCGCGATCACCCGAGAGGAGGTGCCGCACTCCGTTGCCGTCATGGTCGAGGAGATCGAGCACGAGGACGGGCTCGAGCGCATCTTCGCGTCGATCGTCGTCGAACGCGACTCGCAGAAGGGCATCCTGATCGGCCACGGCGGCGCCACCCTCAAGGCGATCGGATCGAAGGCGCGCGAGCAGATCGAGCTCTTGGTCGGCGAACGGGTGTTCCTCGACCTCCGCGTCAAGATCATGAAGGGATGGCAGCGCGACCCGAAGATGCTCGATCGCCTCGGCCTCTGAGGTGAGGTCAGCGTCGGAGGTGAAGGTCACGAGACTCGATCCAGCGCCCGGGGATCGAGGCCGGAGAGCAGCCGGCGAGCGTTGTCGCCGTACACCCGCGCGAGCACCTCGTCGTCGAGGTCGAGGCACGAGATCGCCCAGCGTCCCTGGGGCGGAACGGGGTCGGCCGAATACGGGACGTGCTCGTCGGCGGTCTCGAGGAACCGGAACATCACCTCGTACTCGTCGGCCGTAGGCGGCACGCCGTCGCTGCCGAACAGGATGCGGTCGGCGTAGCGCGTGATGAGCGCGGCCGCCGCCCGCGGCACGCGCCCGAGCTCGGCGACGCGGGCGGCGAGGTCGGCGTGCAGGTTCGGGTAGCTGCCGAGCATGCGATCGAGCCGTCCGAGCTCCTCGGCGAGGCCGGCGGCGTGGGCGCCGAGGAAGATCACGTCGCGCCGGCGGGCGACGAGCGCTTCGAACGAGTCGGCGAGCGCGTCGAAGGTCGGGAACCTCGACCGATCGCCGAACCACCAGTCGGGGTGCTCGAGCAACTCCTCGAGCCGCTCGTTGCGCTCGTCGAGCGGGTCGAAGAACGCCACCGGATCGCCGGTGTGCATGAGCACCACGAGCCCGGCATCGGCACAGGCGTCCCAGACAGGGTCGAGCCGCTCGTCGGCAGGCATCACGAGCGAGCCGGAGGGTCCCGCAGATGCAAGCCGAGATCCTTCCAGACCTTGAGACCGCGGGCGCCGTCGCTCGCCGCCGCCAGCACCTGCGTCGCCAGGTGGTCGCCGAAGTCGCGATGCTCGGCGAACAGCGACCGGTCCCACTGGGCGAAGGTGACGAACCGACCCGGATGCGCCTCGTCGTAACGGGCGAGGTTCGCTCGAAGCTCGTCGCCCCACATGCCGTCGAGGTTCACGATGGTCTCGACGTTCGCGGCATCCATCGTGGCGAGCAACGCACCGACGTCGGGCGCCAGCCACTCGCCCGAGAGCCAGCGGCCGAGATGCGCATGGGCGTCGACCACCGGGGAACCGCGCCCGGCCGAGTTCGCTCACGTGACGCCGGACCGCGGAGCGCGGCGCGAAGGATCGCAAGGGAAGATCGCGCAGCCGCGCGTGGTCATCGGGACGCACGCGATCACACCACCGTGACCGTCGTGCCGGCCTCGCGCAGCGAGGCGACGGCGGCCGGCGCCGCCCCCGCGTCGGTGATCAGCTCGTCGATCGCGTCGACCGCGCAGATGCGCGCGAAGGCGACGAGGCCGAGCTTCGAGCTGTCGGCGACCGCGATCACCCGGCGGGCGCGCTCGAGCATCACGCGGTTCGTGTTCGCCTCGACCTCGTGGTGGGTCGTCAGTCCGTCGCGCACCGTCACGCCGTCGACCCCCACGATCGCGACGTGCAGATGCATCTCCGTCGAGCGATCGTTCCGCGACCGGGCCGACGAGCTCGTAGGACTCGGGTCTCGCGGTGCCCCCCGTGACGACGAGCTTCAGGTCCGAGCGGATCGCGAGCTCGCCCGCGATGTTGAGCGCGTTCGTGACCACCGTGAGCCGCGGCCCGGTCGACGAGCGCTCGGGCGACCTCGGTGGTCGTCGTGCCGCCCGTGAGCCCGACGATCGCCCCGTCCTCGACGCGGCGAGCCGCCTCGCGCGCGATGCGGATCTTCTCCGGATGGTGGCGCGCGGCCTTGTACCGAAGCGGGAGCTCGTACATGACGTCGCTCGCGACGGCTCCGCCGTGGGTGCGTGCGAGCATGCGCTGATCCTCGAGCAGCCGCAGGTCACGGCGTACGGTCGCCTCCGACACGCCGAGCCTTGCCGGCGAGCACGCCCACGTCGACCGCGCCCGCCTCGGCCAGCGCCTGCACGATCTCGCTCAGCCGCTCTGCTCGCCGCACGAAACCGAATATACGCGGCGATTCCGATGCACACCAGACGCTCGACCACGTTGACCACACGCAGGTTTCTGCTCTAGTCTGCGCGAAAGTGAGCGAAACCGAGCAGGAAGTCGCGTCCCAGCCCGGATCGTGGCGTCAGGCGATCGCGCTCGCCGGAGAGGTCGCCCACGCGCTGCCGGCCTCCGGGGAGCGGGTGGCCGCGGTCGGATGCGGCACGTCGTACTACGTCGCCAAGGCCTTCGCCGGGCTCCGCGAGGAAGCCGGGCACGGCGAGACCGATGCGTTCCCCGCCTTCGGAGTTCCCGGCGGGTCGCGCCTACGACCGCATCCTGGCGATCAGCCGGAGCGGCACGACGTCGGAGATCGTTCGGTTGTTGCGACGATCTCGGCGGTCAGCGCACCACGGTGATCACGGCGGTGCCGGCGTCGCCGGTCGCCGAGCTCGCGACCGACACGATCCCGATGACGTTCGCCGACGAGCGGTCGGTCGTGCAGACGCGCTCGGCCACCTCGACGCTGGCGCTGCTGCGCACCCACCTCGGTCACGACATCATGCCCGTGGTGGCCGAGGCGGAGCGAGCGCTCGCCGAGCCCGCCGGCGACGAGACGCTCGACGCGGAGCACTTCGTCTTCCTGGGGCACGGGTGGAGCGTCGGCATCGCCGAGGAAGCCGCGCTCAAGCTCCGCGAGGGCGCGCTCGCGTACACCGAGGCATACCCTGCCATGGAATACCGCCACGGACCGATCAGCATCGCCGGCGATCGCAGCCTCGTCTGGATCGTCGGGTCGCCCGACCCGACGATCGCCGACGACGTGCGGGCCACCGGCGCCGCCGTGCGTGTCGCGAGCCTCGACCCGATGGCCGAGCTGGTCCGTGTGCATCGCCTCACGTTGGCGCTCGCCGAGCGGCGCGGGCTCGACCCCGATCACCCGAGGCACCTCAGTCGTTCCGTGGTGCTGTCCGAGGAAGGAGCGAACACATGACGCGTCGGTTCATGGCACTCGCGGTGGCGATGGTGCTGGTCGGGTCCGCGTGCACGTTCGGCGCCGACGACACGGGACCGGGTCGGCGGCACCGCCGCGCCCGACGAACCCGTGACGCTGCGCGTCTGGACGCACCAGAACAAGTCGTTCAACACGGGCCTGAAGGAACTCGCCGCCGAGTTCGAGGCGGCGAATCCCAACGTCACCCTGAAGTTCGAGACCTTCGACTACGACTCGTACATCCAGACGCTGCAGACGGCGCTTCCCGCCGGGACCGAGGCCGACATCCTGCAGATGTTCGGCACCTGGACGTGCAGCTACGCCGACAACCTGGCGCCCGTGCCCGCTGAGGTCTCCTCGCTCGCCGACGCGCAGGCCGCGTTCTTCGAGGCGCCGATCGGGGGTTACACCTGCGACGACACGCTCTACGGCTTCCCGCAGGAGTTCAACATCGAGTACGGCGCCACCCTGGTGAACACGGCGATCGCCGACGCGGCGGGCGTCGACACGTCGACCGGCTGGGCCTCGTGGGACGAGTTCAAGGCCGACGCGAAGGCGCTCACCGAGACCCGGGACGGGGTGATCACCCGCGCCGGCTACCACTTCAGCGCCGCCGACGGTCTCGCGTATTCGTTCTTCTCGCTGATCCTGCAGGCCGGGGGGCAGTTCCTGGCCGACGACGGCACGTCGTTCACGATCGACACCCCGGAGGCCCGTGAGGCGATCGCGCTCATGCGGTCGATGGTCGACGAGGGCATCATCGACCCCGAGCTGTTCAACGACACGGCGAACTGGGTCGGTGACTGCTACTTCGAGGAAGCCTGTTCGATGGGCCTCGTCGGGCCCTGGGTGGTGCCCGAGTACTCGACCGACTTCCCGGAGGTCGCCGCTGCGACGCAGTACGTCGCGCTGCCGACGCTCGGGGAGACGCCCGACTTCGTGGCGGACTCGGGCTGGGGACTCACGGTCTCGGCCAACAGCCCCGCCGCGAACGTCGCCTGGGACTTCGTCGAGTTCGTGGCACTCGACGCCGAGAACGCCGCGGCGTGGAACGCGGCCACGGGCACGCTTCCGGCGCTGCAGGCGAACGGCGAGGGTGCTGTGCAGCAAGCGTTGATCGCGGACTATCCGCATTTCGAGGCGTGGTTCCCACTGTTGCAGTACGGCCAGTACGTGGGCAACCTTCCCGACCGCGATCTGCTGTGGTACGAGATCGCGTATCCGCACCTGTTGAGCGTGCTGCAGGGCAGCGAGAGCGTCGACGATGCGCTCGCGGCCATGGAGTCCGAGGCGAACGACACGTTCCGGTAGGGTCGATCGGCGTGGCGAGCGCGACGATCGAGCAGCCGAGCGCGGCGCCGCCTGTTCGGCGGGCGTGAGGGCGCCCAGCGGCGGTTCGTCGCGGCCGTGCTCACGCCCGGTCTCGCGTACATGGCGGTGTTCCTGCTGCTGCCGATCGTGTGGGCCTTCCTGCTCTCGTTCTTCGACTTCAGCCCGCGGCGCACCGGGAGCCCGTTCCTCGGACTCGGGCTCGACAACCCGTTCGTGGGGTTCGAGCACTTCAGGCGCATGTTCGACTTCTCGAAGACCGCGCCCCTCGAGGTGCGTCAGTTCCACACGGCGCTCAAGGTCACCCTGCTCTTCGCGTTCGTCGTGGTGCCGCTGAACCTCGCGATCACCTTGCCGCTCGCGGCGATGGTCGAATCGGTCCGAGGCCGCTGGAAGGTGCTCTACCGCACCGTGTTCTTCCTGCCGGTGCTGACCTCGGCGGTGGGCGTCGCGATCATCTGGGGCTTCGTGTTGCACCCGCAACGTGGGCTGTTGAACGGGCTGATCTCGCGTGCCACGGGGGAGGTGACCGTGATCGCGTGGACGACCGACCCCGACCTCGTCTTCCTCGGCGTGCCGATCGCGCTCGTCGCGATCATCGTCGCCTACCTCTGGCAGGACATCGGGTACAACCTGGTGATCTTCATCGCCGCGTTGCAGGCGATCCCCGACTCGGTGAAGGACGCCGCGCGGGTCGACGGCGCGAGCGCGTGGCAGACGTTCCGCTACATCACGCTTCCGCTGCTGAAGCCCACGATCCTGCTCGCGTCGGTGCTGACGATGATCTCCGCGTTCCAGGTCTTCGACCTCTTCCAGGTCATGACGAACGGCGGCCCCGACGACCAGACGCGGGCGCTCTCGCTCGACATCTACGAGAGCGCCTTCCGCTACCAGCGCATGGGGTGGGCGGCCGCGGTGTCGGTGGTGCTGTTCCTGCTCGTGTTCACGATCTCGATCGTGCAGTCGCGGTTCCTGAAGGAGAACTGGGAGTACTGAGATGGCGACCGCGATCGATCGACCGCTCGAGCGCCCCATCGAGGCCGCGCGCCCGTCGAGGCTGCCGGGGGAGCGGCGTCACGCGCTGAGCCGAGCCGCGCTCTACGCGCTGCTCTCGATCTTCGGAGTGATCGCCGCCGTGCCGTTCGTGTGGATGATCCTGGCCTCGTTCAAGTCGGGCGCCGAGCTGCGGCAGATCCCGCCGACCTTCCTGCCGCAGGACGCCACGCTCGGCAACTACGAGACGATCCTGAACGACCCGGACCTCCCGCTCTCGCTCTTCTACTGGAACTCGGCGTTCGTCGCGGTGACCTCGGTGATCGCCACGCTGTTCACGAGCTCGCTGCTCGGCTACATCTTCGCGAAGTACCGGTTCCGAGGTCGCCAGCCGCTGTTCTGGTTCGTGCTCGCCACGATGATGATCCCGGCACAGGTGACGATGATCCCCGGCTACCTGATCCTCGTGCAGCTCGGCCTGCTCAACAACCTCTGGGGCCTGGTGCTGCCGGCGTTCGTCGACGCGTTCGGCATCTTCCTCATGCGCCAGTTCATGCTCTCGGTGCCCGACGACGAGATCTGGTCGGCGCGGGTCGACGGCGCGTCGGAGTGGCGCATCTTCCGCTCGGTGGTGCTGCCGCAGCTGAAGCCGGCGCTCGCGACGCTCGGCATGCTCACGTTCATGTTCCACTGGAACGCCTACCTGTGGCCGCTGATCGTGCTGACCGAGCAGAGCAAGCGCACGCTGCCGATCATCCTCACCTGGTACTCGACGCAGCACACCGCGCAGCAGAACCTCGTCATGGCGGCGTCGGTGCTGATGGTGATCCCGGTGCTCATCGTGTTCGCCTTGTCGCAGCGCTGGATCGTGCGTGGCCTGACCCTGACGGGCACGAAGTGACGACGATCACCCTGATCGGTGCGGGAAGCGCGGAGTTCACCGCCGAGCTCGTGACCGACTTCCTGAGCGTCGACGCGCTGCCCGAGGGCGAGCTTCGCCTGGTCGACATCGATCCGGTGCGGCTCGACCTCGCTCGCCGATTCGCGGAGCATCTGGTCGAGCAGAGCGGCAAGGCCTGGACCGTTCGTGCCGACGTCGATCGTGCCGGCGTGCTCGCCGGCAGCGACGTCGTGATCAACACGATCGAGGTCGCGGGCCTTCGCAACGTGCGCCACGACTACGACATCGCGCTGCGCTACGGGGTCGACCAGTGCATCGGCGACACGATCGGGCCGGGCGGTCTCTTCAAGGCGTTCCGCACGATCCCGGCCTGGCTCGAGATCCTGACCGACGTCGCGCGGCTCTGTCCCGACGCGCTCGTGCTGAACCACACGAACCCGATGTCGATGATGGTGCTCGCAGCCTCGCGCACGTCGACGGTGCCGGTCTACGGCATGTGCCATTCGGTGCACTACACCGTCGAGCAGCTCGCCGAGTACCTCGAGGTCGATCCTCGACGCCTCACGTTCCGCGCGGCGGGCGTGAACCACCTGGCCTGGATCACCGAGCTCGAGCTCGACGGCGACGACGCCTATCCACTGCTGCGCGAGCGAGGCCGCCTGCCCGAGGTCTGGGAACGAGATCCCGTGCGGTTCGAGCTCATGTTCCACCTCGGACGGTTCCCGACGGAGTCGAGCGGACACGTGAGCGAATACCTCCCGTACTTCCGCGCCGACGCCGCGAGGCTCGAGCGCTACGCCAGGCCCGGCTACCGCGGTGAGAGCGGCTTCTACGCGAACAACTGGCCGGCGTGGCGCGCCGAGAGCGACGAGCGGCTCGCGCGGGTGCTGTCCGGCGAGGAAGGGTTCCAGATGGAACGTGGCGGCGAGTATCCGTCGCGCATCGTGGAAGCGATGACGACGGGCGAGCCGGCGAGGGTGTACGTGACCGTGCCGAACGAGGGTCTCATCGACAACCTCGAGCCTGATGGTGTGGTCGAGGTCGAGGCGATCGTCGAGGGTGACGGCATCCATGTGCAGCCGTTCGGGCCACTGCTTCCGCAGCTCGCCGCCCTCGACCGGCGACACATGGAGGTCTACGACCTCGCCGTGACGGCGCTGCTCGAGCGCGACCGGGAGCTCGCGGTGCAGGCGCTCATGCTCGACCCACTCACCTCGGCCGCCTGCGCCCCGGCCGACATCAGGGCGATGTTCGACGAGATGGCCGGCGCTGAGGCCGAGGACCTGCCGCCGTTCCTGAACCCATGACCGACATGGAAGCGGCGCCGCGCACCACCGGGTAACCGAACGAGGAGAGCCGATGGCCGAGATCACGATCGACGATGCCACCAAGGTGTATCCCGACGGCACCGAGGCCGTATCGAGCCTCGACCTCGAGATCGGTGACGGGGAGTTCGTCGTGCTCGTGGGGCCGTCGGGGTGCGGCAAGACGACGGCGCTGCGCATGATCGCAGGGCTCGAGGAGGTCTCGAGCGGCACGATCCGCATCGGCGGGCGCGTGGTCAACGACCTGCCGCCCAAGGACCGTGACGTGGCGATGGTCTTCCAGAACTACGCGCTGTATCCGCACATGTCGGTGCGCGAGAACATGGCGTTCGCGCTGAAGCTCCGCAAGATGAGCAGGTCCGAGATCGACCGCCGGGTCCGTGACGCTGCCGGCATCCTCGGCCTGTCGGACTACCTGCACCGCAAGCCGAAAGCGCTTTCCGGCGGCCAGCGTCAGCGCGTCGCGATGGGCCGGGCGATCGTGCGGGAGCCGCAGGCCTTCCTGATGGACGAGCCGTTGTCGAACCTCGACGCCAAGCTCCGGGTGCAGATGCGGGCCGAGATCGCGAAGCTGCAGCAGGATCTCGCCGTGACGACGATCTACGTCACGCACGACCAGACCGAGGCCATGACCATGGGGGACCGGGTCGCGCTCATGAAGCAGGGTCATCTGCAGCAGGTCGACGCCCCTCAGGTGCTGTACGAGCGGCCGGCGAACCTGTTCGTGGCGGGGTTCATCGGTTCGCCTGCCATGAACCTCGTCGACGCCGTGCTCGATCGTGTCGGCGATCGGGTCACCGTGACGTTCGGATCCAACGAGCTGGAGCTCGACGACGCGGTGCTCCGGCGGCACCCGGCGCTCGGGAACCACATGGGCCGCCCGATCGTCGTCGGCATGCGCCCAGAGCACCTCGACGATGCGGCCCTCGGGCCCATCGCGCCCGAGGGCCGGCGCATGACCGCCTCGGTCGACCTGGTCGAGGCGCTCGGGTCCGAGGTGCTCGCGCACTTCACGGTCGACGCGCCGCCGGTCGTCACCGACGACACGAAGGAGCTCGCGCGCGACCTCACCGGTGCGCAGGATCTCGAAGCGCGGGCCGAGGCGGGCACGTCGAGCTTCGTGGCCCGCCTCGACCCGCGCACGTCTGCCCGCCGTGGGGAGCCGCTCGACCTGGTCGTCGACATCGGTCGGCTGCACTTCTTCGACCCGGCCGACGGCAGCGCGATCGCCCACGACTGAACGAGGGTCTCCGACGGGTCGCTACGATGGTCCTGTGACGCAATCAGCCGAGATCGTCCCACGCTCGGTCGCGGAGCCCATCGCCGCCGCGGGGGAAGCCGCGCGCATCGTGGGCCGCGCCGCGGCCGTCGACGCCGTGGGCCTCGAGGCCCGCGCGGCCGCGCTCGCGACCCGCTCGATCAAGCGCGAGACCAAGATCCGGGGCCTCGAGCTCGCGATCCGCTGTACCGACCTGACCACCCTCGAGGGCAGCGACACGACGGGCAAGATCGTCGCGATGTGCGCCAAGGCGGTGCACCCCGACCCGACCCGGCCCGACGTGCCGAGCGTCGCGGCGGTCTGCATCTACCCCCAGCACGTGCCCGTCGCGGTCGAGCAGCTCCGAGGGAGCGGCGTCTACGTGGCGAGCGTGGCCGGGGGCTTCCCGGCAGGGCTCGGCTCGCTCGGCTCACGACTGCACGAGATACGGGACGTCGTCGACGCCGGCGCCGACGAGATCGACATCGTGCTCAACCGGTCGCTCTTCCTCGGGGGGCGCTATGCCGAGGCGTTCGAGGAGCTCGTGGCCGCCCGGGAGGCAGCCGGAACGACGCATCTCAAGGTGATCCTCGAGACCGGCGAGCTCGGTTCCTACGACCGGGTGCGCCAGGCATCGATGCTCGCCATGGCCGCCGGAGCCGACTTCATCAAGACCTCGACCGGCAAGATCGGCGTGAGCGCCACGCTGCCGGTGGCGCTCTGCATGCTGGAGGCTGTGCGGGATTTCCGAGCGCAGACGGGGCGGCTCGTCGGGGTGAAGGTCGCCGGCGGCGTGCGCCGGGCGAAGCAGGCGCTGCAGCACCTGGTGCTCGTGCATGAGACGGTGGGCGTCGAGTACCTGCGGCCCGATCTGTTCCGTATCGGTGCGTCGAGCCTGCTGAACGACGTGCTCATGCAGCTCGAGAAGGAACGCTCCGGTCACTACTCTGGCCCGGACTACTTCACGCTCGACTGAGCGGAGGCGACGCACGATGAGCGAGGCGATCGAGCCGACCCGCCGGTGACGCGACCCCCGCATGGGAGTACGCGAGCGCGCCCGAGTCCACCGACATCGTGCGCCTCGACGACCGTTACGGGCTGTTCATCGGCGGGGAGTTCGTGGAGCCGAAGAGCGGGCGTTGGTTCCCGACGATCAGCCCGTCGACCGAGGAGACGCTGGCCGAGGTCGCCGAGGCCGACGCTGCCGACGTGGCGAGGGCGGTCGACGCCGCGCGCGACGCTGCGCCGGCGTGGCGGGCGCTGGTACCCGCAGAGCGGGCGAAGCACATCTTCCGCATCGCGAGGCTGCTGCAGGAACGTGCCCGCGAGTTCGCCGTGCTCGAGACGATGAACGGGGGCAAGCCGATCAAGGAATCGCGCGACGTCGACGTGCCGCTCGCCGCCGCGCACTTCTTCTACTACGCGGGCTGGGCCGACAAGCTCGAGTATGCGTTCCCGGGTCGCGGCGCGCCGGCGCCGGTTGGGGTGGCGGGTCAGATCATCCCGTGGAACTTCCCGCTGCTCATGGCCGCCTGGAAGCTCGCGCCCGCCCTCGCCGCCGGCAACACCGCGGTGCTGAAGCCGGCCGAGACCACGCCGCTCACCGCGCTGCTGCTCGCCCAGGTCCTGCAGGAAGCAGATCTTCCCCCCGGCGTCGTGAACATCATCACGGGGGCGGGCGAGACGGGTGGCGCGCTCGTCGAGGCCGACGTCGACAAGATCGCGTTCACGGGCTCGACCGACGTCGGCAAGGCGATCCGGCGAGCCACCGCCGGAAGCGGCAAGCGCCTCACGCTCGAGCTCGGCGGCAAGGCGGCCAACATCGTGTTCGAGGACGCGCCGCTCGACCAGGCGGTCGAAGGCGTGATCAACGGCATCTTCTTCAACCAGGGGCACGTGTGCTGCGCCGGCTCACGCCTGCTCGTCGAGGAACCGGTCTTCGATCTGCTGCTCGGCAAGCTCAAGGACCGGCTTGGGACCCTGCGGGTCGGTGACCCGCTCGACAAGAACACCGACGTCGGGGCGATCAACTCGCGCGCACAGCTCGAGAAGATCGAGGAGCTCGTGGACTCCGGCATCGACGAGGGCGCGGAGATCTACCAGCCCGAGTGCGACCTTCCCGAACGAGGGTTCTGGTTCCGGCCCACGTTGTTCACGGGTGTCTCGCAGAGCCATCGCATCGCACGCGAGGAGATCTTCGGGCCGGTGCTCTCGATCCTCACGTTCCGCACGGCCGACGAGGCGATCGAGAAGGCGAACAACACGCCGTACGGGCTCTCAGCGCGGGATCTGGACCGAGAAGGGATCGCGCATCCTGCACATGGCCCAGCGTCTGCGCGCCGGCGTCGTGTGGGCGAACACCTTCAACCGCTTCGATCCCGACGTCGCCGTTCGGCGGCTACAAGGAGAGTGGCTTCGGCAGGGAAGGCGGCCTGCACGGCCTCGAGCCCTACCTGTCGTTCGACGGAGACTCACGGTGACCCCGGACGAGCGGCTCGAGGTCCGGCGCACCGCCAAGCTCTACATCGGCGGGGCGTTCCCTCGGAGCGAGAGCGGACGGTCCTACGACGTCTCGACGCACGACGGCAGGCCGCTCGCCCAGGTGTCGCAGGCTTCCCGGAAGGACCTTCGGGAAGCGGTGGTGGCCGCGCGCTCGGCGTTCCCGGCGTGGTCGGGCGCCACCGCCTACCTGCGAGGTCAGATCGTCTACCGCATCGCAGAGATGATGGAAGGCCGCCGCGCTCAGTTCGAGGCCGAGCTCGCCGACGCGGGCGCCGCCGATCCTCGCGCGCGGCGTGAGCGCCTCGATCGACCGCTGGGTCTGGTACGCCGGGTGGGCCGACAAGCTGGCGCAGGTGGTCGGCGCCACGAATCCGGTCGCCGGCCCGTACTTCAACTTCACGCTGCCCGAGCCGACGGGCGTGGTGGGCATCGTCGCGCCCGGCGACCGGTCGTTGCTCGGGCTCGTCTCGCGGGTCGCGCCGGCCATCGTCAGCGGCAACACGGCCGTCGTGATCGCGAGCGAGCGCTCGCCGCTTCCCGCCGTCTCGCTCGCCGAGGTGCTCGCGACGAGCGATGTGCCCGGCGGGGTGGTGAACATGCTCACCGGACGGACCGCGGAGCTCGTGCCGTGGCTCGCGAGCCACATGGACGTGAACGGCATCGACGTGACCGGCGTGCCCGACGATCTGCTCGCCGAGACCGAGCGCGCCGCCGCCGAGAACGTGAAGCGGGTACACCGCGCGCCCGACCTCGACCCGTTCGAGGACGCGGCGCAGAGTCCCTACGAGATCACGGCGTTCACCGAATCCAAGACCGTCTGGCACCCGATGGGTGCGTGAACCGTGGCGGCCGTGCGCTGGCGTACGTTCGCGACGGAGAGACCCGACCTCGCCGACGCTGCCCGAACGTTGCTCTATCAGTTCGGAGTCGGCCTGGCGTTCCTCGGCACCGTGCGGGCCGACGGCGGCCCTCGCATCCATCCCTTCTGCCCGATGCTGGAAGGCGACGGGCTCTACGCGTTCCTCGTCTCCTCTCCCAAGCGAGACGACCTCGTTCGGGACGGTCGATACGCTCTGCACTCGTTCCCGGCCGAGGACAACGAGGACGCCATCTACCTCACGGGCACCGCGCGGCGGCTCTCCGGCGTATCGCTGCGGCGGAGGCTGGAGGCTCGCTTCGTCGAGGAGCGTCCACAGCTCGACCACATCGCCTTCACGGATCACGACCCGTTCGAGTTCCTCATCGACCGCTGCTTGCTCACTCGAACCTCCGGCCATGGCGATCCGGCGCCGCGGCACGAGGTCTGGCGCACGAGCACCGCATCACCCTGAGCACCCCGGTCAGGGGGTCGACCGTCGGAGCGCGAGCCAGGCTTGGTAGACGGTGCGGTAGAGGGGATCGCCGGCGAGCGTGGCGGTCGGCACGCCGGGAAGGCCCTTGAGCCGGCCGACGTCCTCGAGGAAGGGCGCCTGAGCGATCGCGGCGTCGAGCTCGAACAGCAGCTCGGCCGCCTCCGGATCGTCGGTCGCTCCGAGTGCGCGACGCACCTCGCGGATCGCATGCAGCACGACACGGTTCTCGTGGATGTCGGGCGTCAACACCCGCCGGGCGTCGAAGACGCGCTTCAGTCGGCCCTGCTCGTCGAGGTTCCCCGGGCGGCGGCGACTGCGGATCAGCTCACGAGGTTCCGGATGGCGGGCCAGGTCGCCGGCCGTCCATCGCTCGACCCGCACGAGGTCGAGTCGGTGGCCTTGCTGCAAGCGGGGGAGCACGTCGACGAGTCCCGGCCGGCCGCCGGCCCCCCGCACGATGTCACGGAGCACGTCGATCGTGACGGGCGACCCGGTTGCCTCGGCTCGCTCAGAAGTAGCTGGCGAAGCCATGGGTCGCGTAGTCCTCGCGCATCAGCTCGACCTTGGCTCGGGCGAGGGGGAACCCGTCGCCGAGCGCGCGCAGGAAGCTCTCGAGGCCCTCGTCGAGGCGAGCATCGGCGCCGCGCACGCGAGGCAGCACCTTCTGCACGAACTGCTCGTCGAGCGCGACCTTCCAATCGACGCCGACCTCGCCGGCAGCGACCACGTAGTGGTGCATCTCCTCGAGCACGCGGAACCCGAACGGCGCGATCGGCCTGAGCGCATCCCAGACGCGGAGGAGCACGGCTTCGTAGGGCTCCCCCTGGAGGTACTCCGCGACGTAGTCGCGTTGCAGCGGCAGCTCGAGCAGCTGCGCGCGGTCGTAGACCTTGTCGGCGAACCCGTGCGTCGTCTCGTCGATGTTGACCGTGCCGGCGAAGCGCAGGTTCGGCGTGAGCTCGACCGTGTGACCGGGTGCGAGGTCGAGGCGCGCGATGCCCTCGCGCGAACGAACCTCCATCGCCGACAGGAACCGCGAGAAGTAGTGCTCGACCCGGGCGAGGTTCATCTCGTCGAGGATGACGTGGAACTCACGGGCGGTCCGGCCGGCGAGGTCCGCTGAGGACCACTCACGGGCGGCTTCCTGCACGAACTCGCTGAACGGCGTGTGATGGTAGAAGCCGTCGAGCGGGGAGAGGTACCCGAGCAGATCCTCGTTGGAAGACCAGCTCGGGTCGACGGCTGCGAGCTTCGGGCGAGCCCCGATCGCATCGGCGTAGGCCTGGGCGAGCCAGGTCTTGCCCGTGCCGCTCGCGCCCGACAGGATCACGAAGCCACGGGACTGCATCGCCAGGTGGTACCGGCGGATCACGTCGTCGCCGATCAGGAACCCGGGGTTCTGCTCTCGGAACCGCGCGATCAGCTGGTCGAGCCGTGATGCTGCGCCCACCATCTCGACAGCAGCCTGGGTCATCGTGTCGCTCACGCCCCTGCCTCCCATGTCCGACTCCGGGCGGCCGGGGATACCGGCACGCCCCAACTACTTCGGCAGATGACGGGTGAGACTGAACAGGCCTCGACACGACCACACCCCTGTGCGACGAGGCGGGGAACTACGAACGCGCCAACGGATGCTTCAGCGCAGGCCCGGTGTGCAGCCAGCAGGTGCTCGACGCGTTGTAGGTCGACAGGACCGTCGTGCAGCCGGGCTCGGCACAGTGCCGACCCTCGGACGATCGCGACAGGGTTCCCTTGCCGGTTCCGGGCGGGCCGTACTGAACGCGATCGGTGCCTCGTGCCTTCGTCACACGGTTCCCCCTTCGTGCTGCTGCGCGGATCCGTGGGGCGAGGTGGCGGCTTGGCGTGCGGGCCGTCTCGATCGCTCGGCGCGAACCCTCGGGCGAGCCCCGAGACCTCCAGCTTACCTGGCGAGCGGCAGCCGGAGGCCGCAACCGAAAGAACACACTTCCGCTGGGGTGCTCGTGACCATCCGAACGCTACGATTCGCGGATGCCGCCCTACAAGGAGCAGGGGATCGTCCTGCGGTCGTACAAGCTCGGCGAAGCCGACAAGATCGTGACCGTCATGACCCAGGGCTCCGGCAAGGTCAGGGCGGTGGCCAAGGGCATCCGCAAGACGAAGAGCCGGTTCGGCGCGAGGCTCGAGCCGTTCACCCACGTCGACCTCATGCTCTACCGCGGGCGCGGCGCGCTCGATACCGTGACCCAGGCCGAGATCATCGCGCCGCACATGGCGATCCGGGCCGACCTGTCGTTGTTCGCGGCCGGCGAGACCATGCTCGAGGCCGTCGACCGGGTCGCCGAGGAGCACGAGCGGAACGTGCGCCTCACGCTGTTGCTGCTCGCCGGCTGCCGCGCGCTCGACGCTTCGCCGGCCGATGCCGGCGCCGTCGCCGAGTCGTTCATGCTGAAGCTGCTCTCCATCAGCGGCTTCCATCCCTCACTCACCGCGTGCGCAGGGTGCGGCGAGCGCGATCCGCAGCTCTGGAATGCCGGGCTCGGCGGGGCCGTGTGTGCGCGGTGCGCCGAGCGAGGCGCGGGTCCGTGCTCGGCAGCCGCCCTGACGTACCTCGCCGCCTCGGCCTCGGCCGACCTGCTCGACGCGGGCAACCTCGCCGCGCCCGACCCGCGCGTGCGCAAGGAAGCCCGCGGTCTGCTCTTCGGCTTCGCGGAGTACCACTTCGAACGGCGCATGAAGTCGGTGCCGATGTTGGTAAGGACGGCGACGTGAGCTTCCTGCCCGACATCGATCGCACGCGCGTGCCCGAGCACGTCGCGATCGTCATGGACGGGAACGGCCGATGGGCGGAGCAGCGTGGCCTCACGCGCACCGAGGGCCACGGCGCCGGCGAGGACGCCCTATGGGACACCGTCAAGGGCGCCGACCAGGTGGGTGTGCGCTGGCTCACCGTCTACGCCTTCAGCACCGAGAACTGGAAGCGTCCCCAGCCCGAGGTGCGCTACCTCATGAACTTCAACCGCGAGTTGCTCCGACGTCGCCGCGACGAGTTGCACGACATGAACGTGCGCATCCGGTGGAGCGGGCGACGCGACTGGCGCATGCCGCGGAGCGTGCTGAAGGAGATGCGAACGAGCGAGGAACTCACGCGCGACAACACCGGCATGACGCTCACGATCGCCTTCAACTACGGAGGGCGAGCCGAGATCGTCGACGCGGTGAAGGACATCGCCCGAGATGTTCGCGACGGTGAACTCAAGCCCGAGAAGATCGACGAGCGCGAGGTCGCCCGCCGGCTGTACCACCCCGACATGCCCGAGCCCGACCTGTTGATCCGCACGAGCGGGGAGGAGCGCATCTCCAACTTCCTGCTCTGGGAGGTCGCCTACTCCGAGCTCTGGTTCACGCCGATGTTCTGGCCCGACTTCACGCGGGAGACGCTGTTCGAGGCCATCCGCGACTTCCAGAAGCGAACCCGCCGGTTCGGGGCCCTCGGCGACGACACGTCGGTGTGACCGCACGGCGGGTCGTTCGACGCGGTTCGATGGCTTCGTCGTCGTCGCTCGTGCTCGCCGTGATGCTCGGTCAGTTCGGGGCAGCCGAGGCGGTCGCGCAGGTGAGCAGCGATCCAGCGCTTCCCAACGTCGTGCTGATCGTCACCGACGACCAACGGTGGGACACGCTCGACCTCATGCCGAACGTCAGCGCGCAGCTCGCCGCCCACGGAACCGTCTTCGAGCAGGCGTTCGTGGTGAACCCGCTGTGCTGCCCGAGCCGCGCCAGCATCCTCACGGGCAACTACTCGCACACGACCGGGGTCTACCAACAGGGGCCCCCTCACGGGGGGTTCGAGGCGTTCGATGATGCATCGACACTCGCCACGTGGCTGAGCGGCCGTGGGTACGAGACCGCGCTGTTCGGCAAGTACATCGACTCGTACCAGCACGACGCGCTCATCGGCTACGTGCCGCCCGGCTGGAGCCGGTGGCAGGCGTTCGTGCACTCCCAGTACATCGACTACTCGCTGACCCACGACGGAACGATCGTGCGGTACGGCGACGAGCCGGCCGACTACGCGACCACCGTGCTGGGCGATGCCGCCGAGGAGTTCATCAGGCAGGCCGAGGCTCCGTTCTTCGTGGAGTTCGCGCCACCCGCACCGCATGCCCCGGCGGTCGTCGAGCCGCAGTACGCGCGGGAGTTCTCCGACCTGCCTCCGTGGCGGCCGCCGAGCTTCAACGAGGCCTCGATCGAGGACAAGCCCGCGTACATGCGAGCGCTCCCGCCGCTCACGGACGAGCGGATCGCGGCGCTCGACTGGCGGCGGCGGCTGCAGCTGGAGTCGCTGCTGTCGGTCGATCGCGAGGTCGGAGACCTGCTCACGGCGCTCCGGGAGACCGGTCACCTCGACGACACCATCGTGATCTACACCTCGGACAACGGCCTCATGCTCGGGGAGCACCGCTGGGACAAGAAGGAGGTTCCCTACGAGGAGAGCATCCGCGTGCCGCTGATCGTGCGTGACGACTCACTGGGCGCGAGCCCGTCGGTCGACGGCCACCTCGTGCTCAACATCGACATCGCGCCGACGATCGCCGAGCGTGCCGGGGTCGATGTCGAGACCGACGGGGTCAGCCTCGTGCCTTTGCTGCGAAGCGATAGATCCGTTCCATGGCGCACACGCTTCCTCGTCGAGCATCTCGAGCGGACGAACCCGGTGCCGACCTACTGCGCGATCCGGACGCAGGAACACATGCTCGTGGAGTACGTGACCGGCGAGCGGGAGCTCTACGACCTCGTGGCCGATCCGTATCAACTCACGAACCTCGCCGGCAGGCCCGCGACGGTCGAGCTGCAGCGAGATCTCTCCCGAGACCTCGAGGTCCTGTGCGATCCTCCGCCGCCGGGTCCTGAGACGTCGCGTTCCACCTGGATCGGCGTCGGCCTCCTCATGTCGATGGCGGTCGTGGCCCTCGTCGGTGCGCGCGTGGCCCGCCCTAGACGGAGAACGACCTGAAGTAGGCGTACAGGCCGAGCATCGTGCCGACCATGATCGTGGCGACCTTCATCTCTTGGGTGCCCCACGTGAACACGGCCACGACCACGACCCCACCGGCGATCGCGAGCACGAGGCCGGCCCTCTCCCCGGCGGTCCGAGGGCCGGGAGGATCCGGCTCCAGCCGTTCGGGAGGGAGTGGTACCCGAAGGCCCTGTGCGACGATCCTCACGTCCTCGGCCGGCGCCGAGGGGCTTGGGGGTGTCGGATCGACCGTGCGCCAGCCAGGGTTCCAGATCTCCTTGACGATGAGTCCACCCACGACCACGACGATCAGCCAGTACAGCATGAAGACCTGGAAGAAGCCGTAGACGACGAGGAACGCGTATAACGCCGATACCCCCACCCGAACTCCCGGTCCGAACGTCGTCGCCGTGGCATGCCAGCGGGTGTAGCCGCCTCGTTGCGCCGACGCGTGTGAGGGGATGCCGACGTGGCTGCCTTCGTGCAGGGGTGCACGGGGAGAGAATTCCCTCACCGCCTCGCTGCACTGGTTGCACCACCGGACGTCGGCGGGCAGCGTCGCCCCACACGACCGGCAGTTCCTCGGTGCAGGCATTCATCCCGTATCGGCAGGTCTGGGAGCCTGAGTAACAGGTTCCCCGGTTACGATGGCCCTCACGCCAGCGGCCGTTCCCAGCGGCCGGGATGAGAGGAGACCCGTACCGATGACCGACCTCATGGAGGCCGTCACCAGCCTCGCCAAGCGCCGGGGCATCGCGTTCCAGTCGGCGGAGATCTACGGCGGCTTCCGCTCGTCGTGGGACTACGGCCCGCTCGGGGTCGAGCTGCGTCGCAACATCCGCAACGAGTGGTGGCGCGCGAACGTGCAACTGCGCGACGACGTGGTCGGCGTCGAGGCGGCGGTGATCACGAGCCCTCGTGTGTGGCAGGCGAGCGGACACCTCGAGACGTTCCACGACCTGCTCGTCGAGTGCATGAGCTGTCATCAACGCTGGCGACAGGACCACCTCGAAGCCAACGCCGACGGCGTGGTGCTCTGCCCGAACTGTGGCGGCGCTGAGTTCACCGAGCCCAAGCAGTTCAACCAGATGCTGAAGACCTTCCTCGGACCGATCGAGGACGACGACGCCGTGGCCTACCTGCGTCCGGAGACCGCCCAGGGCATGTTCGTGAACTTCCCCGCGGTGCAGGCGGTGTCACGCAAGAAGCTGCCCTTCGGCATCGCGCAGATCGGCAAGGCGTTCCGCAACGAGATCACGCCGGGGAACTTCATCTTCCGCACCCGCGAGTTCGAGCAGATGGAGATGGAGTTCTTCGTGGAGCCGGGCACCGACGACGAGTGGTTCGAGTACTGGGTCGATCGACGCATGCAGTGGTACCTCGATCTCGGAGTGTCGAAGGAGAAGCTCCGGCTGCGACCCCACGAGCCCGACGAGCTCGCGCACTACGCGAAGGCCGCCACCGATGTCGAGTTCGAGTTCCCCTTCGGATGGCATGAGCTCGAGGGCATCGCGAACCGCACCGACTACGACCTCGACGCGCATCAGCGGGCGAGCGGTGAGGATCTCACGTACTTCGATCAAGCCGACGAACGGCGATTCCTGCCGTACGTGATCGAACCCGCCGTCGGGGTCGACCGAGCGATGCTCATCTTCCTGCTCGACGCCTATCGGGTCGAGGAGGCGCCGACGGCCAAGGGTGACACCGACAAGCGCACGGTGCTCGGTCTGCACCGGTCGCTGGCTCCGATCAAGGTCGCGGTGCTGCCGCTGTCGCGCAACGAGAAGCTCGTGCCGGAAGCACGCCGCGTGCACGACTTGGTGAAGCCGGCGTGGGTCACCCAGTTCGACGACGCGGGCGCGATCGGTCGGCGGTACCGACGCCAGGACGAGATCGGCACGCCGTTCTGCGTGACCGTTGACTTCGATTCCCTCGACGATCGTCAGGTCACGGTGCGTGAGCGCGACACGATGCAGCAGGATCGTGTGGCGATCGACGGGCTCATGGACTACCTGCGGGAGCATCTGTGAGCGAGGCGTCGCTGGCGGCACCGCGTGGCTCGGCCCTGCTGTTCGCCGCGGGCTTCGTCGCCGTGCTCGCAGCCGGCCTGCTGTTCGGCCTCGCCGCGCGCGAGCTCTTGCGGGAGAACGGGCTGCTGTGGGCGTCGATCGCATCGTCGGCCGTAGCGGTCGTCTTGGCCGTGGCTGCGGTCCTGGTCCCGGGCCGCTCGAGTCGCCCGTGAGCCGCTCGTGAGGCGCCGCCCGACGGGGCTTGCGCTCGCGGTGGTCGTGGCGGCGCTCGCGTCCGCGGCCTGCACCGGCGACGGCATCTCGATCGAGATCGGACCTTCCGGTTCGTCGGCCGCCGGCTCACCGTCGGGCGCTCAGGGCATCGCGCTCGATGTGGAGCCGGTCGACACCGGGGAGCAGCAGGCGCTCGGGGCGATGCGTGAGCTGTGCGTGGCGCCGACCCCCGTCTCGACCGAGGGCGACGCGTCGCCGGACGAGGCACCCGCCGACGTGCGCGAGTTGGAGGCGCAGGTGGAGCAGGTGCGCGAGCTCGACTTCCTGTCGCCGGTCGCGGTGCAGCCGGTGAGCGCGGAAGAGATCGCCGGCAAGCTCGAGAGCGCCTTCGACGAGACCTACCCGGAGGCGTTCTACGACCGGCGCACCGTGGCCTGGCAGACGATCGGCGTGATGTCGTTCGACGTCACGCTCCGCGAGGCGCTGCTCGCGTTCCAGACCGGCCAGGTGGTGGGCTTCTACAACCCGCTCGACGGTGAGCTGGTCTACCGCGCCGACGGTGAGCTCGACGTCGTCGAGCGGGCCACGCTGGCCCACGAGCTGACCCACGCGATCGACGATCAGCACTTCGACCTCGAGCGCATCGATGCCATCACGGCTGGGTGCCGCGACGAGCCGTTCCAGGCAGCGCTCGGCGTCGTGGAGGGCAGCGCTCAGTTCTTCTCCGTGAGGCTGCTGTTCGAGTTCCCCCCGGTCGACGCCGACTTCGGCGATCTCGGCGCGGGCGCAGGACTACCCGACGGTGTGCCGCCCTTCGTCGCCGACCTGCTGCTGTGGCCGTACACGGCCGGGCAGTCGTTCGTCACCGCGCTCGAGTCCCGAGGCGGGGTGGCCGAGGTCGACCGGGCGCTTCGCGCATTCCCGGTCTCGACCGAGCAGATCCTGCATCCCGAGCGGTACCCGACGGACCGTCCGACGCCGCTCGAGGTGTCCGACATCTCCGGCGAGTTAGGCCCGGCGTGGGGCGATCTCGACGTGATGCAGGTCGGGGAAGCCTGGCTCGCTTCGATGCTGGAGCTCCGACTCGATCCGTCGATCGCCGAGTCGGCCGCCGCGGGCTGGGATGGCGGCATCTACCGCGCGTTCACCGATGGCAGCGACGCCGCGGTCGTCGTCACCACCGCGTGGGATACCGGGACCGACGCCGACGCGTTCGCGCAGGCCGTCCGTGAATGGTTCGAGGCGGGCGGCCAACCTGCGACGATCGGCCCGGTGGACGGCACGCGGATGAGCTTCGCCGTGGCGACGACCGACGAGCCTCGCGTGCTCGCGGTCCTCGAAGCCGCCGTGACGTGACCAGGTATCCGGCACAGGCGTCGCTGGGGTAGCGTTGGCCGATGGCGATCTCGACGCAACCCGATCGCGCCCGGGAGCTGGGCATCGACCCTTCCCAGGTGGAAGACGGGCTCGCGCGCAACCTCACGTTCCCGGCTCGTTGGTACTGGGACCAGCGCATCTTCGACCTGGAGCTCGACGAGATCGTGCCGCGGTCGTGGATCTTCGCAGCGCCCCTCCACAAGCTCGAGCGGCCGGGCGACGTCGTGGCCACACGCGCTGGGCACATCCCGATCGTGCTCACGCGCGACCTCGAGGGCGAGCTGTACGGCTTCGTGAACGTCTGCCGACACCGTGCGTATCCGGTGGCCGAGGGCGAGGCCAACAAGAAGATGCTGCAGTGCGCGTACCACGCCTGGACCTACGAGCTCGACGGACGGCTGCGCAAGGCCCCCGGGTGCGAGCTCGAGGAGACGTTCGAGATGGGGGAGTTCTCGCTCGAGCCGGTCGCGGTCGACATCTGGAACGGCTTCGTGTTCGTGAACCCCGATCGCAGCGCAGCGTCGCTTCGCGAGACGTTCCCGGCGCTCGACACGCTGACCGAACGCGGCCTCGACTTCTCCACGTTCACCTACCACGAGACCTCCACGTACGAGGTCGCTGCGAACTGGAAGATCGGCGTGGAGAACGCGTGCGAGTGCTACCACTGTCCGACGATCCACTCGGGCAGCTTCGGCAACGCCTTCGAGGTCGGGGTCGAGGAGTACGAGTACGTGAACCGTGGGCCGATGCTCTGCCAGTTCACCGACTACAACGTGGCGTCATCGCGCTTCCACCACGAGCCGCGAGAGGGCGACCGCGGCTTCCGGTTCGCGTATCTCTGGCCGCTCTCGTTCGTCGCTCAGGACGACTACGTGGCCTTCACCCACGTGATCGTGCCGACCGCGCCCGACCGGTTCACGAACATCTACGAGATGTACGCGGCGCCCGGGCTCACGCAACCCGAGATCGACGAGTGGATGTCGATGTACGGCATGACCCTGCAGGAAGACGCGCACGCCATGGAAGCGCAGCAGCCCGGCCTGCGCTCGAACATGATCCCGCACGGCCGACTGATGCCGTCACGGGAGAGCGCGATCTCAGCGTTCCACCGCCAGGTCTGGACCGCGATGGCCGACGTGCTGGGTCTGAGCGCGAGGGCGTAGTCGGCTGAGCGACTACGTGTCCGCCTGCCGCACGGGCTCGATCTCGAGCTCGGTGTGGCGTGCGATGACATGAAGTCTCGTTCGGCATGCAAGAGGGCGTCGGGCGAGCGATCCTCGAGAGCCTCCGATTCCCGAAGCCTCCAACGCCCGATGAGCCCCTGGAGCTGCCGCCGGCCGTGCGCGAGTTCCGCTCGGAGTTCGTGAGCGAGCTTCGTGGGTATCGGGTGTGGCCCACTTCGGGTCAGGTGGAACCCGGTGTTGTGTATCGCTTCGCGGTGCCGCATTGCGGGATGGACTGGCTGGTCGACTTCGACGGCAGTTTCTGGAAGCGCCACGTATGCCATCCGGCGACGAGTCTCCGACTATGCGAGTTCCAACGCAGACGTCGGAACGATGGAGCTCGTCGGATCTGACCAGGCGAGCTACGTCGCGTCGGATGGACGTCCCGTGAGCCTGACCCGGATCGATGGACCCGTGGTGACGCATCTCTGCGACTGAGCTTCCGCTGAGGCGTCGCTTGGCGGCCGTAGACTGGCACCTCCGAACCGCATCGACCTGTGCCGGAGGCATGCCGTGACCAAGTACGTCTACGACTTCCCTGAAGGCAACAAGGACATGAAGGACCTGCTCGGCGGCAAGGGCGCCAACCTCGCTGAGATGACGAACATGGGGCTCCCGGTGCCGCACGGGTTCACGATCACGACCGAGGCGTGCCTCGCCTACCTCGCCGAGGGGGGCTTCCCCGACGGGTTGATGAGCGAGGTCGAGCAACACGTGCAGAGCCTCGAGTCCTCCATGGGCAAGCGGCTCGGCGACCCGAGCGACCCGCTGCTCGTGAGCGTGCGCTCCGGCGCCAAGTTCTCGATGCCGGGCATGATGGACACGGTGCTGAACCTCGGGCTCAACGAGGAGTCGTTGCAGGGCCTGGCCGAGCAGTCGGGCGGCGACATGCGGTTCGCCCGCGACGCGTACCGGCGCTTCATCCAGATGTTCGGCAAGATCGTGATGGACGTGCCGGGCGACGCGTTCGAGCACGCGCTCGACGCCGCGAAGGAGCGCAAGGGCGAGGGCGCGACCGACACGGACCTCGACGCCGCCGACCTCGAGCAGCTCACCGGCGAGTTCCTCGGCATCTACCATGAGCACACCGGCGAGGACTTCCCGATCGACCCGCGCGACCAGATGCGGCTCGCCATCGAGGCCGTGTTCAAGAGCTGGAACGGCAAGCGCGCCATCGACTACCGGCGCCAGAACAAGATCAGCGACTCGCTCGGTACAGCCGTGAACGTGCAGTCGATGGTGTTCGGCAACCGGGGCGACGATTCCGGCACCGGCGTCGCGTTCACCCGCGACCCGTCGACCGGCGAGAAGGTGCCCTACGGCGACTACCTCGGCAACGCCCAGGGGGAGGACGTCGTCGCGGGCATCCGCAACACCCTTCCACTGACCGACCTCGAGCGGGTCGATGCCGACTCGTACGCGGGCCTGCGCGAGGTCATGACCACGCTCGAGCAGCACTACCGCGACATGTGCGACATCGAGTTCACGATCGAGAAGGGCCGGCTCTGGATCCTGCAGACGCGGGTGGGCAAGCGCACCGCGTTCGGTGAGTGGGTCATGGCCCACGACATGCTGGAAGAAGGCCTCATCGATGAGCGCGAGGCCCTGCTGCGCGTCGACGCCAACCGTCTCGAGGAGCTGTTCAAGCGGCGCATCGACGCGACGGCGGCCGAGCGCGAGACGCCGATCGCGAAGGGGCTCAACGCCTCACCGGGCGCCGCCATCGGCGCCGTCGTGTTCACCGCCGACGAGGCGCAGGCCCGCGGCCAGGCGGGGGAGAAGGTCATCCTCGTGCGCCGTGAGACCACGCCCGACGACTACCACGGCATGATCGCCGCCCAGGGAATCCTGACGAGCGCGGGCGGCACGAACTCGCACGCCGCCGTGGTGGCGAGGGGCGAGGGCATCCCGGCCGTCTGCGGGGCCGACGCGATCAAGCTGCGGACGGCCGACGGAGAGTTCGCGGCCAACGGCACGAAGGTGCGTGAAGGCGAGATCATCACGATCGACGGGTTCACCGGCGAGGTGTTCGTCGGCGAGCTGCCGCTGGAGGAGTCGTTGCTCGAGAAGGCGCGACAGGGCGACGAGGCCGCGCGCGACGAGCCGCTCTGGCGCGCGTTCGAGCGCATCATGCAGGTGGCCGACGACCGCCGTGCCCTGAGGGTCCGGGCCAACGCCGACACGCCCGAGCAGTCGACGAACGCCCGTGAGCGGGGCGCCGAGGGCATCGGCCTGTGCCGCACCGAGCACATGTTCCTCGGCGAGGAACGGGTCATGGCGGTTCGCCAGATGATCTTCGCCGACACGTCCGAGGAGGAAGGGTCGGCGTACGAGGCGCTGCTTCCTCTGCAGCGGAACGACTTCGTCGGGATCTTCACGGCGATGAGCGGGCTTCCGGTCACGGTGCGCCTGCTCGATCCGCCGCTGCACGAGTTCCTGCCCGACCAGGTCGAGCTCGCCGTCGAGGTCGCGCTCGCCTCGGCGAAGGGCGACGACGTCACCGAGCAGGAGCGCGTGCTGCAGAAGGTGAACGAGCTGCACGAGATGAACCCGATGCTGGGTCTGCGCGGCGTGCGGCTCGGCATCGTGAAACCCGGGCTCTACGCGATGCAGGTGCGCGCGATCGTGGAAGCCGCGGTCGAGGTGAAGAAGGCGGGCGGTGACCCCAAGGTCGAGATCATGATCCCGCTGGTCGCGACCGCTCCGGAGCTCGCGCAGATGCGAGCGGAGCTCGAGCCGGTCGCCTCCGAGATCCTCTCGCGGGAACACGTCGAGCTGAGCCACCTCGAATGGGGCACGATGATCGAGCTCCCGAGGGCCGCGGTCACGGCGGGCGAGATCGCGGAGACGGCCGAGTTCTTCTCGTTCGGCACGAACGACCTCACGCAGACGGCATTCGGATTCAGCCGCGACGACATCGGCAAGTTCGTCGGCATGTACGAGGAACGCAAGCTCGTGCCGGCGAACCCGTTCGTGACGATCGACCGGCCGGGTGTCGGGGCGCTGATGCGCACCGCCGTCGAGCTGGGCAAGGCCGCGAATCCCTCGTTGCACCTCGGCATCTGCGGCGAGCACGGAGGCGACCCGGCGAGCGTCGTGTTCTGCCACGAGCTCGGCCTCGACTACGTGAGCTGCTCGCCCTTCCGGGTGGAGACGGCACGGCTGGCGGCGGGTCAGGCCGCAGCCGGTGGGGCAGAGGTCGCCTCGAGGTAGCGACACGGCATCGCCCGCTTCCTCGCACCCGGTGTGACACGCGTCACGGCCGGCGAGCAGGTAGCCGTGTAGCGTCGGCGGTCCTCCCACCTCCCCCGCGTAGGAGGTGGTGTCGATGGTCGTGCCGTCGGTCCGTTCCAGGGCCGCGTTCCTCGCCCTCACGGTGATGGTGGGGGTGTCGATGTTCGTCGGGTCCGGTGCCATGGCGAGTCACCTGTCGGGCTGGACCCACGATCACTCCAAGGCCGGCATCCCGCCCCGCCCCAACGGCCTGGCCGAACTCGTCGCAACGCTGGGGGAGCACTGCAACGGAAGGTCGAACAACGCCCGGAGCTGGTGGCCGCATGCCAACACGAGCGACGGGTCGGGCGCCTACGTCGAGTACCACTCGTACCTGGCGAGGAACATCGGCTTCAACGTGCGCAACCACATCGACGCGGCGCACCGTGACAACGCGCTCTATCCGGGCATCGGCAGCTACAACTGCAGGCTGATCGACGGCACGAGCTCCTGGTCCACGCACGCGTGGGGAGCCGCGGTCGACACCAACTGGCTCCGGAACTTCCGCGGGCAGGACTACTGGAACGGTCGCGGATGGGACGGCGTGAACTACGGCACGTACATCCCCGACGTCTGGCGCGGAGCCAGCCCGGGCCACCGCTTCTATTGGGGTCTCAACTGGAGCAACCCCGATCCCATGCACTTCCAGTACGTCACCAACTACTGATGTCGTCTCGGAGGAGGTCGTGATGGTTCGGAAACTCCTGATCACCGCGGTCGCGATCACGTCTGCGATCGCGGGGTTCATCAGCGCGGGTGCAACCGACGTGCCCCCGGCGTCGGTGAGCGCTACCGGAACCACCGGGTGCCGGCCTGTTCCCGGGTTCGCGCGCACCGCCGCCTCACGGGCGCTCTCCGCTCCCGCGGGGTTGCTCGCGGTCTCCGGAGGCCGGCTGGTCTCGGTGTCGGCGGGGCGGTCGATGCCGGCGCCGCGTGTGCCCGAGGGATCCGTCGCGAAGCACGTCGCCGTGTCGGAGTTCGGCACCGCCTTCGTCGTCGACAACGTGGGCTCCGACGACCTGGTCGTGGTTACCTCACGGGGCACACGGCGTCTTCGCCAGGCGACCGAGGTCACGCATCCCACGTGGTCGGCCCGGGGCGACCTCGCCTGGGCGAGCGGATCCTCGATCGCCGTGCTCGACGCCGGCACCGGGCGCGTGCGCAGGCTCGCGGCGCCGATCGACGGCGCGACGGTCTTCTCGCCGGTGTTCGTGTCGGCACGCCGCGTGGCGGCGGTCGTATCGTCGCCGCCGAACGCCGGTGTGCCTGAGGGCGAGCGGCTCGGCAACCTCTGGGTGGCTCGCCCCGGCGGGCACGGCTGGCGCCGGATGACGTCGTTCACCGCAGGCCTCGACCGTTGGACGACCGTGCGCACCCCGATCGTGCACCGAGGGGTGATGCATTTCGTGAAGGTCAGTGGCCGCGCATCGGCCACGCGCCGGCCTCGGTTCGAGCTGTGGACCCTCGAGCGCGGGGTGGCAACGCGCGTTCGGCAGCTGCCGTCCGAGCGCTACCTGGCCGGATCGCGGGGTTCCCGGCTCGTGTGGAACGTTCCCGACGAGGCGACCGGCCGCCAGATCCTGGCGATCGACGGAGCAGATGGGCTCCGCGAGATCGGCTGCGGCTCGGTCATGACCGAGCCGCTCGATGCTGGCGATCCCGATCGTCGCGGGGGCGCCGGGCACCACGTGCCGCCGCGAGGCGACTGGCCCGAGCTCGCCCCCAGTGCGGGGTCGGGACACACCGAGGAGATCGCGGTGATCGTCGGCGACTTCGCGACCTCGGCCGAGGCCGAGCAGGTCGCCCAGGTCATCCGGGGCGCGTTCCCCTCGTCGCAGGTCGACGTCGTCGACTCGTCGGACGCGCCGTCGGCGATCGAGCCGGGGGTGTTCGGGGCATTGCTGCACCTGTCCCATGACGCCGACCCCACGGCGGCGATGGCGGAGTTCAGGGCGAAGCTGCCCGTCTACACCTCCAACAGCTGGATCGTGTCGCCGTGAACGCGACGACGCTTCGTACACGCTCGCTCGTCGTGGTCGTGGCCGGGCTGGTGGCGCTGGGTGGCTGCGCCGGTCGCGATGGCACCGATCCCCCTGCGGCATCCAGCCGCCACGTCCTCGTCGACACCGCCCGGGGTCGAGCGATGGCTGGCAGTGATGGAGGTGGCTCCGCTGGCCGACGACCTGAGCGAGACGACCGAGCGCGTTCGCGATCGCCTCGGACTGGCGCTGATCGTCTCACCGGTCGACTGCATCGAGGGACTACCTCCCGAGCTGCGAGACGGATACGTGCTCGGGGCGGTCGGCGACTCGGCGCACGAGGTCGAGCAGCTCGTCGCCGATGCGGGCGAGCAGGCGCATGTTCACCACGCACGTGACGATCGTCTGCACCGACTAGATGTTCGTGACCGGCGGCCCGAGGGGGAGGCGTTGCTAGCCTTGGCTGGTGCGCCTCCTCCGCCGGCACCCCGTGCTCACCACGGCAACGCTCGTGCTCGCGCTGGCCGTCGGGGCCGTGGCGTTCAGCGCGATCACCGTCTGGCGTCAGGCGCACCACGACGACGCGAGCGACATCGAGCGGGTCGATGCCATCGTGGTGCTCGGCGCGGCGCAGTACGACGGCACGCCGTCTCCGGTCTTCGCCGGGCGGCTCGATCATGCGGCGCTGCTGTTCGACCAGGACCGGGCCGACCTCGTCATCGTGCTCGGCGCCAACCGCCCGGGCGATCGAACGACCGAGGCCGAGGCCGGCCGCGCCTACCTCGTGGAGCGAGGCATGCCCTCGAGCGCGCTCGTCGCGCTTCCCGCCGGCACCACGTCGTACACCAGCCTGCGGGCGGCCGCGCGCGCGATGCGCGACCGAGGGCTCGAGAGCGCGTTCCTCGTCTCGGACCCGTGGCACAACGCGCGCATCGAGCGCATGTCGGCCGATCTCGGCATCGAGGGACATGCCTCCGCCACGTGGACGTCGGCCGCCCGCACCGAGGAGACGCGCCTATCGGGGTACGTGCGGGAGACCTTCGCCTACCTCTACTACCGGGTGGCGGGGAGCTGACGGCGGCACGACGAGGCCGTCGGGCCTCGACGCTACGATGAGCGCATGAGCGCCGAGCCGACCCCACGTGAGCGCACCGAGCAGCTCGAGCGAGAGGTACTGTCGCCTCGGGCCGTGCTCGCCGCCGACAGCAAGGGTCGCGACCGCGAGGAGCCCCACGACCGCATCCGCACCGTCTTCCAGCGCGATCGAGATCGCATATTGCACTGCAAGGCGTTCCGGCGGTTGAAGCACAAGACGCAGGTGTTCCTGGCGCCCGAGGGCGACCACTATCGGGTCCGGCTCACCCACACCCTCGACGTGTCGCAGATCGCCCGCACGTGCGCGCGCGCCCTCCGGCTCAACGAGGATCTCACCGAGGCCATCGCGCTCGGGCACGATCTCGGCCACACACCGTTCGGCCACCTCGGCGAGCAGGCGCTCACGCCGCTGCTCGGCCAGCCGTTCCGGCACAACGAGCAGTCGCTGCGCATCGTCGAGCACCTGGAGAACGACGGCGCGGGGCTGAACCTCACCTGGGAGGTGCGCGACGGCATCGTGCACCATCCGTGGTCCGCGCCGGTTCCCTCGACGCTCGAGGCCCAGCTCGTGCGCTTCGCCGACCGCATCGCCTACATCAATCACGACATCGACGACTCGGTGCGCGCAGGCGTGCTCGACGTACGTGAGCTGCCGCCGGCGGCTGTCGGGGTCCTGGGGGCGACCCACTCCGACCGCATCGACACCCTCGTCGCCGACCTGGTGGACCACAGCGACGATGGCGACGAGATCGGCCTGTCGCCCGAGGTCTTCACGGCGCTCGACGCGCTCCGCGACTTCATGTTCAGCGAGGTGTACCTGCGCGAGAGCGCGCGCGGCGACCACGAGCGCGCGACCAAGCTCATCCGCGACCTGTTCGCCTACTTCACCGAGCACCCGGGCGAGATGCCGCCCGAGTACCATGGCGCGGGAGGCGAACTCGCGACCCGGGTGGCCGACTTCATCTCGGGCATGACCGACCGGTACGCGATCCGCACCTACGAGCGGCTCTTCCTTCCCCAAGGGTGGCTGTCGGAACGCGAGATCTGAGCGGGCCGGAGCGCCCAGCACACGGGGAGTGAGGGAAGCAAGCGTGGCCGGACGCATCCGAGACGACGACGTGCAGGCCGTGAAGGAGCGCGTCGACCTTGTGCAGGTCGCTTCGCAGTACCTGACGCTCAAGAAGGCGGGCGCCGACCGCATGGTGGGCCTCTGTCCGTTCCACCAGGAGAAGACGCCCTCGTTCGGCATCTCGCCGTCGAAGCAGCTCTACTACTGCCACGGGTGCGGGGCGGGCGGCGACACGATCCGATTCCTGCGCGAGCTCGAGCACCTGAGCTACGTCGAGGCGGTCGAGCGTCTGGCCCAGCAGGCCGGTGTGCACCTGCGGTACGAGGGCGACTCACCGCAGGCGAGGCAGGAGGCGGCCAGGCGCGGATCGTTGTTCCGGGCCAACGAGCAGGCTGCCGAGCTCTACGCGCGCATGCTCGCCGACGGCAACGAAGCCGCCGACGCCCGCGCATACGTCGGTGAACGCGGCATCACGCCCGAGGCGGTCGAGACCTTCGGCATCGGGTACGCGCCCGGGTATGCCGACTTCCTGCTGCGCCGGTTGAGCCAGGCCCGCGATCTGAGCCCGGAAGTGCTGCTCGAGGCGGGCCTCGCCACCCGTGGCGACGACGGACCGGTGCGCGACCGGTTCCGGGGCCGGCTGATCTTCCCGATCCACGATCTGCAGGGCCGCGGCATCGGGTTCGGCGCGCGGATGCTGCCGAGCGATCCGACGGGCCGCCGAACAAGCCAAGTACCTGAACACCGCCGAGACGCCGATCTACCGCAAGCACGAGATCCTCTACAACCTGCATCGCGCCCGCACGTCGATCGCGCGGTCGGGCGAGGTCTTCGTGGTCGAGGGCTACACCGACGTGATCGGCTTCTCTCAGGCGGGCATCGAGAACACGGTCGCCACGTGCGGCACCGCGCTCGGCGAAGGGCATTTCCGCCAGCTCTCGCGGTTCGCGGCGCGCGCGATCATGGCGTTCGATTCTGACGAGGCCGGCGCGCGCGCCGCGGAGCGTGCCGCCGAGTTCCAGGAGCGGTTCCCCTCGGTGCAGACGGTGGTGATGATCCTGCCCGAGGGCCTCGACCCCGCCGAGTTCGTCGCGAGGCACGGCGCTGAGGGCGTGCGCCAGGCTGCCGACCCGGGCTCGGCCGCTCGTCGAGTACATGGTGCGCCGCACGATCGGTCGGCACGACCTCACGAGCGTCGAGGGGCAATCGCAGGCGGTCGCCGAGGCGATGCCGATCATCGAGGGACTCACCGATCCGGTGCGGCGCAGCGAGTACGCGCACCTGGTGGCCGACCTCGCCGGGGTCACCGAGTTCTCGGTCGTGCAAGCCCTCGACGCGCGCCGGCGCGGGCGGCCCGCCGACGTGGTGGTGGAGTCACCCAGGCGCATGAGCGCTCGCGACAAGGTCGAGCGCGAGATGCTGAAGCTGGTCGTGCGCGACCGGGCCGTCTACGACGAGTACGCGCCGCAGCTCACCGACGATCATCTCCGCAGCACCGAGGGCCGCACGGCGCTCGCCGCCTTGCGTGAGGCCGGCGGCGATGCCTCGGTGGTCGCCGGAGGCGATGACGAGAAGCTCGCCGCGGTGCTCAGCGCGCTCGCGGTCGAGCCGCTCGACGGCGACGGTGGTCCCGAGTACGCGCGCTCGGTGTGGTCGCGCCTGCAGGAGCTCGTGCTCAAGCGGAGGAGCGACACGCTCCGCATGCAGCTGCAGAAGCTCAACCCCACGACCGACGAGGGCTACGACGAGCTGTTCGCGCAGGTCGTGACCATCGATGGAGAGCTCCGACGGCTGCGACAGGGCATCCGCAGCTCGGTCTGAGCGGCGATGCCCAGCACCCCGCCGCGGGTGGGTCGCGCGCATCCCTCGTTCCGTACACTGGGTCGTCGTGCTGAGGTCTGAGCCGAACCCCCATCCGATCGCTCGCGAGGAGACCCGTGGCCGTTCGCCGCGATGATCCACCACTGAGCCTCGACGAGGTCAAGGAAACCATCACCGCCAAGGGGCGGGAGCGTGGCTTCGTCACCTCCGAGGACCTGCTCGAAGCGGTTCCCGTCGACGACTTCACTCCCGAGCAGGTGGAAGAGTTCCTCACGCAGGTCGGCGATCATCTGACCGCCGAGGGCATCGAGGTCATCGAGGTTCCGGGCGAGGAGACCGACGCGGCGACCCAGGTGCGCATCGAGGTCGACCTGCTCAAGGCCCCGACGAACGATCCGGTCCGCATGTACCTGAAGGAGATCGGCAAGGTTCCGCTGCTCAATGCGCCGCAGGAGATCGACCTCGCGAGGCGCATCGAGGCGGGTGAGATGTCGACCTCGCTGCAGATCCAGCTTCGCGACGAGGAAGACCCCAAGGCCGACCCGCACGACCTGAAGGTCTGTGTGATCAAGGTCTGGGAGATCCGCAACCATCAGATGACCGCGTTCGGCAAGGTCGAGGGCATCGGCCGCGAGAAGATCGCCAAGAGCTACCGGCCCAAGACCGACGACGAGATGCATGCCTGGCTGCACAGGGTGGAGCGCGACGGTCAGCTCGCGAAGCGCAAGCTCATCGAAGCGAACCTGCGCCTGGTCGTGAGCATCGCCAAGCGCTACGTCGGGCGCGGCATGCTCTTCCTCGATCTGATCCAGGAAGGCAACCTCGGCCTGATCCGCGCCGTCGAGAAGTTCGACTACGCCAAGGGGTTCAAGTTCTCGACGTATGCGACGTGGTGGATCCGCCAGGCGATCACGCGCGCGATCGCCGACCAGGCGCGCACGATCCGCATCCCGGTGCACATGGTCGAGACGATCAACAAGCTCGTGCGCGTGCAGCGTCAGCTGTTGCAGGACCTCGGCCGCGAGCCGACGCCCGACGAGATCGGCAAGGTCATGGGCATCAGCGCCGAGAAGGTGCGCGAGATCCAGAAGGTCTCGCAGGAGCCCGTCTCGCTCGAGACCCCCATCGGTGAGGAAGAGGACAGCCACCTCGGCGACTTCATCGAGGACGCCGACGCCGTCGTGCCGGTCGACGCCGCGAGCTTCATCCTGCTCCAGGAGCAGCTCGAGTCGGTGCTGCACACCCTGAGCGAGCGTGAGAAGAAGGTGATCCAGCTGCGGTTCGGCCTCGTCGACGGCCACCCTCGCACGTTGGAAGAGGTCGGGCGCGAGTTCGGCGTCACCCGCGAGCGTATCCGCCAGATCGAATCGAAGACGCTCTCGAAGCTGCGGCACCCCAGCCGGTCGCAGAAGCTCCGCGATTACCTCGAATAGGGTACGTACGCAGGCACCGCTGGAACTCAAGTCACCGCCGTCACCGCACCGATGTTCAGGCAGGGGCGGAACGCCCGCTTCCGGTGAACGAGGTGGTGCGCTTGATGCGTCTGCCAGAGCTGCACAGCGAAGACGGCTTCACGCTGGTCGAGCTGATGATGACCGTCGTCATCCTCGGCGTGCTCATGGTGATGTCGATGAGCACGTTCGCCGGCGTGAAGTCCCGAGCCCAGGACTCGGCCGCCAAGGCGGCAGCGGCGACGGCGCTCGAGACGGGGCGCATCGTGTTCACCGACAGGGGCAACTACACGAACGTGTTCCCCGCCGACCTCAGGGGTGCCGAGCCATCGCTCGCGTTCGTCGACGAGGTGACGAACAGCGCAGGGCCGAACAGTGCGAGCACCTGGGTGGTGGACCGGGCGACGACGGGATACATCTTCGTGGCCGCCGTCTACAGCGAGTCCGGCCGGTGCTACTTCGTGCGCGACTGGATCACCCAGGGCATCGGGTTCGGCGTGCTGCCGGACGTGACGGCGAGCGACTGCACGAGCGATCGAGCCACCACCGTGGTCTTCGGCTCGCGCTGGCCGACCGTCTGAGCCGCCGGTCCTCAGTTCCAGGCTGCGTCGTCGAACGTCTCGTGCTCGCCCAGCCGCGTCCTGATCGCACCGCGCGCCCGACGGATCGCTTCGAGGCTCCGCACGCTCGCCTGGTCGGCGATGCGCTGCGCTTGACCGCTCACGAGCCGAAGCGCGGGCGAGCTCGACGCCGTGGTCTGTGGCCCCCGCACGACCTGCGGGTCGTCCTCTCGCATCTTCCGGGCAAGTGAGTAGCCGACGGCGATACCGGCTGCGACGAGGAACAACGAACGGAGCTTCATGTGGCATGCCCTCCTGGTCGATGACTCGTGGTGAGTGAGCGACGCAAGCGTACCCTTTCGGCTCGAGGTCGCTGCTTCGGGCCGAGCCGAGAGCCACTGATAGACTGCGCGACGCTCCACCTTTCCGGGGTAGCTCAACCGGCAGAGCGGCGGACTGTTAATCCGTAGGTTGTGGGTTCGAGTCCCACCCCCGGAGCGGGTATCTCAGCAGGTCAGAGGGCTGTTCCGGAGCCTAACCCGCGCCTCACCGCACTCGTTGTACCGCGCCCGTACCGCGAGAGGGTTGAGTCGAGGGCCTCACCGAGGGCGTCGAGGTCGTCGTCGAAGAGGTGCCCGTACACGCTCAGGGTGAAGGCTGCGGACCCGTGACCGACCACCTGCTGAACCGCCTTTGCCGACCAGCCGGCCCCGATCATCCTCGCCGTGGTCGAGTGCCGCAGGACGTGCAGATCCGTCTTCGGCAGCCCGAGGCGCTCGAGGGCCGGCAGCCAGACTGTCGGGCGAAAGCGGGAGTAGCGGAGTGCAGCCCACGAGCTGATGTGAACAGGAGCGATTCGGGCTCGCCGTGAAGAAGCGGCGTCAGAAGTTGAAGGACCGACGGAGTTATCGGGTCGCAGTGAACTGAAGGCGGGACGGGAGTGGAACATCGAGGTTCTCGAAGTCAGCGAAACCAGGACTAGTAGCGCGAAGCCGCCTCACTCCTGGACAGACAGTCGACGTCCCCGATTGCCCGGGGGCTGCACCTGGCACGCTGTCACGCGAGCAGAGCGAATGCAGGGCGGCGCGGGGAGCAAAGGGAGCCGATGTTTACCCGACCGCGATCCGTCTCGCGTGTTGACCGGATCTCGGAGCTTCCATCCATTGCGCCGTGGGTGATAGCACACCGCCGCCGCCTTCACAAAACGTGGCTCGAGTTGGCGGGTTTGGGAGCCCGAGCAACTGGACACACCATCGCCTCTCACAGTCGGGGCATGGCCATGGATCGGCCGACCCGTCCTCGTACAGTGGCCACTCCCTCGGCAACCGGCACGTGTGATCCATCATCGCTCCCTCCCCCAGGGGGATCTTGCACTCCTCATATCCCGGCGATGCACATTTCAACCCCACGGCGATCGCCGGCCGGCTGATTGTTGTCTCGACCGTCCTTAGATGCCGCTGAGGCCCCGGCGTCCTCACGTGAGCCGAGACAACACGGACCGAAGAAGTTTGCCGCTTGCTCCGATGGTCGCCAACTTCTGGTTGATGGCAGGAGACTTCTCGACCGAGGTCAACGCAACGGACGAGGCGACGGTCATCCACGTCCGCGGCGAGATCGACATGGCGACCGCGGGGCGGCTACGAGACGTCATCGAACCCCACATGGGTCCCAAGCAGACCATCGTTTTGGACCTCTCCACTTCATGGACTCTTCGGCCCTGCACGTGCATGTCCAAGCGCGTGGTCGACTCACCGATAACGGCGGCTCACTAGTCCTCCGCAACCCGTCTCGCGCCGCGCACCGGCTGCTCACCGTCGCCGGCGCCAACGACCTCCTCGAAGCTGACGCCCGGGATCACCCCTCGGATCCAAGCTGACCCGCTATCCCGTGGCCTGCGTCGGGCTAACGGCGGAACTCGAACACACGTGGCCGGGCGGACCAGTTCCAACGCCCACTTGTCCGTCGTTCGCTCGACGAGCCGCAGCCGAATCCTCCGACCCTCACGAGATCCTCCGACCATGGCTCGACCACCTCCGCGCCGACCACCGCGGTGGACTGTCCTACCTCGATACGGACGCACTCGTCATCGGCAGCGATGACAAGGCGGAGTGTGTCTAGGTCAAGTTGTAGCTGTCCGTGCAGGACAGCATTGGCGACGACTTCGCTGATGGCGAGACGAGCATCGTCAGCGCGCTCGTTCAAGACCGGCTGGGGGATCGCGTCGTTCCGGCAGGGAGCGGGCAAGAAAGAGGAGCCCTCTCATCCGCGGGCAGAATGATTTCTCGGCGCATCTGTCTCCCGTCACGGTTCGGTCGCGGACACCCCTGCAGCTCATGGAAAACGCGTGGCTGTAAAGGTTTCGCGGGTTCCGACGATTGTAGTAGGACCCGACTAGTACGTGGTCGCCACTTCCCAGGAGGCACCATGCGGCGAAAGCGATCGAGCGACGAAGACCTCGGATTCGCGCCGCTCAAGAAGGCGATGAAGCCCGAACCGGAGCCGCCCGCAGACGACCCGGGCTCCTACGTGGACAGCTGGTATCAGGTGCTCAAGGGCGTGGGTGAGGACGAGGAAGAGGAGACCGCGAGCTGAGCTCTCGGCGGCTCCAGCTAGTTTGGCCATGCTTCCCACCCTGGTTCAGCCCTTCCACGAGATCGGGAGCGGATGGGGACTGCGGCCGGTGCTGATGGCAGGGCGGCTGGGGGTCACCCTCACCGAGTACCGGGCGCTCGAAGCGGGCGAGCTGCACATCGACTACGACCTGGACCTCAGAATCACCGACCTGTGCGGGTGGCCTCGGTATCTTCATCGTGAAGATCCGCCTCGACGACGCTACTCAAGGGTCGACGGCTAGCGCCCCACGATTAGCTGCCCACCCTGTTGCCAGTGATGCTGGGCTGTCGGCAAAGACCCTCGCCGCGATAGCCTGACTGTGAACACCCAACGAAAGACGAGTGGATGGACTTCTCAGGAATCTGGTCGTTGGCGGTCGCCTTCGCATTGTCATCGGTGATCGGCTTCGAGCGGGAGCTTCGGCAGAAGAGCGCAGGACTTCGAACCCATACGCTCGTGGGTGTTGGAGCAGCTCTCTTCACGCTCGCGGGAAGGTATGGCTTCGGAGGCGAGGATGCGGGGATCGACGCCACGCGGATCGCATCCCAGGTCGTGACCGGCATCGGCTTCATAGGAGCGGGCGTGATCTTCATGCGGCGTGACGGCGTTCGAGGGTTGACGACGGCGGCCACGATCTGGCTAACGGCTGCCGTGGGCCTCACGGCAGGGGCAGGGCTCTGGGCGCTCGCGGCCGCTGCGACGACGATCCACCTAATTGTCGCGTTCGTGTATACGCCCCTCGTGCGAAGGCTCCCGACATCGTCGTACTCACTGACCTCATTCCAAGTGAGCTACCAGGACGGCCAGGGTGTGCTTCGCGACGTGCTCGCGGAAACGACCGATCTCGGATACGTGGTGTCCAACGTCCAGATCGAGCGATCCAACGACGGCCGAGAGATCGTTGCCGTGTCGATGGACGCTGAGGGCAGGCGTCGACCTCAGGAGTTGGTCGAAGCGCTCCAGCGGCTCCAAGGGGTCATCGAGGTGCAATCGAACGATCCGACCGAGTAGGACTGCCCGTTACGCAGCAGCCCTTCAGGACTCAAGGCAGCTAGGCTACCAACCTCGCGCCGCCACATCCCGGCCGAAATCGCGGCTCGCGGGAGGCTGCGTAACGTGAATGCGAAGAGGCTCCCGGGCGAACCCGGGAGCCTCCTGCCTTGGTGCAGCGGTGGGTCAGGAGCCGAGCACGGCCGTCGTCTGCCGTGCCTTCGACATCGCGCCCTGGTGGATCTGCACGTTGCCGGCGGTGATGATGCCGACATCGTTGCACGCCACCGTGACCGGGGTGCCTGAGTTGCACTTCATCAGGTACACGTCGGGGTCGGCGTTCGCATCGAGCTCGAACCGTGAGTCGTAGGTGAAGTAGATGCGCTCCACGTCGCGGTTCCCGGGCTCGCCACGGTCGATGAAGTAGATCTCGGCGTAGATCGTGGTGCCGGTCTTGTCCTTGCAGGTGGCGGTCACCTTCGTCCGCAGAGCCCCCGCAGGTGTGGGAGCGAGGTTGCGGTAGCTGGTGAGGCCATCGTGACAGAACACCTGGAACATGTCGCCGTCGTGCGAGGTGTAGGTGATGTTGCCGTGCAGGTTCGCCTTGGCGTTGAACCCGAGGCTCGCACCTTCGTTCGTGAGCCCTGAGCCGTTCGTCTGATCGGCTGCGATCGCGACGCTCACCATGAGGACGAACACGGCCGGCGCGAGGGCAAGGCTCTTCAACAGCTTGGTGCGCAATGCAACCTCCTGGGGGGTAGAGGCGGCACGCGCCGCCGGATGCTCTATCTACGGAACGCTGGGCATCCTACGTCGTCCGTATGAGAACTCAATAGGTCGGAGGTCCATATCTCCGGGACGTCGTGCGGTCGCGCACGCGCCCTACGGCGACCACGTCACGTAGGCGCCGTCGCCGATCACCGAAGGCTCGCCACCGACTTCCTGTACGACGATCTGGCTCGAACCGTCGGGCGCCGTCACCGGGAACGCGAACGCCCTCGCGTCGGGTGACCACGGCGTGGTGCTCTGGGCGTACTGGGTGAAGAACGGGGCGTATTCACGCAGCAGGACGAGCGTCGGTGAGTGTCTCCCGGCCACGTCGATCACCCGGCGCCCGTCCCAGACCTGCCACAGGAAGGGGATCGCACCGTCCGATGCAGGCTCGGGGGCGAGGGTGAGGAGCCGCTCGTCGTCGGGGCTCCACCAGAAGGTCATGGCGCGGATCGAGGTGACGCGACGGTCCACTCCCGGACCGCAGGTCGACCACGTGGACACCGTCGCGTGGCTCGGTCGGCCGGCGATCGAACAGGTCGCCGTCGCGCTCGCCGAGCATCTGATAGGCGACCGAGCGGCCGTCGGAGGTGAGCACGAACGACAGCGCGCCGTTGCCTTCGACGAGCGTTCGGGGCTGCTTCCCGTTCACGACCGAGACGAGACGCTGCAGGCCGCCGCGACCGCGTTCGACGTAGACGAGCGTACGTCCGTCGTCGCTCCAGTCGGGGGTCGCGAACAGGCCCGGCCGTGAGGTGAGCGGGCTCGGCTTCCCCCCGGCGAGGTCGATGCGCTCGAGGCGGTCGAATCCGGCGTGCGCGAGCACGCCCTTCCCGTCGGGCGCCCACGCGAAGTACAAGAAGGGGTCACCGGCCGCGACCGGGTGCACCTGCGGTTCGGCCTCGCCGAGGTCCAGCACACCCATCTGCACCGACGAACCGGTGTCGGGCCCAGCTCCCAGGAACGCAACCCGATCCCCGGTCGGACTCCACGACAGGTAGTAGGGGACGAACGGCGTCGGCGTCACGATCGGTTCCTCGCCTCTCGGCCCGGCGACCACGATCGCGCCGGTGATCGACGCGTTCGGCACGTCGCTGACCACCCATGCGAGGAGGCTCCCGTCCGGGGACCAGGCAGGTTGTGAGGCCGTGAGCGCGGTGTCGCCCGTGCCGACGAGCTCCACCCGGTCGCTGCCGTCGGCCATGGTGGTGTACAGGGAACCGCCGTCGTCGACGATCGCGAGTCGCCCCGGTGCGGAGACCGCCGGGGCCTGAGCCGACGACGACGACGACGCTGGTGCCGGCACGGAGGTGGCCGGCTCGGACGTTTCCGACCCGGCGTCGGGTTCGCCCAGGGTGATGGTGCAGGACGCCAGGAAGCCCGCGACGGCCAGCAGCATCGCGCGCCCACGACTTTGTCGATGCATGCCCATCGCCCGACCGTATCCCAACTCGTCCTGAGCGGGGAGACAACGGGGAGGTCTCGGGAACGATCCGGATGACCTAGGTCGAAGGTCCAGGGGTACCCTTGACTTTTGACACCACCACGCTCGAAGCTGCGACCGCGGGGGGCCGGCACCAACATGGGAGGGGTGGATCCGTAGTGAGCACGTATCGCACGAGGTCGGGAGCCGCGATCGCGGGTCGAGGCAGATGGGCGGCGCTGGCGGTTGCGGTCGCCGCGTCGGCAAGCATGTTCTCGATGGCGCTCGCACCGGTGGCGGTGACCGCGGGCACGCTCGACACGCTGCCCGACGCGGGGGTGCTGCGCCTGCATCTGGGAGCCGCGCCGCAGCAGTGGCGGTTCGACCCCGTCGAAGGCAGCTCGACGACCCAGCCGGTCGGCCTCGGCAGCGGCTGCAGGTTGTCACCCTCGAGTGGTGCGCTGGTCTCACTCACTCCGACGCCTGCGACCGGCACGGTCGGTCTCACGACCGACGGCATCGGTGTCCGCAGCAGCGGCGAAGGTGGAGGCGTTCCATGCGGCCGGGTCGACGGTGACAAGGGTCAGCAGCTCAAGGTGTCCTTGAACGGTTCAGGCCTCGCCTCGGCGGCTGCCGACTTCATGGAGCTCGACATCGAGGCCAAGGGCGACGTGATCGTCGTCGCCGACCTCTACCTTCGGGGCAGCCTCGTCGGTTCTCACGAGCTGTTGACCGGCACGCGTTCGGACTCCGGACCCGACTCGAGCGACGGCGACAACTACCGCTTCCGGGTACCGCCGGCACCGCTCACCTCGGCGTTCGATGCATTCGTGTTGCGGACGAAGAGCAGTGCGGGGGCATTCTCGCTCGCCGGCGGCGCAGACGGCACCGCCGCCGAGCCCGGTGGGCTCGGCGAGGAGCTCGGCACGCTCGACTCGGTGATCCACCTCAAGGAGGTCTCGGGCATCCTCGACTGCGGCGATTCCACCGGCGAGGTCACGGGCGGCGACACGTCGGCGGACCTCACCCGGGGTGCCAACCTGGCGTGCGAGCCGATCCCCTACCTGCTACGCGTCGAGAACGACGACGTGCTGCTCGCGAAGGATCTCACGGAGCAGCCCGACGCAAACTTCTCGATGGTCGTGAGGTGGGACGCCGAACCCGCGCCGGCGACCTCCGGCGTGCTCAGCCGGACGACGTTCATCGACTACACGCCCGATACGACGGGCGACGAGATCACCGATCCGGTGGTGCGATGCGGGTCCGGCTCCTCCGGCGGGGGAGCGCTGGTGCCTGACGGCGCAGACGTCCGAGCTCCAGGGCGACGGCACCGTGGTGGTCACCGAGACGGTCTACGGAGCCGGCGACCCTCGGTTCACGCGAGGCTGAAGCCCACCGCTCAGTCGAGCGGCTCGGTGATGGCGACGACGCCGAGCCGCTCGGCGAGCTTGCTCGCGGCGTCGGCGGTCACGGTCGCATCGGGCTCGTCCGGCCAGAGGCGTGCGATCGCGGTGAGGGTCAGCACCTGCTCGAGCTCGCCTCCCTCGTCGACGGCGAGCCGAAGCGCTTCGTCGAACGCGGCCCGCGCCGGCTCGATCCGCCCGGTGCGGGCGAGCGCCTCCCCCACGACGCGATGGAGCAGCGCCGCGTCGTGCTCGCCCTTCGGTGCCGATAGCATGCGCCGGGCCGAGCTCTCGGCTTCCTGCCAGCGGCCGGCCAGCAGGGCGCACTCGGCGAGCCAGCCATCGGTCTGGGCGACCTCGCGCTCGGCCTTGAGCGATGCGAAGAGCAGCCGCGCCTCGGTGAGTCCCGACTCGGCAACATCGAAACGCCCCGCTCGCGCGTCGGCTCGACCCAGGTACGCCAGGCAGTAGGCGATGCCCAGCGTGTCACCGGCTGCGCGGTAGGCTCGGCGCGCGCGTCGGAACCGCTCCACGGCCTCCTCGATCCTTCCCTGGTCCGATCGCACCTCGCCGACGTTCATGTGTCCGGTGGCCGCGTGCACGGAGTCGCCCAACCGCTCCTTCGTCGATGCGAACCGTTCGTACGCGTCGACGGCCTCGTCCCATCTGCCCTGGAAGTACGCCACCATGCCCAGCGTGTTCGATGCCGACGCCGCACCGTGCAGATCGCCGAGCGACTCGTAGATCTCGAGCGCCTCCCGGCTGTTGACCGCCTCGTCGATGCGCCCGAGGTCGAGCAGCGTCGCGTCGTGCAGCATCAGCGCGTCGGCCAAGGCCTTGCGGTCGGCCGCCGTCTTGGCCGCCTCGATCGCGGGTCGCGTGAGCCGGAGCGAGTCCTCGAACCGACCCTGGAACTGTCGCGCGTACGCCTCGGACACCCGAGCGGCCGCCCGCAGGCGCATGGGGGCCCAGCCGGGTCTTCCTTCGAGGATGCGCGAGGCCTTCCTCGTGAGCCGCAGCATGCGGTCGAACCGGCCGACGCGCTCAGCCACGTAGGCCAGGCGGAGCAGGATGCGTGCGACGCTCAGCGGATCGTCGGCGAGCAGCCTGGCGGCGGCCCTGAGCGAGCGGTCGGCGGCTTCGAGCTCTCCCGTGCGGATGAGGGCTTCTCCGAGCGCCTCGGTGACCACGGCGACGTCGGCGTCGCCGACGTCGCCGCACCCACGTGCAGCGCTGAGGGCGTGACGGTAGTGCGAGACCGCGTCGGCCGGCGCGGCCCGCTCGCGCGCCCGGTCGCCTGCCACGCGCGCATAGCGCCACGTCCGGTCGTGATCGCCTGCGAGCGCTGCGTGGATCGCCAGGGTGGCTGCCAGGTCGTCGGCCGGCCCGTCGGCCTCGTCGGCGGAACGCTCCAGCTGGGCGACGACGCGCGAGTGCAGCTCCCGTCGCAGGCGGAACGGCAGGCCCTCGTAGGCGGCGTCACGCATGAGCGCCCGGCGGAACCGGATCTGACCGTCACCGTCGTCCTGGAACAGTGCTCCGAGCCGGCGCCAGGTGGCATCGTCGGGGGCGAGGTCGTCGTCGATGACCCACGCGAGCATGCGCGGATCGAACGTCAGGCCCAGCACGGCGGCGCGCCGCACGATCATCCGGTCGCGCGGACCCAGCGTGTCGATCTGCGCCATCGCGGCGGCTTCCACGGTCTCGGGTAGATCGTCGACGCCGTGTTCGATCGCCGACTGCAGCAGGTCCAGCAGGAACTGCGGGTTCCCCCCCGAGCGCTCGGCCACCGTGCGGATCACGTGCGGAGGAAGCGGGTCGTCGTCGCTCGCCGACTCGGCGATGGTCAGCGCGTCCGCAGGTGACAGGGCGGTGACCTCGATGCGAACCGATCGCTCGGCCTCGCTCTCCGCCGCGGGCGGGACGGTCGACGGGTCGGCACGCCGGCTCGTCATCACGACCCACGCTCGATCGTCGCCCGACATCAGCGCGTCGAGCATGTCGGCGGAGGACTCGTCGAGGTAGTGCGCATCCTCGATCTGGATCAGCGCCGGCCGATCGAGCAGCAGGTCGACGAGCGCCGAGACGACCGTGTGGAGCTTGGGAGCGCGGAACGCTTCGTCGAGGGAATCCACCTCGGGGGTCGGCGCGACCTCGGCGCCCAGCGGCACGGCGAGCAGCGGCAGCCAGGGGAGGAGCGAGCGATCCGCCTGCTCGACGACCTCACGCAACCTGGATCCGATGTCGAGGGGTGCTGCCTCCCAGCCGATACCGAGGGCTTCGCGGAGCAGTTCCCGCCACGCCGCGTAGGGCGTGCTCGCCGTGTAGGCCTCGCAGACGGCGTGCCACCGGATCAGATCCGGTGCTCGGGCGGCGGCCTCGTCGAGGAGGCGGGTCTTGCCGATGCCCGCCTCGCCGACGATCTCGACAATCACCGAGGTCCCTGCTCTCGCCCTCGCGATCGCGTCGTCGATGAGGCGCATCTCGTCGATGCGTCCGACGAGGGGGAGCGCGCTCGTGGCGCGCGCGAGCGCCCTGACCGCCTCTTGCACCGCCCACGCTCGGACGGGCGCCGACTTGCCCTTGACCCGGAGCGGCTCGAGCTCGGTCGTACGAAGGCGTGTGGCCGATCGATCGAGCACGTCGGCGGTGGCGAAGATCGCGCCCGGCGGGGCCGCGGCCATGAGCCGTGCGGCGAGGTTCACCGCGTCGCCCATCACCGTGTACGTGCGCCGGTACCAGGGACCGATGTCGCCGGCGAAGACACCGCCGCGATGCACGCCGATGCGGACCGGGAACGCTCGATCCTCGTCGACGATCGAACGCAGGGCGAGCAGCATGCGCTCCTCGTCGTTGCCGCTCACCGACGGAGCGCCGGCGGTGAGGATGATCTTGCCGCCGTCGGCATCGACGTCGGAGCCGAGGAAGCAGACGTCTCGCGCGTCGGCGGCTCGCTGCACGGCGGAGACGAGCTCATGCAGCCCGTCGCCGACCCGCTCGGGGCCGTCGCGTTCGATCGCCCCGTCGGTGCCGTCGAAGTGCACGAACGCCACCGTGACCGGACGGTGCTCGGGAGTGCCTCCGCCGCGTGTGACGTGATCGCGCACGGAGACGGACAGGCAGCGCGCGACCTCGTCGTCGACGACCACCGGTGCCGTCGCGTCACCGCTCGCCGACGGGCCGGGGGGCTCGCGCCGCAGCAGCACGCCTGGCCCCTTCGCGTCCCCCAGGCAGCGCGCCGGCAGCGTGCCGGCCAGCTCCGGGCTGATGAGGATCTCGCCGGCGTCGGCCGCATGCTCCATCTCCACGGTGCGGGTCCACGCGGGTCCGGCCGCGATGAGCTCGCGATGCGACGTGCCGACGAGGAAGAGGTGGAAGGTGCCACGGTGCGCACCCACCGACATGCGCAGCTGTACCCGGGCACCTGGGACGTCGATGCGACCCACCTCGCGCAGGGTCCGGCGCATCCAGACCGCGGATCGGCAGGCGAGCGCCTCGTGCCCCTCGCCCTGGAAGAGCAGGAGCAACGCGTCTCCGCCGAACTTGATCAGGCCGCCCCCGTTCGCGTAGGCCACCGCGAGCAGATCGGTGAAACAGGTTTCGATCGCCTCGGTGACCTGCTCGGCACCCTCCTTGCCGTGCGCAGCGAGGCGCTCGGAGAGCTTCGTGAACCCCGAGATGTCGACGAAGACGACGGTGCCCTCGACGGTCCATGCGCGGCGCTCGGCGTCGTCGGCGAGGTGACGGAGCAACAGTCGCGGCACGTACGACGTCACCGAAGGGGTGGTCCCGGTCCGCGGCGGGGCCTCGAGCGGGGGAGGGGCGTCCACGCCGTGACGATACGAGGTGCCGGCCTGCGTGTGCCACCCATCGATCGGGTCGGTCCGGCTGGCTATCCTTGGTTCGTGGAGCTCCCCGGCATGCTCGTCGAGCCGGCATGGCTGCGATCATCGCTGGCCGGTCCCGACCGGTCGCACGACCTGGTGGTGGCCGACGTCCGATGGGCTCCCGGCGGCCATGCCCGCGATGCCTTCGCTCGCTCCCACCTTCCCGGCGCCGTCTGCGTCGACCTCGACGCCGATCTCGCCGCACCGCCGTTCGACGGACCCGGGCGGCACCCGCTGCCGACACCCGCAGCGTTCGCCGCGACGATGTCTCGTCTCGGCATCGGCGACGGATCCGCGGTCGTCGCCTACGACGATGTCGGCGGGTGGGTCGCCGCGAGGTTGTGGTGGATGCTGCGCGTGCTCGGGCGCCGGGTCGCGCTGCTCGACCTTCCGTCGCTCGACACGTGGATCGAGACCGGAGGGACGCTCGAGACCGGAGCGCCTGCGGCCGGCACGAGCACGTCGTTCACCGCGCAGGCATGGCCCGCCGATCGTGTCGTGGGGGCGGAGGCGATCATCGCCACGCTCCGCGACGGCTCGGCGCCGGTGCTCGATGCCAGAGCTGCCGAACGCTACCGGGGAGAGGTCGAGCCGATCGATCCGGTCGCCGGGCACATCCCGGGGGCGCTCAACGCGCCGACGATGGGCAACCTCGATCCCAACGGCAGGGTCCTGGAACCCTCAGCCCTTCGCCGGCGGTTCGAGTCGCTCGGCGTGCGTGGAGACGGTGCCGCCATCGCCTCCTGCGGCTCGGGCGTCGCGGCGTCATACGCCCTGTTCGCCATGGAACGCGCGGGTCTCGGCCTCGGACGCCTCTACGTGGGGTCATGGTCGGACTGGGTGTCGGACCCGGCGAGGCCCGTGGCCGTCGGTGCCGACGCCGGGTCGCAGCCGTGAGCGTCGCTCTCAGACCATGTCGCCCGGGCGTACGCGCTCGTCGTACTCAGCCTCGGTGAGGTGCCCGAGCGCTACCGCGGCCTGCTTCAACGTCAGACCCTCGCGGTGGGCCTTCTCGGCGATCGCGGCAGCGTTGTCGTAGCCGATCGTCGGAGCCAGGGCCGTCACGAGCATCAACGACCGCTCCACCAGCTCGTCGATGCGCTCACGGTCGGCCTTGAGCCCCTCGACGCAGAACTCGCGGAACGTGCGGCAGACGTCGGCGAGCAACGCCGTGGAATGCAGGAAGTTGCGGATCATCACGGGCTTGAAGACGTTGAGCTCGAAGTTGCCCATCGAGCCGGCGATCGTGATCGCGGTGTCGTTGCCCATCACCTGGCACGCCACCATGGTCACGGCCTCCGACTGCGTCGGGTTGACCTTGCCCGGCATGATCGACGAGCCGGGCTCGTTCTCGGGAAGCACGAGCTCACCGAGTCCGCTGCGCGGTCCCGAGCCGAGCCATCGAACGTCGTTGGCGATCTTCATGAGGCTCGCGGCGAGGGTCGTCTCGGCTCCGCTCGCGAACACGAGCGCATCGTGGGACGCGAGCGCTGCGAACTTGTTCGGCGCCGTCACGAACGGCAGGCCCGTGAGCCCGGCGAGTTCCGCCGCGACCGCTTCGGCGAACCCCGGTGGGGCATTGAGGCCGGTGCCGACCGCGGTGCCCCCGGCCGCGAGCTCGTAGAGGCCCGGAAGCGCCAGCTCGAGCCGGTCGATGCCGGCGTCGAGCTGGGCGACGTAGCCGGAGAACTCCTGACCGAGCGTGAGCGGTACCGCGTCCTGCAGATGGGTGCGACCGATCTTCACGATGTCGGCGAACTCATCGGACTTCGCGGCGAGCGCGTCGCGCAGGGCCGTGACCGACGGCAGCAGCCGCTCGGTGACCGCCGTCGCCGCGGCGATGTGCATCGCGGTCGGGAACGTGTCGTTGCTCGACTGCGACATGTTCACGTGGTCGTTCGGGTGCACGGGCGTCTTGGAGCCGAGATCGCCGCCGTCGAGCTCGATCGCCCGATTGGAGATCACCTCGTTGACGTTCATGTTCGTCTGTGTGCCCGACCCGGTCTGCCACACGAACAGCGGGAAGTGCTCGTCGAGCCGCCCGTCGATCACCTCGTCGGCGGCCTGCACGATGAGGTCGGCGAGGTGGGGCTCGAGCGCGCCCGAGCGCTGATTGACGAGCGCCGCCGCCTTCTTCAGCAGGGCCTGGGCACGGACCACCTCCATCGGCATGCGATCGGCGTCGGGGTGGCCGATCGAGAAGTGGTGGAGCGAGCGCTGGGTCTGGGCTCCCCAGTAGCGGTGGGCATCGACCGCGATCTCGCCCTTGGAATCGGACTCGGTGCGCTGCTCGGTCATCGGCGTGCTCGATCCTTCCGCGGAGTCGTGCGGTCATCCTCCCAAACGCCCGGCGCGGTCGGCCGCCAGGTAGTCCGTTCGGCCGGGAAGGCTTGGAACGTATGGCGGTTCCCTCCGGGCACCCGCAGTGCCTACGCTGGCAGCCCGTCTTCAGGAGAGACCCGGTTGCGCTTCCCCCCGACACGCTCGTGTCATCGCATCGACCATCGTGGCGCTCGTGAGCGTGGCGACGCTGTGCGCTCCGGCCGCAGCCGTGAGCCAGGATCCCGACGCTTCCACCTGGATGGCGAACGACGCGATCCATGCGACGGCTCGGTACGGCGACGTCATGTTCATCGGTGGCACGTTCCGGAAGCTCCGTGAGGTGCTGTCGCCGGGGGTCGCGAGCGGGCCACAGGTGACAGGCCTGACCGGGCTCGCGGCGATCGACATGCGAACCGGCGAAGGCATCGCGAGCTTCAAGCCGCAGCTCCAGGCCGCCTCGACGCAGACGCTCGACGTGCAAGCGCTCGCCGTCGTCGGCGACACGCTCTACGTGGGTGGTCAGTTCAACGCCGTCGACGGCGCTCCGCGGCTCAACCTCGCCGCGATCGACATCGATCCCGTCACGCTCACCGGCTCCGTCGACCCCGGGTTCGCGGTCTCCGTCGGCGATCCGAGCGGGAACCTCGCGGCGGTCGAGGTGCTGAAGATCCTGCCTGCTTCGGATGGGCTGTACATCAGCGGCGCGTTCGGAACCGTCGGCGGCATGCGGCGGAGCAAGGTCGCGAAGCTGAGCTACGCGGGCGCCGTCGACCGCACCTTCAAGCCGGGCACGACGAGCGGTGCGATGCGCGACATCGAGTGGTCCGCCGACGGTCAGTCGATCTTCGCCGGCGGCAACTTCACGACCCTCAGCGGCGCCCCACGCCTGGCGGTCGGTCGCCTCGACGCCACCACGGGAGCGCCCACGGGCTGGACCGTGCCGGGCGGGCAGATCCCGTCGAGCGGTGGCAAGCAGATCTGCTGGGACATCATCGCCACGGCAACCAGGCTCTTCGCGGGATGCGGCAAGGGCCCGAACTTCGTCGGCGCGTTCCGCGTCGACACCGGAGACGTCGGAAGCCGGACCTGGCTGTACGGCACGGGTGGCAACGTGCAGGCCATCGCGCTGCTCGGAGACGGCGATTCGCTCGCGATCGGAGGGCATCTCGGCATCAACAGCCACTCGACGTACAACGGGCTCATGCGGGTCTGTGGCAACTCGAGGTACCTGCGGGCGCTGGGCATCCTTCGCAACGTCAACCAGACGAGCACATCGAGCGTCGTGACGAGCGGTGCGACGAGCACCACGACCGCCTATCTCGACTGCGGGTTCACGCCGAACTTCGAGGGCCAGGACCCAGACGGGCCGAACTTCCCCGGCACGAACCCCTTCGGAGGCGTGTGGGAGATCCAGGTGACCGGCGATCATCTCTGGGCACTCGGTGAGTTCAAGTACGTGAACGCGGCCGTGAGACGCGCGATCGCTCGCTTCCCGCTGTAGTGCAGCGCACTGTCCCTCCGGAGCGGCTCGTCGTGCTGGTCGTACCCTGTTCCCGCGGGGCGGTAGCTCAGTCGGTTAGAGCAGGGGACTCATAATCCCTCGGTCGCAGGTTCGAGTCCTGCCCGCCCCACCGAACCGCCGCCCCACAATGCAAACGTGCTGGTCATGGACCGTTTCCGCCCGTCGCGGGGTCGAGTTCGAGCACCTCGCCAGCCGCTCAAGACACGAAGAGGACAGATGAGCAGCACGCGCACGTCGGCCGAGGTCGTCGGCCAGGCGGTCGAGATCGTCCGGGAGCAGGTGCCCGTAGACGTTCATCGCCACCTGCATCGAAGTGGCCGAGAAGGCTCTTGCACCACCTTCGGATGCGCGCCCTCTTGATCAGCAGCGCGGCTGCTATGGCGAAGGTCATGGATGCGAAGGGTCCGGAACACCGGAAAGCCCGCAGGGAAGGGAGCCACACCGGACGCCGGACGTTCGAGTGTCGGAGGGGGCCCCTCTCCGGCGCAACGAACACGAGCTGAGTGGTCCTGCGACAGGTGAGACGGTGCCGGAGTCACTCCTGCCTCCGGCACCGCGCATCACACGTGGCGCGACGCGGGATTCTTGCAAGCCCGCGTCGCGGATCGCCGATCAGGTGAGACAGGGATTCGCCTCATCCGTGAGCGGTGCGGCACCAGGTGGCAACCCGAGGTACGTGGCGACTAGGACCAACTCATCGTCTCCGACGTTGGATGCCTTGTGCACGTGACCAGGCTCCTCATGGAAGATGTCACCCTTGGTGTAGACGGTCGGGGTGCAATCTCCCTCTTCGTTGACCGCGACGCGTCCTTGCTTCACGAGGACGAACACGTCCGCCGGATGTGAGTGCCACCCCGACGTTCCGCCCACTTCCTGCTCGACACGAACGAACAACGCGGTGCTTGGCTCGGAATCCTGGATCGACAGCGAATCGAACGTGGCGGAGCCGAGAAGCTTGGCGGTGAAGCCACGACTCGGCGTTGCCACGGCGATACCCGCGGTGAGGACCACGACTGCCGCGAGCGCGATGATGGTGCGCTTCATCTTGACGTCCTTCCTTCGGTGCGGGCTCGCGTTCGGAAGGACGCCAGAGGAGGTCCGCGAGAACGCGTGAACGAGCACCATGTCCTGATCATGCGGGAATCCACGGTCCCGAACCGCCAACACCGAACGTGTGCGCATGCGATCCATCGGCGTCCGCGACCCCTAGCCCGCCAGACAAGTCCTCGATCCCGCAATCCTGGTTCGGGTTTCCTGGGCACGGGCGATGGTTCACGACGTAGCTCTTGTACGCGATCTGCGACCCATCCGGCGACCATGAAGGGGCGACGGCGTCTCGGATCACTTGCGTGAACCCCGAGCCGTCCGGTGCGAACGTGTAGATGCCGGCCGCAGGATCCCTGAGCAACCCGAGCGCGATCCGATCACCGGTCGGGGACCACGCGAGGCCGAACACCCAACCCGCATCCCAGCCCCAGAGCAGCTCGTTCCTGACGATCATGTGTGGGTCGCTTCCGTCGACATTGACCACCCAGACGCTGTGGCTGTGGTCGTACCCCCCGTCGATGTAGGCGATCTGGGTTCCGTCCGGAGAGAAGGTCGGCTGATACACATCCCCTTTGCTCGGCACGACGAGCAGGGTGGTTCGGCCGCTCTCGACGTTCATCACGTACATGGCGGAGTCCGTCTCGTACAGCTGGGCTGGGACCCCGTCCTCGGTCCTGGTCGTGTATGCCACCTGCGACCCGTCGGGAGAGATCGCAGCGGTGATGTACGGCAGCTCCCCCTGCGAAATCGGCCCCAGCAGTGACGTCTCGGTCCCGTCGGCGTGCAGGAGGATCAGGGCTCCGTCGAGCCCTTTCGCTTCCGACCGGATCAACCTGTTCGGTTCGCCCCGGATCAACAACAGTTCGGTGCCGTCATTCGACCATCCGACCGGTCTGCCGATCTCGTCGCCTGGTAGCGGCTTCGGCTTCGGCTTGGTCGCGGCAGGGTCGATGCCCCAGATCCCTCCGTCCCCCACACCATCCACCAACCAGCAGTTCGGGGTGGTGCAATCGTCTTGATACATGATCCTCCCGGTGAAGGGCGCGAAGATCCCGGGCTTGTCGACGACCTCTGGCGCAGGTTCATTTCGGATGCTCGACACGATCACGCCGACCGCCGCGACCACGATCGTTGCCGCAACTGCGAAGGTTCCGAGCTTCCGATTCCGTTCGGCCTTGCGCTGCCTCGTGCGCTGTCGTTCCATCGCGCCGGGGTCTTGGCGCACCTTCTGCGTCGAAAGGCGGAACACCTCCTGCACGTCAGGCATCCCGCTCTCCTTCCGTTCGAAGGGCTCGTCGCCCCTGCGTGGCGAGTGCCCGCACCGTCGACGGCCGGACACGCAGGATGGCTCCCGCCTGCTCTGATGAGTACCCGAGCAGATCCACGAGCAGGAGTGCAGCCCGCTGCCTCGGCGTAACCGCCAAGAGCAGCCGGCGAACGTCCGCTCGCATCTCCGCCTCGAGGAAGGCGTCCGAGGGTTCCTTCACCGGCACGAGCTTCCGGACCGCGACGGCAGCTCGCCGTCGCCGCATCCGAAACCCGTTCAGCGCGACGCGGAAGAGGTAGCCGGTGGGGTCGTCGATCCGATCGATGTCGTCCCAGCGCTCCCACAGACCCAGGAACGCATCCTGGGTGAGCTCCTCCGCGTCCTCGCGGTTGCCGGTGACGAAGTAGAGGGCCTTGAACAGGCGCTCGCGCTCCTCTTCGAAGAACGTGTCGAAACGGGCCCTCGTCTCGACCAGCTCGAACGGGATCCTCACGGCGCCTTCCTCTGCTCGCACGTTACATGGATGCGCGAAAGGGATGTTTCGCTGAGAAGTGGCCGAGAAGAGGCGAGTCAGTGGCTGGCCCGATCCTTGGAACGACCAAGTAGCGATGCCGCCAGCGCGCCACCGAAAGGACTCTCGTCCTGCCGATGGGCCCCAGCTCGCCGGGCTATTGGAGGCGGTAGGCTCGCCGTCGCGGTGGGATACACGGTCTTTGGCGTGATCATGATTCGGCGGCGCGGTTCCAGCAGCGCATCGCGCGGGCCGCATCATGAGCCTATTCAGGTCGGATCGGGCGGGGTCCTGATCGTGCCTCTCGCCGTGTTCCTCATCGTAGCGGGGGTCGCGCTCGGGGCCCTTGTCGCGACCACCACCTAGCCGTACCTACGAACAAGCGGTGAGGCCTGGGCACGCGGGCGACGCTACCCTTGCGTCGTGCCCCTCCGTGATCTCCTTGCCGCATCCGATTCCTCGGTTCGCAGTCACCTCGACCCTGAGGAGCGCGCGATGGCGATCGGAAGGTGTGAGGACATCACGGAGCGGGGCGGTGTCGCCTCGGGCGGCCATGCGTGGACCGACATTATGGTCACTGATCGGAGGCTCCGCTGGGTTCCGCGGTGCGATCTCCGTTTCGAGGCCTCGCTCGAACTCGACACCGTGAAAGCCGTTTCGGAGACTCTTGATCTGCACAGAGACGCGATCGCGCTAGAGCACCCGTCGGTCATTCGTGTTCACTCGGTGGCGGCGCATCGATTCCTGATGTTCCAGTGGGGCAATTCGGTGGCGACCACCGCGCTGTTACGCACGGAGCTGGCATTCAGTCGCCGCGATACCCAGGCCGCAGAAGCCCTGCGCAGCCAGTTGGCCCGACGCGACCTGATCTAGGTATCCGTGACGCTCGCCTATCCGAGGGAACGTGATAGGCATCATGCTCCGGCGGCATCCGCACCCGAGCAGCTCAGGGTGCTTGGGCCGGGCTCGGTGGCGTTGGCCGCTAGGCTCGTCCTCACGGCGGGTGGGGTGGCCGGTCCTGTGACCGTCCGGACGCCCAGCAGGCACACCTCCACGGGTCGCTCGGCGCGAACCACGGCATCAGTGGAGTCTGCTATCACGAACGTGGATCAACCGTTCTCGTGGGCTCGCTTCCACGCTTCGATGCCACGGCTCCTGTGGCCGCGGGGAACGACCCACCGGAACAAGCTCAGCCCCGGTTGCTTGCACCAGCAGTCGTCATCGCAGCCGCAGGTATAGGCCCCCATCGTTTCGCGGGCTCGCGTCATGAACGCGAGCACGACGAATCCGATCAGGAGGGCTTGCGCGGTCCGCTTCATCACGGATCGATCCTGCTCGTCACGCGGCGGGGCGTCAAGGCGGGCAGGGGCTGCGGTCAGTGAAGCCCTTCATGTGATCCAGGCACCGCGGTCGCGGCGGGGTGTGTCGCGCCGTCGACCAGTCCATCGTCGTAGCCGGTGTCGCCCGCGGGGATCACATCTGACGCATCCTCTCGGAGCAGCGGCCATCCACGGTGGAGCACGTACCACAGCCACCACCCTGCGAACTGCGATGTGAGGATCGCCGCCAGCACGAGCGTGGTGAAGAACGCTCCATTGATGATGCCGGCCTCGAAGGCCACGCTGGCGAGCACGATCCCCGGCCCGCCGCGCGCGTTCGACGCGACGGCGATGTTGACGATCTCGATGCGTCGGAACCCCGCGAGCCGAGCTGCGAGCCCGATGGCGAGCAAGCAGAGCGTCGACGATCCGATCAAGAACGCCAGCAGGAGGCCGAGGGAGAACCCCTCGCCGAAGACCAACTGGGTCCCCACCATGGCGAAGTACACCGGCACGAACACACCCATCGCGACCTTCTGGATCGCGTCGAGCGGTTCGGCGAAGCGACGCCGCTCGGTGCCGCCCATGCCCCCGACGAGACCGAGTCCCGCGAGGAACGCGGCGAAGACGATGCTGACATCCAGCACAGCTGCGATGGCGGCGTACGAGAGCAGGATCAAGCAGGCGTAGCCCACCGGCGTGGTCGTGGCGAGCACGTTCCATCGAGCGACATGGAGACGGCGAAGCAGTGGGGGAGCGAGGAAGAGGCCGGCTGCCATGTAGCCGAGTGTGAGCCCGACGTGCTCCGTCATCGTGCCGATCAGATCCTGGCCAAGCGCCGAGGTGCTGGCGAGCGCGGTGGCCACCGCGAGTACCGCCCACAACATGATGTCCTCGAGCAGGGCCGCGCCGAGGATCAAGCTGGCGAAGCGCGTATGGAGGATCCTGAGGTCGTGGAAGATCCGTGAGATCACCGGGATCGAGGTGACCGCGACCGCGATGGCGAGCACCAAGAGCGTGGACGACTCCTGACCCGCTTCACCCGTCAAGGTCTCCAGGGGCAGGAACGACCCAGCACCCAGGGCGATGAAGAAGGGCAGCGGGGTGCCGACCGCGAGTATCCACGCCGTGGGCTTGCGGTTCTCCTGGCCCAGCACGCGGCGAACCTCGCTGCCGGAGACGAACATCAGCAGAAGCAGGCCGAGCCAGTACATGAAGTTCAGCACCACGCTCGTCGGGTCACCCTCCGACGCGCCCTTGCCGAGGAGGGCCGAGGTGGCCTCAGGTGCGAGTTGCCCGAGCGCGAAGGGTCCGAGGACGACTCCGGCGAGGATCTCGCCGACGAGGCGTGGTTGCTTCATCCGCTCGAAGACGTGACCGAGGAGATGGGCAGCGCCGACGATCACGGTGAGCGCGACGATGACAGCTGCGAGTTGCTCGGGGGTCATGCGGTCTCCTGGGTCGGGTTCGCCGCATGGTACGTCGCCCGGACCTGTCCCGATTCATCGGTCCGATGGCGGAGCTTCTCGGTCCTTTCGTGGGGGAGCCCTCGGGCCACAGGGCCCACCGCATCCCCGACGCGCACGGTGGCGCCGTGGATGACCCGGGCGTAGACACCGAACGGGAGTCCACCGTCGCCAGCGATGCGCGGGCGGTACGCGGCGATCTTCGTGAGGGTGTTCCAGTCCTTCTCGCCGGTCTCGGGGTCCTTGGTCGTGAAGACGCATCGAGGCACCTGCCCGCCGACCTCGACGATCGCCTCGCCGATGCGCACGGCTCGTCCGGCCCACGACTCTTCCTCGTACGGCTCGCACCCGTCGAGCTCGAAGGTCATGCGGAAGCGGCGGGCATCGAGATCGCCATCGTGCTTGCCGCGCTCGGCGAGGTCGCGCACCGACGCGGTGGAGACGAGCGTGACCGGGTCGACGTCGATGCCGTCCCCCTCCCGGTCGCATCGCAGCAGCCGGACCGGCCTCGAGCAGTACGCCGAGAGCGCCTCGGAGAACGGCCCGTCGACCGTGCGCGCCTCGACGGGGCGCCCGTAGAAGTTCGTGGTCAGTCCGTCCCCCAGCGTGTTCGCTGGGCCCGAGACCTCGATCCCGTCGGGGAAGGCGATCGTCAGCCGCCCCTGCCCCGCGTCGAACGAGGCACGCAGCCGCACGAGCGGGCCGAAGGTGCTTCCGCTGAAGATCTCGCCCCACTCGTCGACCAGGTAGAACAGCCGATCGCCGGGGATCCCCCGGTCGGTGAGCACGACGCGCTCGGGGTGATGCACGAGCGTGCCTTTCATCGGCGTCACGTTGATGCGTTCGACCGTAGGCATCGCGGCCGCCACGGTAGTGGAAACCGGGCCGACCGGCCGGGTGCGACCCGCATCTTGAGTCGCGTACCCGCCGAGGGATAGCATCGGGCTGTCCGAGCTGCCGGGAGGGCCGTTGACGACGACCGAACGACCGACACCGCAGCGTGCCGTGTTCGAGCTGCAGGCGAGGGCGCGCGACCATGCCCTCGCCGACGAGGTCGAGCGTGTCGAACGCATCATCGCTCGCGTGCACGCTCGACTCGACGGTGCTGTCGTCACCCTCGTGCCCCAGGCGCTCGCGGCGTCCGCATCGGCCGATGGCGGTGACGATCCGGCGACCGGCCACCGCGCGGATCCCGACGCGTGAACGAGCCTGCATCCGATCTGCGCCCGGTCGGAGCGAACCGGCTCGTGGTGGGTCCGCTCGTGGGCGCGGTCGAGCCGTTGTCGTGCCTACTCGGAACGTGGCGCGGAGCCGGGCACGGCGAGTTCCCCACGATCGAGGCGTTCGAGTACGGGGAGCAGATGCTCTTCGAGCACGTGGGGGACGGCTTCCTGCTCTCGTCGCAGCAGAGCTGGCTCACGCTCGACGGGTCGCCGCTGCACTTCGAGCGAGGGTTCTGGCGTCCCGGATCCTCGGCGAACGAGGTGGAGCTCACGCTGGCACATCCCTTGGGGCTGACCGAGGTCGCGGAAGGAACGATCGAGACCGGCGACGACGGGGTGACGACGATCGAGCTCGCATCGGTCGAGGTCGGCCGCACACGCACGGGCATGGACGTGGTCGCGCTCGAACGCCGCTACCGGGTGGATCGAGCGGTGCTCCGCTACGAGATCGACATGCGCACCGGCGCCACCCCGTTGACGCGGCACCTCACCGGCGAGCTGCGACGCGTCGACGGCTGAACGCCACACCGACTCGGCGCCGGTGAGCGATCACGAGGCCATGGCACCGCCGTCGGCGCGGGGGTCGCTCCCCGCGTCGAAACCGTCGCCGCTCGCCCGGATCATGTGCGCGTGACCGACGGCCTCGTCGAGCGTGCCCACGCGCGCGACGCCGTAGCCCGAGGACGCCAGCGACCGCACCGCGAGGTCCGGCACGTCGTCCTCGGCGATCACGAGCGGCTCCGGCCCTTCCGGCGACATGCCGCCCACCAGCCACCGAGGCGCGGCGACGGCGTCGGCCGGGCTCAAGCCGAGCCGGAAGGCGCGCAACAGGGCCATCGTCATGATCTGCGGCTGCGCCGAACCCCCCATGGTGCCGGCCACCGCCTCGAATCGCCCGGACCGCTGCACGGCGACGGGCATCAGGGTGTGCGCCGGCCGCGCTCCGCCGGCGAGCACGTTGGGGTGGCCGCGGTCCAGGGTGAAGCATGCGCCGCGGTTCTGGGCGACGACGCCTGTCGACGGCTCGAGCAGCCCCGACCCGAAGTCGTGGAAGAGGCTCTGGATCAGCGAGACGCCGCGGCCTTCGGCGTCGGCGGTGACCAGGGCGATCGTGTCGCCCCGTCGAGGCCTGGGTGCGGGCGGTGGACCAGGCACGCCGCTCCTCACCTCATCACCCACCGCCCCGAGGTGGCCATCGCCGAGCAGGGTCGACGGATGCACCAGCATGCGATCGGGGTCCGCGAGGTGCCGGTCGCGGTCGCGCGCCACAGCACGCAGCACGTGGGCGATCGTGCCGGCTTCCGGGCCGAGGGGATCGGGGTCGATCCCGAGACGTTCGATCACCGACAGGGCCTCGAGCAGCACGAGCCCCTGCGAGTTCGGCGGATGCACGAGCACGTCGACGTCGCCGTGCCGCGAACGTAGAGGGGAACCGAGATCGGCACGGTGCCCTGCCATGTCGGCCGCGTCGATCGGCACGCCGAGCGCGAGCAGTCCGTTCGCGAAGCGCGTGCCGAGCTCGCCCTCGTACCAGACCGACGGCCCCTGCTCGGCGATCGCCTGGAGGGTCTCGCCGAGCGCCCCCTGGCGCACCGGTGCCGCGGCCGCGCTCGCCGTCGCCTCTGTGTAGAAGATCCGAGCGAGACCAGGATCGGCGCGCAAGCGGTCGGCATCGTCGTCGAGCGCACGACCGAGCGAGGGAGCGATCTTCACGCCGCCGTGGGCGTAGGCGATGGCGGCGGTGAACGACTCGGCCCACGCGAGGAGCGCCCCTTGTCGATGCAGGGCTTCCCATCCGCTCACCGCGCCGGGAACCGTGACGCTGTGCGGGCCGTGCTCGGGCATGAGGCCGCCGCCGGCCTCCGCAGCTGCCACGGGGTCGGCACCTGCGGGCGCGCGGCCGCTCGCGTTGATCGCCACCACGTCTCCTGCCGGGTGGTGCACGAGAGCGAACAGGTCGCCGCCCACGCCGCACATATGCGGGTACACCACGGCGAGCGTCGTCGCGGCGGCGAGTGCGGCGTCGATGGCGTTGCCTCCGCGTTCGAACGCGATCGAGGCGGCTTCGGTGGCGAGCGCGTGCGGTGAGGCGACCGCCCACGTGCGACCGGAAGCGTGCATCTGCATCGCGCTCAGTGTGCCAGGCTCCCACTGAAGGACATGCTCAGCGTTGACATCCCGGGCACCACCAGACGCTCCGCGCCTGCTCGCCCTGGCGCCTCGTCGCGATCGTCGTTCCGCATCGGGGGCACGCCCGGCCGGCCCTGTCGTAGACGGCGAGACCCCCCGGCACGGTCGCGCGGCGTGCGGTGCCGAGATTGGACCTCAGCAGGCGGCTCGCCGCCTCGTACAGCGCGCGTCCGATCGCCCGGCTCGAGCGAATGGACGGGCCGGAACGGATCGAGCCGGCACGCCCACGCCACCTCGGCTCGGTAGACGTTGCCCACTCCGGCGGCGACGGTCTGGTCGAGCAGCGCCACCCCGATCTCGGTCGAGGCGGGCAGCGCTTCGAGCCTCGACATCACTGCGTCGAGATCCACGCCCTCGACGCAGAGGTCCGGACCGAGCGAGGCGAGCACGGGGTGTCGCGCGAGCTCACGGTCATCCAGCATCTCCACGACCGGCGCCGAGAAGCACACGGCGTGCACCCGGGCCGTCTCGATCGCGGCGACCATGGCCCCGCGCGGTTTCCGCCACCGCTCCCCGGGGCGGTAGAGGTGCCACGAACCGGACATGCGCATGTGCGTGTGCAAGGTGAGGCCGCCGGAGAACCGCATGAGCAGATGCTTGCCTCTGGCCGCGACCTCCTCGACGGTCTCTCCTGGGCGGGGGACCTCGCGCCTGCGGAGCCGCGGCGCCTCGAACCGCGTGATCTCACGCCGCGTGAGCGCTCCGGCGAGTGAGGTGGCGGCTCGGTGGATCGTGTCGCCTTCGGGCATGCGGGCAGCCGGGTGTCGGTCAGCCGCGGAGCGTGAGGCCCCGGTAGCCGTCGGCGAACCCCGCCTCGCGAAGCCGCGCGGCGTGCGGCGAGGCGGCGGCGGGCTCCCCGTCGATGCGCACGAGCTCGATCCGACGAAGGCGTCCGTCCTTGACCAGCGAGGCGAGGGCATCGGTCCACGCCGCGGATCTGCCTCGTACGTGAGCAGCGAGCGAGCGCCGCGCTCGAGGAACGCGGCGAGAGCGCCGTCGACCAGCACGACGTACGCGCCGGCGCCACGGGCCGGCCGGCCGGGTCCGTCGGGCCACGGCAGCGCCGCCCCGAACGGCTGCGCCGGATCGGCCGCGGCGAGCACCATGGCCCTGGCCGCATCCGCACCGACCTCGCCGCCGTCACCGATCGGCTCCCTCGCAGCCCGCAGCCGGTCGACGGCGCCGGGCAGCGCGAACTGCGCGGCGCCGAGTCCGGCGACGAAGTACCCACGGCGGGCGCTGCCCGATTCCTCCATCGCTTTCAGCACCGGGTAGACGCCGGCGAACCCCCCGGGCACGCCTTCGGCGAGGGTTGCTTCGCGCGTGACCACGCCGTGACGATCGAGCAGCTGGAGCGCACGGGCGTGCGCGGCTTCGGTCGAGGTGATCGGGGGGTCGAGGATCGATCCCGTGAGCGACCAGCGCCCTGCTCCCGCGGGAGGTCCGGCGCGACGGAGCGCTCCCGGACGAGGACGGCGAGACCCGTGCGACGCGCGCACCTTCGCGGACCCGCCGCGCACGAAGGCTCGCAGCGGAGCGAGCGTGTCGTTGGTGACCTCGCCGGCCCACACCAGATCCCACAGCGATCGCAGCAACAGCCGCTCGTCGGCGCTCCCGGCCGCCTGCACGAGATCGGTCCAGAACGAGGCGCCGCGCTCGCCGAGATGCGCGAGGATCGCCGAGCGCACGTGGCCCTCGATGCCGGGATCGGCGGCGGTCGTGGCCGCCTCGACGGGCGGTGAGGGCACGCGGCCGGCGAGCAGCGTTCGCGCCTGATCCCGGAAGCACAGGATCACACGGCCGTCGTCGGCGCCGAGGCCGCCGGCTCCGATCCAGACGATGTCGCCGCTCGCCACGAGGGCGTCGAGATCGGCGGGACGATAGCCCCGCACGCGCGCCGGCAGCACGTCGGGCTCGAGGATCGATGCGGGGATCGCCGCGCCCTGCAGGTGCGCGATCGCCTCGATCAAGGCGTCGCTCGCGCCGCTCGGGCGGTCGGCGCCCTGCCAGGCCGGCAGGAACCTGGCGAACGCATGCGCATCGACCGCCTCGACCTCACGGCGGAGCGCAGCGAGCGAGCGCTGCCGCAACCGGCGCAGCACGTCGGTGTCGCACCATTCCTGGCCGCTGCCACCCGGTGTGAAACCTCCCTGCGCGAGGCGGCCCTCGGTAGCGAGGTCGGCGAGCGTCTGCTCGACACGGTCGGGCGCCGCGCCGAGACGGATGGCGACATCTTCGGTCGTGAAGGGAACGTGCGTGCGCGCGTAGCGAGCCACCAGCTCGTGCAACGGACGCTCCACGGGCTCGGTGAACACCGCCGGCAGGCCCCGAGGGAGCGAGACGCCGAGGGCATCGCGCAGGCGCGCGGCGTCGTCGACCGCCGCGACCCGCTGCTCCCCGGCGACACGCACGCGCATCGCGCGGCCGTCATCGAGCAGCGTCGAGATCACCGCCTCGGCATCCCCGTCGGATCGGGCGGCCACCTCGTCGTCGGTGAGCGGTCCGAGCGCTCGCAGCAGGTCGTGCACGCCGTCGGCTCCGCGAGCGCGCCGCGACCCGGCGAGGCGCTGCAGCTCGAGTGCGACCTCGTCGATCGCTCGTGGGTCCAGCAGGTCTCGGAGCTCCTCGGACCCGAGCAGCTCCCTGAGCAGGTCGCGATCGAGCGCCAGGGCGGCGGCCCTGCGCTCGGCCAGCGGGGCGTCGCCTTCGTACATGAACACCGCGACCCACCGGAACAGGAGAGACTGCGCGAACGGCGACGCGTGCTCGGTGTCGACCGCCACGAGCTTCGTACGACGGGCGCGCAGGTCGGCCATGACCTGCTGCAGGGCAGGCACGTCGAAGATGTCGCGCATGCATTCCCGGGTCGCCTCGAGCAGCATCGGGAAGGTGGGGTGCTTCGCGGCTTCCGCCAGCAGGTCGGCGCTGCGCTGCCGTTGCTGCCACAGGGGAGTGCGTTTGCCGGGTCGCTGGCGGGGGAGCAGCAGCGCGCGGGCGCTCGCCTCCCTGAAGACGCTCGCGAACATCGCCGTGCCGGGCAGCGACTCGATGACGGTGTGCTCGAGGGCTTCGGGCTCGAACATCAGATCCTCGACCGGGATGCGATCGACCGCCTCGGGAAGCCGGATCACGATGCCGTCGTCGCCCCAGAGCACCTGCGCGCCCGGGCCGAATCGCTCCTCGAGCCTCGCCTCGATCGCGAGGCCCCACGGCGCGTGCACCCGGTTGCCGAAGGGCGAGAGCACGCAGACGCGCCAGTCGCCGATCTCGTCGCGGAAGCGCTCGACCACGATCGTGCGATCGTCGGGCACCGCGCCGGTGGCCTGGAGCTGCTCGGCGATGTAGGCGACCAGGTTGCCGGCCGCCCACTCGTCGAGCCCGACGTCGTCGCGCAGCCGGCCGATGGCGGCATCACGGTGCGATCCCCCCAGCTCACGCGTGAACGCTCCGATCGCGCGGCCCAGCTCGATCGGACGCCCCGGCTTGTCGCCGTGCCAGAACGGCATCTTGCCGGGCTCGCCGGGTGCTGGGGAGACCACGACACGATCGCGGGTGATGTCGTCGATGCGCCAGCTCGAGGCGCCGAGCAGGAACACCTCGCCGCGCCGCGACTCGTAGACCATCTCCTCGTCGAGCTCCCCGACACGCGTGCCGTCGGCGAGGAACACGCCGAACAGTCCGCGGTCGGGGATCGTGCCGCCGCTCGTGATCGCGAGCCGCCCCGCACCGTCGCGGGCCCGTACGACGTCGGCCTGCCGATCCCAGACGAGACGTGGCCGCAACTCTGCGAAGCCGTCGCTCGGGTAGCGCCCCGCGAGCAGGTCGAGCACCGCCAGGAAGACCTCCTGCGAGAGCTCGGAGAAGTTCGCCGCACGGCGCACCGCCGCGTACAGCTCGCCGACGCGCCACTCATCGACCGCGCACATCGCCACGAGCTGCTGGGCGAGCACGTCGAGCGGGTCGCGCGGCACGCGGGTCTCCTCGATCGCGCCCGCGAGCATGCGCTCGGCGACGACGCTCGCCTCGAGCAGATCGCCGCGGAACTTGGGGAAGATCGTGCCCCGGCTCGGCTCGCCGACCTGATGGCCCGCCCTGCCGATGCGTTGCAGGCCACTTGCCACGCTTCCCGGCGATTCGACCTGCACGACCAGGTCGACCGCCCCCATGTCGATGCCGAGCTCGAGGCTGCTCGTCGCGACGATCGCCCGGAGCTGCCCCGACTTCAGCGCATCCTCGACCTCGAGACGCTGTTCACGCGCGATGGAACCGTGATGCGTCCGCACGAGCTCCTCATCCGCGAGCTCGTTGAGCTGCGATGCGAGTCGTTCCGCGAGGCGTCGCCCGTTGACGAAGACGATCGTCGAGCGGTGCGCGCGGATCAGCTCGAGCAGCCGTGGGTGGATCGCCGGCCAGATCGAGGTGCGTGAGGGCCCGGCGGCCGCGGGGCCGCTCGCCGGCACGTCGAGTGGCTGCCCCAGCGAGGCCATGTCTTCGACCGGCACGACGACCTCGAGCTCCATCGGCTTGCGGTGCCCTGCGTCGACGATGGTCATCGGCCTCGGCACACCGTCGTCGCCGTGCCCCCCGAGGAAGCGCGCGATCGTCTCGAGCGGCCGCTGGGTCGCGGAGAGCCCGATGCGCTGAGGCGCCACGTCGGTGAGGGCTTCGAGCCGCTCGAGCGAGAGCGCGAGATGCGCGCCGCGCTTCGTACCGGCGAGCGCGTGGATCTCGTCGACGATGACCGTGGTGGTTCCACGCAGCGTCTCTCGCGCCGACGAAGTGAGCATGAGGTAGAGCGACTCGGGGGTCGTGATCAGGATGTCGGGCGGATGGGCGAGCAGCTGGCGGCGCTCGCGAGCGGGCGTGTCGCCCGTTCGCACGCCGACCACCGGTTCGTGGGGGAGCCCCGCCCCCGAGCGCTCGGCCGCGTGGCGGATGCCGGCGAGCGGCGCTCGCAGGTTCTTCTCGATGTCGACTGCGAGTGCGCGAAGCGGTGAGATGTAGATCACGCGCGTACGAGCCTTCGGGTCAGGCGGAGGAGGCCGGCTCGCGAGCCGGTCGATCGACCACATGAACGCTGCGAGCGTCTTGCCCGAACCGGTCGGCGCCAGCACGAGCGTGTGATCGCCGTTGGCGATGGCCTTCCAGCCTCGGGACTGGGCCGGGGTCGGGGCGTCGAACGACGCCGTGAACCAGTCGCGCACCGCGGGCGAGAAGGGGGCCACGCTCACGCTTCAACGCTAACCCGGAACGCCGACATGCGACCGGGGCGCTCCGGAGGCACCGCTACGATGAGCGCGTGATGAACCGGGTGGCGGCGGGGGTCGCCGTGGGCGTCGTGGTCTGGGCGGTGATCGCGCCGACGGGTGCGGCAGCCCAGACGCCGACACCGACACCCGGAGCCGACGTCGGCCGAGCCGAGGACCAGATCGTGCTCTCCGGCACCGTGACGGTGCCGCGAGGACGATCGGTGGGCGAGGTCGTCGTCTTCCATGGCCGTGCATCGGTGGCAGGAGTGGTGACCGGCGACGTGGTGGTGCTCGACGGACCGATCGTGGTCTCGGGTCAGGTCGGTGGAAGCGTCGTCGCGCTCAACGGGCCGATCCGGTTGGGCCCGACGGCATCGGTCGGTCGCGACGTGCTCGGGGGTCAGGCCGTTCGTCTGGAACCCGGCGCGCTCGTCGCCGGGCAGGTTCGAGACCGGGTCGCGTTCACACCTCGGGGAGCCCTCGCCGTGCTCGGCAGGCTGCTCGGGCCCGTTGCGGTCGCGGTCTCGGTGCTGCTCCTGCTCCTGCTGGTGTTCGCGATCGCGCCGAAAGCGCTCGACGGCACCGCGACCGCGGGTACCTCGTCGCCGGTCGCCTCGATGGCGTGGGGGCTCGTCTTCTCGGTCGCCGTGCCATTGCTCGCGGCGGTGGCGGCGATCACGATCGTTGGTCTGCCGTTCGGCCTCGCCATTGGCCTGGCCGCCGGGTTGCTCTGGATGCTCGGCCTCGCGTTCGCCTGCTTCACGCTCGGACGCGCGATCACGGGACGCGCGCACGGCCGTGCGAGGCCGCTCTTCGCGGGCTGGGGCCTCGTGGCCGCCGTCGGGCTCGTGCCGTTCCTCAACGCCGCCGTCTGGGTGATCGGTTCGGCCTTCGGACTGGGATCGGCGTTCGTCGCGGTCTGGCGCGCGCGCTCCTCGGCCGGGCGGTCACGCTCGGCCACGGCACGGGGCGGGCGTCATCGGGCGGGCTCCTCACGGCGGCACGAGACCGCGAGGGCCGGGCTGGCAGGCCCGACCTAGCTCCGGCGCGCCCGCCGGTTCTCCTCTCGTCTGTGCTGGACTACCGGCGCCGACCTCGCACGAGGACGCCGACCGCGAGGATCGCGGCGCTCACGATGCCGCCGAACGCGAGCGCCTGGGGCGTGGAGCACAGCACGCGCCCTCCCTGCTCCACCGTGACCGACGGCGAGAGCACGAAGGCCACGAAGCTCCGCTCGCCGAGCGTCGCGCCGCCGGCTGCGACGATCGTCTGCGCACCTCCGTTCGTGATCGCGACGTCGCCGCCGATCAGCATCGGTCCGCCACCGCCGTTCGTGATCGTCATGTTCCCCTTCGCGGCGAGGGCACCCGCGCCCCCGTTGGTGAGGAACAGGTCGTTCGACGAGGCGGCGGCGCCCACCACGCCGTCTCGGATGTCGACTTCCTCGCCACGAACCGCTCCCACGACCCGACGTTGCACCAGGGTTGACTCCATGTGCGCTCTCCCTCCTGTCCGGCCCCATGCTAGGGTCCGCGCCGTGTCCGAGGCCACCCCGCCCTCCGTCGCCGATCTCATCATCGCCGACGCCGACGTCTGGTGCGGAGACGCGGCCCGGCGCCGGGCGCGAGCCATCGCGATCAGCGGCGATCGCGTCGTCGCGGTCGGAAGCGACGACGACGTGCGGCCGCTGCGTGGATCGGCCACCGAGGTCATCAGCCGTCCGGGATGCATGGTGGTGCCGGGCTTCCAGGACGCGCACGCGCATCCGTCGGTCGCGGCCCGCAACCTGCTCAACGTGAACCTCGACGATCTGCACACGAAAGCCGACTACCTCGAGCGGATCGGGCGGGTCGCGAACGAGAACCCCGACCTCGAGTGGATCGTGGGGGGTGGCTGGTACGGCACGCTGTTCGCCGAGACCGACGGCCCCCGCAAGGAAGACCTCGACGCGGTCGTGCCGGACCGGCCCGTGTTCCTGTTGAACACCGACGTGCACGGCGCGTGGGTGAACTCCAAGGCGCTCGAGGTCGCCGGCATCACGGCGTCGTCCCCCGATCCCTGGGACGGTTACATCGTGCGAGACGCCGACGGATCGCCCACCGGCACGTTGCAGGAGGGCGCCGCCTACGACGTGCTGCGCACCGTGGCCGCGCAACCGAGCGTCGCCCGGTGGAAGACCTACCTGCTGCGCGCGCAGCGCGAGCTGCACGCCCTCGGCATCACCGGATGGCAGGACGCGTGGGTCGAGCCAGATCTGCTGCGCGCCTACCGCGAGCTCGCCGACGAGGGAACGCTCAGCATGCGCGTCGTGGCCGCGATGTGGTGGGACCGCCACGCCGGCATGGAGCAGGTCGACCGCCTCGTCGAGCAGCGAGCGTGGGCGACCGGAGGCATGCTCGACGCCGGCACGGTCAAGATCATGCTCGACGGCTGTCCCGAGAACGGCTCCGGCTCGATGCTCGACCCCTACGAGGGCGCGTTCGGCGAGCGGCACGGCCGAGGCATCCAGTTCGTCGACGCCGACGCGCTCACCGAGGCGGTCGTCGCGCTCGACGCACGCGGGTTCCAGGTGCACCAGCACGCGCTGGGCGACCGGGCCGTCCGCAGCGCGCTCGACGCGGTCGAGGCCGCCAGGGCCGCGAACGGGTGGAACGACGCGCGCCATCACATCGCGCACCTGCAGCTGCCCGACCCCGCCGATCTGCCCCGGCTCAGACGCGCCGGGGTCGTGGCGAACTTCCAGCCGTACTGGGCCCAGCCCGATCCGGTCGTCGACACCCTCACGGTGCCGCGCGTGGGTGAGGAGCGTGCCGCGCGGCTCTACCCGATCGGTTCGGTGCACGCGAGCGGCGCCGTGATGTGCATGGGCAGCGACTGGCCCGTGACGACGCCGAACCCGTGGCTCGAGCTGGAGGTCGCGGTGACCCGCCAACCGCCCGGTGAGCCCGAGGCAGAGCCGCTCGACGCCTCGCAGCGCATCGACCTCGCGACCGCGATGTCGGCGTTCACGCGCGGATCGGCCTACGTGAACCACGACGACGAGGCGGGCGTGCTCGCCCCCGGCATGCGAGCCGACCTCGCGGTGCTCGACCGCGATCCCTTCGATCGCTCCCTGGGTTCCATCGGCGAGACGACGGTCGAGCTCACGATCGCCTCCGGCCGCGTCGTCTACGACCGGTCCTAGGCCGCGTGCTCGGCCGCCGGTCGCGGAACCTATGCACCCCACCCTGGTCGTGATCCACCTCCCGGCGTGGCACGCACTGCTCGGTACCAGGTGCGCGGATACGCCGGGGGGAGGCAACCGCCTCGTGCCCCCGTCCGCGCGAAGGGAGGGAGCATGATGAAGCGCATCATCGGGCTCGCCGTCGCGCTCGCGACGACGATGGCCTTGTTCGGCGCGGCGCCGGCACAGGCGACGGGCACGCAGAAGTTCACGCTCAACGTGGTGCACGGTATCCCCGGGCTCACGGTCGACGTGTGCGTCAACGGCGCGAAGGCGATCACCGGGTTCAAGCCCGGCGACGTGGTGTCGGGCGTCCGCCTACCCGAAGGCGAGTATCGCCTGAAGGTGACACCGGCCGGCGAGCGTTGCGGCGCCGCGGTGCTGTCGGCCGTGGCCGACCTCGCCGGTGGCCGCCACCGCAACTACACGGTCGTCGCGAACCTCGACGATCACGGCGCGCCGAACCTGGCGCTGTTCCGGAACAACACGCGCCGGACCGAGGCAGGCGAGGCTCGCCTGGTCGTGCGCCACACGGCCGACGCGCCCGCGGTGAACGTGTGGGCGAACGGCTCCGCGTTGAACCGCGGACGCCGGTTCGTGTGGGGCGCGCAACGTCGCTTCGACGTGCCCGACGGCGACTACGAGGTGTTCGTGTCGCTGGCGCGCCGCAGCAACCCGGTGATCGGCCCTGCCGACGTCTCGCTCGAGGCCGGCGTGAGCTACCAGGTCTACGCCTGGGGCAACGGGAGCGCGGGCTACGGCCTCGCGATCATCCCGCTCGAGGTGGGCGAGAAGGCCTGACCCAGGTGCACCTCGCGACACGGGGCGGTGGCCGACGGCCACCGCCCCGTTCGCCTGTTCGTTCGGTCGGCGCAGGGCCGGCGCAACTCACGCGAGCAGATAGCGGCGGGAGAGCGGCACCTCGGCCACCGGCTCGCACTCGAGCACGCGCCCGTCGAGCGACACCTCGCCGTCGTCGGGCGAGACTTCGATATCCGGCACCGCGGAGTTCGCGACGAGGTCGGACCGCGTGAGCCCCCTCGTACCGCGCACCGCGGCGACGCGCCGGCGCGTGCCGGGCATGCCCGCGTCGAGCGCGGCCGCCGACACGAACGTCGTCGACAAGCGCGCGGCCGCCTCGCCGGTGCCCCCCCAATCCGGCCCGTACCGCGTGGGCTCGGCGCCGTGCACGCTGGCGTTGCCCTCGCCCATCGCGCTCCAGGCCACCGCGCCGCCCTTCAGCACGAGGAAGGGTCGCACGCCGAAGCGGGTCGGTTCCCACAGCACGATGTCGGCCAGGTGCCCGGGGGCGAGCGAGCCCACTTCGCCGGCCACACCGTGCACGATCGCCGGCTCGGCGGTGTGCTTGGCGAGGTAGGTGAGCACGCGTTCGTTGTCGTCGGGCCCGAGCCCGTCGTCGTCGACCGACCCCTCCGGGCGCGGCCGCAGCCGACGCGCGCTCGGCAGCTCGGGCCAGCCGGCGCCGAGCTCGCTCGCGCGCCACGCCTTCATCACGTGGGCGAGCTGCCACGTGCGCCGGATCGTCTCGCCGATGCGCCCCATGCCTTGCGAGTCGGAGTTCACGATCGAGATCGCCCCGAGATCGTGCAGCGGTCCTTCGGCGGCCATCGTCGTGGCGCGCACGCGCTCGCGGGCACCCTCCACGTCGCCCGGCACGGCCGCGTTTCCTTCGTGCACGATCAGGATCATGTCGGTGTGCTCGAGATCGGCGGCACGCCCCCAGGGCAGTCCCGGCGTGGTCGACGAGCAGAGCACGTTCGGCACGCGCACGAGGCCGAGCACGTCGGGCACGTGACCGCCTCCGGCGCCCTCCACGTGGTACGCGTGGATCGTGCGTGAGCCGATCGCTGCGATCGTGCCTTCGAGCTCGGTCGACTCGTTGAGCCCGTCGGTGTGCAGGCACACCGCCACGTCGTGGGCGTCGGCCACCTCCAGGGTCGCGTCGACGATCTCGGGATAGGCGCCCCAGTCCTCGTGGATCTTCAGTCCCACCGCGCCGGCCTCGATCAGCACGTCGAGCGGTTCGCGCCGGTCGGCCCGGGCGCTCGCCTGCAGCCCGAGGTTCACCGGCAGGAACTCGAACGCCTCGAGCGTGCGGTGCATGCGCCAGGCCGGCTCCTCGAAGCCGGCGGTGATCAGGGTGGTCACCCCCGCGCTGAGCGCCACCGGCACGAGCCGGGGGCTCAGCAGATGCACGTGGCTGTCGATGCCGCCTGGCGTCGCGATCAGCCCGTGGCTCGGGATCGGCCAGGTGCCCGGCCCGATCGTGAGGTCGACGCCGTCGGTGATGTCGGGGTTGCCGGCGCGACCGATGCCGGCGATGCGACCGTCCTTGATGCCGATGTCCGCCTTCACGACGCCGAGCAGCGGGTCGAGCACGATCGCGCTGCCGATCACCGCGTCGAGCTCGCTCTCGCTCGTCGCGCCGTCGCGCTGGGTCATGCGCGAGCGAAGATTCTTGGCGTAGCCCCACAGGGCCTGGTCGGCCGGCTCAGTGAGGTCGTCCTCGATGCGGATCCACAGATCGGTGTCGCCGAGCCGTACGCGGTCTCCCGTGGTCGGGCCGTGTCGGAGCGCATGCTCCTCACGTGAGATCGACCGGGGCATCAGCCGGCTCCCGGCCGAGCGCCGCCGCCGTAGGCCACGAGTTCGACCTCGATCTCTTCTCCGGGCGCCCACCTGAGGGAGTCGCCCGCGGGCAGGTCGAGCCGGAAGCCTCGCGCGGCCTCACGGTCGAGCTCGAGCGACGGGTTCACCTGCCAGAAGGGGAAGTGCGACGAGACGCGGATCGGACGCCGCGACGTATTGCGCACGACGAGCCGACGACGCTCGCGGCCGGGAACGAGCTCGACCGCTCCTGGGGCGAACCGCACGGCACCAGGACCAAGCGTCTCGCCGGTTCCGAACGGAGCACGAAGCACGACGAGGCGCGTACCCTCGTCGAGCAGCACTTCGACGCGGATCTCGCGGACGATCTCCGGCACCCCCTCGAGCACAGGTGTGCGCCGGGCGACGTCGAGCCCGGCTTCCACGACCTGCTCGTACGTGGCGCCGGTGCGGGCTTCCAGATGCATCTCGTCGCAGATCAGCGCGATCGCCTCGGGTGCGTTCAGGGCGAGTCCGCGCGCCAGGGTCTCGCGCGCGAGCTGCGCGGCGGTGAACACGAGCAGCCGATCCCGCTCGGTCGGGTTCAGCTGCACGGTCGCATCACGACCGGAACCTTGGCGCATCGCTCGGCCGGTCGCAACCGGCGCAAGAACAGACCGATGGACGATGGACAACGCATCCTCCGATGCATAGCCTTCGCACGCTGCTTCCGAGCGTGGAGGAGGTCGCCCATGTCGTGGCTCCGCCGACTCATCCCGCAGGACCAGAGCTTCTTCGAGCTGTTCACGCAGCTCGCCTCGCGGCTCGAGGAAGCCGCAGCCCTGTACGAGTCGATGATCACCGAGTTCGACGACACCACGGCGCGAGCCGCGTACATCCACGAGATCGAGAACCACGGCGACGAGGTAGTCCACGAGGTGGCGAAACGCCTCAACACGGTCTTCGTCACGCCGCTCGACCACGAGGACATCCACCGGCTCACCTCGGGGCTCGACGACGTGCTCGACCATATCGACGCCGCGGCCGACCTGCTGGTGCTGCACGGCATCGAGGCGCCGCTGCCCGAGATGAAGGCGCAGGCCGACGTGTTGCACCGCGCCGCGACCTCGGTGCGCGAAGCGGTCGAGACGCTCCCGAAGTACAAGCAGCTCGGTGCGTTCTTCATCCGCGTGCAAGAGCTCGAGGACGAGGGCGACCGCATCTACCGAAGGGCCGTCGCCGACCTGTTCGGCGGTGACCACGCGGCGATGGACGTCCTGAAATGGAAGGACATCATCGACGAGGTGGAAGCCGCGATCGACCGCCTGCAGAACGTCGGGAACGTCCTCGAGGCGATCGCCCTCAAGCAGTCCTGATGTTCATCGTCGTGCTCGTGCTGGCGTACCTGTTCGAGTTCGCCAACGGCTGGACCGACGCGCCCAACTCGATCGCCACGGTGGTGTCGACACGCGTCCTGCGGCCCCTGCCTGCCGTGATCATGGCCGGCACGCTGAACCTAGTCGGCGCCCTCGTCGTCGGCACCGCCGTCGCCAAGACGATCGCCTCGGGCATCGTGGACCCCGGGTTCGTCACCCTCGGCACGGTCGCCGCGGCGGTGCTGGCGGCCACCCTCTGGGCATTGTCGGCGCAGTACTTCGGCCTTCCCTCGAGCGAGTCGCATGCCCTCGTCGCCGGCTTGATCGGCGCAGGGTTCGCGACCGGAGGGCTCGAGGCGCTGGAATGGTCCGGCACGTCGAAGAGCTTGATCGGGCTCGTGACCTCGCCGCTGGGCGGCTTCCTCATGGGATTGCTGCTGATGGTGGCGATCTATCGCCTGTTCGCGAAGGTCCGACGACCGACCGTGTCGAAGATCTTCGGTCGAGGACAGATCGTCTCCGCCGGCTTCATGGCGTTCAGCCACGGCACCAACGACGCGCAGAAGACGATGGGCATCATCGCGCTCGCGTTCTACCTGAACGAGGTGGGGACGCTCGGCGCCGAGGCACCCGAGCTCACGATCGAGCTCTGGATGATCGTGAGCGCCGCGGTCGTGATGGGAGTCGGCACGATGGTCGGCGGCTGGCGCGTGATCAGGACGATGGGCATGCGTCTGACCCACCTCGAGCCGGTGAACGGCTTCGCGGCCGAGACCGGCGCCGCCACCGTGATCACCATCGCAGCCCGGCTCGGCATCCCGGTCTCGACGACCCATGCGATCGGCTCGGCGATCATGGGCGTGGGTGCCACGAAGCGTCTGTCGGCGGTGCGGTGGGGTGTCGCGGGCGAGGTCGTCGCCGCGTGGATCCTGACGTGGCCCTCGTGCATGGTGCTCGGCTACCTGCTCGCCCATCTGTTCGCGCTGGCGGGATGATCCGGCTCATCCCGCTCCTCGTGCTGCTCGTCGTGGCGATCTGGCTCGTGCGGCTGCTCGTGCGCCGGGCGGGCCGAGCCGCGCTCCGGCGCTCCCGCGCGCGCATCGTCGGATCCGATCGACCGGGCAGCTACGACTGGGATCGCCGCACCGATCAGGTGAAGCGCGGCATCAAGGGCATCGGTGGCCCGAGCGAACAGCGGGCCGACATCATCTCGTGGCTCGACGCCCATACCGGCGTCGAGGCCTACGTCGAGCCCAAGACGGTCGTCTCCCCGCTCTCGGTCGTGTTCGTCGATGCCGACGGCGAGTGGCGCCGGTTCGAGCTCGCCGAGGACCGCTTCCTCAAGGACGTCGCACGCGAGCGCCGCATCAAGGTCATGGACGCGACGAGGGTCGGCTACCCGCCACGCATGCGCCGCCGGCGCGACGACGAGCGTTGATCGGCTCGCTTCGCACCCAGCCGTCCCGAGTCGTAGGTTGCAGTCGAGAGGGGTGGTGCACATGTTCGAGTCGGCGTCGGCTCACGCCACGATCGCGGTCTCCGATATCGATCGGGCCAAGACGTTCTACGGTGAGATCCTCGGCCTGCCGACGAAGGAGGAACGCTCGGGCGGCGTGACGTATGCGGCCGGAGCCGGGTCGTGGTTCCTGGTCTATCCGACCCAGTTCGCAGGCACCGCGCAGAGCACGGCGATGACGTTCGAGACAGCCGATCTCGATGCGGCGGTCGCCGAGCTCGCGCGATCGAGGCGTCATGTTCGAGCAGTACGACTTCCCGGGACTCCGGACCGACGAGCGCGGCATCGCGCAGATCGAAGGCGAGCGCGCGGCGTGGTTCAAAGATCCCGACGGCAACATCCTCGCCATCGGCCAGCGCACCTGAGGACAGCGCGAGGCGCCGTCGCTCGTCGAGCCGCGGTTGGCACGGGAGCGCGAGGGGTATCCTGCGAACCGTGAGGCCGATGGACGGTGCCCTCGCTTCGGGCGTCCGACCGGGGTGTTCCCTGTGCGGCCGACCCACCTACGATCCGGACAAGCGGGAGACACCGTGGGTCCGGGCGGTCTCGGGTGGGCGGCAGGTGCTGATCTGCCCGGCCTGCCAGGTCGAGCGGCCCGACTGGTCCGAGGGCCTGGACCGATGCCGGGCGTGCGGGGAAACGCGTCTGTCCGCGCAGCTCGGAGCGGTGGTGTGCCGAGCGTGCGGTCACACCGAGCTCGCGTGATGCGGGCGCTTAGCTCAGCTGGCAGAGCGTCGCCCTTACAAGGCGAAGGTCGGGGGTTCGAGACCCTCAGCGCCCACCACAAACCTGCAGGTCGTGATCTGTGGAACCGTGGGGGACGAGTAGCCAACCGTGGCGGTAGCCTCGGTCCTAGCCCCGATCAGTGCGGCCCCTCAAGGAAGCGAGCGGGGATCAAACTCCACGATCTCCGCGTCGGTGATGAGACCGAACGCTCTCGCTGTTCGGAGGTATGCGTCGACCTCGCCTCGGATGCGTTCGATCTACGCGGGAGCTAGGCGGAAGGAGACGGCCCTAGCCTTTCCGAGGGCATTTGTGATGAGCGGGGAAGGCGTCCCCGGACAAGCGACAGTCGTGAAGGTGGAAGGGTAGGGTCCATAGCGTTGGGATATCGAAGGCGCCTGACAAAGCACAATCCCTACAGCTCAGGGCCGCGCAGTGACTGCGCCACCGACGGGCTGATTGGGTGCGTGTGTGTCATCGTCGGTCCCGCCGGGCGGCGGCCGCGGGGATGAGCCCGACGCCGATGGCCGCTGCGACCGTGGCAGCGAACAGCGCGGTCGGTCGCCATGGCCATCCCGCGCCGGCGAGTAGGAGGTGATCGGAGGGGTACTCGATGGACTTGGCGGTGACGTGGGCGGTGGTCCGGTCGGTGTAGGCAGCGAGGTCGCGCAGCATCGCGTCAAAGCCGAACTCACTTGCGTCTTTACTTCCCTGCGGAAGCTCGACAGCGAGGCCGCGCTCCTCCGCCCATCGCACGAGCTGTGAGTCAACCTCCTCGATGCCGCGCACACCGGGCACGACCACCCGGTCGATCCGCGGTGCGGTTGTCCCGGCCGGAGTCGCCAACAGCCGAAGCCCGTGTCGTGTCGTGACGGCATTACCTGCTGCGATCGGCACCGTGCGAGCTGCGAGCGAGCTGGCGTAGACCTCGAAAGGCGCGGCGACGTCGAGCTCGCCCACGCCTTCGACCAGCCCGACCCCCACGGTCGGCCGGAACCACGGCGCGACCGCGGTGAGGAGAAAGGCGAGATCGCGGGGCGCCCATCGAAGCGCGGGGATGTCGGTGGCGCCGCCTCGAGACCAGCCGGGGTACGCGAGCTCACGACCTACCCGCTCCGCCTCGGCGGCTCCGGCGAGCTGCTCGACCAGTCGCAGCGCCCCGAAAACACCCGAGGTCACCCCGGCGGTGGTTGTGACCGTGCCATCTTGGATGTAGCGCTGGCCCCGCACCCAGCTCACCTGCGGGCGGCTGCGCTCAAGGCCACTGAGCCTCGACCAGTGTGAGGTGGCCCGGCGACCGTCGAGTAGGCCCGCGGAGGCCAGGACCCTGGCGCCGGCACACACTCCGAGCAACTGCGCGCCCCGGTCCACCCGGCGGGTGAGCCACTCGCGCAGCGGGGCCTCTTTGGCGCCATGTGGGGCACCCACGGCGGGGACTACGACCACGTCGGGTTCGGGGGCGACGCCCGCGTCCACGTCGTCGAGGGAGTAGTCGGGCGCTACAGCCAGTGCACCGGACAGCATCGCTGTCGGACCAGCTCCGACGGAGTACACAAAGAAGGCCGGCGACCGAGCAAAGACTTCGTAGGGCCCGAGCGCGTCGGTGATGACTGAGCCGCTGGCGCCGAATACAACTGCAACCGCCAGACGACCGTCGGGCATTTCGCTTACCGGCGACAAGTTCGATGGCGCGTGGTCAGGGGGACGGGGGTAGGCGGCTCGCATCGAAATGAGCCCTCCAGCGGCTCCGGCCGCTACCACTGAGGCACCGGACAATCCGACCCCACCCATCGTGCGAGCGACGCGACTCAGCACGGGGACCAACTCAGCTCGGTCAAGTCAACGCACTGATCAAGTCGCGGGACCATCGTCATGCGTCGCCCGACGGTAACGAGGTGATGACGATCTTGCCCTTCCTTGCGCTGCCCTCACGGAGATAGTGCATCGCTTCCGGAACGTCCATCAACGAGAACGCTCGATCGATCAGAGGTCGCACCTTGCCGGCTTCGATGAGTTCCTTGAGGACCACGAGGTCAGCCGCGTTCTCCTTGGCGACGAACCCCTTCATCGTCTGACTCGTGATCGCAGAAAGGAGGGGCGCTCGCAGGTCCCTCGACCGAAGCCGCCGAGGAACTTCCCCTTGCCGCCTTCGCCTCCGACGATCACGAGGGCGCCCTTCGGCACGAGGGCCTTCCGAAGTACGGAGAGCTTGCGGTTCCCGGCGGTGTCCAGGATGACGTCATATCGCACCCCGCGCTCCGCGAAGTCCTCCCGCGTGTAGTCGATGACGCTGTCGGCACCCATCGATCGGACGGCGTCCGTCTGTGACGTGCTGCACACGCCCGTGACGACCGCCCCGAACGCCTTGGAGATCTGCACCGCGAACGACCCCACGCCGCCCGCCGCGCCGATCACCAGAACGGACTGCCCGGCTTGCACCCTTCCATGGTCCCGGACCGCTTGAAGCGCGGTGGTCCGTGATGGGAACCGTCGCTGCCTCCTCGAACGAGAGGTTCGTCGGCTTCGGCGCCAGCTTGTCGACTCCCGCGACGGCGTACTCGGCGAACGCTCCGTTGCAGATGCCGTACACGGCATCGCCGACGTCGAATGCGGATACGTCCGGCCCTACCGCGTGCACCGTGCCGGCCACGTCTCGGCCTCGGACTCTATCTTCGGCTTCGTCAGGCCGCTCGCCGGCCGGAAAGCGAGCGGCATGCCGGCCATGTAGTGCCAGTCCCCGGCGAACAGGCTCGCGGCCTCGACGCTGAGCAACACCTCGCCACTGCCGACGGTCGGCGTGTCGACTGTCCTCGAGGTGGAGAACGTCTGCCTCGCCGTACCGATCCTGGACGATCGCCTTCATCGCATCCTCCATCTTGCGGCACGCACGCCCGCACGGAGCGAGGCGGGCCACAGCATGGCATGCCTCTCCACCGGCCGCATGGGGGACGGTATCGGCGGCGCGCCGACGTTACGAAGCACATGCACAGCTGATCCAGGCACAACAGGTCGAAGGGGTGGATGTGGAGCTCCGACTAGGAACATCTGTCCGGCCTCCCGACCTACCGCGCCGATGTGTTAGCAGAAGCGACGGGGAGCCCCGGCTGGCGCCGGGGCTCCTCGCTGTCCAAGTTGTGCAGCTAGACGGTCGCGGTTGTCGGCGATCCCAACCTGGCCAGGGCGTCCGACCTGAAGCCCTTGAAGATGAGATAGAAGCCGAGCGACAGCTCCCAGAGCGCCTCCGGGATCGTCAGCAGTCCGTCGATGGAGCTGCCGGTCTCGATCACGTCGAACATGACGAGGACGCCGGCGAGGATGAGCAGCGGGCCACCGATCAGTCCGAGGATCGACAGTCCACGAGGCACGAGCTGGGACTTATACATCAGCCAGCCCAGGACCAAGCCGTTGCCGACACCGACGACGAAGCCCGGTCCGAGTCGGAACGCCCACTGGTAGACCGCCTCCAGGCCCTGGCCGGTGGCCGCGTCCAACCCGCTCGGCGCGTCCTGGCGAAGCGTTGTGATCGCCAGGATGCACAGGATCCCGACCGCGATGAACACGCTCTCCATCACACGGGCCGTCACGTAGGCGATCGCCCCCGGTTCGCTCGCACGCCTATGGATGCCGTACGGCAACACGGCCGTCCCGATGGCGGAGATGATGAGCATCAGTTCCAGCACGGCCCCGAACGCGATCAAGGTGAGCGCATCGTCCCCCTGGCCAAGGACGTAATCGGTTCCATCTTCCAGGATCGGGTTGTACAAGATGAATCGAGGCGGGATCGCCGTCACGAAGGTGATGATCCAAAGCACCCCCGTGACACGCGCAATCCGCTGGTAGTCCATGCAAACCCTCCCTCCGGTTGTCAGCTGCGAGGGAGGAATCTAGTCGGGCCAGACGGGTGAGAGCAAGAGTGCGGGAGGGATGAGGCTCTCTCTTGACGAGCTTCCCGGGCGGACCTTATGGTCCGGGGCCGGGCCGGAGAGAGAGCTCTGGCCACCGCTCCTCAGGAGTATCGGTATGGCTGATGTCACCATCGCCGACGGACGCCACACGTACACGCTGAAGTCACCGGGGCCAGTCTTCGGCTGGGGTTTGGCCACATGACTCGAACGAAGCTCTATCGAGCGGCTGGCGTTGCGGCTGTTGTGGCCGGACTGATCTTCGTCCTTCTCCAGTTCATCCATCCCGATGAAACGGTCGAGAACGTGACGACGTCGACGTGGAAGGCCGTGCATGTCTTGACGCTCGTGATGACAGTTCTCGCACTCATAGGCGTCCTCGGGATATACCTTCGGCAGGTCAACGAGTCAGGGGTGCTCGGATTGATCGGGGTCGCCCTGTACGGCTGCGGCTTCTTCATCATCTACGGATTCAGCTTCGTCGAGGCAGCAGTCCTTCCGCAGTTGGCCGATACAAATCCGCGCTACGTCGCGGACGTGATCGAGCTCACAGCCACCGGTCAGGCCGACGGCGAGCTCGGCGGCCTCGCTGCCGGGAACGTCGCGTCAGGCGTCACGTACATCCTCGGTGGCGTGCTCTTCGGCGTGCGCGATGGCGGGCGCGGTGCTGTCGCGCTGGGCCGCGGCGCTGCTCGTGATCGGAGCGCTGTCGACCAGCTTGATCCAGGTCCTCCCGGAGTCGCTCGACAGGCTGGTGGCGATACCGGTCGGCGTGGCGTGGGCTGGCCTGGGGATCTCGCTCTGGGAATCGACATCCACACGTGTCGGGTTCGGTCGCGACGAAGACAGAGACCGGCTCGACGCGACAGCGGTCTAGCGGGGGGCCATCCATGAAAGCGTGGTTGTGGGAGCGATACGGCCCCCCGGACACCCTGCGCCTTGCTGACGTGGAGATGCCGTCGGCGGCGGCGGGCGAGGTGCTAGTCAAGATCAAGGCCGCATGGTCAATGCGGCGGACTGGCGTTCCATGCGCGGCAAGCCGATGTTCTCCCGACTTGACCCTGGGCCTTCTGCGGCCGAAACACCGGAATCTCGGCGTCGATGGTGCTGACGGGATCGAGGCTGTCGGTGATGGCTTCACCAGGTACTGGAGCCTGGGAGCTAGGTGTGCGCCAATCTCCTCGACCACGGTTACGGAGGGTTCGCGGAGTACGCGTCGGTCCCCGTCGGCGTTCTTGCCGCGGAGGCCGCGCCAGCTTGACGTTCTTGGAGGCCGCCGCTGTTCCCGATGGCCGGCGTTACGGCGCTGCAGGTCTTCGACACTACGGACAGATCGAGCCAGGACAGAAGGTGCTGATCAACGGGCTCGGGAAGGGTCGGCACGTTCGCCGTTCAGATCGTGAGTCGTTCGGGCCGACCTACCGTGGTCACCATCCCCGAACCTCGAACTTCGTTCGGTCGCTGGGTGCGGATGACGTGGTCGACTACACGACCACGGATTTCTCGCGTGACAGTGGCCGCCGCTACGACCGCATCCTTGACACCGTCGGGAACCGGTCTGTTTCCGACTTGCGGCGCGCGCTCGCTGATGGCGGCAAGGCCGCGGTCACGGCGTTCCCGAGCATGTCCGAATCTGCCGAAGACGTCGCTTACCGGGGGCAAGGATATCTCTCGGTCACAGCGCATGTCGGAACGATCGATCTCCAGGAGCTCGGCGCACTCGCCGATGCCGGACAGCTCCGGCCGGTCATCGACAGGACCTATGGCTTTTCCGAAGCGCCCAACGCGATCATTCTTCCGTCAGGAGAGGGCCACGCTCGAGCAAGGTCGTCGTGCGAGATCGACCCGACCGGCAGTTCGGCTCCATGGGCATAACACCGGCATAATAAGCTGAAGGCACGCCGAGGTACTTAGCGGACCTCAACGGCACAGCGTTTCCGCAGGTCAGCACCCTGACCAGCACTTCCTTCTCGCCCTGGGGGTTCGAGACCCTCAGCGCCCACTACGTCTGACCTGCAGGAATGTGCTCCCGAGGGGAGCGGGAGTGGTCTCGGTCCGCTCCATTCCCCCCGTCTGTTACATGGCGACCGCTCTCGGTCTCGCGTGCCTGTTTGATCCGAGCGGCCACAGGTTCGACAGACCTCGCGAACCCGTTCGACTCGCAGAGAGGGGGGTGAAGAGCGGGCGGCCCACGAAGGGAAGCGATGCGAAGCCACCGTGCCCGGCGATGTCACGTTCATCGTCCGCCCCTAGGGTGCACCCCGTGAGTTGGGGAGGAGCGGTCGGCACATGTTCGCGGTGCTCTTGGCCAGCGTGCTCTGGGGAAACGCAGGCACCGTCGCACACCAAGCGCCCGAGACCGCGAGCCAACTGCTTGTCGGGCTCTCGACGTTCGGGTTCGGCGGGATTTTGCTGCTCACCCTCGACCCTCGGGCTCCAGCCCGACTCCTGCGAGAGGGATCGGCGGTGCTGTTGTGTGCAGCCAGCCTCGGGGTCGTGGGCTATGCGGCGATGTACTACGTATCGATGTCGTTGGTCGGCGTTGCCGTGGGGAATGCTCTTGCTCTCGGGTCTGGCCCAGTGTTCGCCGCCGTGCTCGAGCGCGTCGTGGAGCGCCGTGCTATCCGACGCGGGGTGGGCTACCGCAACGGCACTCAGCATCTTTGGGGTCGTACTCCTTGCCGCAGGGGCCGAATCGGCCAGAGGTACGAACCCTCTCACTGGTGTCCTGTTGGGCCTGGGAGCAGGGTTTGGCTATGCCCTTTACAGCTGGGCGGGGCGCGGATGATCGCGAGGGGAACGCCTCGCGCTCAGTGATGGCCGGAGCTTTCGGTACGGCCTCGGTGGTCCTTGTGCCTGCTTTCCTGCTCGGCGACCTCGAACCGCTCCTGCGACCGCACGGCGCGGTTGTGCTCGCCTATCTAGCCGCCGTTCCCATGGCTTGCGCGTACCTGCTGTTCGGCTACGGGTTGCGGCGTCTGTCCGCCTCGACGGCGACGACGCTCGCCATGGCAGAGCCCGTCGTTGCGACGTGCCTGGCGACGCTCGTGTTGGGTGAACAGCTGACCTTTGTGGCGTGGGCCGGGTTCGGGCTAATCGTCAGCGGTATCGCACTGATCGCCCTCGTGGAAAGGAACCAAGGCGACGACGACACTCAGCACGTTCAGATGGCTCAACGCTGAAAATGCTTCATTACCCGGTTCCGCAGTGCATGTCGGACCTCGGCCGTATCCTCTGGATGTGCAGTGGGGGAACCTCGCCGAGTGGGTACAAGCGCTGGGTGCGACCGGCGCGCTCGTCGTAGCGCTCGTGCTCTTGTCCAGCAGTTGTCGGCCCATAGGGCGTCGGAGTAGGTACAGGCGGCAGGCTCCCGCCCGGAGCGTTGCAGCATGGCATGAGCACGAGCACGGGGAGACGAGCCTGATGTTCGTGCGCAACGCCGGTGAGACTCCCATCTACTCGACCGTGCTCTACTACACGCCGAACGCCGGATCGCGAGCGGGGGAGACGATGGAAGTCGTGTTCGGCGTCGTGCCTCCCGGTTCGACCCATAGCCACCCCGTCGACGGAGCATGGAGAACGAACGAGTATCGGCAACCCGGTGTAGCCGTGGCGTTCACCGACGCGAGCGGCGGACACTGGCGGCGCACGGAGATGGGTGAGCTTCTGACTGAGCCGTACGCGCCGCTCACTTGCTGACGTGCCGACCATTCCCCCGTGCCCCGTCTCAGCATGTCTCCAGGGTGTCGTTCTCTCTCAGGACGAGAGACAAACATGCAGGTCAGAGACGGGGTGAGGCAGGGGAGACAGGAATCAACGCCCTTACAAGGCGAAGGTCGGGGGTTCGACCGCCCCCGCCCCCACTAGTGACGTAGCTGGTCAAGGGGTCCCTTGCTGGCGGGGGATCCATTCGACTTGCCGTCCTTCATCCGAACATCCGCTTCCTGGACGCTGAACCTAGATTCCCTCCCCTCTTTGGCTCGTCTTCCCCGTTCTCGTGCCACGGAGGGGCAAGGGCAAACTCCAATCACGCCTTGTCGGCGGAGGCTCCTCCGTCGGCACTTCGC